>CACYXD010000007.1 GCA_902778255.1 uncultured Prevotellaceae bacterium
GTTCGAACAGGACAACTCGCGCAAATACGACTGGGAGCGCGAGCTCTACTTCACCGTAGATGATGACGGACTGCCTGCCCTCAGCGATGAGCCAGAAGATAAGGAAGTGAACAGAAACGACAAGAAAGACAAGCTGCCACCGCTAAATCGAGAATATATTGTAACAAGCGATGACGACAAGAAAGGATGGCATTTCGACGTAGAGAAAATCATACACGATGTCATGAAAGGTGCAGAACGAATCCAGGCAAAAACGCTGAGAGAGGGTATTATGAAACTGACACACATAGAGAACCCCTATACCTACAACGACATTCTGCATGAGGCCATAGGAAACAAACTGATTGTGCAGAAACAGGAAAACCGTTTGACCTTCTACGAAGCAGCCCCCTTCTAAGGTGCCTCTCTTCCCCTCAATATCAGTCCCCCCTTTGGGGGGGACATAGATATGAGGGGGGAGGCGCCAAGTTCCCCCAAATTCCTTCAACAACACTTTTTTCCCACATGACAAAAATGAGCCAACTCCTACAGAACACCTTCAAAAGCCTGCACCATCAGCTGGGCCACGACCGCCCCTGCGACATGCGTCCCTTCTGGCAGCGCCGACTCTCCACGTCCTCAGCCTTCTGTCAGGCACTCGTGGCCAACGGCTATATGACCACCGAACAGATGAAGCAGGCCACCCTACTCTATCGACTCGGCATGAGCCGCAAGGGAGGCGTCATCTTCTGGCAGTACGATGAGCACGACATGATGCACGACGGCAAGATCATGTACTACCGTCCCGACTGTCACCGCGACCACGACCGCCACCCCACCTGGGTCACCCACCTGCTACGCAAGAGCAACCACTTGCCCGAAGACTGGAAGGCGGACCACTGTCTCTTCGGACTCCACCTGTTATCCGTGCCATCCGTGTTCGAAAAGCCCGTTGCCGTGGTAGAAAGCGAGAAGACAGCAGTCATCATGTCGGCCGTAAAACCCGACTACATCTGGTTGGCAACTGGCGGCAAGACAGAGCTGAACGTAGCCAAGCTGAAGCCCCTGCAGAAGCATCGCGTCATCCTGTTCCCCGATACCGACGAGACCGGACAGACCTATAGCGACTGGTTCGAGATAGCCCAGGCGGCTAGCGACATCTTCGGACATCCCGTCACCGTAAGCAGCATCCTGGAGCAGCACGCCACCCATGCACAGAAAGCCGCCAAGATAGATCTCGCCGATCTGCTTTTCCCAAATTCCTAAACAGTATAGATTATTCCGTAAACAGCATACACAGACATTCCTATGAAAGCAATGAATAAAAAACAACTGGCCGACATCGAGGGCATCTCAGTCCGCACCCTGATGCGATGGTGCGAGCCCTTCCGCCAGGAGCTCACCGTCATGGGCCTCAAACCCAGGGCCAAGAAGCTGCCCCCGCACATCGTGGCCTTCCTCTCCGAAAAATTCTGCATCGACGTAGAGTAAAACTGACACAAACTGACAACGCCCCTACCCAATGTTGTACCTTTGTATTGTCAATTCGAAGCGACACTCTGATTAAGCCCAAAACGCCACGCGAAAGAGCCTAAAACGCACTGCGGTTCAGCAGTAAAGACCGGTCAAAACAGGCTCAAACGCAAGGCGAAATAGGCTAAAACATTAAAGATTAAACATTAAACATTTAACAACTATGCTGATTTATCACAAGTATCAAAACAAGAACGAAGAGTCGAAGGCCTACGGAAAGTGGTATGGCCGCGCAGTAATCAACGAGACCGTGGGCGTGGAGGACATCGCCAAGCGTATGCAGGACAGCTGCACCGTGAAGCGTTCCGACGTGCTGGCCGTGCTCTCTGAGCTGGGCACCGTGATGGGTGACCTGATGAAGGAGTCGAAAGCAGTGAAAATCCCTTACCTGGGCACCTTCAAGCTGGGTATGAGCACCCTGGGTGCCGACTCGCCCGACAAGTTCTCTGTGCGCAAGCACGTGAAGAAAGTCCGCGTCCTGTTCCGTCCTGAGACCCACGTCGATGCGCAGGGCAACTACACCCAGGAGCTGACCCACGCCGTCCGCCTGATCGAGGACACCGACTACGAATCGCCTAAGGACGACGAGGAGCAGGGAGACATTGTTAATCCTTAACGAATTAAGAGTTAAGAATTAAGAGTTAAGAGTTGTCGGCTTTCAGCCGATTAAGAATTAAAAATTAAAAATTATGGCTGCGCAGAAATAACTCTAAATTCCTAACTCTTAATTGCCAAAGGCAATAACTCTAAATTCTTAATTCTAAATTCTTAACTCTTAATTGCCGAAGGCAACAACTCTAAATTCTTAATTCTAAATTCTAAACTTAAAATTTATTTTTATGGGAAAGAAGGAAATTTGGAAATTCGTGATTCAGACCACAATAAGTATCCTGTCGGCACTTGCCACCGCCCTCGGAGTAACCAGCTGTATGTAGCCTATGCGACAGATTGACCTGATAGTCGTTCATTGCTCAGCCACCCGTTGCAACCAGAGCTACACCGTGATGCAGCTCATCCGCGACCATCGCGACCGCTTCGGGTTCACCGGCTACCACTACTACATCACCCGCGACGGCACCGTCACCCAGACTCGCCACGAGCAGCTTGTCGGTGCCCATGCCAAGGGCTACAACAGCCACTCCCTGGGCGTCTGCTACGAGGGCGGCTTAGACAAGGACGGACGACCTGACGACACCAGGACACCAAAACAGAAACGAGCCCTGCTTGACCTCCTCAAGCGACTCAAACGGGAACATCCCCAAGCCAAGATCCTGGGTCACCGTGACCTCCCCAATGTCACCAAGGCCTGTCCCTGCTTCGATACCACCACGGAATATGCGACCCTATAATCAAAAAGACGCCCGAAGTAATTCGGACGTCTTTTTTTATTTACCACAGCTGTAGGCGCTGCTCCTTGGGGAGGTACATCTTGTCGGTGGGCTTGATATTGAAAGCCTCGTACCAGGCATCGATATGAGGCAGCGCACCGTTGACACGCCAGCGACCCAGCGAGTGGGGATCGATCTTGGTGAGGTTGCGGATCTCGGCCTCGGTGATGTTGCCAGCCCATACGCCTGCATAGGCCAGGAAGAAGCGCTGGTCGGGTGTGAAGCCATCGACGGTGGTGAGGGGCTGCTCGTTGGTGGCATTCTTGAAGGCAGCATAGGCCACCTGCAGACCGCCGTGGTCGGCAAGGTTCTCACCCAGCGTGAGTCGTCCGTTGGCATTGAGATCGGGCAGCACCTTGATAGCCGAGAAGAAGTCAGCATAGCGGTCGGTACGTGCGGTGAAGTTGTCGGCATCCTGCGGTGTCCACCAGTCGTTCATGTTGCCTTCCTTGTCGTACTGACGGCCCTGGTCGTCGAAGCCGTGGGTCATCTCATGCCCAATGACCACGCCGATGGCTCCGTAGTTGAAGGCATCGTCGGCCTGCATATCGAAGAAGGGCGGCTGGAGGATACCTGCGGGGAAGCAGATCTCGTTGGTGGTGGGGTTGTAGTAGGCGTTGACGGTCTGCGGATTCATGTGCCAGTCATCACGGTCAACGGGCTTGCCTGCCTTATGATCTATTTCCCACTTGTTCCAGAAGCGGTTGCACTCTACCATATTCTCAAAGAACGACTTCTCGGGGTCGATGTTGAGATCTGAGATGTCGGTCCACTTGTCGGGATAGCCCACCTTCACGTAGAAGGCATCGAGCTTCTGGTGTGCATTCTGCTTGGTGGAGTCGCTCATCCAGTCCTGTGCGTCGATACGCTCGCCAAGTGCTATCTGCAGGTTCTTCACGAGGTTCACCATGCGCTCCTTGGCCTCGGCAGGGAAGTATTTCTTGACGTAGATCTGTCCGAGGGCCTCGCCCATCACGCTCTCCATCTGACGGGTAGAACGGCGCCACAGGGGATGATCCTCCTTACGTCCTGACAACACTTTGCCGAAGAACTCGAAGTTGGCTGCCTGTACCTCGCTGCTGAGCTTTGAAGCAGCTGAGAGTATCTGTCCCCACTCCATATAGTCGCGATATTCGGCTGGTGTGAGGTCTGCCACCACCTTGTCGGCTCCTGCCAGGAACTCTGGCTGTCCTACCACCAGGTCTTGCAGGTAACGGCTCTCAAGTCCTTCTGCGTTGAGCACCTTTTCTATCTGCAGGTGCGGATACTGTGTCGAGACTTCCTGAAGGGTGGTCTTGTTGTAGTTGCGCTGCGGGTCGCGCAGTTCGGTCTTCGAGCGTGACACCTGTGCCAGAGCGGTCTCAATCTTCATGATATTGTCGCGCTTGGCCTGTGCGTCGGCCTCGCTGAAGCCGAAGAGCTGGAACATACGCACGATGTGCTTCTTGTACTCCTCACGGATGTTGAGCGTGGCTGAGTCTGACTCCAGATAGTAGTCTTTCTGGCCGAGTGAGATGCCGCCCTGATAGAGGGTGACGATATTCTCCTTAGCGTTTTTCTCGTCGGCACCCAGATATGCGCTCCAGAACTCAGAGTCGCCCTGAGGAGCCAGTTCCAACTGGATGGCGAAGAGCTCGTCAACGGTCTGCGCTTTCTCCATGCGCCCGATAATAGGCATGAGGGGAGCCACACCGTCCTTGTCGCGCTTCACAGAGTCCATAGCCAACTTGTAGAGGTCGCTGAGCTTCTGCTCCACCGTACCCTTCTCGTAGCTGCCCTTGAGCAACTCGTCGAGGATGCCGTTGATGCGCTTGTTGTTTTCCTCGCCCAGCACATCGAATGAGCCGTAGCGTGAATAGGCTGCAGGGAGTGGATTATTGACCATCCAACCGCCACAGGCATACTGATAGAAGTCGTCGCCGGCAGTTGCGGTGGTATCCAGGTTAGCCAGGTTGATGCCCGACGTAAGTGGTGAATTGCCCCCGCATCCTACGAGGGTAGCCATAGATGCTGCTGCAATCATAAGTTTAATGTTCATAGTATAAATATTTAATTATCAATTAATTGTTCAAGTTCTTCGGATAGTTTCTCCCATCGCTCTACCTCCTCGTCCATCTGTCGCTTGATGTCAGTATATTCTGTGACGAGCATCATGTCTGAGGCATTCTTCGGGTCGCAGAGCAGGTCGTCCAATTCCTTGAGTCGCTGCTCCATCTTGGCGATTTTCTTCTCGCTTTCCTCCACGGCTTTCTCGGCTCGCTTCTGGCGACGCTGCTGTTCCTTGCGCTCGGTGTAGGAAGAAGAAGAAGAAGAAGAAGAAGACTCTCCCCCCTGCCCCTCTCTGTGAGAGAGGGGAGTAGATAGTTTTGGAGGGTTCGACGATTGGGATGAAGGCTTGGTGAATTCTATCCGCTCGCCTCTCAATTCTAACTTCTCACCCCTGTTATTCAGGAAATCATAGATGCCGCCGATATGCTCGCGCACCTTGCCGCCACCAAACTCATAGACCTTGGTGACCAGGCCATCGAGGAACTCACGGTCGTGGGAGACGATGATAGCTGTGCCGTCGAAAGCACGGATGGCCTCTTTAAGCACATCCTTTGAAGGCATATCCAAATGGTTGGTGGGCTCGTCGAGAATCAAGAAATTGACAGGCTCCAGGAGCAGGCGGATCATAGCCAGTCGGCTGCGCTCACCACCGCTGAGCACCTTCACCTTCTTATCAGAAGCCTCGCCACCAAACATAAAAGCACCCAGTATGTCGTTGATGCGCAAGCGGATATCGCCCTTCGCCACATTGTCGATGGTCTGGAACACGGTGAGACTCTCGTCGAGCAGCTGCGCCTGGTTCTGGGCGAAATAGCCTATCTGCACATTATGGCCCACCTTCAGGTTGCCCTCAAAGGGAATCTCGCCCATGATACATTTCACCAGCGTGGATTTGCCCTCACCGTTCTTACCCACGAAGGCCACTTTCTCACCACGCTTGATGGTGAGGTTCACATGGTCGAAGACCACATGATTATACGCCTTCTTCACCTCGTCGCAGATCACGGGATAGTCACCTGAGCGCAGACAGGGCGGGAACTTCAGGTGCATAGCCGAGTTATCGACCTCATCGACCTCGATAATCTCCATTTTCTCTAATTGACGCAGACGTTGCTGCACCTGAACGGCCTTGGTGGGCTTATAGCGGAAACGCTCTACGAAGTCGCGGATATCGGCCATCTCCTTCTGCTGGTTCTCATAAGCACGGAGTTGCTGCTCACGACGCTCCTTGCGCAGCACCACATACTCGTCGTACTTCACACGATAGTCGATGACACGGCCACAGGAGATCTCCAGTGTACGATTCGACACATTATTGATAAACGCGCGGTCGTGACTCACCAGCACCACTGCCCCACTCCATGTGGCCAACAGCTGTTCGAGCCACTGGATAGACTCAATATCGAGGTGGTTGGTAGGCTCGTCGAGCAACAGCACGTCAGGACGGCGCAGCAGGATTTTTGCCAGTTCGATACGCATACGCCAACCACCCGAGAACTCAGAGGTAGGACGCTCGAAATCGGTACGCTCAAAGCCCAAGCCCATCAGCGTGCGCTCTATCTCGGCCTCGTAGCCCTCGGCACCCAGCATCTGGTAGCGCTCGTGCTCAGCGGTGAACTTCTCAACCAGCGCCATGTAGTCATCGCTCTCATAGTCGGTACGCTCGCTGAGCTGCTTCTCCATACGCGCTATGCGGTCGGCCATCTTCTGGATGTCGGCGAAGGCCTTCTGAGCCTCCTGACGCACCGTGGTGTCGTCTTGCAGAATCATAACCTGAGGCAGATAGCCTATGGTGCTCTCGCTGGCCACGCTCACGGTGCCTGCCGTGGGCTTCTCCATGCCACACAGGATCTTGAGCATCGTAGATTTGCCGGCACCATTCTTACCGACAAGGGCAATACGGTCTTTGTCGTTGATGACAAAGGTCGCATCGCTAAACAGGGGTTTTACGCCAAACTCTACTTTTAAACCTTCTACGGAAATCAATGTTGTATATGTATTTTGATTAAACTTCTATCAGAACTGGAAATATATAAAGGGTTGTATCTCGCTGCTCTTCACCTGGATGACCATATATATCACCACCACTATCACCAAGGCGCAGACAACGACCCCGCCCTTTTCGAGCAAACGGATAAAACGGTCTTGCAGACGGTCGGGCACGAAATGGGTGACATAGCCAAACAGCATCAAGGCGAAGACTGCCCAATAGCCGGTGACCACCTGAATGAAGAGCTCGGGATGGAAATTAGTAAAGATCTGCTGGAGCATGGTCCATGAGTCCTCGAAGGTGCGGTTACGGAAGAATATCCAGCAGAAGGTCACGAAATGGAACGTCAGCAGGACAGACAGCAGCCAACGCAATCCACTGCTACGATAGGTCTTATCATGACGAAACACGTGTTCACGCACCCACTTATGTATAGCCAGCGCCACACCATGCATACCGCCCCAGGCAATGAAGTTCAGACTGGCACCATGCCACAGGCCACCCAGCAACATCGTCAGGATCAGGTTCACATACTGGCGCACCTTTCCCTTGCGGTTGCCGCCCAGCGAGATATAGATATAATCGCGAATCCACGACGACAGCGAGATATGCCAGCGACGCCAGAAATCGGTGATGCTCTCAGAGCGATAAGGGGCGTTGAAGTTCATCGGGAAACGGAAGCCCAACAGCAGGGCAATGCCGATGGCCATATCCGAATAGCCTGAGAAATCGCAATAGATCTGAAGGGCATAGCCATAGACACCCAAGAGATTCTCTACACCGCTGTAGAGTGATGGATTATCAAAGATGCGGTCAACGTAATTCAATGATATATAATCACTTATCACGGCTTTCTTAAACAAACCAATCGCGATAAGATAACAGCCCTGCGCAAACATCTGGGAAGTGATTTCCAGGGGCTTACGAATCTGCGGGGCAAAGTCGCGGGCACGCACAATAGGACCTGCCACCAGCTGCGGGAAGAACGACACGTAGAAGGCGTAGTCGAGCAACGAGGGCAAGGGTTTCAGATCGCCACGATACACATCGATGACATACGACATCGACTGGAAAGTGAAGAACGAGATGCCTACGGGCAGGAAAATGTCCCAAGGCTGGAAGTTGTTTCCCACCATCTGAGCCCACATGCCGGCAAAGAAGTTGGTGTATTTAAAATAGCCCAGCAAACCTAAATCTATCAGCAATGACAGGGCCACCAGCCATTTCGACTTATGAACAGCTATCAGGCGTGCTATGAAGAAATCGCTCAGCGTCACGATAGCCAGCAAGCCGAAATAGAATCCGCTGGACTTATAATAGAAATAATAGGAGAAGGCCGTCACAAAGAGCAGGCGCATGGTGAGGCGCCGCTGCAACAGCATATATATAAAGGTGAAGCCCAGAAACAGCATCAGGAACAAGCCCGAAGAGAACAGCATGGGCTCGTTGGAATGATAGGTCAGGAGATGCAGGATACGTTCGCTCATGGATGCATGATTTTATAGTTATCAACTCCTGCCTGCAGACTCTTGACCAGCAGTTTTGCAAGCCTTCGCCCACCGGCAAAGGTCAGATGGGTATAGTCCTTGTTGGCCACCCCGTCGTCAACCAGCGCCATCATGCTCTCACGTCCGCCCATCGCCTGAAACAGGTTGAAGAAGGCCACCTGCTGTTCGGAGGCCATCACCTGCTGATGAGCCACCAGCTGCTCTACGCCTACCATCGTATGGATGCCCGAGGCATCACGCTGGTCGCGGTCGGGCATACTCACTATCAGCACGCTGGCCTCTGGATAGGCCTGACGCAGATGACGGATTGCCTCGCCCATCTGGTGGGTATAGGATTTATAGCCAGCCTGACTCTTGTCGCTGGCCACGTTCAGGCCGAAATGAAACACCAGCAGGTCGTAGGGACGCTGGGCAGCAAATGCCTGAAGGGTGCTCATGGGAATACTGCCAAGAGTAGCACCCGACGAGCCGCGCATACTGAAATTATCGACGATGACACCCGTCTGCCCCTCCAAAGCCACACCATATAGATAGGTGCGCGCAGAGGCGTGGGAAACGGTATAGGTCACCCTGCTCATGGAAGCGTGGTGATGGGTGAGCACCTGAAGCGACGGACTGCCCGCTACCTGCTCATAGATGGTGGTATCGCTATTCAGACGTGTGGCCAAAGAAAAGCCGCCCTCACTACGGAAGAAGAAACTGGCTCGCTGCCACTCGGACAGATGCTTGCGGGCTGTTGTACCTCGATACTGGAACCAAGTGTTCACACTATCGTCGGGCACGAAATAGCGCTGGGCTATGCCCTGAGCCTGGGTACTGAAAGGACGCTTCACCACCTCGTATTCGGTGAGGCCCGTAAACGAATGGCTGACCGTCTGACGGAAGCCATAGACCTGACTGGCACAATCGACCCAGCCCACGCCGCAGCCGCCATAAAGCGTCTGAAGCTGTTCGCGCAGGTCGCAGGTCAGGATATCGCCCTCGATAAACGAGTCGCCAAAATAGGCTATGCGCACAGGTCGGCCCAGTTCGTTGACACGCAGCAACTGCCGATAGAAATGATCCATACCGCCAGCCATGCCCTGACCATAGTCGACTATCATCGTCACCCCAGGGGGCACCACAGGCTTTACCTGAACCACAGAATCGGCCACGGAGTCGGTATCGGAAACAACGGCCTGTGGCACAGGAGCCTCAGGAATGAGAATGTCAGCCAAAGACGGATGCATATCATCCGACTCAGGCAGCAGATCGCTGAGGATATTGACTGGACGCAGCTCCGTATCGCCTACAGTCAGGCGCGGCAAATGATGCAACGCCAAAAGCGCTACAACGACGATACCCACTAAGATAAACGTACGTGCTACTTGATTCATTTCTTCTGCGACGCCAGGAATTTATCGAGTACGTCAATACCTTTCCTCGTACAAATACCGCGAAGGGAAATAAACATCATGTTATTAAACAAATCCTCAATAGCAAAACGCGTATAGAGACGCTTGGCAAGAACAAGACGACCTATAGAATCAAACAGCAGCGACACCAGTTCGTGATCCACATCATCGCGGAAATAGCCCTCCTCGGTACCCTTTACCAAGAATTCCGACAGGCGCTTCTGATTATCCTCACGCTCCTTCTTGAGAAAATCCTGTACATTGGGATATTTCTCTATATCACCATAGAACTGCGGACAGGTATTGCTGAACTCCCCAACCTTCACGTTATAGACGAAAAGGATGATGTCCATCACGTTCTTGTTATGCGTGGAATAATCCTGCACCTCCTGCTCACGCATCTGCATATAGTTCTTGATGCCCTCGAAAAGCAGCAGCTCCTTGTTCTCGTAGATTTCATAGAGCGTACGCTTCGAGATACCCAACGAACGAGCAATATCGTCCATCTTCACAGCCCTGACGCCATTTTTCGCAAACAGCGACATGGCACGCTTCAGGATTTTACCCTTCAAACCCTGTCTGTATGCCGTAATATTTGTTATTTCTTGCATAACTATCAATTTTCAGGTGCAAAGTTACTAAAAAGATTAAAAACATATCGTTTTTTCATAGTTTTTTTGTAATTTTGCACACCAAATATTTATTTGATACATTTTTTTCACACACGTATGGTAAAGATTTCGAAAGAAGCCGCATTAGAATATCATCAGAGCGGCCGACCAGGAAAAATCGAAGTAAAGCCCACGAAGGCTTACAGAACGCAGACAGATCTTAGCTTAGCTTATTCACCAGGAGTAGCTTATCCCTGTCTGGAAATTCAGGATAACCCCGACGATGCTTACAAGTACACAGACAAAGGCAACCTTGTAGCTGTTATCTCCAACGGTACTGCAGTCTTAGGACTGGGCGACATTGGCGCCCTGAGCGGAAAGCCCGTCATGGAAGGTAAAGGACTGCTCTTCAAGATCTACGGCGGTATCGACGTATTTGACATCGAGGTCAACGAGAAAGACCCAGAGAAATTCTGCGAGGCTGTAGAGCGTATCGCGCCCACTTTCGGCGGTATCAATCTGGAAGACATCAAGGCTCCTGAGTGCTTCTATATTGAGGAGCGTCTGAAGAAGACCCTCGACATCCCCGTGATGCACGACGACCAGCACGGCACAGCTATCATCAGCGCTGCCGGCTTGAAGAACGCGCTGGAGGTTGCCAAGAAGAATATCAAGCAGGTGCGCATCGTGGTCAACGGCGCCGGTGCTGCTGCTATCTCTTGCACCAAGCTCTATATGGCGCTGGGTGCTCAGAAAGAGAATATCGTGATGCTCGACTCCAAGGGTGTGATCAGCACCAGTCGTACCGACCTGAACGAGCAGAAGAAATTCTTTGCCACTTCTCGCACAGACATCCACACCTTGGCCGAGGCCGTGAAGGATGCCGACGTGTTCGTAGGTCTTTCAAAAGGCAATGTCCTCTCTCAGGATATGGTTCGCTCTATGGCAAAAGATCCCATCATCTTTGCATTGGCCAACCCCACCCCTGAGATCACTTACGAGGATGCCATGGCAGCCCGTCCTGACGTGCTGATGTCAACAGGTCGTACCGACTATCCCAACCAGATCAACAACGTCATTGGTTTCCCCTATATCTTCCGCGGTGCCCTCGACGTTCACGCTACTGCTATCAACGAAGAGATGAAGATGGCTGCCGTTCACGCTATTGCCGACCTGGCCAAGAAGCCTGTGCCCGATGTGGTGAACGATGTCTATAAGGTGAACAACCTGAAGTTCGGACGCAACTACTTCATTCCGAAGCCCGTTGACCCACGACTCATCTCTGAGGTAAGTGCTGCTGTGGCAAAGGCTGCCATCAAGAGTGGCGTGGCTCGCAAGAAGATTGACAACTGGAGTCAGTATAAGAAATCACTCTCTGTACTCCTGGGTCAGGAGACCAAGCTCACCCAGAAGCTCTATGCTACCGCTGCTGCTCATCCTCAGCGTGTGGTATTCGCAGAGGCTATCCATCCCACCATGCTGAAGGCTGCTGTCCAGGCTAAGAGCGAGGGCATCTGTCAGCCTATCCTGCTGGGCAACGACGAGGTGATTGCCAAGATGGCCAAGGAGTTGGATCTGAATCTCGAGGGTATCGAGATTGTGAACCTGCGCCATCCCAACGAGCAGGAGCGCCGCGAGCGATATGCCCGTGTCTTGGCCGAGAAGCGCCAGCGCGATGGCTACACCTTCCAGGAGGCCAACGATAAGATGTTCGAGCGCAACTACTTCGGTATGATGATGGTTGAGACAGGCGATGCCGATGCCTTCATCACAGGTCTTTACACCAAGTATTCAAATACCATCAAGGTAGTCAACGAAGTGATTGGTATCCGTCCTGAGTACAAGCACTTCGGCACCATGCATATCATCAACTCGCCCAAGGGTACGCTCTATATCGGCGACACGCTGGTGAACGAGAATCCCGATACCGACACGCTGGTCGATATTGCCAAGCTCTCGGCTACGGCTGTGCGCTTCTTCAACGAGAAGCCCGTGATCTCGATGATTTCTCACTCCAACTTCGGTTCTTCTCAGAGCGATGGTGCCAAGAAGGTTCGCGCTGCCGTTGATCAGATGCAGAAGGACTTCCCCGATCTGGCTATCGATGGTGAGATGCAGATCAGCTTCGCCCTCAACAAGGCCTTGCGCGACGAGCAGTATCCCTTCACCCGCCTCAAGGGTAAGGATGTGAACACCCTCGTGTTCCCCAACCTCACCTCTGCACGCTCCAGCTACAAGATGTTGCAGATGCTCGATGCCGACGTGGAGATCATCGGCCCTATCCAGATGGGACTGAACAAGCCTATCCACTTCATCGACTTCGGCGCTTCTGTGCGTGACGTGGTCAACATCGTGGCTGTGGCTGTGATCGATGCCTACGTGGATAAGATCAAGACCAGAATCAACAATCGATAAAACGCTTTATAGTGATGCATCAAGTCATACTTTCACTCGGTGCCAACTACGAAGCAGAAAAGAATCTGCCCGAAGCTCAATGTAGCCTCGGGCAGATACTCTTTTCACCAATTTATACGGATGCTATCTGGACAGAACCGATAGCCAGCAAGCGTACGGACCTTTATCTGAACCAACTGGTCAAAGCACAGACGAATCTGGATTTCGAGGCGTTGGTAAAGGCTATCAAGGACATAGAGATACGCCACGGCCGCACGCCTGAAGAGCGCGAGCAGGGCATCGTACGCATCGATATTGACGTATTGGAATTTGATGGCGTCCGCCATCATCTGCGCGACTGGGAGCGCCCTTACGTTCTGGACCTCTTACCTCAGCTTTAGCGCATCCCCAACCCTTATCTCATAGTCTGGACTCAGGTGGTTCATCTTGTAAAGTGACTCCAGGCGAATACCGTATTTCTGGGCAATCATATACATCGACTCACCCTCACGCACATAGTGAGGTCTGTTCTTGTATTCCTTGGGCGCACGCTTCTGCTTCTTCTTCAGCCAGATCACCTCACCCTCCTGCAGACGGTCGTCACGATCACGCTCATTATAGCGGGCAATCTTCTTATACGAGATACCTATCTCCTCGCCGATAGAACGGAACGTATCGCCCCTGCGCGCATAGATGAAGTAATTCTTGTTGTACTGGCCCATGGCATGAAGGGGCTGTCCACCATACGTATGGTCCTTCGTATGGTTGTTCATCGTCTTGTCATACGAACGGGCCTTGTCATACTCATACAGACGGTAGAGCTGGATGAGGTCTATCAGTCGGTCGGCATACTTGGGATTGGTGGCATAGCCGGCAGCCTTCAGACCGCGTGCCCAACCTTTATAGTCGGTAATCTTCAGGTCGAACAACTTGCGATAACGCTGACCAGAAGCCAGGAAACGTGAATGATCCTCAAACGACTCGAAGGCGGAGTTATAGGAACGGAAGCACTCATTTCTACGGTCGTCATCCTGATAGATGGTCTTACCCGTCCATCCGTGACACTTGATGCCAAAGTGGTTGTTGCCTCGGCGAGCCAGCGAACTCTCGCCAGCCCCACTCTCCAACAGTCCTTGTGCCAGCGTGATACTGGCAGGGATTTTCCATTTCAGCATCTGCTCAATGGCGCAATCCTTATACTGGTTGATATAGCTCTGGTAACGTGCATTCCAAGTTGACTGAGCCTGGGCAAAGGTAGTCGTAAGGCTCAACAACACGTACACAAGGACTTTCTTCGAGTAATTCATTTCTGTTGTTACGCTTTTGTTTAGATAATCAGTCAACAAAACGACGGGTCAGATCGCCATAGTTCTCAATCCTGCGATCACGAAGGAACGGCCACCAGCGGCGCACCTGCTCCGAGCGTTTCATATCCACATCTACAATGATGCTTTCCTCCTCGTCGGTAGAGGCCTCGTAGTAGATCTCACCCTGCGGACCGCATACAAACGAGGTGCCCCAGAACGGTACGCCCTCCTCATCGCCCACACGGTTCACAGCCACCACGGGCAGTCCGTTGGCAACAGCATGGCCACGCATCACCGTCTGCCAAGCCATCCGCTGGCGCTCTTGTTCGTCAGCCGTATCATTGGGGTCAAAACCAATGGCTGTGGGGTAAATCAGCAACTCGGCACCAGCCAGCGCCATCAGGCGGGCAGCCTCTGGATACCACTGGTCCCAGCATACCAGCACGCCCAACTTTCCTAACGAGGTCTCGATAGGCTGGAAGCCCAGATCGCCTGGCGTGAAATAAAATTTCTCGTAGTAGCCAGGATCGTCGGGGATATGCATCTTGCGATACTTGCCTGCTATGCTGCCGTCTTTCTCAAACACCACGGCGGTATTGTGATAAAGGCCTGGTGCACGACGCTCAAACAGCGAGGTGACCAGCACCACGCCGCACTCCTTAGCCACGCGTTCATAGATCTCTGTCGAGGGACCAGGGATTGGCTCTGCCAGGTCAAACAGGTTCACATCCTCTGTCTTACAGAAATACAGGGAATTGTGCAACTCCTGTAGCACCACGAGTTCTGCGCCTCGTTTGGCCAAGTCACGTATGCCGTCACACAGTCGTTCAATATTATTCACGACATCGGCCGTATTGTGTTGTTGAAGGAATCCTATCTTCATATTCTATCTCCTTTTATCTCCTTTTTAATAATATTGCATCGTACAGCAATGCAGGCTGCCGTGCTGACGAACGACGGGCGTGCAGTCTATGCCCACGATTTCCCTGTCAGGAAAGGCAAGTCCAATGACACGCATGGCCTCGGCATCCAGATCAGGCTGGTTGTAGGTTGGCACCAGTACTGCCCCGTTGATAATCAGATAATTGGCGTAGGTAGCGGGCAGACGGTAATCGTCATCATAGAGAGGCCTTGGCAAAGGCAGCCTGAGCAACCTGTAGGGCTTTCCGTCCAGCGTCCTGAGCGTCTTTAGTTCTTCTTCCATCTGCGCCAAGTCGGGATGATCGTTGTCGCCACCAGTATAGACGATGGTATCGTCAGGACAGATACGCACCAGCGTGTCGATATGTCCGTCAGTATCATCACCCAGCAGCGAACCGTGGTTGAGCCATACGATGCGCTCAGCACCCAGATACCGCTTCAGCCGTTCCGTGATTTCCTGCTGCGTCAGAGGCTGGTTTCTGTGGGGCGCCATCAAGCAGCAGGTGGTAGTAAAGACCGTACCCTTGCCATCGCTCTCTATCGAACCGCCCTCAAGCACAAAGTCCAGATGGCTCTCGTACTCGCCCTTCACCAGGCCCGCTTCATACAGCTGACGGTTGATCTGGTTGTCTCGTTCGGCCTCGAACTTCTCGCCCCAGCCGTTGAAGCAGAAATCCAGCAGTATCTGTTTGTCATCCTCCTCTACAGTAATAAACCCATGATCGCGCGCCCAGGTGTCGTTCGATTGGAAAGTGAAGAATGAAGTGTGAAGATTCTTGGGCAGCTGAGTGCCTTCTGATGCCACGATAAGCAACTGCTCCCGCTTGCTGATCTCACGGGCCATCTGTTCATACACAGCCGTTATCTCAGCGAGCATCGGAGCCCAGTCGGTATTCTCGTGCGGCCACGTCAACTGCACCCCACTCTGCTGCTCCCATTCTGCCGGCATTCGCCTCTTAATTTCTTTCATGGGTGCAAAGGTACAAAATAATTCTTAATTCTTAATTCATAATTCTTAATTTATTAGTACCTTTGCACACAGAATAATAAAACGCTATGCTTGAGTTTAACGACGTATTGGTAGAAGGTGCCGAGAAAACGGTGTCGATGATGGCGCAGGATCGACAGCTGACGTGCATCACGGGCGGGAGCAGCAAAGTGCGCACGCAACTGCTGTTGGCCATGATGGGACTGGCTAAGATAAAGAGCGGATTCGTATGCATCGACGGCGAACCCCTCGAGGCTTCCAACCTGAAGACCTTCCGCCAGATGATGTCATACGCACCCAGTCAACTGGTGGCCGATGGCGAGATCAACGTCTATGAACCGCCCACCGTTCAGGATGTGTTCAGCTGGAAAGACAATCGCGAGGCCGACATCTCCAACGGACTGCTCGAGGAGGAGATGAAGCGCACCATGGCACCCCACGACAAGGCCCAGCTGCTGGCTGTCGCCGTACTGCGCAAGCGCCCTATCCTACTGGTCGATCAGCCCGATGCGCTATCTGCCGGCTACCTGCGCCAACTGGTATCCAACGGGTTGCAGGTCATCGTCAGCAGCGACGACCCTACCATTCATAGTGCAAGTGATAATATCATAGAAATATAACCTACAGATGATTAAATCAGATATCTCCATTTGGGGCTCCGTGCTCGTTGTTTTACTGCTGATGATAAGTGTGGCAGTCTTTGCCCTCATCGACCGACGTGAGATGCAGCGTATGCTGAAAGTATTCGGACTCTTGGCTGGCCAGTCGGCATTGGCAGCAGCAGCCTTCTGGCTGGTCTATCGCTTCGAGTCATGGTGGGTCTGCCTGCTGTGGCTGATGCTGATGTTCTGTCTGGCTTTAGCTTGGTGTCTCTACGCGATGCGTGCCCAGTGGCAGCAACTGCTGCTCCCCATGGCGCTCGCCTTACTGGCTGGCACCTTCGTAAGTTGCGGCAGCTTGGCCCTCTGTGTGCCCAAGCATTTCTTCTTTCCTGTCGCCGGCATCCTCATGATGTATCTCTCGTCATCTGTCATCGGGACCCTGCAGACCTATCAGCGCAGTCTGATGCATACCGAGGCCCATCGGCAGTATATGCTGGCCAACGGCGCCACCCCTCTGGAGTCCCTGATGCCCAGCATCCGTCGTGCCCTGCGTGCAGCCGTTCAGCCACATTTAAAGAAAATGGCACAACCACTCCTCGCAGTCGTGCCATTACTCTTTGGCGGTATGTTGCTGGGCGGAGCCTCGCCCGCCGCAGCTTTTATTGTGACCCTGCTGCTTTCATCAGCCGCCCTCTCAGGGGCCCTTGTAGCAGCTATCGTTGCCGTCTATTGCTTTAAGAGGTAAGCCTTGAAGTCGGCAAAGTCCTTCGTCATGGGCACGCTCTGTTTCTGACCCTTCATAAAGGCAGCCAGACGAGCGGGAATCTCCACGTCAATACCCAGGATATCATCTACCTTCTCCTTGAACTTAGCGGGATGAGCCGTCTCACAGAAGATGCCCACCTCGCCGGGCTTCAGCTGTTCCTCCAGGGCCCTGTAGCCACAGGCACCATGAGGATCGAGTATGTAGCCCGTCTCCTGGTAGCACTTACGCATCGTCTCCTTGATCTGCTCGTCATTATACGTAGCGCCGCTAATCAGCGAGGTGATACGCTGGTGTGTCTCCTCAGCAGTCAGCTCCCCATTCTTGCTATAGAGGTTGATAATACGAGCGAAGTTCGAGGGATCGCCCACGTCCATCGCATTTGCCAAGGTCTGCTTCGAGGGTTTCGGATCGTAATGACCCGTCTGCAGGTAATTATAGAAAATATCATTCGCGTTGTTGGCTGCGATGAAACGCTTCACGGGCATTCCCATCTGATGGCCGAACAGCGCAGCGCAGATATTGCCGAAGTTGCCTGAGGGTACGCAGATGACTGGCTGGGTGTTGGGTGTTAGGTGTTGGGGGTTGGCAGCAAGCTGTGCCACGGCATTGAAATAATAGAATGCCTGAGGCAGGAAGCGGGCCACGTTGATAGAGTTGGCCGAGGTCAGCATCATGTGCTTATTCAGTTCGGCATCCATAAACGCACTCTTCACCAGCGCCTGACAGTCGTCGAACACGCCATCCACCTCAATCGCTGTGATATTCTTACCTAACGTCGTAAACTGACACTCCTGTATCGGACTCACCTTACCCTTCGGATAAAGTACATACACATGGATGCCCTCCACACCCAGGAAGCCATTGGCCACGGCAGAGCCCGTATCGCCCGATGTGGCCACCAGCACGTTCACCTGCTCGTGGCGACCCTGCTGCTTGATGAAATACTGCAGCAGTCGCGCCATAAAGCGCGCGCCTACATCCTTGAAGGCCAATGTAGGACCGTGGAACAACTCCAGCGAGTAGATGTTCTCCTTCACCTTCACGATGGGACATTCAAACTGCAGGGTGTCATAAACCAGATCCTGCAGACTGTCCTGATCCACATCATCGCCAAAGAATGCACTTGCCACATTGAATGCAATATCCTGGAACTTCATCCTTGGCATCTCGTCGAAGAATGCCTTGGGCAACTGATGAATCACTTCAGGCATATACAGCCCGCGATCTTCGGCCAGTCCCTTTACGACGGCCTTTTGCAAGTCAGCCTTTTCGGCCTTCCCGTTGGTACTATAGTATAACATAAAAGCGCTTAATTCTCAAATTGTCGGCAAAGTTACTGGTTTTCTTCGAGAGATGCAAACTTTTCATTCATTATTTCGCAATAATAAGGAAGGTAGAACGGAAGGCCACCTGCCCTAGTGTCCTTAGTTTATCGCTACGAGACGCTCACTATTCCGTTTTATACGACTTCAACACAAACGCCACCTTGTCAGCCAGCGTAGTCCTTATTCATAGCTAGGTTATAATCTGCAAAGATAGCAAATATCTTCGATATCGTAAACAAAATGTCGAATTTTTTTTGGAAAAGTCAAAGGATTTCTGCTTTGATGCTTAAACGCCTCGCGTTTAAGAAAAGCGCAAGGCGTTTAAGGCAAAAGAAAATGTATGGAAGGTGCTTAGAATCTCATAGGACCGCCGAAGCCACCGCCACCACGATTGCCACCACGACCGCCGCCAAAGCCGCCGCCTCCGCGATTTCCACCACGGCCTCCACCAAAGCCACCCATACGCATCTGCTGACGAGCTTCCTTAGTGCCGAAGAGGTTGAGACGATAGTTGACGCGAAGCATCACGTAGCTGGTGATAGCATTATACTCGGTATCTGTACGACCGAAGGCGCTGACCATACGTGAGAAGTTGGACTGCTGGTGAAGCAGGTCGTAGAACTCCAAACGTACTGAGAGGGGCTTGCCTTGAAGGAAGCTCTGGGCAATCTGAGCATTCCAGATGAGCTCATCGGTGTTGGCAGCGGCATCGCTGAAACCACGACGACTGGCCATGCCGAGGTTGGTGGTGAACTGTGTACCCCAGGGTGCGTTGATGGTGGTGTTGAAACCATAGTTGAAACTCCAGGTGTTCAGGTTGGAATTAGCCTGAAGGGCATTGGAGTTGTGGTTGTAGTTCACACTACCATTGAGCTCTACCTCGAACCATTCGTTACGATAGCTGAAGCCTAAGCGCTCACGCAAGGTTGTGGCCTTAGTGGTAGATTTCGTGGTGGTAAGGCTGGTACCATCGTAGAAATAGCCCACGTTGTTGTTGTAGTTTAAGCCAGTCTCTGTGTTCACGTTGAAATAACCTAATGTGTCAAGAGCGACGTTATACATCACGCTACCGCCTGCGCTCCACTGTCCGTTAATGTTTACCGGCTGCGATTTTGTTCCACCTGTTTCTACTATATACTCAGTTCTCTGAGCAATACTATTACTGGTTGTTGAGAAGTTCAGGTTGGCGTTGATGAACTGCGAATGGCTCTCGATGAAGTTGTTGAAGCGCAGGTTGAAACGCTGGGTGAACGAAGGCTTCAAGCCAGAGTTACCAGTACGGATGCTCAGAGGGTTGGTGTTATCGGTGATCTCAAGCAGGTCTGTCATAGAAGGCTGACTGGTGGAACCACGATATTCAAAGCGCAACTGGCCACGCTCTCCAATACGGTAGCGGAAATTAGCAGTAGGACTCCAGTTGATGACGGTACGGGTGGTATCAATCTTGTTGCCCAGATAGTCCTGATGGAACTTTGACATCTGAGGCACAATCTGTACGCCAATATTGAAGTCGTACTTGGGCTGGATGATACGCAGCATCACCTCGGCAGTATGTGTATAGTTCTTATAGTTTGAGAAACGGCTCAGATCGTCGTCCAAGAACTCTGTATAGCTGTGACCATTCAGACGGTTGAAGATAGAGCCCCAGTCGCGATAGCTGGGATAAAGACCTGCCATGTCATACTGACGGGTGGGGTCGCCAACTTTCCAGAAGTCATAGGTATTGCGCTCGCTCTTGGTGTAGCTATAGTCAAACTGATAGCTGAACTGCAGGAAGGTGCGGCGTGTGAGAGGCTCGCTATATGTGGCCTGGATGCCATAGTTGTAACTCTTCTGTGGGGTCACGTTGTAGCGGTTGGTCTGATAGGTAGAGTCGCCAGTAAGCAACTGATAAAGACCAACGAGGCTGTTGGAGAACTGCTTGGAGTCGCCATCGCTATAGTTGAAAGTAGTACGCAGGGTGATGTTTCTGCCTGTGTTGCTGAGCTTACGGTTGATCTGCAGGGTTGAGCCGAAGCGCTTGGAGTCGCTATAGTTCATGCCGCCGTTCACGCGGTTGTTGACCACATAGGAAGAGTCGATGCCAAGCAGCGTTGACACCATACCGCTGATATTATCGGTAGAAGAGACATAGTCGTAGGGGTTGACGCTAAAGGTTCCTGACTCGTTCTTCGACTGACTGTCGTTGGTGTTGTAGCTCCAGGTAGGACGCAAGCTGATGTTCCAGGCAGTATCGGGGGTCCACTCCACACGTCCCTGGGCACTCCAGCTGTTGGAACGGTTGAAGTTCTGACTACCAGACTCAGAGAAAGGTGAACCCGGGTTCATGAAGTTCTCTGAAGAGGTGCGCGACCAGGTGTCGCCATCACGATGGTTCCATGTAACAGATCCGTCAAGGAGGATGACATTCTTCTTCTCGTAGTTGAAGTTGACCATAGCCATCTTGGATGCCTGCAAGCCGCTACGGCCACCGCCTCCGAAGCGTCCGCCGAAGCCACCGCCTCCAAAGCCCATATCATTGACGTTGTTGGCATTGAGCATAGACATGATGCGGGTATTATCTCTCATCATGGCGCCGAAAGCACGACCTGTGTAGCGTTCCTTCGTACCCACGCCTGCATCTACGTTAGCAAACATACCACGATTCATACCTGCCTTCAGTCCGAAGTCGAGCACAGTAGTCTCGTTGCCATCATCAATACCTGTGATACGGCTCAAGTCGCTCTTCTCGTCGTAGGTCTTGATACGCTCAACGATGCTAGTGGGCAGGTTCTTCATGGCTGTCTGCGTGTCGCCAGTCATAAACTCCTTACCATCGACCTTGATCTTCTTCACGGTCTTACCATTGATGGTGATAGTACCATCATCTGCAACCTGTGCGCCTGGCAGACGCTTCACCAGTTCCTCAACGACAGAACCCTCTGGCGTCCTGTATGCGCCTGCGTTATATATTACGGTGTCGCCCTTAGAATAGACGCGCGCCTGATTCTTTACTACAGTAGCACCCTTCAACATCACGGCATCAACGGCAATAGACATAGTGCCCACATCAACGGGCTTATCGGCTATCGTGATTGACTTGTACTGAGTCTTGTAGCCCACATAGGTCACGCGAACCAGATACTTTCCGTCGGCAGGAGCCTTCAGCGAGAACTGTCCGTTCATATTGGTTACAGCATGGGACACTGAGGTACTGTCAGTTTTAAGCAAAGACACCGTAGCCTGAATGACACCTTCATTGGTTTCATCGACCACTTTACCAGTGATTGTACGCTGTGCTTGCATTGATAGGGCCGAAAGTGCTACGGCCATCAGAAGTAAGAATCGCTTCATTTTCTATTTATGGTTTATTGTTTTCAACTGATGATATGACGTAGTCGTAAAATAAAAGTTTAATCTACACCAAATATTTTTTGTATCTGCGATTCTTTAATTTCTTTAACGCTTAAGTTCTTTTCTAACTAAGGAAAAAATTGTAACTTTGCACCTCAAATCAATCAAACGATATGGCTGAGCAAAACACATCACGACGCAAACAACCTCGCCAACAGCAACCTGTTGACAATACATACGCACATCTACAGCCACAGGCCACGGAAGTGGAACGTGCCGTTATCGGTGCGCTGCTGATAGATAAAGACGCATACTCCATCGTCTGCGAAATACTGAAACCCGAGAGTTTCTATGAGCCACGAAATAAGATCATCTACGAAGCTGTTCAGCAGCTTTCCATGAACGAGCAGCCTGTAGATGTGCTTACTGTGGTAGATCAGCTGTCAAAGACAGGACAGCTGGAAGAGGTTGGCGGTCCCGCCTATATTGCAGACATATCGTCGCACGTCGTTTCATCGGCACATATTGACTATCACGCACGCATTGTAGCCCAGAAATACCTGGCCAGACAGCTGATTCAGTTTGCAAGCGATGTCGAGACCAAGGCTTTCGATGAGACCATCAATGTGGACGACCTGATGCAACATGCCGAGGGTGCCCTGTTTGAGATATCGCAGAAAAACCTGAAAAAGGACTACACACAAATTGACCCTGTTGTATCTCAGGCTATCAAAGTGATTCAAGAGGCTGCAAAGAACAAGGACGGACTGACAGGTATATCAAGTGGTTACCATGGACTGGACGACAAGACGAGTGGGTGGCAGGCCTCTGACCTTGTCATCATTGCCGGACGCCCTGCCATGGGTAAGACAGCTTTTGCCTTGTCAATGGCGAAGAATATCGCTGCCGACTGCCATGTGCCAATGGCATTCTTCTCACTTGAAATGTCAAACCAGCAACTGGTCAACCGATTGATTTCAAACGCCTGCGAGATTGACAGTAAGAAGATACTTAACGGACAGCTGCAGCCCGATGAATGGGACCGTCTCGACAAACGTATCAACAATCTATTAGGTGCCCCTTTATACGTTGATGATACACCGGGACTGTCTGTCTTTGAGTTGCGTACAAAAGCACGCCGACTGGTACGTGAACATGGCGTCAAGATTATCATGATTGACTATCTGCAGCTGATGAATGCCAACGGTATGCGTTTCTCAAGCCGTCAGGAAGAAGTTTCTACCATCAGTCGTTCATTAAAAGGACTTGCTAAAGAGCTTGACATTCCCATTCTGGCACTTTCACAGCTGAACCGTGGTGTGGAAAACCGAGAAGGCCTGGAAGGTAAACGTCCTCAGCTAAGCGACCTGCGAGAATCGGGTGCTATTGAGCAGGATGCCGATATGGTATTGTTCGTACACCGTCCTGAGTATTACAGAATATTCCAAGATGATAAAGGACGAGACCTGCACGGAATGGCAGAGATTATCATTGCCAAGCACCGTAAGGGTGCCACTGGCGACGTGCTGCTGACCTTCCGCGGAGAATACACGAGATTCGAGAATCCTGAGGATGGACGTCTGGACGTACACCAGCCGCAGAACGGAGGCGAGATTATCAGTTCCAGGGTAGATGGCCAGATGAACAATGCCCTACCCGACGATTATGATTTTGGTGGCGGAATGCCCATCCCCCCGCCATCCAACGAGCCCATGCCTTTCTAATTCGACATCACTTTCTACAAAATATCCTGTTTTAATAGATTGATTCCAAAAAATATTGTAACTTTGCACACGAATAAAACGGTTTTATAGTTTTGATAGAGAAGCATATTGTTTTAGAAGACATCGACCCCGTCATGTTCCTTGGGGTTGGAAACGTGCATTTACAGATGTTACGTGCACTATATCCCAAACTGCGCATCATTGCCCGAGACAATGTAATTCGTATTATGGGCGATGAAGAGCAAATGGCCGCTTTCGAAGAAAATACCGAGAAGATGCGCCAGCACGTTCTGAAATTCAATACTATTACAGAAGAGGACATCCTCGATATCATAAAAGGTAAGCACAAGCATTTGGAAGTGCCAAATGACGTAGTGGTGTATTCCATCTCAGGCCGACCCATCAAACCTCGGAGTGAGAACCAGCAAAAGCTGATTGAAGCTTACCAGAACAACGATATGATCTTTGCTGTAGGACCTGCAGGAACAGGTAAGACATATCTATCTATCGCATTGGCTGTCAAAGCGTTAAAAGAGAAAACGGCAAAGAAAATTATCTTGAGCCGTCCTGCCGTAGAAGCAGGTGAGAAGCTGGGATTCCTGCCTGGCGACATGAAGGATAAAATAGACCCCTATCTGCAGCCCCTCTACGACGCATTGGAAGATATGATTCCTCAGGTGAAGCTGCAGGACATGATGGAGAAGCACGTCATTCAGATAGCTCCGCTGGCCTTTATGCGTGGACGAACGCTGAGCGATGCCATCGTGATATTGGATGAAGCCCAAAACACCACACCAGCCCAGATCCGTATGTTCCTCACACGTATGGGCTGGAACACCAAGATGATTATCACGGGTGATATGACCCAAATAGACCTGCCCCACTCGCAGAAAAGCGGACTCATAGAGGCCTTACATATATTAAATAATGTAGAGGGTATAGGCGTGGTCAACCTGAACGGTAAGGATATTGTGCGCCACAAACTGGTGACACGTATTGTCAACGCATACGAGAATTTCGATAAAGAATATAAAAACAACAATGAAAGCATTAACAAAGACTGACTTCAACTTCGAAGGACAGAAGAGTGTTTACCAGTTGCCACAGACCGTATCTCAGCATTCGATGTGGTGCTGCCAAAGGGTATCCCCTTCAAGGGACAGGTTTTGAACCAGATTGCAGCTCAGTTCCTGGATGCCACCACAGACATCTGTCCTAACTGGAAACTGGCTACCCCCGACCCCATGGTCACCGTAGGACTGAAGTGCGAGGGCTTTCGCGTTGAGATGATTATCCGCTCTATCCTCACCGGTTCTGCCTGGCGTGAGTACAAGAACGGATGCCGCGAACTGTGTGGCGTACGTCTGCCTGATGGCATGAAGGAGAACGAGCGTTTCCCAGAGCCTATCATCACACCTACTACCAAGGCCGACGAGGGTCACGACATGAATATCTCGAAAGAGGAAATCATTGCTCAGGGTATCGTTTCTGCAGAGGATTATGCCATCATGGAAGACTACACCCGCAAGATTTTCGCCCGCGGACAGGAGATTGCCGCTAAACGTGGATTAATCCTCGTCGACACTAAGTACGAGTTTGGTAAGCGCGATGGTAAGGTGTACCTCATTGACGAGATTCACACGCCCGACTCTTCTCGCTATTTCTATGCAGACGGCTATGAGGAGAAGTTGGCTAAGGGTGAGCCTCAGAAGCAGCTGTCAAAGGAGTTTGTTCGTCAGTGGCTCATTGAGCACAACTTCATGAACGAGCCTGGACAGACCATGCCCGAGATTACCGATGAGTATGCCGAGAGCGTATCAGAGCGTTACATCGAGCTCTACGAGCACATCACAGGCACCAAGTTCGACAAAGCAGCCGAGGAAGGTGATATCGCCGCACGCATCGAGCGCAACGTCAGCGAATGGCTAAAAGCAAGAAAATAGTTCTGTATGTTGCTGTTCTACAGCAACAACCAAATATATATGTATAAACAGGAAGAGATAAAGCCCTACCACGAGGGTGAGAAAGCGCAACAGGTGGAGCAGATGTTCGACAACATTGCTCCCACCTACGACACGCTGAACCACCGACTTTCATGGGACATTGATAAAGGATGGCGCAAGAAAGCCATTAAGCAGTTAGCCCCCTTTACCCCCCAAGTAATGCTCGACATTGCCACGGGTACTGGGGACTTTGCCATTTTATCGGCACAGATGCTACATCCCAAGACGCTGATAGGGGCTGACATTAGCGAAGGCATGATGGAGATAGGACGACAGAAGGTAAAAAAACTTGGTCTGCAGGATACCATCTCTTTTGCTAAGGAGGACTGCCTGCATCTGAGCTATGCCGACAATACCTTCGACGCCGTCACAGCAGCCTTCGGCATCCGCAACTTTGCCGATCTGGACAAAGGGCTTAGCGAGATGTGCCGTGTGCTGAAGCCAGGTGGACATCTCAGTATTGTGGAACTGACCTCACCAGTGTCGTTTCCCATGAAGCAACTCTTCCGTATCTACTCTCACACGGTACTGCCAGTCTATGGACGACTCATCTCCAAAGACACCAGTGCCTACTCTTATCTAACCAAGACCATTGAAGCTTTCCCGCAAGGCGAACGGATGCAGCAGATTCTGCGCCAAGCGGGATTCAAAGAAGCCACTTTCAAGAGGCTTACTTTCGGTATATGCACCATGTATTTCGCAACTAAATAATTCAATTGTTATGGACAAGTACGGACTTATTGGTTATCCATTGGGGCATTCCTTCTCTATCAACTACTTCAACCAGAAGTTTGCTGACGAGGGTATCAATGCCAAGTACATGAACTTTGAGATTCCAAGCATTGAGGCACTGGCAGAAGTATTAGACTCCAATCCAGAACTGAAAGGGCTCAATGTGACTATTCCCTACAAGCAGAAAGTAATCGAATTCTTGGATCAGATAAGCCCTGAAGCCCGTGCCATTGGCGCTGTCAACGTAATCAGAGTAACCCATAAGGGTAAAGACGTCATCCTGAAAGGCTTTAACTCGGATGTCATCGGCTTTACGCAAAGCATAGAGCCAATGCTGGAGTCTTATCACAAGAAAGCCTTAGTACTCGGAACTGGTGGAGCATCGAAAGCCATCTCCTATGGGCTACAGTCATTAGGTCTGGAAACAGTCTATGTAAGCCGCTATCAACGTCCTGACACTATCTGCTACGAAGACATCACACCCGAGGTGGTAAAGGAATACAATGTCATTGTAAACTGCACCCCCTTAGGTATGTTCCCCAAGACAGAGGAATGTCCGAAGTTGCCTTACGAGGCTATGGATGACAAAAACATCCTCTATGACCTCATCTACAATCCTGACGAGACGCTATTCATGAAAAAAGGTGCTGAGCGTGGTGCCAGCGTAAAGAATGGTTTAGAAATGCTCTTGCTGCAAGCATTTGCCTCGTGGGAATTCTGGAACGGAAAAGAAAAATAGTAAGTGTATCCAATGGAAACAGCTTGGACGGTTTTTAGCATCTACGTCATAATCTTCGGCAGCATGATTGCCGGAGGCCTTTTTGCCGAGCGATCAGGCAACAAGGAGCGACAGGCATTGCTCAAGGCTAAGAAGAACAAGCTGCAAACCTGTGCCCAGAAATACAACATACAGATCAAATCCTTGGAGCAATCTTACAGGGAAGACAAGAAAGCGTTCAAAGGACAACTGAACATTTTCCAAAAGCTGACTCATCAGAACGCCAATTCGCTGAGAAGGGATTATCAAAGCCGATACGCTCACAAGAAAGCAGAATTTACCAATGAGGCTCGCCTGATTATCAAGGAACTTGACAGTCAGCGCAAGTCAGACCGCAACTGGTCTTATTACTGGAAAGGACTTATCGTCATAGGCGCAATCGTTTCCTTGGGTGCCTGTACTCATGCCTTAGCCGAATACGACGACGAGACCACTTCTTCTTTCACAGGGGTATCGTCAGAACATTATTGGCGTGCAGATGAGATTCCTATGCCTCACATGACTGATGGCCGACGCTATGTGTCAAATCCAGATAGTATCATCAGTCAGGAAACGGTCACCTTGCTTGACGCAAAACTCAAGCAGATGGACGACTCGCTCGGCATTGAATCCGTTGTGGCAGTAGTAAGCCACGTGGAAGGTGCTGACATCGAAGGATTTGCCCAAGACATCTTTGATATCTATAAAGTAGGCAAGAAAGACTACGGACTGGTGATGGTTCTGGCCTACGATGACCATAAGTTCCGCACTCAGACAGGTCGTGCGCTGGAAGCCGAACTGACTGATGTAGAGTGTTTTCGTCTGCAAGAGCAATACCTCATACCAAGTATGAAGGCTGAAATGCCCGATAGCGGTATGATATATATGGTTGAAGCCATCTACAACACACTGCAAGGTAAAGACTTACCAGAAATGTCTGAACTGACAGCAACAGCAAAGACCAGTAGCGATGATGAAGATATTCCCTTGCTGCCCCTGCTTTATCTTGTCATACTCGTAGGATGGGGCATTTTGTATTTTACGATGTCCAGCCTTTACGGATGGCATCTCATGGCGTTTGCTCTCAGCAAGTTACGACCGAATCCCTTCGTGGAAAGTAGTTCTTCCGCAGGTCCAATATTTTTCGCTACAGGAGGCGGAGGCCGAAGTGGTGGTTTTGGAGGCGGCGGAAGTTTCGGAGGCGGCTTCAGTGGAGGCAGTAGCGGTGGCGGCGGAGCCACGTCAAGCTGGTAATCAATCAGAAAATTATTAATCATCAAAACATACAGAAAATTATGAAGAAAAGTTATGTTGTTTTAATCGTTGTAGCTGTTGTGGCTATTGCTATCTTTGGATGGGTAAAGAGCACTTACAACGGAATGGTTAGCGTAGAGGAAGAAGCAACGACGGCTCTGGCCAACGTGCAGTCGGCTTATCAGCGCCGTGCCGATCTGATTCCTAATCTGGTACAGACGGTAAAGGGTTATGCCTCTCACGAGAAAGAAACGCTCGAGGGTGTCGTCAACGCTCGTTCAAAGGCTACCAGCATTACGCTGAATGCCGACAACATCAAGGAATATCAGCAGGCTCAAGGCGAGTTATCAAGTGCTCTGGGACGTCTCATTGCTATCGGCGAGGCTTATCCCGATCTGAAAGCCAATGAGAATTTCCGTGAACTGCAGGTACAACTGGAGGGCACCGAGAACCGTATCAACGTGGAGCGTAACAACTTCAACAAGGCCGTTCAGGAATATAACGTCGCTATCCGCAAGTTCCCAAGTAACCTGTTGGCTGGCATGTTCGGTTTCGAGAAAATGGACAAGTTCGAGGCTGCCGCCGGTTCAGAGAATGCGCCTAAAGTTGAATTCTAAAACAGTATCCTAAAGGAATTATGAGTAACAACCGCTATATGCAGCGTGGTGTCAGTGCCGCAAAGGAAGACGTTCACGCAGCCATCAAGAACATTGACAAGGGACTCTATCCGCAGGCTTTCTGTAAGATTATCCCTGATATCCTGGGGGGCGACCCTGAGTATTGTAACATCATGCACGCTGACGGTGCAGGAACAAAATCCTCGTTGGCCTACATGTACTGGAAGGAGACGGGCGACCTCTCTGTATGGAAAGGCATTGCTCAGGATGCTATTGTGATGAATACCGACGACCTGCTCTGTGTGGGTGCTGTGGATAACATCCTGGTTTCTTCTACCATCGGCCGCAACAAGATGCTGGTGCCTGGCGAGGTTATCTCGGCCATCATCAATGGTACCGACGAACTGCTGAGCGAACTCCGCGAAATGGGTATTGGTATTTATCCTACTGGTGGCGAGACTGCTGATGTGGGCGACCTTGTGCGTACCATTATCGTTGACTCTACTGTGACCTGCCGCATGAAGCGCAGCGACGTCATCAACAATGCCAACATCCGTCCTGGTGATGTTATCGTGGGTCTCTCATCAACAGGACAGGCTACCTACGAGAAACGTTACAACGGCGGTATGGGCAGCAACGGACTTACCTCTGCCCGTCATGATGTATTCTCAAAATATCTAGCCGAAAAATATCCAGAAAGTTTCGACCACGCTGTTCCCAATGACTTGGTTTATAGCGGAAAGTACAAGCTGACAGACGTGGTCGACGGTTCCCCCGTCGACGCTGGCCAGCTCGTACTCTCTCCCACCCGCACCTACGCACCTGTCATCAAGCGTCTGTTGGATGAGATACGTCCCGAGATTCACGGTATGGTGCATTGTACTGGTGGTGCTCAGACCAAGGTGCTGCATTTTGTGAACGAGAACTGCCGTGTTATCAAGGATAACATGTTCCCCGTGCCTCCTCTGTTCCGTGCTATCCACGAATGCTCTAGCACAGATTGGAAGGAGATGTATCAGGTGTTCAACATGGGTCACCGCATGGAAATCTATGTACGTCCGGAAATGGCAGAAAAGGTCATTGCCCTTTCTAAGTCATTCAATATTGATGCCCAGGTGATTGGTCATATTGAAGAAGGAAAGCGTTCGCTGACTATTAAGAGCGAGTTTGGCACCTTTGAATATTAAAGAAACTCCATCTTGACAACTAATGAATATGCCAACAAACTACACGATATATAATGAGGTAACATCGAAGAATATTTCGATGTTACCTTCATTTGCTGGTATTATTCCTGACAGGGCCAAGCAAGACGCCTCTCAGTCAAAGAGATATGTTTGTGCTTTTTGTGATGAGATGCCTCAGAACGTTATCACCAGAGTGGTACAATTAGGCATTAACATCATAGAACTATGTGGCAACGAGTCACCCACATACATCAAGAACCTGCGGCTCACATTATCGACTGACATCATGCCGGATCTACAGATCTGGAAAGTCGTCCCCGCCGACCAGTATCCATTATTTGAAGACTGTGTCGATGCTTTTGTGATAAACAAAAATGAAGCTAATGACTATCAAGGCAAAATGCCATTTCTGATCAGAGAGACATCAACGGATACTGATGACATAGGCATTAACCAGATATACGGCGGACGATGCATTGGCATTATCAGAAAAGAATAATTTGGTAATACGAAATATTTATCGTATCTTTGCAAACAAAAATAAAAACTAAGACTATTAAAATGAATATCAAGACGCTTTTATTATCACTTATCGCATTGCTATTGCCATCGTTTTGTATGGCTTTAGAATGGGATGAAAAGACATATCAGTCTATAGAACAAAGCATCCAGCAGCCACAGTTTGGCAAGGCCACGATGCTGATCACCAAGAGCGGAGCCAAGCCCGGCAACAGCGCAGCCGACAACCAGAAGGCTATCCAGAAAGCCATTGACAAATGCGCGAAGAAAGGTGGCGGACGCGTCATCGTTCCCGCAGGCATGACTTTCCAGACGGGTGCCATTCACCTGAAGAGTCACGTGAATCTGATCATCGAGGAAGATGCTGTATTGAAGTTCGTCTTCCAGCCTGAGCTCTACCCCATTGTAGAGACCGCATGGGAGGGACTGGACTGCTACAACCTGTCGCCCTGCATCTATGCCTTCCAGCAGACCGACATCGCCATCACCGGCAAGGGGACCATCGATGGTGGCGGTTCAAAGCAGACATGGTGGCCTTGGTGCGGTGCTGAGGGCTTCGGATGGAAGCCTGGCATGATAGCCCAGAAGAACGAAGCCCGTCCGCGACTGCTGAAGAACGGCGAGGATGGTGTGCCGATGACCGACGAGAAGGGCAACCCCACGAAGGAGCGCACCTTCGGACAGAAGGACGGACTGCGTCCGCAGCTGGTTAATTTCACCCAGTGTCAACGCATCCTCATCGAGGACGTCACCCTGCTCGACTCACCTTTCTGGGTGATTCACCCCCTGAAATCGCAGGATATCACCGTGCGTGGCGTACATATCAACAACGACGGTCCTAACGGCGACGGATGCGACCCTGAGTCATGCGACCGTGTGATGATTGAGAATTGTTTCTTCAACACCGGCGACGACTGCATAGCCATCAAGAGCGGACGCAACCGCGACGGACGTGAGCGTGCGATGCCTTCACAGAACATCATCATCCGCAACTGTGAGATGAAGAATGGACACGGCGGTGTGGTTATCGGTTCGGAAATCAGTGGCGGTGCCAAGAATATCTTTGCCCACGACTGCGTGATGGACTCACCCAATCTAGACCGTGTGCTCCGCATCAAGACCAACTCCTGCCGAGGCGGTATCATCGAGGACATCTTCGTGAAGAATATCACGGTGGGCCAGTGCGGCGAGAGTGTGCTGAAAATCAATCTGGACTACGAGCACAACGAGATCTGCTGTCGCGGCAATTATCCCACGGTGCGCAACGTGCTGATGGAGAATGTTACCTGTCAGAAGTCACGCTACGGTGTGCAGATTATTGGACTGGAAGAGGACACGTTCGTCAACGACATCACCGTCAGGAATTGTCATTTCAACGGTGTGCAGCAGGGCAACACCATCACCGGCAAAACCCGTAACATCACCTTCGACAAGCTCTACGTAAACGGTGGACTGTCGCTCACCAAGAACCCCTACAGGCACTACTCGGAATGGATGACGTACTCGGAGATGAAACGCTATCCGAAGTCCTACCTGCTGGACTTCTCCAATCGTCCGAAATGGAGCTACGTGATGGGTATCGAACTGGAGGGTATGCTCGACACCTACCTGCGCTACGGCGGTCAGGACATCTTTGACTACTGCAAGCTATACACCGACACAATGATCAACGAGAAGGGCGAGATTCGTGGATACAACATTCTGGACTACAATCTGGATAACATCCGCACAGGCCATTTCGTGACCCGCATGTACCAGCAACAGCCCGAGAAGAAAAACCTCATCGCCATGCAGACGCTGATGAAGCAGTTGCAGAATCAGCCCCGCACAGTGGTAGATAAGGTGTACTGGCACAAGGCTATCTATGCCTATCAGGTGTGGCTCGACGGTATCTTCATGGGACTGCCATTCCGATGCTTGACAGCACCCATCACGGAGAAGAACGCGAAAGCTGTGACGAGCATCTACGACGATGCCGTGGACCAGCTCACCATTACTTATAATCGCACGCTCGACCCCACCACGGGCCTCAATCGTCATGCCTACGATGAGAACAGGAATATGTTCTGGGCCGACAAGGAGACCGGGCTGAGTCAGCATTGCTGGGGACGCGCGCAGGGATGGTACACGATGGCACTTATCGAGGTGCTGGATGCTGTACCTGCTGACTATCAGCGCCGCGGCGAACTCATCGAACTACTAAAGAAGGACTTTGACGCCATTCTGAAATGGCAAGATAAGAAGTCGGGCGTGTGGTATCAGGTGATGGATTCTCCAAGCCGCGAGGGAAATTATCTGGAGAGCACCTGTTCGGCTATGTTCGCCTACGCCCTCCTGAAGGCTTATCGCAAGGGCTACGTAGGCACCAAATATCGCGATGCAGGCATCAAGGCCTATCGCGGCATCATCAACAATTTCATCAAGGTCAATGACGACGAGACCATCTCGCTGACCAACTGCTGTGCTGTAGCTGGCTTGGGTCCTGGCATCAGTACCGAGGTAGAGGCTGCCCTGAAGCGCATCAACCCCAAGGCAAGTGTCAAGGAAAACAAGCGTCGCGACGGGTCGTACAACTATTACCTCTCTGAGCAGATTCGCGACAACGACGCCAAAGGACTGGGTCCGTTTATCTGGGCCAGTCTGGAGATGGAGCAGATGGGATTCACCACCGATAACGTGATGAAACCTATCAGTAGGCAGACCGTGACGGGGCGCAATAACCCCGTGATTACCAAGGCCGACCCTCTGGCTTCGCTCACCGTTGGTAACGGACATTTTGCCACAACGGTTGACGTGACTGGTCTGCAGAGCTTCCCTTTTGAATATGAGGCTGGTGTGCCCCTGACGGCGATGTCCGACTGGGGATGGCACTCATTTCCTAACACTAGCCTCCTGAAGCCATCTGAAAGTGAGAAAGAATTCGATTTGGATCACGGTCACCCCGAAATCTACGCCATCGAATACAAAAAGAAAAGTGTGGTCAGCGGTTCTCCCGCTGACAGCGCCTCCCTCGCCCGCAGCATCGCTGCCACCGAGTATTTCCGCGTGAACCCTCACCGTCTAAACTTAGGCATCATCGGCCTCGATATGAAAGACCGCAACGGCAAGGAGATCAAGCTGAACGACCTGTCGTATATCCATCAGGAACTGAAGCTCTACGATGGCATTATTGAGTCATCATTCCGTGCCGACAACGAACCCGTAGAGGTGACCACAGCCGCCCTGCAGAACAAGGATGCCGTGATCTATCGCATCAAAACGGCTCTGCTGAAAGACGGGCGTGCCAAGATTCGCATCCGTCTGCCCTATCCCACTGGCAAGCACGCCGATGCTGCTACCGACCTCACAAAACCCGAGCGCCATCAGTCGCGCATCATCGGTAGTAATTCGCACGCTGCCATCATCGGGCACACGCTCGACGACGCCCACTATTATCTGAAACTCAACTGGGCTGGTCAGGGCGAACTCATACGCGTGGCTGAGCACGATTATGCGCTGAGCACCACAAACGATGTGCTGACTGTTAAGGCAGAGTATATTCACTTCCCTGAGAGAAAAGGCGAGGGTGAGACTTTCGTTTTTGACCAAGACCTGAAATCTGTTATCAAAGCTTGGAACCGTTGGTGGAACGAGGGGGCTATCGTGGATTTCTCGGAATGTACCGACTCTCGTGCTAAGGAGTTAGAGCGCCGCGTGGTGCTCTCACAATACCTCACGCAAGTAAACTGTGCCAACAATATGCCACCTCAAGAGACAGGACTGACCTACAACTCGTGGTTCGGACGTCCGCATCTGGAGATGACGTGGTGGCACATGGTGGACTTCTCGCTCTGGAACCGTCCGAAGGTGCTGGAGAACGTGCTGAAATGGTATAACACCATTGCCTATCCCGTAGCCAAGCAGATTGCTGAGCGTCAGGGGTTCAAGGGCATCCGCTGGATGAAGATGACCGATCCTTGGGCTGGCGAGGCTCCTTCAAACACAGGATCGTTCCTTATCTGGCAACAGCCACATTATATATATATGGCTGAGGAGATATATCGTGCGAATCCCAGTCAGGAGACGCTGATAAAATATGGCAAGCAGGTGGAGGAAACGGCTATGTTTATGGCCGATTTCGTCAGTCGTGATGCAAAAAGCAAGAAATACTTCCTGCAAGGGGCTACCGCTATGCAGGAGAGCATGTCGAAGGATTTTTCCTATAATCATCCCTTCGAACTGGCATATTGGCAATATGGCCTCAGCGTGGCTAACCAATGGCGTGAGCGTCAGGGCATCGAGCGCAACAAACAATGGGATGATATCATCAAGCATCTCTCTACCCTGCCTGTTCAGAAAGGTATCTACACAGCCGGTCTGCCCAAGGGGAAGACCGACAACCTGACGAGCTTCGATCCCTTCGATGCGGTAGCCAGCGGTGCGAAACCCACCGTTGCCACCGAGACCTTCACAGAGAAATGTCGCAATGACCATCCAGCCGTGCTGGGTGCTTGTGGCATGTTGCCAGCCTCTACCGTCAATCCTCTCTATTCGCAGAAGATGATGAAAGCCACCCTCGACGACGTGATGCAGCATTGGAACTGGGCTACCACATGGGGATGGGACTATGGTATGGTGGCAATGACGGCAGCCCGTCTGGGACAGCCAGAGACGGCGCTGAAAGCCCTGCTCATTGACACGCAGAAGAATACCTACCTGAAGAACGGACATAACTTCCAGACCTCCGACCGTCTGCGTCTCTACCTGCCTGGCAACGGTGCCCTCCTCTCGGCTATCGCTATGATGTGTGCCGGATGGGACGGATGCGAGAAAGCCTTCAACCCCGGTTTCCCGCAGGACGGCACCTGGAATGTACGCTGGGAGAACCTGCAACGTATGCAATAATGAACTAACAAAATACTAACTACAAGATGAAGAAACTAATTCTTTTATTCACAGTCCTGACTGCAACGCTCTCGGCTGCAGCACAGGCGCCAGCTTTTCCTGGTGCTGAAGGTCACGGACGCTACACCGCTGGCGGACGTGGTGGAAAGATAGTACATGTGACTAACCTCAACGACTCAGGCACAGGTTCGTTCCGCCAGGCCGTGAAGGGTAGCGACAAGAAGATTGTCGTCTTCGACGTTGCTGGTGTCATTGCCCTGGCAAGCGATGTCAGCATTGGAGCCAATACCACCATTCTTGGACAGACAGCCCCAGCTCCTGGCATTACCCTGCGCTACTATACCGTGAATCCTAACGGCAATAATATCGTGATGCGCTTCATCCGCATCCGTCGCGGAGAGGAGAAAGACGTAAACGACGGTGCCGATGCCTCAACAGCGCGTCATTTCACGGGAATGATGATTGACCACTGCTCCATGTCGTGGTCTATCGACGAGGTGGCCTCGTTCTACGACAACAACAACTTCACCATGCAGTGGTGTACCGTGGGCGAGAGTCTGAACAATGCAGGTCACGGCAAAGGAGCTCATGGCTATGGCGGCATTTGGGGAGGCAAACTGGCTTCATTCCACCACAACCTCATCTGTCATGTGAACAACCGTTCGCCACGTTTCAACGGTGCGCGTTATGACTGGACGGGCTATACCGGCAACCAACGATATAGTGAGTTCCAGTGGGAGAATGCTGTTCAGTCGGAGATCGTCGACTTCCGCAACTGTGTCATCTACAACTGCGGCAACGGCTGCTATGGCGGTCCTGGCGGCGGCTATGTGAACATGATTAACAATTACTACAAGACAGGACCTGCTGGCAGCACTTCGCGCACTACCCAAATCTCGATAGCCAACAGCACCTCGGCTTCAGACTATAAAAAATACTGGGACATGACCAGCCGTTATTATATCAAGGGCAACCGTGTGAACAACAGCGAGAGCTACGATTGGTCGAACATTGCCTACGACTCGGGTGTGCAGACTATCAACGGCGAGCGCTATACCCAAGACCCCAACCACTATTACGGCTCAAATGTCACCTACGTCAAGAATACTTCAGGCACCGACTGCGTGAAGATTAAGCTCGACCAGCCCACTGAGGCCGGAACAGTAACCACTCATACTGCTAATCAGGCTTTCAACAAGGTACTGGGTTATGCAGGAGCCTCACTTGTTCGTGATAATGTTGACGAGCGCTACATGACCGAGGCCAAGAACGGCACAGCCACCTATACCGGCTCCGTGACAGGTAAGAAAGGTCGCATCGACAAGGTGAGCGATGTAAATGGCTACACCGAGGCCAACTTCGGCACTGGAAGCCGTGAAACAGGTTTCGACAGCGACAACGACGGCATCCCCGATGCATGGGAGACGGCCAACGGCTTAAACCCCAACAATGCTACCGATGCATCCCAGTTCACGCTCGATCCGAAGAAATACTACAGCAATTTGGAGGTCTATGCCAACTCGTTGGTTCAGGATATCATGCTTTCTGGCAATGCCGATGCTGAAACAACTGTAGATGATTACTATCCTGCCTATACCAAGGAAGACGGCACCCCGGTGGCTGCCATCAACTATAGTGAGGATACACCACAGCCTGGACAGACAGTCAGTTATACCCTGTCTCAATCTACCAACCTTGGTGACAACACCTCCAGTACGTACTTTTTCGATAACGACATTACCATTACCAACAAGAGCAGTAAGGGCTATGCCACGGGCAGTAACAATGGCATCAAATATTCTGCTGGCGTGCAGTACACCATCAACCTGCCACAGGATGTCAATATCACTGAGGCTATCTTTACTGGCTACGACAACTATACAGACCTCGATGCCTATCTGGGCGAGGTCAATGGCGTTACCTACGAAGCAGACACGTATGTCTTTCCAAAGTCAAAAGAGTCTGTCGTCAGAACCGTAGAGATCCAGCCCGCTGCATCTGGTACCATCACGTTTACCCCGCAGGGCAAACAGGTCGTGCTGAGCATCACGTTGAATGGCACACATACTAGTGCCACTGGTATCAACGAACTTCATTCCTATCACATTCAGCCCAATATCTACTACAACCTGCAAGGACTTCGCAAAAGCAATCCGACAAAGGGTATCTATGTAAATAACGGTCGCAAGGTTATCGTTAAGTAAAGGAGCTATTACATATCATAAAACAAAAAGCGACGGGAAACTAATCCTCGTCGCTTTTTTCTTCACCTTTTAGTATAGGCAGCGATATGTGATAGCGCACGGCCAGGAAACGTATCAGACACGTCACCATAAAACTCACCACCGCTGTAAGACCTACGGGCACACCTAATTCCATACCGCCCCAATAGGCCAAACCGCCAACGACACACGCCATGGCATAGATTTCCTTGTGGAAGATGACGGGCTCGTTGTTCAACAGCACATCACGAATCACGCCACCGGCAGCACCAGTGATACAACCCATGATGATAGCCACCCAGAAAGCCTGTCCTGCATCAAGACTGCGCTGAATACCGGCAATGGTGAAGAGCGCCAGTCCGAAGGTATCAAACACAAACCACGCATTCTTCAGCGGTTCCATCCATTTGCCAAGAAAAGCAACGGTGAGCAGAGCCACCGCCGTACATATCATATAGATAGGTGTGGTCATCCAGAAAATAGGCACATCGAGTATCACGTCGCGTATCGTACCGCCGCCGATAGCTACAGCAATGCCACACACATAACCGCCAAACCAGTCAAAATGCTTGGCTGCAGCGTGGCGGATTCCTGAGATGGCAAAAGCAAACGTACCCAGTAATTCTATGATTTTGATGATGATATCCTGACTCATAATATTAAATTTGCGTGCAAAGTTACAAATTTTCTCGATTTTTTTTACGCATTTTCGTTTTTTTTCTTATTTTTGCAATCGAAATCTGATCATCTGCCTTTACCTATGGAACGATTAACATCCAAACTGCTTCAAATCCCACTGGCAATCTCACTCTGCCTGACCATGTTCTCTTGTTCAGGCAAAGACGATACTACATCCACTTTGGTCAGTCAGTTAGGCTACACCCAAGAGGATCCGCTAATTATAGGTATTGACGAAAACTATGCCCCACTGGAATATATCGACGAAAAAGGCGAGCCACGGGGCTATGACGTCGAGTTTACCCGCGAGTTGATGGAGCGACTGGCTATTCCCTATACCTATCATGCCAACACCTGGGAGAATATTGCCCCCGATGTCCTTCATGGAAGGGTTGACTTGAGCATGATGATCTATTCACCCTATCGTAAGGACAGCACCAACTATTCGCGCGCCGTGTTCCGGCTCTACTATCAGGTGGTCTATCCCAAGCAGAGTGATGACGAGCGATTCGACTTTCGCAACCTGAAAGGCAAGCGCATCGCTTACATGAAGTCACGTCCTGTAGGTGAACTGCTGAAGAGCGAGAATGCCGACGGAGTCAGCATCACCGACTTGGACTCTGCCATGTGCGACTTGGCAAACGGGAAATACGATGCCGTCATCTGCTACCGTTTTCAGGCAAAATACCTCATCAAGCTCCACCATTTCGACAACCTGCTCACCGATGATATCTCGCTGCCCCCTCGCGAGTATTGTTTCGTCAGCCATAGCAAGGCACTGATCAATATCATTGACAGTGAGTTACTTAAGATGGAGAGCGAAGGCATCACAGACGATATCTATGTCATCAAATCCACCTTCAGCGGCATACGCATCCCTATGTGGATATGGTATCTGCTGGGAGCACTGAGCCTCCTTTCGCTCATCACCATCAATATCATCTATCGCCATGCCCGCAAAAAGCTAGCACAAGCCAATGCCGTACTAGAGAAGAGCAATGAGGAGCTCACGTTGCGCAACGAGGAACTCTCGGTAGCCCGCGAGCGCGCTATGGAGTCCGACCGTATGAAAACGGCTTTCATCCAGAACATGACTCATCAGATATTAACGCCTCTGAACATCGTGACCGGTTTTGCGCAGGTTATCAACGAAGATTATGAGACGCTTTCCAAAGAAGAAGTCAAGATGATGGTGGGGCGGATGATGAAAAACACCAATACCCTTACCGCCATTGTCAACAAGCTGATAGCCATGTCCATTCTTCAGAGCAAGAAGAAGGTAGAGAAAAACGACCGTATATCGTGTAACGAAATCTGCCGCGATGCCATCAGCCAGATCACTCTCTCACGGCCGGAGGAAGTGAAACTACAATTTAATACGTCAGTTGCCGATGAATTGCAGATGTCCGTCAATAAGACGATGCTGCAGCGAGTATTTCATGAGTTACTGCTCAATGCCGACCAGTTCACGCAAGAGGGCACCATCACCCTCGAATGCTCTCAGTCTGATGAACGTTCTATCTGTTTCAGCGTCACCGATACTGGCGCTGGTATCTCCGAGAAAGACAGGGGGCATGTCTTCAACATGTTCTATAAGCCAGATGATTTTGCCGAGGGACTGGGCATAGGACTCGCCCTCTGCAGTAACGCCGTTATGCAGATGGGAGGCGACATCCATATTGACGAAGCTTATACCAACGGTACGCGCATCATCATCACAATGCCTTTGGATTAATAGAGGTCGTGAGGTTTTGAGGTCTATTCCTCGAAGCGCTTTCCCCAGTAGTTCACCATCCGCTGCCATAGTTTTTCCTCTGCGGGGTTATGCTGTCCGTGCCACAGGCGCTTGTCCACCAGCGCATCAGGCATATACTGCTGCGGTGTGAAATGTCCGGGATAGTCGTGCGGATACTTATACCCGTCGTGATAGCCCAGCTCCTTCATCAGCTGTGTGGGCGCATTCCTGATGGGCAGCGGCACGGGCTGGTTGCCAGTCTCGCGCACCAAGGCCAAAGCGGCATCGATACCCAGATAAGCAGAATTACTCTTAGGCGACGTTGCCAGATAGACGGCACATTCTGCCAACGCTATCCTTGCCTCTGGCCAGCCAATCTTCATCACCGTATCAAAAGCGGCATTGGCCAGCAGCAGCGCATTGGGATTAGCCAGTCCGATATCCTCAGAGGCCGAGATCACCATCCTTCGCGCAATAAACTGCGGGTCTTCCCCACCCTCAATCATACGCGCCATCCAGTAGAGGGCAGCATCGGGGTCGCTACCACGGATACTCTTGATAAAAGCCGAGATGATGTCGTAGTGCATCTCGCCATCCTTATCATAGGCCAGCGGATTCTGCTGCAGTCGGGCCACAACCAGTTCATTGGTAACCACTACATCGCCACTCTCCGACTCTACCACCAGCTCCAGGATATTCAATAATTTTCTGGCATCGCCACCACTATAGCGCAGCAGCGCATCCGTCTCTTTCAGCTCTATCTTACGCTCCTTCAGGATGATGTCTTTCGTGATAGCACGCTCCAGCAGTTTCAGCAAGTCATCTTTTTCCAGCGACTTCAGCACATACAACTGACAGCGCGACAGCAACGGGCGTATCACCTCAAACGAGGGATTCTCAGTCGTGGCACCAATCAGCGTCACGATGCCACGCTCCACAGCCCCCAGCAGCGAGTCCTGCTGCGACTTTGAGAAACGATGTATCTCGTCGATAAACAGTATAGGTGAAGCCTCATTAAAGAATCGTCCTTTCTGCGCCTTCTCTATCACATCACGCACATCCTTCACACCGCTGGTCACCGCCGACAGCGTATAGAACGGCGTCTCCAGCTTATGGGCAATGATTTGCGCCAGTGTCGTCTTTCCCACTCCCGGCGGGCCCCACAGGATAAACGACGAGATGCGCCCCGAGTCAATCATCCGTCGGAGCACAGCCCCCTCGCCTACCAAATGCTGCTGACCTATATAGTCGTCCAGCGTGCGCGGTCTTAGTCGTTCTGCTAAAGGTTCTGCCATAATTCTCTGCAAAGGTAAGAAAATGAATCCGAATTCACAAAAAACGACTCTACTTTTTTAGGTGTTTAACCATAATACAATATCGGGGGCAAGATGGCGGTATCTACATCCGCAACAATCGTAAAGTACTCATAAAATAGTTTTTAGTTAGTAATTATTTTGTGTGCGGCAATACCCGAGCGGGGGGATTTGCCGCATTTTTCTTTTCCTTTTTTCGCCACTGCCATGGCCGAAACCAAAGCCCTGTTCCTTACTGGCGGTCAGTCGAATACCGATGGACGACTTTATGCCAACACGCTGCCACAGCACATCGTGGTCTTCCTCTCCGAAAAATTCTGCATCGACGTGGAGTGATGCCTAAACGCCATGCGAAACAGGCTAAAACGCAAGGTGAAACAGGCTAAAACGCAACGTAAAGAAGCCTATAACGCAAGGTGAAACAGGCTAAAACGAGAAATCAAGAGTTTGCTGCTAGTTGTAAACAGTAAAAAATAAAAGCATCCGAAAGAATCCGAATGCTTTTATTTCATTGACAACTATTAGTTCTTACATAACAGCGGCCTTGTCGATCCACTCGTAGATGCATGAGCAGATGCCGAAGAGCAGGATGCCCACGGTGCAGATGGCAAGGCTCCAGTTGATAGCGGCGCCATTCTTAAAGGTGGGCAGAGGATTCTCCTCCTTGGTGATATACATAGCCTTCACGATGAGCAGGTAGTAGTAAAGTGACACTACCGTGTTGATCAGGGCGATGAACACTACGAAGTAGGGCCAGAAGGGGGCACTCTCGTGACCGCCTACGGCTGCCATGAACACGAAGAACTTAGAGAACATACCTGCAAACGGGGGAATGCCTGCCAAAGAGAAGAGGGCGAGCGTCATTAAGAGAGCCAGCTTCGGGTTGGTCTGATAGAGTCCGTTGTAAGCATTCATCTGAGTCTTTCCACCATTGTTCTCCTCGACAGTACTAATCACAGTAAAGACAGCCATGTTGGCTGCTACATAGACCAGCACGTAGAAAGTGAGGGCAGTCAGACTGGCAGCACTGTTGCCAACCACAGCAAGCATGATATAACCGGCCTGAGAGATAGAAGAGAAGGCCATGAAGCGCTTCAGCTCCGACTGACGGATAGCCATGAGGTTACCCACGGTGATGGTGAGCATGATGACAATCCAGAGCAGTGGCTCCCAGTATTCTACGAGGCGTCCGAAGACGTGCATCAGGATGATGGCCAGCGTCAGCGTGGCAGCACCCTTGGACACAACACTCAGATAACCGGTAACAGGCGTAGGAGCACCCTCATAGGTGTCAGCTGTCCAGAAGTGGAAGGGCACCAGAGAGATCTTGAAGCCCAGACCGCTGAAGAAGAACACCAGACCGGCGATGGTCAGAGGGGTGAGCTGAATCTGAGCGGCCATATCATCGAAGTAGAGCGTACCCACAGCACCATAGAGGAACGAGATACCATAGAGCATCACACCGCTTGAGAAGGTGGCGGTGAGGATGTACTTGGCAGCAGCCTCGGCCGACTTCTGCTTGTAGCGGTCGAAAGCCACGAGGCAGGCCATAGGCACGGATGCCATCTCGAGTCCGAGGAAGAACATGAGGAAATGTCCGCTGGACATCATCATATACATACCCAGGAGTGTGGAAAGTACCAGGATGTAGAACTCGCCAGAGATCTGGCTGGCATTGTTCTTGAGCCACGACTGCGACATCACCACGACGATGAACGTACCCAGGGTGAGCACGGTCTTCATCACATTAACAATGGCAGACGACACATACAGACCACCAAAGGCTACGGCAGGCTCGGCCATGAAGCAGGGCACCAGCTGACAGAGCAGCAGAGCGCCAGTGAGGATGCTCAGCACGTAGGTCTTGCGGGGACTCTTGCTCAATGCGAAGTCTGCACAGAAAACTATTATCAAGGCCAACATCAATGTTGCCTCGGGAATCATATTCAAAAATTGACTGTAATCCATTTCTTTTCCTCCTTTACATGACTCCAATTGAACTTAAGATATTTCCTACTGAGGGCGAAATCATATCGCTGAAGAAGAAGGGAGCGCAACCCAGACCAGCCACACAGAAGATGAGGCAGCACACAGCAACCTGCTCGTCCCATGTAGCATCGGTGAGTTCCAGGAAGTGCTTGTTCTCCACCTCGCCATACAGGATTTTTCCGACTACTCGCAGGATATAGACTGCCGTCACCACAATAGATGTACATGCGATGATGGTAGCCACCATGCGGAACGATGATGAGGGATCGCCAGCTAACTCGTGGGCTCCGAATGAACCAACGAAGATAGTCATCTCAGCAATGAAGCCTGAGAAGCCGGGAAGTCCCAGGTTAGCCAGACCAGCGATGACATAGCCCACAGCCAGGAAAGGCATAATCTTCATCAGTCCTGCCAACTCGCGGATGTCGCGGGTGTGGGTACGTCCGTAGATCATACCGATGAGGGCGAAGAAGAGGGCGGTCATCAAACCGTGAGACAACATCTGCAGGATAGCACCTGTGCAGGCCGTCTGCTGCATCATGAGCAGGGCGAAGAGCACCAAGCCACAGTGGGATACTGAAGAATAGGCGTTGATGTACTTCAGGTCGGTCTGTACGCAAGCGCTCAGGGCACCATAGACCACAGAGATAGTGGTCAGAATCAGGAAGATCCAAGAGAGGTTCTGAGCAGCATCGGGCAGCAGATACATAGCCAGACGGAAACAGCCGTAGCCTCCGAGCTTCATCAACACACCAGCGTGGAGCATAGATACTGCTGTGGGCGCAGAAGCGTGACCGTCGGGAGACCATGTGTGGAAGGGGAACAGAGCACCCAGCACACCGAATCCGATGAAGATGAAGGGGAAGAAAGCGTTCTGAACAGCCTCGGGGATGTTGTGCATAGCAGCAATCTCGTTGACGTTCATCGTGGTAGCACCACTGAAGTAATAGATGCCCAGCACGCCGAGAATCAGCAGGGCCGAACCACCCATCAGCATCAGGGTGAGCTTCATGGCAGAATACTCCTTGCGACCACTACCCCATACACCAATCAGCAGGTACATAGGAATCAGAGCCACCTCGTAGAACATGAACATGGTGAACATGTCGGTGCAGATGAAGAAGCCGAACACACCCGTAGAAAGGAGGGTGAACCAAAGGAAATACTCCTTGGTGAGGGGCTTCAGCTGCCAAGAGGCGAAGGTACCAGTGAACACGATGATGCTCGACAGGAGCAGCATCACGACAGAGATGCCGTCGACACCCACGCTGTACGCAATATTCAGAGGCTTGAACCAAGGCGTAGAAGCTACGAGCAGCATCTCTGCATCGTTGCCTGCATTACGCTCGCTCACGAAATAATAGCAAAGCCAGATAGACAGTACCAGCAAACATGAAGAGCCGGCCACCATCACGCCACGCACCTGGTTGAGGTTGCGGGCTATCCACAATCCCAGAAGCATCAGGGCGGGAATCAAAACGAATAAACTAAGTATATTCATAACTCTTTAGATGCATAAAAGGATTAATGTTAATGCGACGGTGCCAGTGAGGAACCATACGGCATACTTACGCACATCGCCACTCTGCCAAGCACGCAGACTCTCGCCGCCCTCGTTGGCACCCCAAGCCATGAAGTTGAACGTACCGTCAACAACGTGGCGGTCGAACCAGGCAATAGGTGTAGAAACGCAGCGGAAGATGATGCGGTGGGTCACATACTGCCAGATCTCGTCCTGATAGAAACGCTTGTAGGCTGCGCGATGCAGCTTGGGGAACGTCTTGTACAGGCGGTCGGCAATAGGCTGACTCTCACCTTTGTAGATAAAGGTGGCCAGGCAGATGCTCAGGATAGCAATGACCGTAGAGGTGGCTGCAATCTGAGTGTCGAAGTGAATGGTATAGTCAGTACCAGCAGCTGAAACGAAGCTACCAAACGAACCGCCCCAATCCAAGAAGCCGCCAAGAGTAGAATAAACGCCCACGCCCACAGTAATCACACAAAGCACAATCAGAGGAATGGTCATCGTCAGAGGAGCCTCGTGAGGTGTATGATGCTCGTGAGCCTCCTTATTCTCTGTACCCCAGAAGATGCCGTAGTACAGACGGAACATATAGAACGCGGTCATAGCGGCAATACCTGTCATAATCCAACCCACCACAGGGCTGTAGGCCATACAAGCGGTGATAATCTCATCCTTTGAGCTGAAGCCCGAGAAGAAAGGAATACCGGCAATAGCCAGACAAGAGATGAGGAAGGTGATATGAGTCACAGGCATATACTTACGCAAGCCACCCATCAGCGCCATCTCGTTGCTGTGAACGGCGTGGATGATACAACCTGCACCCAGGAAGAGGCAAGCCTTGAACATAGCGTGGGTGAAGAGGTGGAACATACCAGCCATATAACCCAGCTGTGCGTGGTTGTCCATCAAGGCACCATGATGACCAGGCAGAGAAACACCCAATGCCACCATCATGAAGGCAATCTGAGAAATGGTAGAGAAGGCAAGCACACGCTTGATGTCGCTCTGGGCGCAAGCCACTGCAGCAGCATAGAAAGCGGTGATGACACCCACCCAAACCACGATGCTCATAGCCTGAGGAGCATACTCAATCCAGAGGGGGAACATACGTGCAATCTGGAACACACCAGCTACCACCATCGTAGCAGCGTGGATCAGAGCAGATACAGGTGTAGGACCCTCCATGGCATCGGGCAGCCAGATGTGCAGGGGGAACATAGCACTCTTACCGGCACCACCAATGAACATCAGCGTCAGAGCTGTAGGCAGAATGAAACCACCAGCAGCAAGGGCCTTGTCCATATGGCCAGGCATGAATTGCTCAGCTCCAGGAGCATACTGGATGTTCTCGATGAATGAGAAGCTGAACGAGTCGGTGAAGTAGCCGAAGGTCAGAATACCAATCAGGAAGAACATATCGGCAAAGCGGGTCACGATGAATGCCTTCTTAGAAGCTGCAATAGCGGGCTTCAAAGGATAGTAGAAGCCGATGAGCAGGTAAGAAGAAACACCCACCAACTCCCAGAACATATACATCTGGAAGATGTTGGTAGCCAACACAAGACCCAGCATAGACATGGTGAAGAGGCTCAGGAAAGCGTAGTAACGCTGGAAGCCCTTCTCACCGTGCATATAGCCGAATGAGTAGATGTGAACCATCAACGACACCGTTGAGATGACAATGAGCATCATCACTGAGATAGGATCCAAGAGGACACCCATATCGAAGTTGAGATTACCCAGAGGCAACCAAGTGAAGTTGTAGGGTACGATAGTCTGATAAACACCCTCTACGCGGTCGGCCGTGAAATATTCAAAGGCCGTCCAGTAAGAGAGAATCGTAACCAATGACAGCGAGCAAGTGCCGATGAGTCCGGCAGTCTTGTGCTGCATCTTCATACCAGCCAGTCCTAACACGATGAAGGACAGCAGCGGCAGAAGGAGAATTAAAAATGATAATTCGTAAACCATAACGTCGTTTTATCCTTTCATGTTAGTAATAGCGTCCACACTGTCACTCTTGAAGTTGCGGAACACATTAATAATAATCGCGATAGCCACAGCACTCTCGGCTGCACTTACACCAATCGAGAAGAGCGTCATGAAGAAACCCTCGAGCTCGCCAGGGAAGAGCAGACGATTGAACGCTGCGAAGTTGATATCAACGGCATTCAGTACCAGCTCAATAGAGATGAGCATGGCAATGAGGTTGCGACGGGTGACGAAACCATAGACGCCGATGAAGAACAAGAGTGCTGAAAGCACGAAATAACATTCTACAGGTACCATAGCTTAATCCTCCTTTTTACGTGATACAACCAAACCGCCGATGATACATGCCAGCAGGAATACTGAGATGAACTCGAACGGCAATACATACTGATACTTTTCGCTACCCAGCAGAGCTGTTCCAATCTGATCCATAGGAAGCTCGTCGGTAGTAGCGGCGCTGATGAACTTGTTCTTCAGGAACACCACAGTAACCGTAGCCAGACCGACAACAGAGAGGAGCAAGCCCTGAAGCATACGTGAGCACTTGATATGCTCTACCATACCTTGCAGGGTGTGCTTGCTTACCAACTGGATGGCAAATACATAGATCATCGTTACGCCACCAGCGTAAACGGCAATCTGTGCTGCACCCAGGTAGGTGTAGTCGAGCAGGAAGTAAAGACCTGCTACGCCAAAGAGCACGAACAACATGAAGGTTGCGGCTCTCATGATTCGCTTCGTTGTCACACACAACAGGGCAGAACCCAGGATAACAACAGCGAGAATAGAAAATACTACTAAACTAGCCATAGTGCGGTTTTACTTCTTTTTAGTGTTAAACTTACCGACCTGCCAATCAGCGCCACCCTCCAGAAGGTTGGGCAGAGAACCGCCCTCGTAAACCTCCTTGTCGAGGTGAAGCACCAGAGAGTCACGGCTGAACGTGGCATTCTCGAAGTCGTTGGTAAACTCAATAGCGTCGAAGTTGCAGGCGTTAGTACAGAGCTGGCAGAACATACAGTCGCCCAGGTCGTACTGATAATCGTCGAGCACCTTCTTTTTCTTGCCCGTCTCAGGATCTTCCTCCATGTGGGCAGTAATCTTGATAGTGCCGTTGGGGCAAGCCTTCTCACACAGGGTACAAGCCGTGCACTTATAAGCGCCATCTTCGTTGCGCTTAAAGACCAGACGTCCGCGATGACGCTTTGACACGTGGAGCGTGGTCTTACGGTTCTCAGGGTACTGCTCAGTACATTTGTTGGTCCAGTAGTCCTTGACATATTCCTGCAAGGTTACTTTCATACCGGTGGCCAACGTTTTGATGCCGTGCCCTATTTCTCCGAAATATGATTTGTTATCTTCCATTTTGCTATACCTTATTTAATATAAAGTCCGAAAGCCACGACAACTGTCATCAGCACCAGGTTGAGGAGTGCCAGCGGCATGAGGTACTTCCACTCCAGCTTCAGGATCTGGTCGATACGCAGACGGGGGAAGGTCCACTTAATCCACATGAGCAGCCATACCAGCAGGAAGGCCTTGCCCATGAACCATACGATACCAGGGATATACTGCATCACCTCGTCGAAGGCCTCGACACCAATCTGAATAGGTGCCCATCCGCCCAGGAATACGGTAGCAGCAATACCGGCAATGATAAAGAGATTGAGGAACTCAGCCAGATAGAAGAAGCCGAAGCCCATACCAGAATACTCGGTGTGGTGACCAGCTGTCAACTCACTCTCAGCCTCGGCCATATCGAAGGGGCCGCGGTTGGCCTCAGCGTTACCTGCTACGAGGAACACGAGGAAAGCGATGATAGCGGGCACATGACCCTGTACGATGAGCCATCCCCAAGGACCGGCCTGACTCTCTACGATACCGCTCACCTGCATGGTGCCAGTCAGGATGACGGCAGTAATCAGGCAGAGGCAGAGAGACATCTCGTAAGAAATCATCTGCACAGCAGCACGCATAGCTGATACAACAGAATACTTGTTGTTAGAACCCCAACCAGCCAGGAAGATACCTACCACGCCAATAGAAGAGATGGCGGTGAGCAGGAACACGCCTACGTTGAAGTCGAGGATGTGAGCACCACGGTTCCAGGGCAGGAAGGCGAAAGCGCCAACAGAGCCGATGATAACCAGGAAGGGAGCTACGATGTAAAGCAGCTTGTCGGCCTTGTCAACGAAGAAGATCTCCTTGATAAGCATCTTCAGCACGTCGGCCATGACTTGCAACAAGCCCCAGAAACCTACACGCTCCGGACCGATACGGCACTGGAAGTAGGCGCAGACCTTACGCTCCATGAAAATCAGAATCATAGCAATGACAGAATAAGCGCCCAGGATGACGGAGCCAACCAGCACGCACTCTATCAGAATTGCCAGGAAATCGCCCAGACCCAGCGTCTGCGTAAGCAGTTCGTGAAACCAGGTGGTTACTTGTGAAAAATCAAATATATGTTCCATATTATCTGTCAATATCGGGTATAACAATATCGATAGCGGCACCTGTGGTCACCAGGTCGGCAATCTTCTGTCCGCGCAGCATCGGGTCGAGTGCACCAACGAGTGAGAGACCCATAGGACGCATCTTCATACGATAAGGACTCTTATCGCCCTTAGAGTCGAGGTAAACGCCAAACTCACCAGCAGCACCCTCTACAGAGAAGTACCACTGTCCCTCTGGTACCTTGATGATAGGCTTCTGCTTCACGTAGAAGTCGCCCTCAGGAATGTTGTCGATGAGCTGCTCAATAATGTTCAAGCTCTGGTACATCTCGTTGATGTGAACGAGGTAACGGCCCATAGAGTCGCATGTATCGAAGGTCACCTGCTCGAAGTTCACCTTGTCATACATATCGTATGGGTGGTTCTTACGAACGTCGTTCTTCCAACCAGAAGCACGTCCGGCAGGACCTGTCACACCATAGTTGATACAGTCTTCAAGCGACATAGGACCAACGTTCTCCAGACGGTTGTGGGCGATGATATTGTCACCAAACACATCCATATACTCCTTAATCATAGGACGCAGGTACTTGCAGAGATCCTTCACGTTCTTCACGAAGTTAGGATCGATATCGTCCTGCAGACCACCGATGCGGTAGTAGTTCTGAATCAGGCGTCCACCAGTTGTCTCCTCCATCACGTTCAGCACGTGCTCACGGTCGCGCATACCATAGAGGAATGCGGTGAGAGCACCCAGGTCCTGAGCACAGCAAGAGGTGAACAGCAAGTGGCTGTCCAGACGCTGAAGCTCGTCCATGATAGTGCGGATGTAGTGAATACGGTCGGTCAGCTCTACCTCCATTGCTTCCTCGATAACGCCTACCAGCGCATGACGCTGCTGCATAGCGCAGAGGTAGTTCAGACGGTCGGTCAGAGCCAATGTCTGAGGATAAGTCATCGACTCCCACATCTTCTCGATACCACGGTGGATATAGCCAAGATGCGGATATACGCGCTTCACAGTCTCACCGTTGAGCACCGTCTGCAGACGGAGCACACCGTGAGTTGACGGGTGCTGCGGACCAATGTTGATCACGTAGTCATCAGAGGTGAAGAGCTTGTTCTGCTTTGTCTGCAGGTCACCATTCTTGTCGATGAAATACTCCAGGCCGTAGTCAGGCTCATTGTCATCCTCCAGCGTATATTCATCGGTAGCCACAAAATCCTTGCGCAGGGGATAGCCCTTGAAATCATTACGCAGGAACAGACGGCGCATGTCGGGATGGCCCAGGAATACGATTCCGAGGAAATCAAACACCTCACGTTCCAGCAGGTCGGCACCTTTCCAGATGTTGACTACTGATGGGAGGTAGTGAGTCATCTGTCCGTCGGTATCTCCAGTACCGTTTGATGCCATACCGTCGCCACAAACCTTTGTGCGGGCCAGCATCTTCACGCTGCAACGCTCGTGGTTCTCAGTATTCTCAAGGATATACACACAACCTAAGCCTTCTTCACCAAAGTCCTCACCTACGATAGTCACCAGGAAGTCGAAGTGCTTCTTGTCCTTCAAGTCCTGCATCTCCTGTGCGAACTTGTCAAAGTCAAATACAAGATGATTTAGTTTCATGCCTGCTCCTCCTGTTCTTTTTTAAGTGATTCAGTAAACTCTGCAGGTACTTCAGTCACCACGATGGGCTTCTTGCCACCGCGTCCGTAGGTCAGTTCCTCATTAGAAACGCCCAGAGCGGCCTCTTCCTTGGTCTGCTTATGGTTAGCACCACCAAAGAATTTTTCGATTTTCACCTTACGCTGCAACTGCATCATACCATAGAGGATTGCCTCTGGACGGGGAGGGCAACCAGGGATGAACACATCCACAGGAACGATTTCCTCGATACCCTTCACGACGTGATAGCTCTGCTTGAAAGGACCACCGCTGATAGCGCAGCCACCTACTGCCACCACGTACTTAGGCTCAGCCATCTCGTCGTACAGGCGCTTCAAGGCAGGAGCCATCTTGTGGGTGATTGTACCAGCACACATAATCAGGTCGGCCTGACGGGGGGAGTTACGTGTTACCTCGAAGCCGAAGCGCGAGAAGTCATAACGCGAACAACCGCAAGCCATGAACTCGATACCGCAGCAAGATGTAGCAAACGTAAGAGACCACAGAGAGTTAGAACGTCCCCAGTTAATCAAGGAATCCAGATTACCTGTCACTACGTTGACACCACCCTCATGGAGCTCGTCAACAATCTTTTCCAACGACTCATTGTCCTTGAACTCGTCGTAGGGCAAAGCCTTGATTTTCGGTTTTCTTACTTCCATTCCAGTGCTCCTTTCCGCCAAGCATAGGCCAGGCCAAATACTAATACTACCAAGAAGAACCCGATTGACAGCAGAGCCATCGGACCGAAGTCCTTCACAACCACAGCCCACGGATATAGAAACACTGTTTCTACATCGAACATGAGAAAGAGGATGGCAAACAAATAATAGCCTACGTTTATGGGAATCCAACTGGAGCCATGCGTGGGAATACCGCACTCAAACGGTTCTCCCTTGATCTTGTTATAAGAACGCGGACCCAATAGTTTCGCCATCACATAGGCAGATGCCACCAGTGTAATAGCCGTCACAAGGACGGTAATTAACATTGTGAAATTCATAAAACTATTTAATGTTTAACAATATTGTTCTTAATAGCGCTGCAAAGTTACAAAAAAGATTTCAAATCTTAATTCATAATTAGTAATTATTTTGTACCTTTGCGCCGTTTTTTTAATAACTCAGTATGTTTAAACCTCAATTTCAGAAACGCCAGGTAATGGTATTCCACCAATTCCAGCGCAAAGGCTATTCGCTTTTTGCTGCTTTGGGACGTGAGGTTATCATCTCTGTGCTGAGCGTAGCTACGTTGTCATCAGCGAAAGCAGCCAGTATCAGCGATGAGACTTTCCGTGTGGATTCCACTAAGGCGACAGCCCGTGAGGTGACGCTTGACGATGTATGCGTCACAGGCTCCAGGGCACCCCTGACCGTGAGTCAGGCTGCGAGAATGGTAACTGTACTGAGCCGCGAAGATATTGCGCAGGCGCCAGTACAAAGTGTTAACGATTTGCTAAAGATGGCCGTTGGTGTAGATGTCAGACAACGAGGTCCGTTAGGCTCCCAAACAGACATCAGTATAAGAGGAGGCACCCAAGAGCAAATCGTTGTTTTATTAAACGGCATCAATATCTGCGACCCCCAGACGGGACACAACACCTTTGATCTTCCTTGTGACCTTTCCGACATTATCAGGGTGGAAGTGCTGGAAGGACCGGCAGGACGAGTCTATGGCACATCATCCCTTGTTGGTGCCATCAATATAGTAACGTCCACTACCCTATCGCCAAGCAGCCATGAAGCCTATATCGAGGGCGGTTCCTTTGGCTATGCAAAAGCAGGCGGGCGAATCTGCCTTCCTTCTCAAATAAGTAACGGTACCATCTCTGCATCCTATGCTCGCTCAGACGGTTACTCGCGCTCACGAAAAGGACACTTGAATACAGACTTTAGCGGTTCAAAAGTATTCTATCAAGACGGGTATCATGATGACAACATACGTCTGTCATGGTACGCAGGTCTTTCAGACAAGGGCTGGGGATCGGGCACATTTTATGCCACGCCAAAATGGCAGGCAGATGAACAATATGAACACACCACCAAAATCCATACGGCATTGCAAGGTGAAAACAAAAGGGGGCGTATCCACTTCCAACCGTCCATTTATTGGAGTCATCACCAAGATCGTTATGAAGGTTATCGAGGGCAACCTGATGTGATGAAGTATAATTATAACCGTTGCAACATATATGGTTTAAAACTAAATAGTTACTTCGACTGGAGTATTGGTCGCACAGCCTTTGGAGCAGAGATAAGAAACGAAGATTTAGTTAGTGGAAATCTGGGAGAACCACTCTTCCGAACACACCATATCAGTGGCACTGATCGCGACTATACTTTAGGTATCAACCGCACCAACATCAGCGCACATCTGGAGCACAATATCATACTTGACCAACTCACCATCTCTGCTGGATTCGTGGCTGCCAAGAGTTCATGGAGCAGCATGAACATGACCATTTATCCTGGCATAGATGTGGGCTATAGCATACACAACGTGAAACTGTTTGCATCGTACAACACTTCCCTGCGTCTGCCTTCATTCACAGAGATGTACTACAAACTACAGGGATATGCAGCAGATCCACATCTGAAACCAGAAGAGATGCAGGCTGTAGAGACGGGTATTCAATGGCACTCCCCTACCTTTTATGGCAAACTGTCTGCTTTCCATCATCATGGACGTAACATGATAGATTGGATCATGGATACTTCTCAAGGGACATCTGCACAATGGCAGAGCGTCAACCATACCAAAATCAATACATGGGGAGTGGAAACAACCATTGGTGCAAGTACCAAGTGGGCTGATTTCAACCTTTCATACAGTTACACAGACCAAGACAAGCAACAGAAAGAAGGCATTGTGTCGCAATATGCGTTGGAGTATCTCAGACACAAACTGGTTGCTACCGTTCAGTCTGCAGAGTGGAATGGCCTGAGCCTTAGAGTTGATGCACGCTGGCAAGACCGCGTTGGCAGCTACACCAGCTTCAATGGTGAGGTCTGCGATTATCGCCCCTACGCCCTGTTCAACACCCGACTGCAGTGGCGCAAAGCATCAATGACCGTTTATGCAGATATTAATAACATATTAAACAACCGCACATATATCGACTTCGGCAATGTGCCACAGCCAGGTATATGGGCGGTTGTAGGAACAAAATATCGTTTTTAAACTATTCTATATCCTTGAGCCACAAGGCGCTGGAGGCATCGCTCGGCATTCTCCAGTCGCCACGTGGCGATAGGCTGATACTGCCGACCTTCGGACCATCAGGCAAACAAGAACGCTTAAACTGCTGATTGAAGAATCGACGACAGAACGTCTTCAGCCAATGACGGATCACCTCATCACTATAGTGTCCCTGAAAAGCGCGTTGTGCCAACAAGAATATCTTAGACGGGCTAAGTCCCCAACGTAAAATATAATAGAGGAAGAAATCATGCAACTCGTAAGGTCCCACCAGATCTTCTGTCTTTTGTTGGATATTTCCTTGTTCGTCAGCAGGGGTAAGCTCAGGCGAGATAGGCGTATCAACCACATCGATAAGTACGTCACGCTGCTCTGCAAAAGCCGGCAACTGAGCCAGATAGCGTATCAGATACTGTACCAAAGTCTTTGGAACACCAGCATTGACACCATACATCGACATGTGGTCACCATTGTATGTACACCACCCAAGTGCTAACTCTGAGAGATCACCTGTACCAATAACCAAGCCCCCTACTTGATTTGCCACATCCATCAATATCTGGGTTCGCTCACGAGCCTGTGAGTTCTCATAGGTGACATCATGGACTTTGGCATCATGGCCAATATCCTCAAAATGCTGGATAACACTCTTGGCGATACTGATTTCTCGTTGAGTAATGCCAAGGGAAGTCATCAGGCTTACAGCATTATCATGGGTACGGTCTGTCGTACCAAAGCCTGGCATTGTGATACCAATGATACCACTACGCGATAGTCCTAATTTATCAAAAGCGCGCACCACGACAAGCAGAGCCAAAGTGGAATCAAGTCCGCCACTGATACCTACAACGGCCTTATCACAATGCGTATGCTCCAGACGGCGACAGAGTCCCATAGTCTGGATATTAAGTATTTCCTCGCAATCGGCAGTCATAGAACTATCAGTAGGAATAAAGGGGTGAGGATCAATCTCACGAATCAGTTCAAAAGGATGCTCACCTACAGGCATTGTATTGATGACTCGAGAAATAGCCCCAACTTGGGCTGTGCGGAATGTTGTATTATTCTGACGGTCATTACGCAAGCAATCAATATCTATCTGCTGTATCTGCAATTGTGGCTCCATTGAGAAGCGCTCTGACTTGCCTAACAGACGGCCATTCTCGAATATCATGGCATTGCCTCCATAGACAACATCCTGCGAAGACTCGCCAAAGCCACAGCTGCTATAGACATAGCCACACATCATACGAGCACTCTGCTGTGAGAGCAACGAGCAGAGATAATCATGTTTTCCTATCAACTCATCTGTTGCGGAAAGGTTGAAAATGATGTCAGCACCCGCCAACGCCAGATTATTACTTGGAGGAAGCGGAGCCCAAATATCCTCGCATATCTCGATACCAAATCCAACGCCATCTACAGTGCGGAATACTATCGGCTCGTTTGACACCTTCACGTGAATGCCTGCCAAATAGATTTCCTGAGGCATCAGGTCTGCAGCAGATGCGTACCAGCGCTTCTCATAGAATTCACTATAATTAGGCAGATAAGTCTTGGAGACTACGCCCAACAGCGCTCCCTGCTGAATGACGGCAGCACAATTATAAAGCAGCGAACCAATTCGTACAGGGATACCAACAATGCTTATTACGTCAAGCTTTCGTGAAAACTCAAGCAACTCAAGCAAAGCCTCTTCCGACTTATCAAGCAATAATTGCTGACGAAACAAATCCTGACAAGTATATCCAGTCAATGAGAGTTCCGGAAAAACAACAATCTCGACACCCCTATCTTCTGCTTGCGCGATAAGGCTCTTTATTTGCTTGACATTATAGTCAATGTCGGCTACGCGCACACCTGGTATGGCAGCAGCCACTTTTATTAATCCGTACTTCATTCTTTCAGATTGATTTTACAACGGTCGTTCTCAATAATAGTATAAATCAAGGCGGGCTCCTCAAAGAAGTCATTAGGTTCAAATGTATGAAGCTTATAAAACTTCACCGTATCTATACGCAACTGGACGTTAGCCGTAGGCTTCAGCAAGAAATGCTTATCGCGTTTATAGCCCATCAGCTGTACGGCCACATGCTCCATAGCGTTCAAGTCCTCACGTCCGAACTCCTCGATAAAGAGTTTTGTATTGGGTTCTACCTCATCAGTAGCTCGCAATTGCCAGGCATTACCCTCCGCACTGAGATATGCGAAACGCAGATAATAATTTGAGTCATTGACCAAATATGCCTCAAAGCGGGTTTGAGACAACTCCTTGACATTGATGGGAACGAAAGCCAGATAAGCCGACAGGCGGTCACCACCTTTCCGCTCCTCAGGCTTAGCCTTGAAGGTTACAGGCAGGTCAGCAGGCTCTATCTCAAGCTCTTCCTGTTTTTCCTGCTGTTTTTTTATCTCTACGACATGTTGCGTCTCATAGTTTTCCTCTCCGATAACCACAACCTCGTTAAGTGCCATTGGCACCTGGAAGCCGTCCTCGTCTTCCACCAATACAACATTCTTCCCTTGGAAACCAGCTACACGGCCGCCTCCAATCTCACTCAAGAATCTGACTTTATCGCCTATCTTCATATTTCTAAGGTATTAACAAAGAACTGTCTCCATAGCTTAGGAATCGGAAATCATGGCTCAAGGCATAGTCATAGATCTTATGCCAGTCGCCCTTGACAAAAGCACTTACCAAAAGCAACAGCGTAGATTGCGGCTGATGGAAATTGGTAATGAGCATTTTCACGATTTTGTATTCATAGCCAGGAGCTATGATTATCTGCGTACTGCTGTGAAGTGATGCCAGCCCATTACGGTCAAGCCAATCTAAAAGTGCCTGAATTGCTTCTTCACTCTTCACCCTACATGCTTCATTCTCATAGGGTTCCCATTGGTTAACATGTAGTTCCACCTCTTGGATGTTGGGATTACGCAACACCTTGAGGCCCATATAATAGAGACTTTCAAGTGTACGCACACTGGTAGTACCCACGGCTATAGCCTGACATTCGTGTTTCAAAAGCTTCTCGAGTGTCTGCCTCTTCACGCAGATATATTCCGTGTGCATCTCATGACCTTCTATCTCTTCACTCTTCACGGGCTTGAAGGTTCCAGCGCCAACATGCAGTGTTACCTCCTCCCTGTCAATGCCATGAGCATCGAGAGCTTTCAGCACATTGTCTGTAAAGTGAAGTCCTGCCGTTGGAGCAGCCACGCTACCCTTAATCTTAGAATAGACTGTCTGATAGGTGGTCTTATCGCTCTCTTGCGTCTCACGATTCAGATATGGAGGTATAGGCAGTTCACCCATTGCCTCAAGAATCTCGGCAAAGGATATGGAAGTATTATCCCACTCAAAGTCAACACGATAGCTGGTACCGTGTATCTCGCCACGCGTCGCTTTAATGGTTAAGGTTTCTTCCTTAACAGTAATGACTCTTGTCAGCGACCCTTCTTTCCATTTCTTCAGATTACCCACCAAGCAATACCAGGCACAGTGGCCTCGCGTCTGAAACATCTGTTCATAATCGGCAGGCATAGCAGGCTCCAGCAGAAACACTTCAATCAGAGCACCCGTGTCTTTGCGAAAATGCAGACGAGCCTGAATCACTTTCGTATTATTGAACACCATCAAGGCCTTTTCCGGAAGGTGATTTGGCAAATGACAGAACAAATCCTCGCTCACGTCACCATGCTTGTAGAGCAACAACTTTGAATGGTCACGCTCTGCCAATGGGAACTTGGCAATGCGCTCATCTGGCAAAGGATAATTATAATCGCTGATATGTATATGTTTTGTATTCATAATTTACATATATAACATAAGACATGCCCTTAGAATGGCATAGAAAATTGTCAGAAGCAAGATACTCACCACTATATCAATATCAGCACATGCATAGCCAGTTGATGTATAGTGGGATGAGATGAAATTGTTGCGTGTATAAAGTCGCTTACACAGCCTTTGATACAAGAACCAGACAAAGACTCCTACAGTGGTTCCCCACAGCAGTCCACAGCAGATATCTATCGGGAAGTGAACGCCAAGATACATACGAGTCCAGCAGTTTATCAACGACCAGCTAACGAGTGCGACTGTTAACACACGACTGCGGACCAACAATGCGAAGAATACAGCTATACTGATTGTATTCGCAGCATGTGAAGAGAAGAAACCGAACCTGCCTCCACGATAGCCATTGACCACGTCAACCAACATGGCGATTTCACCATCATGCGTTGGGCGCCATCTGGCAACATTGGGCTTAACAAACATATCATTGAGCGAACCAGCCAGGAATACGCACAGACCTGCACATGCCACGATAATCAGTATTTTCTGTAGGGTGTCATTATTCTTTAGTACCATATAGAACAATGCCAAATACAGCGGTATCCATGTTGTGGCAGTAGTCAGCGTCTTGACGAAACCATCAAAGAACAACGAGTCGCTGCCGTTAAACCACAGCAGTAACTCCTTGTCATATTGAATAATGTCGCTCCACATGATTACGTCGTCAGATTTCTTCTATTTGTGATACTTCCAGCCACCCTTGTTTACCATCAGGCACTCTTATCTCACGCCATCCATCCATTGAAGCATCCAGGATAGTAACCTTTGTTCCTTCATGCAGGATAAACAGGTCTGTACCATTCTGTGCAGGTGTACTCTTCACGGTGACTGCCGATTCTATGATAACGGCTCCATCACGATGCTCTATCTGCTGTTTCTGATTCCACGCGAACACATTGGCCAGTACGAATATCAGCAGCAGTATGATACCACCAAAGAAGCCTATCTTACGCAGCCATATTGGTGAAGCAAAGAGATAGACCAATGCCAGGATGATAGCGACAGCCAACGACAGGAGTGATACATAGGCCCATCCGTCAACACTCAACATATTCACCACCGAGCGATACCAGGTGGTAAGGAAGAATTCCGACTGCGGCACTATCTTATCAACTGTCTTGCTGCGAGCCAACTGAAGGTTGAAGCGGATATCCGCATCGCCAGGCGACAGCAGCAAAGCACGCTCGTAATTCAATATGGCACGTGTGATATTGTCCATACGATAATAGGCATTACCCAGGTTGTAGTACAGTTCTGCACTACTCCCTTGCTGTAACAAAGCTTCATACTGACTGATAGCCTGCTGATAGTTCTCATTGACATAACTGCTGTCTGCCTCTGCCTTGGTGACAGCAGATGCTGATACAGGCAACAATAGCAGCAACAGCAAGGCCATGCCTGCAGCAGATACCTTCTTCGGTTTACTCTTCATGGTGTTTTCTATTTCCTCTATAGCCGTCATTGCCGTCTGATAGACTTTATTCATATTACCCTTGGCATCACCTGGTGCATAGCGTTCAAACTCACATTCATCAATAGCTTCGATAAATTTGGCGATAGTAGCACTGCTCACCATACGCTCTGCAAAGCGATCGCTGATATTATCACGTGACAATTGCTCCACAGGAATATTGAGCTTGTCGCCTACATATCCCCACAAAGCGCGCAACACCTCGTCATAGAAGGCACTCTGCTGATTATTCTTCATCAGTTTTGCAGCCTGCTTCAGTCGCTTTGCAGCCACCTTGTTGGCCTTTTTGCCACGTACCTTCACCATGTCCGCATTCTCAATGGCACGCTGGTGGAAGATGACGAAAAGGGAAACAAACAGCAGGAACAATACCATCAATGCGATCAGGTAGTTTACTGACGTAAAGAAAAGGTCACCATCGACATTCTGTTTGCTATCTCCCAACTTGATATAACGAATGTCGCTACCCAGCATCTGGATATCCTCTTGTTCAGAGAACGTCTGCATCTCACTCTCTCCGCCCTCTCCTTTGGCTATGTCCAATGCGTAGGCTTCTGAGGTCAACGTCTTATACTCCTTTGCCTGCGTGTCGTAATATACGAACTCTACTGCAGGAATCGTATATTTTCCTTGATGACGGGGCACCGCCAGGAACTCATAGATCATACTGCCCTCAAGTCCGCTCATCGTGAGACGCGACTTGTCGGTCATCTTGGCATCATAGGTATCGAAGTCCTTGGGGAATTTTACTATTGGCTGCTTGATCAGCTTCAGGTTTCCCGTACCGCTAACGGTAACTTTCAGAGTGATTGGTTCGTTGGCTTTCAGCTCTGTCTTGTCAATCTCTGTAGTCAATGAGAACTTTCCAACGCCACCCGAGAAGTTATCAGGACGGGCAGGCAACGGATCTACGTCAATCTCCACGCCAGGTGCCTGAATCTGTTTCTTGACTTCCACGTAGCTTGATCCGCCATTAAAAAACGCCTCGAAGGGGTCAACGTTACGATTGCGCTGAACCACTACGCCATTAAAGGTGATAGGAGGAACCTGCAGTTTGCCTGACATCTGTGGGAACATCACATACTGGCTCCACGTTACTGTGCGGTAGTTGCGACCATTAAACTGTTCCACCTTAAAACTCTTTTCCTGTGGCAATGGAATCTCTTGAGTATGGAAGCCTTTCAAGTCAGGCATCTTACCTTCCAGCTGTGTGAGGCTCACCAAAGTATATACCTTATAAGTCAGCAATACCGGCTCTTGTTCCACCACCCGTTTCTTGGAGGCACTCACTCGGATGAAGAGGTCTGAACCAGAGATGGCCGTGCCCGCAGCCCTTGGTTCTGGCTGCTGACTGTTTGAACCCTGTCCGTTGCTTTGAGCCGTACCGCTCACCTGTATTTTCAGCGTATTCGAAGATATCTGCTTACCACCAGCCATTACTGAAGCCGCAGGAATCGTAAAACTGCCATTCTTCAGCGCACTAAGGATATAGGTATAGGTGATCGTTGACGACTGTGTGGTATGTCCGTTTACCATACTGAAGCTTGACTGTGTGCTGGTGCTTGGTCCCATCAACACCTCAAAGGCATCTGCCGGTATCTGTCCTATGCGAAATCCCTGCACATCATGGGTATTCACGGTGTATGTCAGTCGGAACTGCTGTCCTACAGCTACCTGCTGAGGAGCATTGGCAGTGAGTGTCTGCGCCACTGCGTGGCTAATGAATAATGAAAAAATAAAAAATAATAAAGCTTTCTTCATTGCTATTCTTTATTCATTATTATTTATAATTTTGGCCAAAGGCCGCAAATTACCAGTTTTTCTCTATTCGTCTGCGACGAGGCTGCTGCTGAGCCTCCTGCATTCGTTTCTGAGTATCTTTTTCACGTTGTAAGGCGGCATTCAACAACTGTTCGGCATTCTCCTTGCTCATTGGCGGTTGCTGCTGCTCTTGCTGTTGCTGTTCGTCTTGCTTCTGTTGTTCTTGTTTCTGCTGCTGTTGTTGTTGCTGTTGCTCCTGATTCTTGTCTTGGTCTTGGTTTTGGTCGTTATTGCCGCCTCCGCCTTGATTATCGTTTTTCAACTGTCGCTGACAGAGCACCAAGTTATAACGTGACTCATCGTCATTCGGATTATTGCGCAGCGCATTCTTATAGGCCTCAATAGCTTTTCCGAAATCCTTGACACTTTGATAGGCCACCCCCTCATTATGGAATGCCTGCGCCTTTCTCAGTGGATTGGTCTCGTATTGTGCCGCCTGTTGAAACATCTGGGCCATTGTGTCGCAGCGTTCCTTTGGCGTGTTATGCCAGTCGCGTGGAAACATCGATGTCGTCAGATTATACACCACACGTGCATCCGTACTATCGGCACGATATGCCTTCAGATAATTCACCTGAGCCTCCTGCTTTTTATCCTTCCGATAGAGTGTGTTACCCTTTCGAACGAACTTACGCGCCTGTCGGTTGTCGGCATAAGTGCTTGCCGTCAGGGCCATCAGTATCAGTAATATGACAATTCTTGACAATTTCATCGCTTAAACAATTTTATTTTCTTGAGCAATGGGTTCTTCCGATCCAAGATGCAGATCTCGATAATCAGCAGAAGGATGGCGAAAGCAGCTGCATATTGGAACTGCTCCGCATAGTCGCTATATATCGTTGTCTCGCCCTTCTCAAGCTTATCTAACTCTTCGTCCAGCAAGCGCTGAGCGCTGCTATTGTTGTCAACGTGGATATAGGCACCTCCACCAGCCTGTGCTATCTCACGACACATCTGCTCGTTGAGACGTGACATCACGGTATTACCCGTATTGTCAATCATATAGTTTCCCGTATCGGGATCGGGCACGGGCGAGCCATTGATAGAACCTATTCCAAGCAGATAGACATTATATCCTTCCTCATGAGCGGCTTTGGCAGCTTCTACAGCCCCACCCTCGTGGTCTTCACCATCGGTAATCACAATGATGGCCTTGCCTACGTGCTCCTGCTGAGTGAAGCTGTGGGTAGCCATCTGGATGGCAGCGGCAATATCCGTACCTTGATTGACAATCATCGAGGGGTCAATGGTGCTGAGGAACATCTTCGCCGATACATAATCGCTTGTGATAGGGAGCTGTACAAAGGCATCTCCCGCAAAGACAATGAGTCCGATCTTATCGTTGATGAAGTTCTCAACCAGGTTCTCTACCATCATCTTTGCCCTGTCCAGACGCGAAGGCGACACATCCTTTGCCCGCATGGAGTTGGAAATATCCATTGCTATGACCACCTCTATGCCTGAGCGTTTCTCCTGACTGATGCCATTGGCCTGCTGTGGACGTGCCACCATCAGGATAACCATTGTCAATGCCAGTTCCAAAAGGCAGAACTTCACCAACGGACGCCAACGTGACACGTTGGGCATCAGCTGCTGTATTAATTCTGGGTCTCCGAACTTACGCAACCGCTTCTTCTGATTGAAATATGTGATGAATCGTATGATGGCCAACAGCAGCACCAGCGACAGCAGCCACAAGTATTCTGGATTCTCAAATCTAAACATTACGGTATCCTCCTAAATATGGTTATCCTAAGAAGAATCTCGAGCAGCAGCGCACCCAGTGCGATGAGTGCAAAGCGCTGGTAGTCCTCATAGCGTCGGCTGTAGCGCTGCACCTCTATCTTCGATTTCTCCAGTTTGTCTATCTCATGATAAATCTCACGCAGTTCCTCGGCATTACGGGCACGATAGAACTTACCGTTAGTGGTCTTCGCAATGTTTGTCAGCGTCTGCGTGTCTATCTCCACAGGAATCTGTACATACTGCACATGGTTGCCCACGGACAGAGGATAGCGTGCCGTGCCATTGGTGCCTACACCTATAGTATATACGCGCACGCCCAGGCTCTGTGCTATTTCTGCCGAAGTCATTGGCGAGAGGTCACCACGGTTGTTACTACCATCCGTAAGCAGTATCACCACCTTGCTCTTGGCATTGGAGTCTTTGAGACGCGACACGGCATTGGCCAGTCCCATACCTATTGCCGTTCCGTCTTCTATCAGTCCTCTTGCAGCAATATCTGTCTGCACATTGCGTAGCAGCGACAGCAGCGAGGCGTGGTCAATGGTCATGGGGCATTGTGTAAACGACTCGCCTGCAAATATTGTGAGACCGATATTATCGTTGGGACGGCCTGCAATAAACTCAGCAGCCACAACCTTGGCGGCCTCAATGCGGTTCTTGATATCACGCGAATCGTCACGCAAATCCTCTGCCAGCATTGAAGTCGAAACGTCCATTGCGAGCATGATGTCGATACCCTCGATACTCTCGTTCTGCATCGCATCATGGGTCTGAGGCCTGGCCAGCGCTATGACCAGCATGGTGAAGGCCAGGATGCGCAGAAGCAACTGTATGGGCATCAGCATGACCTTCCAACTGCGTTTGGCATAAGTAAACGCATTGGTGTCGGCCATCAATATGGTGGGCTCGCTTTTCTTCCTGAACATCAGGAACCATACGATATATGGTATGATGAGCAGTAGGAGAAACAGATATTCTTTATTAGCAAATTCCATTGTTCCTTGTTTTACAATATCTCATAGATACAGTAGAGAATATATCCGAAGAGGGCCACACAGCTGACAGCAATGGCACAGAGCGTAATCTGCAGAGCAGTCCTGCTGCGTTTCGAGCGTTGCTCCTCCACGGTGAGCTCTGGCTTTGCCGGCTCTGTGTTGACCGGCTGTTCTATCTTCGTCTTATTGATAAAGTCTACTGCGTTGACCAGGTTGGCATCGTTCTCATTGATCAGCGTCGAATATTTGGCGAATTTCACCAGGTCGGCGGTGAGGAACAACTGTCGCAACTCGCTGAGCGACTCTTGGTCAGCATTCTTCATCAGCTGGTCTATAATCTCGCTACTGGTCATCTCCATTGCATTGAATCCGTAGCGCTCTTCGATATACTTACGCAACGTGTCAGTAAGTCGGGTATAGTATTCCTTCGGGTCGTCGGAAGTCACCATCTTGTCGGCCTTGATCTCTTCAATGGCCTTCATAGCCTTTTGGTGAGGCAACAATCGCTTCACGATACGGATACGTGCAATAATCGGCTTATTGTCGCGCAGTCTCAGGTAGAGATAGAAGAAGAGTGCCATCAGCGCCACGAAGAGGACGCTGAGCCAGAAAGGAGTGGCGAAGTCGTCCAGTTCCCAGTCAAAGGGATTGTCCTGTACGTCCTTTGGTCCGAAATACTCATCTACTTTCGTAGTATCCACATCAATGGTGAGCACCTTAAGTGCCAACTGATTGGTAGAATACTCCTGTCCGTTGACCTTGACCTTAAACGGTGGCAGATAATAGAGCGTGTCGTCAAACGAGGTGAGCACATAGTTGCGCTGTCGGCACACCTGATCGCCATCCACTTCCAGATCGGGCGAATCCACGAATCCCAACACCTCTATATTGGTTGGCAGAAGTGCCTCCTGAGGGAACTCCACGGTGGCATCTTTTCCTGCCGTCACCTTGACCGACATTTCCACCTGTTCGCCAACGAGCATCTCCATACTGCTCAGACTCGACTCCACCTTCACCTGTTGTGCGTCGGCTGCCAGTGTCAGAACGAATAGCGCCAGGGTTATGATTACTTTTTTCATTTATCCACGTTGATTAAACAGTCCCATCATCGAGCGCACATAGTCCTCGTCGGTGGCAATACTGACGCTATCGACGTTGCTCTTTGCAAACGTCTCCTTGAGGTCGGCCTGCCTTTTCTCCCAGTAGCGGTGGTAGGTGTCGCGCACCTTCTTGCTGCTGGTATCCACATACTGCTCGAATCCGCTTTCCGCATCCACCACCTTCATCAGTCCGATGTTGGGCAGTTCGCAGGCTCGCTTGTCATACACCTGTATGGCTACCACGTCGTGCCTGCTATTGGCAATGGTGAGCTGCTGCATGAAGTTACGCTGGGTGTAGAAGTCGCTGAGTATGAATGCCGTGCAGCGTCGCTTGCTGACACCAGTGAGGAACTCCACAGCTTGTGCCACATCCGTATGTCGGCTCTCGGCGTGGAAGTCGAGCATCTCGCGTATAATATACAGGATATGCTTGCGTCCTTTCTTTGGTGGGATGTACTTTTCTATCTTGTCAGAGAAGAAGACAACGCCAATCTTATCATTGTTCTGTATGGCCGAGAAGGCGAGCGTGGCAGCAATCTCAGTCACCATATCGCGCTTCAACTGTTTCTGCGTGCCAAAATCCAGTGAGCCGCTCACGTCGATGAGCAGCATCACCGTCAGTTCGCGCTCCTCCTCAAAGACCTTGACATAGGGCTTATTGAAGCGTGCGGTGACGTTCCAGTCAATATCGCGCACATCATCGCCATACTGGTACTCGCGCACCTCGGAGAAGGCCATACCGCGCCCCTTGAAGGCAGAGTGGTACTGCCCAGCGAAGATGTTTGAGCTAAGCCCTCGCGCCTTGATTTCTATCTTCCTGACTTTCTTTATGATTTCGCTAGTTTCCATATTCTAGTTCTACTAGTATGACTAGTCCTACTAGTTTAGGGCACCTCGACCTTATTGATAATCTTTGAGACGATCTCCTCGCTGGTAACATTTGAAGCCTCGGCCTCATAGGTCAGTCCGATACGGTGGCGCAGCACGTCGTGGGCTACGGCACGCACGTCCTCGGGCACCACGTAGCCGCGACGCTTGATGAAGGCATAGGCGCGTGAGGCCTTAGCCAGATTGATGCTGGCACGTGGCGATCCGCCAAACGAAATCATCTCCTTCATATCTTTCAGTCCGTAGCGGTCGGGGTAGCGGGTGGCAAAGACGATATCGGCAATATACTGCTCAATCTTCTCGTCGATATATACCTCGCGCACTACCTCACGAGCCTTCAGAATCTCTTCCTTCGTAGTGACGGGTGTCACCTTGGGCAGACTGCCTGCAATATTCTCACGGATAATCTGCTTCTCCTCTTCGAGTGTGGGATAGCCAATGACCACCTTCAGCATAAAACGGTCCATCTGGGCTTCAGGCAGCGGATAGGTACCCTCCTGCTCAATGGGGTTCTGAGTAGCCATCACGAGGAACGGTGTGGGCAGGTTGAAGGTCTCGCTGCCAATGGTCACCTGCTTCTCCTGCATAGCCTCGAGCAATGCGCTCTGCACCTTGGCTGGCGCACGGTTGATCTCATCGGCCAATACGAAGTTGGCAAACACGGGGCCTTGCTTCACCAGGAATTTTTCGTCCTTCTGTGAATAGATCATCGTACCTGTCACGTCGGCAGGCAGCAGGTCGGGGGTAAACTGAATACGGCTGTATTTCGCATCAATCAGTTGCGAAAGGGTCTTGATGGCCAAGGTCTTTGCCAGACCAGGCACACCTTCCAACAGGATATTTCCATCGCTCAACAGTCCAATGAGCAATGAGTCAACCAGATGTTTCTGACCTACGATTACTCTGTCCATACCTGTTGTCAGGTTGGTCACAAAAGAGCTTTGCTGTTCTATCCGCATGTTCAGTTCGCGGATGTCAATATTTTCTGCCATTTTTATTGTTATTTTGATTTTGTTTTAAGGAATTTCTTCAGTTTCAGTTTGGGGATATTGACAGTCTGACCCTCTTTGAGGTCTTCAGTCTTCACATTATTATATACCTCTATATAGCACTCCATGCCTTCGCCCAGCGTACGCTTGGCAATGCGCTTGGTGGTGTCGCCAGGACGCACTCTTTCCTTACGGTCGAAACCGATGATGCCGTAGGCGCCTGTGCGCACTCTCACGTCCATCTTTTCATATTTCTTCCACTCCGGCTCTGGCTCTGGCTTAGGTGCTTCCACCTTCTCTTCCTTCGCGGGCTCTGCTTTGAGGGTGTCGGCCTGTGGAGTCGCCTGCTGAATGGTGTCAATCTGCAGGGTGTCGGTCTTCAACGTATCGGTCACCACAGGTGCTGCGACAACGGTGGTGTCGGCAGTCTGTTCTTCTTCCAACAGCGACGCACGGTCAACATGACGGCCGTACAAATATCCAGCTACGAAACTGGCTGCGCAGGCTGCTATGGCCAATAGGAGCCATGCCCACCAATATGATGATTCTTTCTTTTCTTCAGTCATATCTATATCAATATTATCTTCTACTTCAATGTTCTCTTCTATGGTTTCTTCTTTCTCTTCGATCTTTTCCTCCTCTACAACCACAGGATCTTCTTTTACAGGAGCTGGAGTTTCTGCTACTGGGGCTGGAGTTTCTGCTACTGGGGCTGGAGTCTCTTCCTCTTCTGTTGGAGAGGGCTCTTCCTCCAAGTCGTCATCAAATTCCACACCCTCGTTAAGGATGACGGTCTCAAACTGCGAGAACGGCCTGTTTACCAGTTCTTTCATCGCCGAATCGGGCGTGAACGATAGTTTCTGATGACTGTCTATGGTCACGCGCTCGCCCGTGTTCACGTTGACGCTTTCACGTGCATCAACATCTATGACCTTAAACGTGCCCAGTCCCTTGATTTTCACCAGCTTGTCGTTATTCACACCATCTTGTATGGTCTCAACGAGTGCTGAGAGAAACTGCTGGGCCTCACGCTTGCTGATACCGGCTTTCTGAGCCAGCAGATCGGCCAGTTCAGGCATATTCACCTTACCCATTATTCGGCCCCTCCTTTCTTGATCTTATCTTTCCAAGTGGGGTTAGGTTTGAAGGCAAGCACCAGCTTGGGCGGTACCAACATACGCTGGCCCGTGGCGGGATTCACCATGATGCGCTCCAGCTTCTTCTTCACCTCGAAGTTGCCGAAGTTGGCCATCTGCACACTGTCGCCTTCCTGAAAGCAGTCGCTCATCACCGAGATCAGCGAGTCCACAGTCCTCTGTGCCTCTGCCGTCTTCATCCCTGTGCGTCCAGCTAGTATGCTTATAAATTCCTTGTTATTCATTCAATTTCAATACTTAATGCTTAATGCATAATCAATAGCGGTATCATTCATACGACTTCTCCGTAAAGATCAAACTCCTCGGAGTCGGTTATCTTCACTTGATACATCTTGCCGATCTCCAGTTTCACTTCCTGACGGATCAGCACCTCGGGATCTACCTCTGGCGAACAGAACTCCGTGCGGCCAATGTAGTAGTCGCCCTCCACGCGGTCTATGACCACGGGCAGGGTCTGCCCTACCTTCTCGGCCTCTATCTCGGCGCTGATATTCTGTTGCACGCGCATCAGCTTGTCCAGTCGGCGCTGCTTCACGTCCTCAGGCACGTCGTCCTCGTAATGCTCGGCCGAATAGGTGCCGTCTTCCTCGGAATAGGCGAAGGCTCCCATGCGCTCGAAGCGTGCCCATTTCACGAAGTCCAGCAGTTCCTGGAAGTCCTCTTCCGTCTCGCCCGGGAAGCCCACCATCAGCGTGGTGCGCAGATGGATGCCTGGCACCTCGCGTCGCATCCGCTCAATGAGCTCCATCGTCTCCAGCTTCGTGGTGTTACGGCGCATTCTTGTGAGCATATGGTCGCTGATATGCTGCAGAGCAATGTCCATATAGCGGCATACGTTCTTCTTCTCGCGCATCACGTCGAGCAGTCGCCAAGGGAAATGAGTGGGATAGGCATAGTGCAGACGTATCCATCTCACACCCTCTATATCGGCCATCTGCTCTATCAGCTCAGCTATGCGCTGCTCGCCATAGAGGTCAATGCCGTAATAGGTCAGCTCCTGTGCAATGACCTGAAATTCCACCGTTCCCTGGCTCACCAGCCAGCGCACCTCGTCGAGGATCTCCTCCATCGGACGGCTCTGGTGTTTGCCAGTAATCAGCGGAATGGCGCAATAGGCGCAATGCCTGTCGCAGCCCTCACTAATCTTGATATAGGCATAATGTGAAGGAGTAGTTAACTTTCTAGTCTGACCACTCCCCTCTCTTACTAGAGAGGGGCTGGGGGTGAGTCTTTTTAAAAGTTCTTTATAGTTGAACTTCCCAAACCATCCGTCCACCTCGGGAATCTCGGCTTCGAGGTCGGCCAGATAGCGCTCAGAGAGACATCCCATCACGTATATCTGCTTCACCTCGCCCGCATTCTTACGAGCCACCTGCTCCAATATGGTGTTGATACTCTCCTCCTTGGCATCTGCGATAAACCCACAGGTGTTCACCACGACGATCTCGCCTTGCGGATTGTCGCTGTCGTGGGTCACGCTGAAGCCGTTGGACTCAAACAGCCCCATCAGGTTCTCGCTGTCCACCAGGTTTTTCGAACAGCCTAAAGAGATAAAATCTATGGTCATTTCTTAGCTCTTAAACAGGCTATCAACAAAGTCTTTCTTGTTAAAGAGCTGCAGGTCCTCCATACCCTCGCCCAGTCCGATATATTTCACGGGCACCTTCAGCTGGTCGCTGATGCCGATGACCACACCACCCTTGGCCGTACCGTCAAGCTTGGTGATAGCCAGCGACGTAATCTGGGTCACAGCTGCAAACTGCTTGGCCTGCTCAAAGGCGTTCTGACCGGTAGAACCGTCGAGCACCAGCATCACCTCGTCGGGAGCTTCGGGCAACACCTTCTTCATCACGTCTTTAATTTTTTTCAACTCGTTCATCAGGCCTACCTTATTGTGCAGACGGCCTGCGGTATCGATGATCACCACGTCGGCACCATTGGCCTTGGCGCTCTGTAGCGTGTCGAAAGCCACGCTGGCAGGGTCGCTGCCCATCTGCTGCTTCACCACGGGCACACCTACCCGCTCCCCCCAGATGCAGAGCTGTTCCACAGCAGCTGCACGGAACGTATCGGCAGCACCCAGATAGACCTTCTTGCCGGCCTGCTTAAACTGCCAAGCCAGCTTTCCTATCGTGGTGGTCTTGCCAACGCCGTTCACGCCAACCACCAGGATGACGTATGGCTTGTGGTCTGAAGGCAGGTCCCAGTTCTCATTATCCTCTGTATTATTCTCAGCCAATAGTGCTGCAATCTCTTCTCGAAGAATATTGTTTAACTCGCTTGTTGATACATACTTATCGCGAGACACGCGCTCCTCGATACGCTCTATGATCTTGAGCGTAGTATCTACGCCCACGTCACTTGTAATCAGCACCTCTTCCAGGTTGTCGAGCACATCATCATCGACCTTCGACTTACCAGCAATGGCACGCGTCAGCTTGTCAAAGACGCTGGTCTTGGTCTTCTCCAAGCCCTTGTCAAGTGTCTCTTCCTTCTTTTTCTTACTAAAAAAATCAAACAATCCCATATTCGAATACGTATTTCAAACTGCAAAATTACAAAGAAAATCCGAAAATCGTCCTGCCAGCAAACATTTTTCACTCTTTCATTCCACTTTTACCAATTTTTAGTACATCAGGACAGAAAAAAAACTTTCCTTCGATGAAATCGGCTCTTTTTACATCTTTCGATAGGCATAATTCCTATTTTTTTCGTACCTTTGCAGCGATTATCAACAATCTATAAAAGGTAATGAAAAAGATATTGTTTGTATGCCACGGCAACATCTGTCGTAGTCCGATGGCGGAGTTTGTGATGAAGGACTTGGTGAAAAAAGCCCACCGCGAGGACGACTTCTATATCGAGTCAGCAGCAACGAGCACGGAGGAGATAGGCAATGAGGTATATCCCCCAGCCCGACGCAAACTGGCTGAGCACGGAATCGGCTGCAAGGGAAAGACAGCCCGCCAGATGACCCGCAGCGACTACGATCGCTTTGACCTGCTCATTGGCATGGACTCGTGGAATATCCGCAACATGGAGCGCATCTGCGGAGGCGACCCTGAGGGAAAGATTCATCGGCTCCTTGACCTCACCCCTCGCCCTGGCGATGTGGCTGACCCGTGGTACACAGGCGACTTCGAAGCCACATGGCAGGATGTGCTGTTGGGTTGCCAGGTTCTAATAAACGCGAAACCGTAAACAGCATCTTTGCACGTTGAAGATTATTCACGTAGAGTTTCCAACCCTGGAAGTTTTTCTTCACCTTCGCTGATTCATTGGCAGCAAGAGATGCTCGATTATAGGTACATAATAGTTGCGCACTTCGTCAGCCGATGGTGTATGTCCGCCAGGAAAGTGAAAAGCATTGTTGTAATACTGCAGGAACAGCGGTTCGAAATGTGCCAATGAATCCTGTTCGCCAAAGAGACCTATTACCTCGTCTTTATAATAAGGGGTGTAGGAGTCGAACTGGTGCGCTTCCATTTCAGCAAACTCAGCAATAAGTTGCTCGTCTATGATGAAATCCTGCTTGCCGTCCTTACGAGGAGACTTATACCTATGAGCACCTATTCTTTGCTTCAGGAACTCTGTCATCTTGAAATGCGGATTACCAAGTAGAGCTGGGATTCCCACAATGGGTGCAATCATCTGTGCATAGAACGAGCCGCAACTGTTGCCGACCAGCACATCAGGCTTCTCGCGGTCAATCAGATCACGGATAAACTCAATGGCTTCCTGCGGATGCATCGGCAAGTCAGGTGTTATCACTTCCGCTTTACCCTCGAAGGTTGCCTTCAATTCCATGGCTGGTACACACTGGCCACTGGCAAAGAATCCGTGTAAGAACAATATCTTTTTCATTTTTATTCGTAATACTCAATATTCAGTCCTTCACTAACAATCCATCAGTTTGATAGCATCACGTATAATATCCTCACGGCCTAATCAATCTTTATTATTTCGTCAATTTCTTGCATGATGCGTTCAGTCTGCTGGAGCACATAGATGATGTTGCCGTAATGCTTAACATCTTCGAAACTCAGGATCAAACCCTTGCGGTCTTTCAGCCACTTCTGAGCAGGCTGATAGCCTCCGATAAAGAAGTTCCAAGCATATTCCGGCACACCCTCGAAATATTGCTCAGCGTTGATATAGACACGATTATCCTGCCAGCGATAGCAGTCCACTTGTAACGAGCCTGCCACAGGGAAGGTGACACCAGTCTTTGATGGCAGGTTTTCCATCAGATGTAGTAGTCGTAGTTCTTCTCCCTTCTCTGCCAAATCACGGAATTTCTCCCAGTCTGTTGGATAAGGTATGCGAGGGAAGTCTATCTTCAGGAATTCCTTGTAGCGTTCACGATACGATGGGCTATGAAGCACAGCATAGATGTAGTCGAAGAGGTCTTGAGGATAAAGTACACCATAATAATCGCTTGTTGGGTCTATCAAGACATTGCTTTCAGCGCAAGCATAGTAGTTCAATCCCTTAGCTATCTTTTCATACTGCTCCATATTATAGTTGACGATGCACTCTTCTTTCCCCAAGTTCTCCTTATAGACGTAGAGGGGGAAAACATAGCCTCTTTCCTTTGTTTTTGAAGAAACTCGACAATCATCAACTATGCCATCTGCTACAGACACATGCTTCCACTCATTACCGGCTAATTGCCTGCATGTGAGCAAAGCTATGTTTTGATGCACCATCTGTCGCATTGTTGTTTCACGAGGACGTTCTATCTTTTGGACGTCATAATACACAAACCTGTCATCAAACAGTCTGTAGTTATATCTCTTTATAAGTGAAGAATCTGCAGAGCCATACTCCTGTTTAACCTTTGCGAACAAACTCTTTTCATTCATGTCAACAAGTATAGCATCTTTAGCTGTAACAACAGATACTGAACTCACATTAAAGAGTTCATCAACTTTAAATCCCTTGTCATATTCTTCCTGCAAATCAAAATTCTTTGGTACAAAGAAATACATTGGAGTCTTTGGTCTCATTTCTTCATATCCAACGTTATCTAAAGTGGCCCCATCAAGGAAATCATATTTCTGCTGCCTTAGTCCGTATAAATCCTTATGGTACACCTTTCCAAGTTCGTCTTTTCCTTTCTTGCCAGTCTTAACAAAGAGGTTGATGCTGACACCCTGCATAATATCAAAGACATTCTCGTCCTTGCTTCCATCTGGGCATGTCTCTTTCTTCTTCGAGTTGCCATGAAGGTCAATAGTGTAAATCTTATCGAAGGTCTTCAATAAATTCCAGCGCATACCTCTGAACGTAGGATTATCGAGATAGCCATGAGGATTGATGAAACCAATGATGCCTTCACCTTTCTTCTCGATATAGTGCTGGGCCAAGCGAATGAACTTCACATAGTCATCGTTCAGCCATTTGGGGTTACGTTCGTCCAAAGGCTGCTTTCCACCTGGTTCTTTTTTATAGTCCTCCATCAGTGACATAATCCACCTGCCTTTATTCTGGCTTTCTCCACTATACGGAGGATTACCTATGACAACCATCACAGGACAGTCGCGCTTAATCACATTAGCCTCTGTTGCTTCAAGGCTTAGCCACTGAGCAAAGAGTGTACGAGGCTCGTTGTTGCTCTCTTCAAGTGAGTTGGTCAGATAGACCTGCAGACGTTTCTCCGATTGGTGGTGATAGCCCGTTTCACCTAATAGCATATCAAGTTTCAAGTGGGCAACGGCATACGAAGCCATCAATATCTCAAAGCCATGCAAACGAGGCAACAAGTGTTGTTCCACATACTGCTGCCAAACGCCTTGATTATCGCGATAGCGGTCATATATCTGATTGACCACCTCAGCCAAGAAGGTGCCTGTACCCGTAGCAGGGTCAAGAATCTGTACACGATGAAAGCGTTTCATAGCGTGCTTCATGCCATCCTTGGTACGTCCATCACGACTTTGCTCAACAGCAACTTCACGCTCTATCATGGAATAGTCGGCAAGACCTTCGGGCAATCCAAATTCCTTCTGTAGAATCTCATCAACGGCCCTCACAATAAAGCCTACAACGGGTTGTGGGGTGTACCAAACGCCTTTCGACTTACGCAATTTGGGGTTATACTCAGCAAGGAAGTCCTCGTAGAAATGAATCATGGGATCATGGTGGAGCTTGTCGCGCACATACGAGGCCATTATTTTCTTGAGGTCAGTAGCTTGGAATACCGTTACCAAGTCATCCACGACCCATGCAATGCGCTCATCAAGGTCGTTGCCAGCCAGATTATTGAATATCTGACGCAAAAAAGGATTGGTCTTTGGAATCAACTTTGCTGCCTCCTCACGACTAAAGTCCTCTGGTGTATCATCGTGCAAACGTGCAGCAAACATACCATAGGCTATGGTCTGGGCATAGATGTCTGCAAAGTCTTCTGGCTTCAGTTCCTGAATGAGAACATCTTTGAAAGCCTGGTACTGTCCATGAAGGTTTTTATTGGCATAACTCTCTGTATCATCATTCATAGCCTGCTCAATGATGTTCTCTAACAGACGAGCCTTGCCAGCCATCAACTTAGCCAAACGAGAGGCCGATGTGATGCGCTGAATATCGTTATTACCTACATGCTCTATGAGATTCAGGAACTTGCCTTCATTCTCTTGGATGGCTACAATCTTGTCGCCCTTCACTTCTGCGATTCGTACACTATCCACAAACTCACCATGTTCATATAGATGGAAGTCCAGATAGTCCGTGAAGATAATATAGTCGAGGGCCTGCTTATAGCGTGTAAACTGCTCCTTATGGCCATGTGGGTTGCGTCCGTCAAGGTCGGTGTCGCCAATATCTTTTGCCTCAATGTAGAACACAGGCATATCATCTTTGCGACTGGCGATATAATCAGGTGCGCCGCACTTCTCTCTTTTGGGCTCATTTACAATACGTAGCTTAGGCAATAGCGTTTGCATCAACTGCTCCAAAGCGCCTCTATAGCTGTGCTCTGTAGCATTGCCTGCACGATATTTCTGATTAACGGTAGCAATATATTCTTTTAGGTCCATAATGATAGTTTCAAATTAGTATATCTAACTGCAAAGATACAAAATATTTTCGACATTACAGACACTTTGTTGAGAAAATTTCAAAAAAGTTTCCTTGTCTTATTCACATATTTTGAGAGCCATCAGGTTCAGTTGTTGGCATTGCATAGCAGTAATCATCCTTTTCTCATTATGGTGTTCCCAAGGAGAAAGCATCAGCAGTCGGCCTTGTGCGCAGGCATCAAACTGTTCTCCATGAGGCTTAGACAATGGAGTAAAGCCATTTTCCAATAACACGATTGTGGGCAGTCCTGCGTTGAAGGCTTCACGCATAACCCGCTTTTCGCCAGGTGAGATGGCTGGCGACACGAGGACTGTCCCCATCCTTGCAGCTTCCAGATACCTCTGGACCTCCCTCTCCAAGTCGCTGCCAACGATTCGGCGCGACACGCGTACAGCCAAGCGCTTAGGAGCTGTCAATAGGTCGCGATTGCCAATGCCGTTATAGCGCTGGTCGCAAATCGTTAGGTTGAAGAAGGGGCGAAGCCAGTCTGGGCGGGCGCGCTTCATCATCAACCGTCGAGGGTTGTCTCGAAGGTAGTTCTGCCAAGTGGGCAGCTCATCATAAGAGCGAAGCACCAAGTCGTTATAGCCTTTGGCAAAGAGCGTTGTCTCGACTTTCGACAACGGCTCAGCCGTTATATACTGAGAAGTGCCCCCATGCTTTTCATTCTCCGTATATAGCGGCTCTGCAGCTGTCTTATGCATTGCTGCTAATGCCCGCTGCGCCCTTCTGCAGCCAGCTTTGAACCCTGAGATTACCTGCCCTAAATGCACAGGCAGTGGAGCTGTCACGAAGAGGATACCGTGCATATGATCTGGCATCATCTGCACGGCCTTCACCTCAATCTGCGGGTAGTAGCCGTGAATGCCCATCCACTCGCTCTCTACGGCCTGTCCTAAGGGAGAGAGCACTATGTGCGGTTCGTCGTTGCTACCAGGCTCGGCAAAGGGGTTGCCTTCCAAGTGTCCGAACAGGGGCCTCCGCCCTTCCGTCTCCAAGGTGATCATATACATACGACGCTCTGTATAGTCATGATGCAAATCACGACGTTTCATTGAGGCTTTCTTCTCCCCAGCGAACTTCTTTCTTGCAGCAAACTCTTCGTCCGTCATAGTCGTCACTTTCTTATCTCATTTCCTTACAAAGATACATAATTTCTCGACATTACAGACAATTTCTTGAGAAAATTTTGATGACAAATGACGGATGACAATTAAAAAACAAGGTACCCCCCTACTCCTATACACCTTATATTTTTATATTATTATAGATATATATAAATATATAAATTAATATATATTAACTAAAAATTGAAGCTAAGTTGAACTCTATCTGTATAGGGTAATGGCATTGTTTTTCAACTGTCATCTGTCAGTTGTCATCAGCGTGAAAATGCGAAACAGCTTAAAATGCAATGTGAAATAGCCTAAAACGCGAGGCGAAACAGGCTGAAACGCAAGGTGAAACAGCCCAAAACGCAGGGCGTTTAAGGCTATAACGGAAAAAACAGGGGGTAAAGGCACGAGTAATAAGGAAAAATTGCTACCTTTGTGCAAAATTTTAAACGTAAAGTCTTATGAAGAAAATCGTATTTATTACAGGGGCAACAAGCGGAATAGGCTTGGGATGCGCCAGGAAGTTCGCTGAGAACGGCGACAAGGTGATAATAACAGGCAGGAACGAGCAGCGACTAACGGAGATCAAAAAGGAGCTGGAGGCAAAGGGCGCGAAGGTGCTGACGCTGGCTTTCGACGTGAGAGACCGCGAGAAGGCGAAGCAGTATATGGAGAACCTGCCGGAGGAGTGGTGCGAAATCGATGTGCTGGTGAACAACGCCGGACTGGCTCTGGGATTGGAGCCTGAATACCAGGGCGACCTAGACGAATGGGAGACGATGATCGACACAAACATCAAGGGTCTGCTGACGATGACACGACTGGTGGTGCCTGGCATGGTGGAGCGTAATCGCGGACATATCATCAACATCGGGTCGGTGGCTGGCGATGCTGCCTATGCCGGCGGCAACGTCTATTGTGCCACGAAGGCTGCTGTGAAGGCGTTGACGGACGGTCTGCGCATCGACGTGGCAAATACTGCCATCCGCGTGACGAACCTGAAGCCTGGACTCGTAGAGACGAACTTCAGCAACATCCGCTTCCATGGCGACAACGAGCGTGCTGCCAATTTGTATAAGGGCATCAAGCCGCTGACGGGCGACGATATAGCTGACGTGGCCGTCTATGCAGCCAATGCCCCTGAGCACGTGCAGATAGCCGAAGTGCTGATACTGGCCACTCATCAGGCCAGCGGAAGCGTGATAGTAAGGAAATAAGGGGGCGGACAGACGGAGGACGCTCAACACAAAACAAAAGCCGACTGTCTCACGACAACCGGCTTCAAAAACAAACTACTTAAAAACTAATCTACTAAAACAAATCAAAAAATATCTTTTTCTGGTTGCAAAGTTATAGAAGATTTGTGATTCGTCCAAATATTATTTAGCAAAAATCATAGGTTCTTGACATAAATCAAAGGAAATGAGACGTAATCAAAAACATCCCATTTCCTTTGTTATATAGAGTTGTCAATTTTCGACTTACATCATGCCGCCCATACCTGGTGCACCGCCCATTGGCATTGCGGGCTCTTTCTCAGGTTTGTCGCAGATGAGGCACTCGGTGGTGAGGAACATACCTGCGATGCTGGCAGCGTTCTCCAAAGCGACACGAGCCACCTTGGCTGGATCGATGACACCTGCAGCACGCATATCCTCGTAAACCTCTGTACGGGCATTGTAACCGAAGTCGCCCTTGCCCTCGCGTACCTTCTGTACGACAACGGCACCCTCTTCACCTGCATTGGTGACAATCTGGCGCAGGGGCTCCTCGATGGCGCGGCAGATAATGTTGATACCGGTCTGCTCGTCGGCATTGTCGCCCTTGACATCCTTCAGGGCTTCCTGAGCGCGGATGTAGGTAGTACCACCACCAGCAACAACGCCCTCCTCGATAGCTGCACGGGTAGCGCAGAGAGCATCATCGACGCGATCCTTCTTCTCCTTCATCTCAACCTCAGAGTTGGCACCTACGTAGAGTACTGCTACGCCACCTGACAGCTTAGCCAGACGCTCCTGCAGCTTCTCCTTGTCGTAAGAAGAGGTAGTATTCTCAATCTCAGCCTTGATCTGGTTGATACGATCCTTGATGGCCTGAGAGTCACCAGCACCATTGACGATAGTGGTGTTGTCCTTGGTTACTGTCAGCTTGTCGCAAGTACCGAGCATATCGATGGTAGCCTGTTCGAGCTTCAGGCCCTTCTCCTCGCTGATCACGATACCGCCAGTGAGTACGGCAATATCCTCGAGCATAGCCTTACGACGATCGCCAAAGCCAGGAGCCTTGACAGCGCAGATCTTCAGACCGCCACGCAGACGGTTGACAACCAGTGTGGTCAGAGCCTCAGAGTCAACATCCTCGGCAATGATCAGCAAGGGACGGCCACTCTCGGCAGCAGGCTGCAGGATAGGCAGGAACTCCTTGATGTTAGAAATCTTCTTGTCGTAGATGAGGATGTAGGGGTTCTCCATAGCGCACTCCATCTTCTCAGAATCAGTAACGAAGTAAGCTGACAGATAACCACGATCGAACTGCATACCCTCGACAACGCCGATATGGGTATCGCGGCTCTTAGACTCCTCGATGGTGATAACACCGTCCTTAGAAACCTTGCGCATAGCCTCAGCCAGCAGTTCACCAATCTCCTTGTCGTTGTTGGCAGAAACGGTAGCCACCTGCTCAATCTTATCGTAGTTGTCGCCCACCTGCTCAGCATTCTTGGCGATGAAGTCGGTAACGGCCTTCACAGCCTTGTCGATACCACGCTTCAGGTCCATGGGGTTGGCACCAGCGGTGACGTTCTTCAAGCCCTCAGAGACAATTGCCTGAGCCAGAATGGTAGCTGTGGTGGTACCATCACCAGCATCGTCGCCAGTCTTAGAGGCCACGCTCTTCACGAGCTGTGCACCTGTATTCTCGAAGTGGTCCTCAAGCTCAATTTCCTTTGCTACGGTTACGCCGTCCTTAGTAATCTGAGGAGCACCGAACTTCTTTTCAATCACTACGTTACGACCTTTAGGGCCAAGCGTTACTTTAACTGCGTTAGCCAACTGGTCAACACCCTGCTTCATAGCGTCGCGGGCATCAATATTGAATTTAATTTCCTTTGCCATAATTCTTTTTTATTTTTTTCGATATATCGAGATTTCGATATTTCGAGGTTATTAATTATTTTTCAATCACTGCCAGTACGTCGCTCTGACGCATCATCAGGAATTTCTCGCCTTCGAGCTCGATCTCCGTGCCGGCATACTTGCCATAGAGCACTTCGTCGCCTGCTTTCAGGATCATCTCCTCATCCTTGGTACCCTTGCCTACGGCCTTGATAATACCACGAAGGGGCTTCTCCTTTGCTGTGTCTGGAATAATGATTCCACCGATTTTCTCTTCAGCCGGTGCAGGAACTACGAGCACGCGGTCTGCTAATGGTTTAATGTTCATAATGCTTTATTTTTTATTGAGTTTTTAATATAATCTGCCATTGGGAAAGCGAAAAGCGTGCCAAACTGACTCTGCTGACAATTTGGCACGCTTGGTAAGACAACGATTGTCCGTTCTATCTATTTGACACTTTTCAACAGGTCTATTTCAACAATACGCAACTCGGTCTTTCCCTTGGCTGATTTCATGCGGTCCATCTCATTGGCCACACCACCAGCCAGTTCCTTGACCAGACCGAATTTCTGGCTATCCTGCGCAGGACCTACCATCTTGATTGTCAACTCCTTAGAGGCTACGGGGGCGGGAATAGCGATATGAACATAGCCCAGCGAGGCGGGTGTCACACCCTCCCACACTTTCTTCTTGCCGGCATAGACCTCCAGCGGGTAGCATTTCTGTCGCCAACCTGTCAGTTTAAGGGTTATCTCGCTGACAGCTGTCTTTCGTGCCAACCGATAGGTGACCCACGCATTATCCTTGTTGCCGTCGCTCTTCCACTCTGTCAGTTCGTTATCGTCATAAGCATTGGAAAGGGTTTCTTGATGACAGCCCGCCATAGCGCTGACAATCTGGGCGCTGACGAACGTGTCCTGATAGCTGGGAGTCAATGGCGTCTCGCCACGCTGCAGCACAGGGCGCAGGGTATTGGCTGGCAGTACGGAGGCGCTGGCGGGCTGACGCGATGTCAGCTGACAGTAGGCCGGCTTCAGGCCGTCGGCCTGGGCAGACAACTCGATGGATCCTGCTGTCGTCGTAGTGCGCACCAAGACGCGATTGACGCCACACTCTACAGGCAGCGACATCAAGCCCACATAGTTGTCGCTGACATTCTTCTTATTGGCAGCATCAAGCAGGTTCTTGTCGCGATTGACTTCATCTTGCTGGAACTGCTTGTTGTCGCGGGTGGCGATACCACCAATCCAGCGAGCCTCGCCCCAGAGTTGGAAGTTGACCATCTGGTTGGCCAACGGACAGCGACGACCTTGTCTATCGACCACCTCGACCTGTACCAATGCCATATCGGCACCATCGGCCTTTGTACCTTCAGGATTCTCTATCGTTGTGAGCTTCAGCTGATAGGGTTCATCTGCCGTCTCAATCTTATATGACGAACCGTCGTTACCCTTGGCCTCAATGACACCAGCTTCAAACTTCACATCCTTAAAAGTAAAGAGCCACTGGAACGAGCGCTCGCCCTTGCCCACGGACTTGCCGTTGACAAAGAGCTCCACCTCGCTGGCAGTAGAAACCACATAGACAGGCTTCACTGTGGAGGCAGGATAATTCCAATGTCCGATGATATAGGTGCGAGGCTGCTCAGGACTCACCCACCCGTCCCACATCACCTGGTGGGCAAAGAAGGCATCCTTGGGAATACGCATCGCATCGGTAACACCACTGGTGCGGTAGTTGGACTCGCCACGATGATGGGTGTTGGTATCTGAGAAGACGATCTTCACACCACCACTATTGACGCGCTTGCCTGTACCTGGTCGCTCCAACCAGTACTCGTGCCAGCGCTCCACCATACCACAAGCCAGCGCATCCATGTTATGGTTATAGTCCAGGGCTGGCGCATTGCGATAGAGGGGACCGTCGCCCTCCTTATGGAAAGGATAGGAATACTCGTCCCAATACTTGCGCAGGCCCTCGTCACGATAATATTCCATCGACCACATGGGCTTCGTAGCCGACTTGTTGATATAGAGCATCTCGCCACCATATTCGGCCTCTGGTCTGTCGAGCATCTCACGCGAGCCGATGGCGCGTCCGCCATAAGGGTCGTACGCGTCGCGAATCTGCTTCATCTCCTCCATGTGTTCCTTAGAAATACGGAAGTTGCCACACTCGTAGAACACCACCGAAGGGTTGTTCCTATTATAGATGATAGCATCACGCATCAACTGGGTGCGCTGCTGCCAACGGGCGCCGTCAACATCCTTCTCAGCATCGCCAGCAGGCATAGCCTGAAGCAGTCCCACACGGTCGCACGACTCGATGTCCTGCTTCCAGGGACACACATGCATCCAGCGCACGAGGTTGCCACCCGACTCAACCACCAGGTTGTTGGAATAGTCGCTCAGCCAAGCTGGCACGCTGATACCTACGCCAGGCCACTCGTTGGAGGTACGCTGGGCATAGCCATGAACCATCATCACACGGTCGTTGAGGTAGAACTTTCCATCCTTGAATGCCGTCTTGCGGAAGCCCGTGCGGGTGACGACAACATCGTTACTGGCAGTACCCTCAAGCAGCGAGGTCTCTACGGAATAGAGATAGCCATAGCCCCAAGACCAGAAATGCAAGCCATCGACCCTTTGCAGGGCCTTTGCCACTGCCGTCTGACCAGGTTTCAAGGTCATAGTCTCGCCCCTGAAGCGTGCCTGTTCCTTCCCGTCAATATCCTTCACCACCACTTGCAGGGCAAAGGAACGGGCCTTTGAATCGTCGTTGCGCACCTGACTCTCAGCATGAATCACAGCCTTACGGCCTGGAATATCGTAATCAGAGGCATAGACATAGGTTCCTGTGGTCTGCAGGTTGCTGAAAAGGGGCAGCGTCTGATAGAGACGACCCGTCTTGTGCAGAAACACGTTCTTGGGCAGTCCGCCATAGTTGGCATTAAAGTTCTTGTCATTCCATTGATAACGGCTGTTGAGCACACGATCACGATACTGCCACGAGTTGTCACAGCGCACGGCCATCACATTCTCACCAACGCAGGCAAAGGGCGTCAGGTCGAAGCCGAAAGCCATCACACCATTGTCAGAGAAGCCAACCTTCTGACCATTCAGCCACACGTCGGCTCCCTGGCGGGCTCCCTCGAACTCAATGAACACCTTACCCTGGAGGTCGCTCTCGGTCAGCGTGAAATGCTTGCGATACCAGCAGACGGTATCCGTCAGGTCAACGATATCCTTGCGGAAAGCCTCGTCGCCATTAAAGGCATAAGGCAAGGTGACGCGCTGCCACCCTTCATCACGGAAAGAGGTCTGTGAAGCCTCCGTAAAATCGCCGACACACAATAACCAGCCATCATTGAAATTCAGTTTTTGTCGCTCCATCGCCGACACCGTCAGTAGCGGCATCAGCAACGCGAGTGTAAGGAATAGTTTTTTCATCATAGTTGTTTGTTTTATTAACTGGCAGCAAAAATAGGCCTTATTATTGAAAACAAGGTATAAGAATTGTCCGACTTATGGTAATATTATTCAGACTAATCCTTTTTCACGCCATTGATGACCACATTTTTCACTACACAGTTGTCAATCAACGCAGGATTAAAGGCTTCTTTCTTGTCAGTAACATTGATATTCTCGAAGCTGAAGTCCACGAGCTTGTATTTGTCGGAACGGCCCACATCAAAGAAATTCTGACAATCCATCCGGATATTGTCAAACATGATGTTGTTGCATTGCGACAAAGGCATATCCTGGCGATCCTCTGGCTTGAAGAACTGCGTCCAGGGACGTACGACGAGGAACGCCTTGCATGAGCCTGTCAGTTCGCTCACCCTAACATATTCATAGTGCTGGGGCGTGTCAGGACGCATCTTCAACCAGATGATGCGGCTGGAATCCTTGATATGGCAACGGCGCAATATCACATTCTTGTCATGCAGGCTCTCAGAACCCAAGGTCATACAGCCATGTACTTTACCATACTCGCAGTTCTCCACAAGGATGTTCTCACACGCGCCATTATCGGGATCTTTATCAGCCCAAGTGCCCTTTCCGCCTTTCAGTACAACGGCATCGTCATTCACGCTCATATAACACCCTGAGATTAGGACATTCTTACAAACGTCCAGGTCGATGGCATCACTCGAAGGAGCGCCTCGCTTGGGGTCAACAGGTGTGACATTGTCGAACGGCGCAAAGATATAACATCCCAGGTAGCGCACATTCTCGCATTTATACAGATGATTGGTCCAGAAAGGCGAATTGATGATACGCACATCCTGAACAGTAACATTCTTACTATTAGAGATATAGACATTACGAGGACGCATGGCCTCAAGGTTGGTACAATTCTTGTTATACTGTCTGCGAATCCAGAACTCCTCCCAATAGGCCTGTCCGTTGCCATTGATGGTGCCAGGGCCCGTAATCGTGAAGCCATCAACGCCGTCGGCATTGACCAATGCTGCGAAATAATTCAGCGTCTGACCCTCCATGCGGGTCTTTACCAGCTTGAAGTCGCGAATACGGTCAGAGCCGCGCAATTCGCCATTTTCCTCAATGAGCAGATGGGTGCCTTGTTTAAAAAACAACGAACCACTGACCACAAAACCACGGGGAACGACAATCACGCCCCCACCCTCACGGGCACAACGGTCTATCACAGCCTGGATCTTCTCCGTCTGAACCTGTTCAGAATAATTCTTCACGCCATAGTCGGTAATCACGTAACGTTTGCCCAAGGTCTTGACATCGACACGTGACGAATCGCTAAACCATGCTGAAATAGGTGTGCCATCAGGCCACAAGTCTTGCTTCACCACTTTCTTCTTACCCATTGCCACCATGCTGAGCATCAGCGCAACAAAGCATAGTAAAACTTTTTGTTTCATTCCGTTTTTTGCTTTACGATTAGTTTTGTGATGGCAAAGGTACGAAAAAAAAGGATAATACGGTTAAATACTGATTATTAATTTTGCTTTATCACAAAAAATGATATAAAAAAATCATTTATCTTTGTGGAATTGATAGAAATTGCGTATCTTTGCACATTAAATAAGAACTGACACTATGAATCAGAACATCAAGATAATTGCAGGCCCATGCGTGATAGAATCAGAAGAATTGCTGGACGTCGTTGCCAGCAAACTGGTCGATATCAACCACAAGCTGGGAACAAACATCATATTCAAGGCATCCTTTGACAAGGCCAACAGAACGTCTATCAACTCGTTTCGAGGCCCTGGCATGGAACGAGGATTACAGATGCTGGCCGATGTGAAGTCAAAATACGGTCTGCAACTGCTCACTGATATACACGAGGCCTGGCAGGCAGAGTCTACAGGACAGGTGGTGGACGTGATTCAGATTCCAGCCTTCCTTTGCCGACAGACCGACCTCTTGGTAGCTGCAGCAAAAACAGGAAAGGTCGTGAATATCAAGAAAGCGCAGTTCTTAGGCGGCCGCGATATGAAATATCCCGTAGAGAAAGCTCAGGACGCCGGTGCAAAGGAGATATGGCTCACAGAGCGCGGCAACATGATGGGCTATGGCAATCTGGTTGTTGACTTCCGCAACATCAGCGATATGCTGGAGATTGTACCTACGGTCATCATGGACTGCACACACAGCGTGCAACGCCCCGATGCCAAAGGAGGAAAGACTGGCGGTGACCGCCGTTTCGTTCCATCAATGGCGTTGGCAGCCAAAGCCTTTGGAGCCACAGGCTATTTCTTCGAGGTACATCCCACACCAGACCAAGGTCTTAGCGATGCCGCCAACATGTTAGAGCTCGACAAGTTCGAGGACTTAGTAAAGAAAATCTTAGCATGAACACAAAAGAGATAGGAATACAAGCCATCAAAGACGAGGCCGAGGCACTACTTGACCTCATTCCGAAAATGGATGACCAGTTTGAGAAGGCCGTTGAACTGATGCTCAACTGCAAAGGAAAAGTCATCGTAACGGGTGTAGGCAAGAGTGGTCATATTGGTGCCAAGATTGCGGCTACGCTGGCCTCAACGGGTACTCCCTCGTTTTTCATCAATCCGCTCGACGTGTATCATGGCGACCTGGGCGTGATGACCAAGGATGATGTGGTCATTGCTATTTCCAACTCTGGTCAGACAGATGAACTGCTGCGCTTCATTCCTATGGTACTTCATACCAATATTCCTATTATAGGTATGAGCGGCAATCCTGACTCCCTGTTGGCAAAATACTCTACCTATCATCTGAATGTGGGCGTAAAGAAAGAAGCCTGTCCGCTGAATCTTGCGCCAACAAGCAGCACTACAGCTGCATTGGCTATGGGCGACGCATTGGCAATAGCATTGATGCAGCGACGGAACTTCCAACCACAGGATTTTGCACATTTCCATCCAGGTGGAGAGTTGGGAAAGCGACTGCTTACCACAGCGCAAGACGTCATGCGCAGCGAAGATATGCCAATTCTGTCGTCAAATACCAGTCTGGGCGAAGCCATCATGATTGTCAGCGAAGGCAAACTGGGACTGGGCGTAGCAATAGAAAACGGCAAGATAGCCGGTCTGATAACCGATGGCGACATTCGCCGAGCCATAGAACGATGGAAGGCAGAGCTGTTTAACCACGTGGTCAGCGACATCATGACCCGCACGCCCAAAATGGTAACACCAGATACAAAGATCACAGAGATACAGCGCGTGATGCAGAAATACAAAATACACTCAGTACTCGTCGTCAACAAACAGAATGAGTTGCTGGGCGTTGTAGACCACTACTCATGCATGATATAATAGAACACAGGACAATGAACATACTCAAGAAGTTCCTATTTATAATGATACTGATGTTGCCCCTCACAGCATCAGCCGACTATCTGTTTAAGACGTTGGACGCACGCAACGGACTGACGTCAAGCCAGATAAACTGTATCATCAAAGATTCACGTGGTTTCGTGTGGTTGGGCACGCCTGCTGGTCTCTACCGCTTCGACGGCTATATCTTCAAACATTTTCAGACTGACTCGCAAGACGGATCATCGCTACCAGACAGCTACATTGAATCCATACAGGAAGCCTTCGATGGAAACCTATGGATAAAAACACCTGCCGGATATTGTATATACCATCCTAACTCAGAGACTTTTGAGCGCGACATGCGACAGGCGTTCTCGCGTTTAGGAATCAAAGATGTTCCAGAGATTATCTATATAGACCGACAGAAAAACATGTGGGGCTATATACCAGGACGCGGTGTCATTGCCTACAACATGCAGCAACAGCTGTTCTACGAATTTACTATCTCGGATGATGCACAAGGCATCCCGGAAGGGCGCGTCTGCTCGTTTGGCGAGTGTAAGGACGGTATCATCTGTGTCTATGACGATGGACGACTGGTGTGTCTTGATGTAGTACATCAGCAGCATGTCGTCTGGCGAAACTACGAGATAGCCCAGCAAGGACTGCGCAAGACGGCCTCACTACGCGTCTTTGCCGATCAGATGGACAACATCTGGCTCTACGGACAAGGCACGCTATTCCTTTATAAAAAGAAAAACAACGAATGGAATACGAGCATCGGAACAAGTCTTGACCTGACTGGCATCAACGTTGACCATGCTGTCTATGCTATGGGAGGTGACCGTAGCGGAAACATCTGGCTGGGCACCAACCGTCCCTATCTGATAAAATTGAATGTCAACACCCATGAGATAGAGAACGTACAGACAAGAAGTCTCAACTCCACACGACTGCTGGATAATAACATGGGCGTGAGGAGCATCTATATTGACGATACCGACCTGCTCTGGATAGGTACGGCCAAATCTGGCGTTGCCTATATGGGACAGAATATCTATAAGTTCGAGTCGAAGATACTGGGAGATATTACGGCTTTGGCGGAAGACAGCACAGGCAACTTATGGTATGGTACCAGCGACAAGGGAATCATTGGATTTGAAGGGCGCCTGGCCAGCAAGAAAATTTCGGCTTTGGCCTATACCAAAGACGGAAGCCTTTGGGTGGGTTCACCACAAAACGGACTAACACGTATCAAGAAAGGCGTGTCGCAGATTTATTCCGTTGCCAATGACAGTACCAGGCGTGTTATGATTGACGACCATATCAATGCGCTGGTCTCAGACAAAACGGGCAATCTATGGATTGCTACCGATGGCGGTCTGCAGGCATACAATCCCCGAGTCAACCAGTTCTCTAACTATACAAAGGAAAATGGTAAGATAAGAGTCAACAACATTACCTCTCTTTATTATACCAAGAACAACAAATTGCTGATTGGCACGTCGGAAGGCCTTATCGTCATGAATGTCTCAACAACCGAAATGAGACTCTATACAGGTAACTCGACCAATCTGACAAAATATACCAACAACTATGTAACACATGTCTTTGAAGACTCACGCGGACTGGTATGGGTGGGTACTCGTGAAGGTGTAAACATCTGGAATCCTGCAAACGACAAACTGGATTATCTGAATGAAAAGACGGGACTCTGTAATAACAACATCTGCGGTATTGCCGAGGATGGCAACCACAATATATGGCTTTCAACAAGCAACGGAGCCTGCCGCATAGTCATACAGCGTAATACGGAAGACGATACATTCAATTACGGATTGTACAACTACAACAGGAGCGACGGACTACAGAGTGACGAGTTTAACGTAGGAGCTATCCTGATGACACGTGACGGAAACGTGATGATGGGTGGTCTGAACGGCATCAACTGGATACGCCCGAAGACCATCGACGAGACCGTCAGTCTGCCACGCGTCATGCTGACACAGCTTTTCATTGGTGAAGAAGAAGTGATGGTAGGTCAGAAATACGATGGCATCATCCCATTAACCCAAGCACTCAACGAGAGCAGCCGAATACATCTGAAAAGCTATCAGAACACCTTTACCATCAAGTTCGCTGCAGGCAACTACAACCAAAGTGAACACCTGCAGTTTATGTACGAGATGGAAGGCCTGGACAACGAATGGCGAAACGGAGATGCCATGAAACATGGCGTCACCTTTACCGACTTGTCGCCAGGAACCTATCAGTTACATGTGAAAGCCGTAAGTGCAGAAGGCGCTGTGAGCAACCAAGAGCGCGTCATAGAAATCGTGATTGACCGCCCTTGGTACCTGCAATGGTGGATGATTGGCCTGTATGCGCTTGTCTTGGTTGTGGCGATATACTTCTGGAAGCAGGGTCTCGACCAGATTCGTGCCATCATGAGGAAAAAGAATGCTATCCTGGCCCAGCTGATACAGCAACGTGAAGAAATCAAAGCTGCCAGCGATGATCTGCGTCAACCGATGTCGCGCATGACGACAATCATCATGAACTTATCGGAGAAGCAAGGCACACTGGAAGAGCGCGAACAGCTGAACACGCTACATTCTCAGATGCTACAGATTATCACACGCGTCAGCGATATGCAGACCGTACTTGAGAATCCTGAAGAGAATGCACGAAAGAAAGTACAGTATCATCTTGAGATGAATGCCAAAGGCGAGATGAACCTGCCTGATATTCTTAGCGACGAACTGACATCAGAAATTCGCCCCTATCAGGCCGAGCTGCCAACATCCAAATTCCGTGTTGTGTTTATCGACAGCAACGATAGTTTCATCAAGTTCGTCAGTTCGCGCTTGAAGTTCGTCTATGAGTTCCATCCCTACAATGATATCTATAAGGCTGCTCAAGACATTGAGTCAATGATGCCAGATCTGGTAATCTGTAAGCAGAATATGGATAAGATGACGGGAAGCGAGTTATGCAACAACATCAAGATGCACCCCGAACTGAATCGCATCAAATTCGTTCTGATGACCGATACCAAGCTATCGCCTAAGGAGATGACGAGCCAAAACATCACAATGGGTGCCGACGACTATCTCGCCAAGCCTTTCAACCTCCAGGAAGCCGTGATGCGATTCAACAAGCTGTTGGGCGTAGGGCCAATGGAACTCAGCCAGGATTTGATTGAAGGTGCAGAGACACGTGAGTTGGAAGAGCGCAACTCAAGTATGACCACTGCGACGGAGAGCATGGACCTGGCTAATGTCAGCTCAGAGATGAACGAAATCAAGGAAGATGAACAGATGAAGCAGTTGGCTGTCAAGATCATCAAGTCACACAGCCAATCGGCCATTGAACAGAATTACACATTCTCACAAGATGAGGAGATGATGAACGAGAAGTTCAGCATGACAGAGAATATGGACCAGCAACTGCTGAACAGCATTGAACAATATGTACAGCAAAACATGAGCCGAGGTACCATCAACCTGGAGGATATGGCTGAAGCAATGGGCATGAGTATGAAACCTTTCTTCCAGAAAGTGCATGACTTGACGGGTAAGACTCCTGCTGAAATCGTTCGCGACCTGCGCCTGCGTCATGCCTGCATCCTGCTACAACGTACCAATATCAACATGAGTGAGCTGGCATCGCATGTGGGATTTGCTACTGGTGACCATTTTATCAATCTCTTCAAAGAGCGCTTTAATATGACACCATCGGAATACAGGCTTAAATATCGCAAATGAACAATAGAAAAAGAATAATGGCAAGTACTGTAATAACAGCAGTACTTGCTCTTTGCATCAGCAGCAACTTAAAAGCACAGGATAACATTACATCTGATACGCTCATCTATCGTCAACTGAAAGATTATGGTATCCATTTCTCGGACGATAACAGCGTAAGCCTGCTCTATTCAGGACAAGAGAAATTTGACGATATGTTTGAAGCCATACGTCAGGCCAAACATAGCGTTCATCTGGAATATTTCAATTTCCGCAATGACTCTATTGCCATGCTATTGTTTGACGTACTCAAAGAAAAGCGCAAAGAAGGTGTGGAGATACGAGCCATGTTTGACGCATTCGGCAACGATTCCAACAATCAGCCATTACGCAAACATCATCTCAAGGCACTTCGTAACGACAGCATTGACATCATTGAGTTTGATCCCATTCGCTTCCCTTGGGTGAATCATATCTGGCCTCGCGACCACCGCAAGATAGTAGTTATCGACGGCATGGTGGCATACACGGGCGGCATGAACGTGGCCGACTATTATATCAAAGGTACGGAACAAGTGGGCGCATGGCGAGATATGCATTGCAGGATAGAAGGTAGCGCCGTGAACGACCTGCAAAACATTTTCTGCAGGATATGGGAAAAATCCACTGGCGAGCATCTGCTCTCAAAACAAGAGTATTTCAGAGGCGGAGAGATTCCTGAAATGCAGGACATGAAACCCGACACGACTGCAAGCAGAGGACATAAGCTCGTAGGTATCATCAATCGTGAGCCCCATACTACCAATGACGTTATGCGCTATTTTTATGTGAATGCCATCAACGACGCAAAGGATTCCATTCACATCATCAACCCCTACTTCACCCTTATTCCTAGCATCAAAAAAGCTTTGAAGAAAGCTATTGACAGGGGCATCAAGGTTGATATTATGTTGTCGGCAAAAAGCGATATTCCGCTGACGCCAGACTGTGCTTTCTACAACGCTCATAAGCTGATGAAGCGAGGTGCCAACGTATGGCTTTATCAGCCAGGGTTCCACCACTCGAAAATAATGATGGTTGACGGCAAATTCTGTACTGTGGGCAGTACTAATCTGGATGCCCGTAGCACAAGATTCGACTATGAGGAAAATGCCGTGATTATCGACTCGCACACCACACGTGAGCTGGACGATATGTTTGAGCGCGACAAAAAAGAAAGCGTCTATCTGACACAAAAGACCTGGAAAGAGTTTCGCACACCCTGGCAGCGCTTCCGCGGGTGGTTTGCCCACCTGTTGCGGCCTTTCCTCTAAGCAGTGGCAACATCCAGCATCATCTGGATTTCGGAATCAGTAATCTGATGCATACTTAGCACGTCATAATCTGATTTCAGGAAAGCCTTTTCTAACTTTTCACGAGCGTTGTCCTCTAAACTCAAGAAACGACGGAACGACTTGGCTGCCTCATCAATGCGTCCCATGAACCAGAGACAATAGCCATAATTAAGAAAGGCATCAGCAATAGGTTGTTCCTGAGCCACCAACGGTTCGTAGAGTTTTAAGGCATCGTCATAGCGAGCCTCTATTGTCAGCGCCCATGCAAGTGCAATATTGACATTGTTATCATCCGGATAAAGATAATTAAGCTTGTATAGCAATTTCAACGCTTTCTCCGTTTCTCTGATGTTAACCATACATATAGCCGTATTCAGCATGTAGTTCTTTGAATCTGGCTTTCCTTCGAGTAATTTTTGATATAGTTCAAGCGCCTCACCATATTCTTCCTGTGCGTAAAGAGCACGGGCAAGTCCTGCCATAGCTTTTCTGTCACCAGGCTTAACATTCAGCGCAACGGAATATAATGAGTGCTCCAGACTCCACTTCCTTTCCTCAAAAATAAACTGAGAGACATGGGCACTTAGCATACAATACTGATAGTCATAATTTACATTGCTCTCCAACACATCGTTTGCATCATTATAACGCTGACGTTTTATCAGGAAAGAAACGACCTCATACCTCCTTGTCGACATTTCGTCAGAAGTAAATGGAGCCTTGGCAAAGAAGAGGTATTTTTCTATATCCGCAAAAGGATTATGAAACTCGCGACGAACGGAATACAGACGGAAGAAGCGGAAGAGATTCTGCAAATACATACGACGGATGAAAGCTGCCGAGTTTTGCTCTTCAGTAGCCACCTCGCCACCTATTGGCATTGGTACAGCCTCTCCTTCTTCAACCATTTTAAGCATACTTTCTGGCATATGAGCAAGCACTTGTTCGAAAGCCAGCACAAAAGAATATTTATCGCTGTCGCAAAAAGCGCCTATATGCGTTATTCCTTGCAGGAATTTCTTCGCCTTTGTGTGATTCCAGATTTCACAAACTGCTGGATGGTGAGGATTGAAAGGCATAAACCAGTTTGACAAATCGTTGAAGAAAGGGAAACGCTTCATTTGCGAAAATCCAGCATAATAGATGTCAGATCCCTGACGCTGCATATCCGCCATTCGCTTCATGCTCTGCTCCATTTTCTCCATATCGTGCTCTGCTGCTTCTGGGTGAAGAATATCCTCAAGCGAATCTTCGTCCATTTCAACCAGCCCTCGATTAGTCAATTTCATACGACTGCCATTCATGAGGTCAGGCATAATCTCATCGCGAATCTTTTGCTGATCACTCTCCGCATCCATGCAATAATAGAGTTGAAGCTGAAGTTCGGTAAGCTCCTGAGTGCAATGAACATCACTACATACCTCAACTATCTCATGGTAAACCTTAGGATAAAGCAACGAAATACAGTTGTCGTATGCAAACACCCACCCTACCAGAGCTCTCTGACGCAAGGCAACATCTTTCGATTGCCGATAGACATGGATTAAGGTAAGAAATTTCTGATTGTCATACATACGCAACAACGACATCGTGATAGCACTCACTATCAGTTGCTGGTCGTTGGTATCAATTGTTGGCGACAATAGCAGTTCCTCATAAAACTGAGCAATATTCTCACGCCAGGAATAGTCAGTAAGTATATAGTCAAACAGATCGCGGACAAACTGCTGATGGTCAGCGTCTAATTCCTTTCTTCGCGTGTTCCTGATATGTTCTGGCTCCAGTTCAAGTACAGCCATATCAGCAACATAATTCTCCAATTGACTTCGGATAAATGTCATAGGCCATTCCGTATCACCCTTTCGAGGGCGCTGATAGACGGTCTGCCAATAAAAGTTGGTACGAAAGAGACTATTTGTCTGTATGTCGGCAGCTAAAGCATAAAGCCGATGAAGTAACTGCTCATAGACTTCCGAACGCTGATCGTCAACAACACCTTTCTGCCAATAGTGAACCATCGACTCGTATGAGTACTTGATTGCCGACAGTTGTTCCATATACCCCTGTTGAGAAGTAAGCAGATAATTCTCCAGGTTCCTTATGCCAGCACCAAGCTGTCGTTGGCACAGGTTCTCGATGACAAGTTTAATATGTTCGTTGGCTTGCATACGGATATATCATTGTTTCTCCAACCATTGACGGGCTTTGGAAAGGTCTGTGTTACGAGGCTGATGAGACAGTTTGAAACGAATGGAAGTCAACAACGAATCGGAAGTATTGAATTTGATGTTACTACGCTCACTCAGCAGATTTCCATAATAGGCTATACCACGGCTGTTTATCGTATCACATGCCTCATCATAGGCTTTCAACAGACCTTCCGTCTGGCGTTGATGAAGGGTATCGGCCATAGCAACTTCACGCACAACGATAGCACCCATACATACATCATCCCATTGGGTATCATACAACAATTCAGATTTCATGGAACGGGCTGCTGTGGCATACGGTTCAGGCAGGAACATCACGTCCATCACATGGTTTTTCAACATCAAGAAACGAACATTGATATCGTTGACCTGAATACGAAACACATATTCGTTAACCATCTTGGTAGTATCGACAACCTGATCGGCAAGCAGACTTGTGGCAGAGAAGCGGGTCATGGCTATCATCTTATGTTCCAACTGACCCAGACGCTTCACCTTAGAGTTCTGGTCTGCCAACAACTGCCAATGCAAATCCGTAGCCGTAAGATAGCGCAAGGGAGTACCATGCGACTTCAGATACTCGGCTCTCACCAGGTCGGAGGCCATCGCGTCAACCCAGCCACTTTTGAAAGCCGTATCACAATCCATATGAGCCTCATACTGGTAAAGGCTGACGCTGACTCCTTGACGCTGAAACATTCCTTCGGCCTCGGCCACAAACAAAGGGAGACAGTCGAGCGTGGGTGTCACAGCAACTCGCAGAGAGGCAGAATCGGCTTCCCATGCAGCATAGGCATCATCGTCAACTTGCTTACCTGTCCCTTGGTCATGACATGAAGCAAATGTCCCTAACAATACAATTGCAAATACTATGTTAATCGTAATTTTTTTCATTGCAGCGCAAAAGTAATAAAAAGTTTTGTAACACGAAACTTATTTCAGATTATTTTTGTACTTTTGCATTATAAAATAAAACAAGAAATGGCAAAAGACAAGATTGCATACGTATGCGAGAACTGCGGGCAGGAGTCTGCAAAATGGATTGGCAAATGTCCTTCCTGTGGGCGGTGGAATACATTCAAGGAGATAAAGGTCAGCAATGATACCCCCAAGCAGGTTGCCACATCAGCAGCAGCAAAAGCCGGACATGCATTGCGAACCAACCGTGCTATGAGGCTCAGCGAGATTAGCAGTCACGATGATCCTCGCATTGATATGCACGACGAAGAACTCAATCGTGTGTTAGGTGGTGGTCTGGTGCCAGGAAGTATTGTTTTATTGGGTGGAGAACCAGGAATCGGCAAATCCACCTTATCGCTCCAAACAATGCTGCGACTTACGGAGAAGCGCATCCTTTATGTCAGTGGCGAGGAGAGTGCTCATCAGCTGAAGATGCGTGCCGACAGGATTCTCAAGACTGAACCCAATCCGGAAAACTTCATTATCCTCTGTGAGAACTCACTGGAACATATCTTCGACCATATTAAGGAAGAGCAACCCGAGTTAGTGATTATCGACTCCATTCAGACCATCTCAACAGAGGATGTGGAGTCGAGTGCAGGATCTATTGCACAGGTGCGCGAATGTGCATCCGCCCTGCTACGCTTCGCCAAGACCAGCGGCGTACCAGTCATCTTGATAGGCCACATTACCAAGGAAGGCACCTTGGCAGGTCCAAAGATTCTTGAGCATATCGTGGACACCGTCATACTGTTTGAGGGTGACCAGCATTATATGTATCGCATTCTGAGAAGTATCAAGAACAGATTTGGAAGTACATCGGAACTGGGTATATACGAAATGCAACAAGACGGACTGCGCCAGGTAAGCAACCCCTCAGAACTGCTGTTGACACAAGATCATGAAGGCTTGTCGGGCATAGCCATCTCAAGCGCCATTGAAGGTGTACGTCCATTCCTGGTTGAGACTCAGGCACTTGTCTCATCAGCAGCCTATGGCACACCACAACGCTCCGCCACAGGCTTTGACCAGCGTCGTCTGAATATGCTACTGGCAGTACTTGAGAAACGCGTAGGATTCAAATTGATGCAAAAAGACGTATTTGTGAATATTGCAGGCGGACTGAGAGTAACCGATTTGGCAATGGATCTTTCTGTCATAGCTGCCGTACTGTCGTCAAATGTTGACACGCCAATAGAAGCAGGTTGGTGTATGGCAGGAGAAGTGGGATTAAGCGGAGAGGTGCGACCTGTCAACCGTATTGAGCAACGCATAGCGGAAGCCGAGAAACTGGGCTTCGCACATATCATCATTCCTCGCTATAATATGCAAGGATTAAACGGCAGGAAATTCAACATCCAAGTGCACCCTGTACGCAAGGTAGAAGAGGCCTTGCGCGTCTTATTCGGATAAAAGCATCAGAGATTTTCGCGATACTCCTTAGGAGTCATCTTATACTGACGGAAGAACGAACCGATCAGATAGTTTGGCGTGCTGAAGCCGCATTCCGCAGCAATCTGTTCAATCGTTTTATCGGTAGTCGCCAACAATTTTGCAGCACGTTCCAGTCGGGTGATTCGTGCCAAATCACGAGGACTCTTATAGATATCAGCCATCACCAACTCGTAAAGCGATACGACATCCATCTGAGCCACACTACTCAATTGAGCCATTGTCAGTTCGCCTCTCATGTGTTCTTGAACATAAGGCAGAATACTCTGCATGACGCGAATAAATTCTGGACTGAGTTTTGCATCAGAATTCTCCATATCATGACGGAAATCATCTTGATTATGGGACAGCGTCTCATTTGATAAAGCATTACAACGCTCCACAAACTGTCGTATCTTACGGATGATATCGCCTTCGCCATGATTCCTGCGCATACGCATACGTTCATTACGCATATATATGGCAAAGTTTATAAGTGCCATCAGGAAGATGACAATGCCCAGCATCCATAATACGCCAGTAGTCTGCCACCAAGGTTGGGTGACCACGATTTCCCATACATATGGATCGGCAGTCCACTGGTCAGGATACATAGAAGCCTGCAACTCCAACTTATAGGTGCCAGGCGTAAGCGACACTAGTGGAATATGTAGCATCCCCTTGGAATCGACCCTTCCTCCGCTGTTGAAATAAGAATAGCATTTCCAATCATCGTACTCTTCCACGCCCTTGATGCGAATCCTGTAGTAGGTCTGAAGTGGACGGTAATAGTTTAATGCGGAGAATGTGAGCGATGTGGATGCCAGATTGCTGCTGAGGGTTATCGAACGTACACGCGACAAAGCCCTGTCAATGACCACATTGTCGCCTACCACCACATCTGGATCGATATTATTACCATTCACCCTCAAGCTAATCAATTTGGGGAACAGTATGTACGGATGCGGTGTATTCACCTCTTCCAAGTCGTTGGGGTTAAACACTACAGCATGGTCTATGGTCTGCATGGCAATGCGGCCATCGTCCATCAGTATGGCTTTACAATTGACAAACGATTCACACGGAACGCCGTCTATCTCGCTGAAGCTATTAACGAAACTGACCTCCTCGCCATTGAAACGTACAAACGAGATACCATTGGAAGTGGCAGCCCATATATTATGATTCTTGTCTTCTATAACGGTGTGTACGACATTATTGTAAAAGCCGTTCTTCCTTGAGAACACAATAGGTTCCGACTGTGGCGTCTTGTAAAGATAAAGGCCCTGAGCGGTGCCTATCCACGACCATCCCCTACTGTCCATAAACATACAGTTGGCCCGTAACCCGTGAAACTCAGTGATGTTCTGGTTGACATCCTCAAATAGCTTCAAATAGTCTGCTGCTTCTGGCTGATCCCAAGAATAGGATTGGAACATCAATTTTGACGGACGTGCATACAATATGCCACGTTTCTCCGTACCAATCCACATACCATCCTGACGGTCAAAGGCAATCATATTGCATTCCGAACGTACCTTAAGTCCACTGGTGAGTTGGAATTCATCGACCCATTCCATCCTGTCATTCTTGATGTCATAGATTCCAAATCCCTGTTCTGAAGGCAAATAAATACATTCGTCATGAAGCGTCAGATGATTGACGTGATATGGAAAGACCTGAACGGTTGTCCATTTCAACTGCTTTACGTCAAAATGCAAAAGTACCGCTTCCTTCTCTCCATTGCGCACCTGATAATAGCCGTCTTCATATCTTAGAATAGCCGAGGTGCTGTTAAAGCGCTGAGCGGTATCCCAGTCGTAGGCCCTGCTGCGGTGTACTGTGCGTCCAGTATGAATATCCTGCCCCAATTCCTCACCGTTGTCATAGAAGGTGAGAAGCATATTGTCAAAGACATCCACATCTTGCAGGTTCTGATCACGCAGCACCGAATACGTCTGCTGGTTATTGACACCATAGAGACCTTTGTTGGTCAGAAGCCATACACCGCCCACAGAATCAACAAACAAGTCCTCCAAAGGATCATGTGCACCCAGTTCAGTAATGACGCTATCTATATTGGCAACGAACTCCTCTCTCATCAGATCCACACAAGTCAACGTGCGAGCGTTCTTCAGCCAAATATGATGCTTTCGGTCAAAATACAAACGATAATTACCCTTATAGCGAGGAAGCTGATATTGCATTTCATGGCGTGCACTGATATGGGTAAAGTTGGCACCATTGTAAAAATTCAGGTTGCCAACGGTTGATATGACTATACGTCCCGTCTTTGTACATATCACTATCTGAGCACTGTTATCAGCAAGATTGTCTGATGCATTGATAACCTGATAGATACGCTCATCAAAGGCCATCATGCACAAACTATCCAATAATAGAATCGTTAAGGTTAAGATTTTAGCTATTGATTTCATCTCTTACTGACAATTCTGGCTACAAAATTAATAAAAAAAATTGTGAAATGCAAATTTTTTTACAAAAAAAATAAGGAAAACAACTTGTATCATATACAAATGTTTCCCTTTAAAAAGCTTAGTCGAGGTGACAGGACTCGAACCTGCGACAGCCTGGTCCCAAACCAGGAACGCTACCAACTGCGCTACACCTCGGTTTTGCGGGTGCAAAGGTACGCATTTTCTGCGACCTTTGCAAATTTTTCCGCAATTATTTTATGATTCCTTGCTCTACGAATATCTTTTTCAGCGCAACCACCGAGCGTTCTACCTGCTCTTCGGTATGCGTAGCCATCAAAGCATAGCGCACCAACGTGTCCTGAGGCGCACATGCAGGAGGAATGACAGGGTTGATAAACACGCCTGCATTGAAGGCCAGTGCCGTTACAAGGAACGTCTTATCGGTATCTCTTACGTAAAGAGGAATGATAGGACTCTCAGTATCGCCAATCTCAAAGCCTTCCTCACGGAAACGCTTCAGGGCATAGCGAGTCACCTTCCACAGTTTCTCAATACGCTCGGGCTCCTGCTGAATGATGTGCAGAGCCTCCATAGCAGCTGCTGTAGCAGCAGGCGTATTTGAAGCTGAGAAAATATAGGTACGGCAAGTATGGCGCAACCAGTTGATGGTATCCTTGTCGGCAGCAATAAAGCCTCCGATAGAAGCCAACGACTTAGAGAAAGTACCCATAATCAGATCCACCTCGTCAGTCAGTCCGAAATGGTCACACACACCACGTCCCTGCTTTCCGAACACGCCGATACCGTGAGCCTCATCCACCATGATTGAGCAATTATACTTATGCTTCAGCTTCACGATTTCTGGCAACTTACACAAATCACCCTCCATGGAGAACACACCGTCAACGACAATCAGCTTGACAGCCTCCTGGGGAAGTTTCTGAAGCACGCGCTCCAAATCCTCCATATCGTTGTGCTTATAGTGCAGCTGCTTTGCAAAAGCCAGACGACGACCATCCACGATGGAAGCGTGGTCACGGTCATCGCAAATCACGAAGTCATCCTTGCTGAGCAATGCCGGAATGACACCCTGATTGACAGAAAAACCTGTGCTGAAACACAGACAGTCGTCTTTTCCGATAAACGCTGCGATTTCCTTTTCCAACTGGATGTGCAAATCCAACGTACCATTGAGGAAACGACTGCCTGCACAACCTGATCCGTATTTGTCAAGAGCAGCCTTTGCCTTGTCGATGATACGCTGATCGCCTGTTAATCCAGTATATGCATTTGAGCCGAACATCAAAACATGATGTCCGCCCATCTCCACTTCCGTACCCTGCTTTCCCTCAATAGCACGGAAATAAGGGTAGATTCCCTTGGCCATTGCCTCCTGAGGAATGCGATACGACTTGTATCTTTCTTGTAGTTGTCCCATATCTTTGTTTGGTTTCACTTATTTTGGGATGCAAAGTTACACAAAATTCTGCAATTCGTGCACATTTTTCTTAATAAAAGTTTGTTTTTTTCTTTTTTCTATGTTTTTGCTGTTCTTTTTCGTCCAAATTATGTATTTTTGCACTATGCAAAACAATAAGAAGTCCATTACTTTTATCATCAACCCCATCTCGGGTACGAAGTCAAAGAGTGCCCTACCCTCGCTTGTTGGGCAATATATTGACAGCACCATTTACGACTGCGAAATTGTCAAGACGGAATATGCCGGCCATGCGGCAGAGATTGCCAGCCAGTGTGCCAAAGACCATCGTGACATCTGTGTGGCCGTGGGTGGCGACGGAACCGTCAATGAGGTGGCACGCTCCTTGGTACATAGCGACACCGCGCTGGGCATCATCCCTTGTGGTTCTGGTAACGGGCTGGCACGCCATCTGTGCATCCCAATGGACATGAAACAAGCCTTACAGGTCATTAATGCCGGGAGTACAGACTATTTCGACTATGGCGTCATCAACGACCTGCCGTTCTTCTGTACCTGCGGCATGGGCTTCGACGCTTTCGTCTCGCTGAAATTCGCAGAGTCTGGCAAACGCGGACTGGCCACGTATATTGAGAACGTACTGAAAGAAGGACTGACCTACAAGCCCGACACCTATACCATTACCGACGATAGCGGAAACCATCAATACAAAGCCTTCCTCGTGGCCTGTGCCAATGCCTCACAGTACGGCAATAATGCCTACATCGCCCCTGAGGCATCCATGCAAGACGGATTACTCGACGTGATTATCATGGAGCCATTCAACATCCTTGAGGCTGCCACCTTAGGATTTGACCTCTTTGCCAAGACGCTGAAAAACAACACCCATATCCAGACCTTCCAGGCACGCAGCCTGCATATCCATCGCAGCGAGCCTGGCGCAGTCCACTTCGACGGCGACCCCACCAAAATGGGCACAGATATTGACGTACGTATCGAGCCATTAGGCTTGAAGGCCGTTGTCAACGCCCATCACATCCAGGATGAAGCCAAACCAGGCCGCGTCATCGACAATATCAGCAAGACCATTGACAAGATTATTATATAATGTACACGCATACATATTTTAATATTTAGTCTATGGAGATCATTATCGTAGCAGCTATCATCATAGCATCCGCCTGTTATGCCACGAGAAGGATTATACGAACCTTCAAGCACAAAAGCTGTGCGTGCGATGATTGCCCAGGCTGCGCGTTAAAAGAGCAAATGCAGGAAAAAGGCGGTAATCCATGTCATGACTGCAAAAAAACATCTAAAAATTTTGTCAGATAAAAAAAAATAGCTACCTTTGCATCCGCAAACCAAGAAGGGTAATCCTTACACTCGCATTCGGTGCCTTGGATGAGTGGCTTAGTCAACGGTCTGCAAAACCGTCTACGGCGGTTCGAGTCCGCCAGGCACCTCACAGACAAACTCGGAAACCTCGATAAAAAAGGGCTTCCGAGTTTTCTTTTTACCACCTTAATCCAACAAGAATTTCTCTATCATTTCAGATTTAAGTGCCCTGCGCACCACATCTTGCGTAAACGGACAGCCATCGACATATTCCTTTGGATAGGCATTTGCCATTTCCAACAGGCCATGATATAGTTCACGCACTACATCCTTGCATCGTGCATGTCCGTTGAATGGGAAGCCGTCCTTGCTGACCTGACGATTAGGAGTAACCTCAATATCAAGCATATCACCCACTTTCTTCAGTTCTATCTTAGTAGGCTCCTCTTCATTACCAAGCTCTATGACCGTATGACTGTGGTTGACAATCTTTTCCAAACACGTGCGGACATAGTTCCAATCTATACTCATATCAAAGATGCTACTCTCCAGATACATCGTACCAAGACTAATCCTGTAGCTAATAAGCAACTCATCATCCTTTCTATCATGAATATAGTTGAAAGCAAACAACTCTGGCTCCAGCGCTTCAATATTCAGTTTTGCTCCCTCTACATTTTTGTATGACTCCTTACACCATTCCAGCCTTTCAATCATATGGTCACGCAGGAATGCAGGTGACGTCACAACAAGACGGTCTCCATAGAACATCAGTTCCTGAATCAATTCGTAGTTAATCATCACATCCAGCGTAAGTGAATAGTTGCCTTTCTCATTCACAACTATCTTCTGCGAGCTATGTATGGGCAACGATATGAGATAAGGGAATAGACTACTATCAGCCCACAATTCTATGTGCTCAACTTTCGGCTCTTGCGGAACAGTCACACCAACCAAATGCTCGAAGTATTTCTTAAACGACGTCTTGGTGGCTTTGTATTTCACCTCCTTATTCACCTTTACTGAATCCATACGGTCTAACGAAAAGGCCTCTATATCTTTTCCACCTTCCTTCATGGCCATCAGATACCAGCGACGCCAATACTGCTTCAGATAATAAGGATGCAGGATAATAGCCTCTGAGTCTCTGTAATCCTTTCTGTATTCCACATCAAGCACCTGACGCTTATTGATGGCATCAAATAGCGGCATCAGTAATACAGCATCCCTTTTCGTACCACCCTCAAAGCTGGCTATCTCCTTCTGTCTGCCCATCATGTTCTGGTCCAGTCGCGTTAGCATCTGGTCTATCCATCCGAAATCAGGCATACCGTTAAATCCCTGCAGAATACTTCTTACCTCCTGCAGTTTCTCCACCTCATCCTCTGTCAGCTCATGATTATAGATAGAATCTATTCCATAACGGTATCTATAATATCGTTTCTTGTTCCTATCCTCGTATACAATACCGTCTTTTCCATAAAGAGTACCGAACTTTCCATTCATCTCCATCATATCCTGCATGAAAGTAGTACGAGACTGGATGAGTTTCATACCCCTTTCCTCCAGTTTCCTGTTGACAATATCCATCAACTGCTTACAGGTATATTCCTTACCCGTACTGAAGCATTGGTCATAGATCATCTCACGGAATGCATAGTCTTTAGTATTAGCCATAATTATCTGAATTTTAAGTTTCTGGTGCAAAGATAATGATTATTTGTTCAGTTAAAGCGAACAAATACTGAAATTTTCATTTTTTCTCAAAAAACGCTGGCCACCTCACCAGATCTAATGCACTGGGGGCAGCCAGCAAAAGAACGTATTAGGACTGAGCCTGCTTGCAAATACGCTCTTAATATGAGACTCACAATTTATATTTCAATAAGAAGGAAGCCAGGCGGCAGAATCGAACTGCTACTGAAAACCTTGCGGCTTGCCCACCTTTACCATACATCGTGGCTCTACCTGACTTCCATTAAAGAGCAAGAGACATATCCCCTTGCCACCCGAATTACGTCTGACAATCGAGCAACGGGGTCTGAGATATGTTCGCCTACCGATGCGCGTTACGGGCTAATAATTTCTTTTTCAAAAGGCTGGCCGCCATACCCCAAAACGTCAGGTGGGAGCCAGCCCCGTCTGTACCTCTCCGCACCAATTGCGGAAGCCGCAGACTATAAAAACAAGGCGGATTGGCGAAGGAGTTGAACCTTGCAATATGCTATCTTGCGAAAGCCTCGCTACCGATGCGACCATCAATCCGCCTTTTTCACGATTTTGCTGCGAAGGTAATCCTTATGTGTTCAGCCAGAGCGAACAAAACGAAAAAAATATCGTTTTCTTTCAAATTATCGCCTTCTACACCAACTTGCAAGGTATCTCAGGAGAGGATACGTTTCGATGCTTGCATCATCCGCAGAATACACCTTGCGTATATTACCTTTGGTTATAGTTATCTCATAGCTATTTCCATCAAGCACCATCATACCAGATTCATTAGGAATCTCATCCTTTGATAGAATCCTGTCGATGGCAGCCTCTGTGAAAGCATTCAACACCCGCTTGGGCAGAGGCGGCAGATCTTCCTGTTTCCCAGAAATCTCTTTTGCAAACTCTCCCAGAGGGTTATCAAATTTTACCTTATAGCTCTTTCCTTTCTCGTCTAAGGTAAGGACTACAACCATGCCGTTCGAAGGAAAGAGACTATGGGTGGCAGAAAACTTTAATTGTATTTTTTCCATATGTATGAGTTATTTTGTTGGTGGAAGGTGTCTTGACAAAACGCAATTATTTTTTATCACCTAAAGCATATTCCATAAAACATTCAGTATAATCGACTCTTTCATCCTCTTCCAGTTCGGTATAGAGCATGTAATTACCATATTCAGAATCAAAATACATCACATCAGCATTATTAATCTGACACGTATACGAATCATCTTTATTGATGAATTGAATCGCGTCATACCTCCTTAACTGAGGAACGCCATTAATCTCCTTCACAGTCCCATTTTCATTTACCACGAAGAATGTACTTAAACTCTTTTGAGTAATCTCTTTGTGAAAGAACGTCTTTTCGCCTGATACAATATCCTTGAAGACATCTTTGCTTACTTTAAACTTAAGAACGTTTTCATCCTCTTTAGCTTTGGGCGATTGGATTTTCGCTGATTCTTGGATAGTTGTCTCTTCACAGGCGTTATCAAACTCTCCCTCCTCCAGTTTCTTTCCAAAGTTAAACTGTGCTGTCATCCATGCAAGTTCAGAGCCATCTGGATAATATATCATATATGGCTTCGATTCATCGTGTGGATCTGGGATGTTATATATACCAGACCCATCTGCCAATTCAAAAGCTATATACTTATTGCCACAATATACTGTTACACTCTTAAAAGGTTTCATTTTAAAAGCATCTTCCACGCACAAGACATCCATGAGATAGCCAGTCAGGAATAATTCAATTGCCTTAAATCCCCCAGTCTCAATCTTTTCAAAAGCACTCTTTTCACAAGGAATAAATACCTCCTCTTCTGATTCGCTGAGCCAAATATCTTCCAGTTCTACCTGATGAGCTGGTGGCAGATTATTCTCGTCAATTTCATCATAATCAAAGAGATTCAGTTTTCCTTTTACATTCAGTATTGGTTCATCAAACATCCACGCATCTTCGAGTTTCCATTTGATTGCGCCTTCATCTGCCCAAATAGAATCCACAACCCCCTCTTCAAATGCCGTAACAGTCACATAGCCAACAATGGCACTTGTTGGCAAAGTTTCAGGCTCTGGGAAATTACCAAAACTTATCTCATTATTTATAAAAGATGAAAGCTGCTCTGGAATACCTGCAAAGAAGTTCTTCGTAACTTTTTTGGAACTGGCGTGAATTAGTATACGGCCAGGCACCTTTGCTGCCTTCCATGTTCTGTTTTCTACGTCCTTAATACCTGCGCAAATCAATGATGCCCAGGGCTGTTGTACTGATAATACTTTCATAGTCTTATGGTTTTAAGTTATACGTTATTATTCTTTATATTCCACGAAGTCAATTTCGCAACCCAAAGCGTCAGCCAGATTACTTATCATTTCCAGTGATGCATCAAATCTGCCATTTTCCACATTTTCCAGCGTCTTTGGTTTATAGTCAGTATAGTCAGAAAGATCTTCCAGAGTCATGTTTGCCCTTTCACGAGCAGCCTTCAGTTTAATGCCGAATTTGATTCTATGCAGCACCCTGTCTCTCTGTTTTCTATCCTCATCTATACTTGTCCTCTTTCTAAAAAAGGCGATAGCATAATTTCCCACTATCAAGGCCTGAGTCTTTTCGCCAAACTCTTCCTTTTGAGGTGGAATTGGGAAACCTTCAGAGTCCATCTCCACAGGAATGATTTCCTTTCCTGTGCGCTTTGACAAGAACTGTGCCGCATGAAGGGCATCATCAAAATAAATTTCAGTAAACTTCACCATTCTTTTTTTGTTTTAAGTTAATGATCTTAATGAATTCAAGTGCAAAGGTAAATGTTATGTGTTCAGTCAAAGCGAACAGATAAGATAATCTTAGTTCTTATTCAAGACTTCCAAGATTAATCCTAAATGATATTCCACAAAGCCAGCATTGTACGTAATATCCTTTACCTGAACCAATGCACTTTCTCTATCTTTATGATAACCAACAAAAAGACGTATTGCATCATATCGACGCAGATAGCGTTTCCCATCAGATTCATCCAGATAGGTATATTTGTTAAGTGTTGTTTGCTTTAACTTTCGATACTCTATTTTTTTCATCCCGCTCATTATCTCATCAAAGTTTATCTTCTTGATATTGAGTGTTAGGACCTTCATACCCGTAGTATCAAAAGTTGATTTTTCCTTGACAATCCGCCTTTCCAGGCATTCTTGCTCAGGATTATAGGTATATCCTACAATACTTCCATCCATGATTTTTTGGATAATAACATCCACGACTGGTAAAGGAACTACAAACCACTCTTGAGGCTGATGCTCAACACCCTTATCGTCAAATACAGACACTTGGAATTGAGCTGGCTTTAATACCTGATGTATCAAGTCTTCAAACTTCTGAGAATTTACATTAACTACCTTATAGGTAGCCTGAATCTTTACTGGAGCCATCAAGTAAGTGGGTTCATTCTCTGCATTTGCTATTCTTTGCTCAACGCTATTTGTCGAGAATCCGATCTTATAGAGATGCTTCACTTCTTTGATTGCAGGGGCTTGCGATAACGAACTAAGTACATAAATGTAGCCAGTCACTTTGTCATCTGCTGTTACATCCGAATTGCTAAAGAACTTACCATTTGCATCTTCTTGTAATTCTGTTACTGCATATCCATCTCCAACTACATTCTTTCGAAGTGTTTGTAACAAGATGTCAGACTCAGTACCATTCTCATAGATACATCGCGTTCTTGCATCAGGCAGGAAGTTGCTGCTTTTCTTCAATTCGCCAATCTTTTCCAATAGCAGCATCTGGCCACTTACAAAATAAAAGCGTCCTTCTGAGAGCGTAGCCGTCTTGGTAATCTTAACCAAAGAACGAAGTCCTTGTTTCAGTTCACGATGCACTTTTGCGAATAAAGATTTATATTCGTCAAAGTTCTCGCAGAGTTTATGCTGAGCCACATAATCAGCCTTCTTCTTGGCAATCACTCTTCGCATATCCTGAGGAATATCGAAAAGGCTCTTTTCTTCCTCACTAACATTCAACAAAGGATCGTCAAAAAGTGCCTTCAATTCTTTATCTATGTCCATAGTCCTTTTTCTTTTAATGTTGTAAATGACGCATACATCAATTTCTCCTTCAAGCTTCCATCCTTTTGTGGTTCACGACCATTTTGGGCTATCCACTCCTTTATCTCAGCTATCTTTTGGGTAATTCTATCATCAGCTGTTATCGCTTTTGCAAAAGGACGTGCACCATCTAGCAAGGGGTCATCCAGTATTTCAAGTAATTCTTTCTTGATGTCTCTAATAATCATAGTCATACTTCTACTCTCCTATTTCAAGTCCACTCATTTGACGACGTTTCTGATTCCATATCTTTGCATAAGCCACAGCCAACTCCCTTACCTTTGGATCAGGATCATCCATTGATGGTATTTTTCCACCATGTGCAGCCACATACCCTTTCAATGGCCCTTTAAACAGAATAATAGCCTGTTCTAAGGTCATATCAAATTTTTGCTCAGCAATAGTATCTTGAATCAGCTTCAACGTCTTGGCATCTACCGACTTTGATATAACTTCGTATGCACGCTGGAAGGGATTAATTGTATCTATCAAGTTGATACTCAATTGGTCAATATTGATAAACCTATTAGCGATTTTTATCAGTCTGTTTCCTTCGCTCTTTTCTTCGTCACCGTCATCGGTTGGCAAAGAAGAAATAGGCTCGCCTTTCTCATTGACAATATCATTGCCTTTTACGATAGTGTCAAGGAGTAACCGCTGGCGTACCTCCTCAACTTCTTCGTCAGTCAAGTCAGGATAACGTTCGCGAATAATCTTGGGAATGATATGTTGGGTAATTGTTTCTGCTGTGGTAGATCCACTTAACGCCTTAACAATCATATCGTTTTGAAGAACATCAGCCTTCAAATCATCAAGCCGACTTTCCACGATTGTCTTTGTCTTCTCGCTCGATAAGGGTTTTAGACCCACCACCACAATAGTCTGCGTCAGATCGCCCTTACCATCATCTTCTTCTCTTTCTGTTTTAAACTTCCAACTGGGAGCCATCACCTGTTCCATAAGCAGTGAAGCAGTAATTGCTTTCAAAAAGTCATTCACAGCCACCTTCACTTCTGCCTGTTCAGCATCTGGCATAGCAATGAGGTTCACAAAGCGAGCCGTTTCTTTGCCTTCACAATCGCGCGTACATCTACCTATAATCTGAATAACTTCAGTCAAAGACCCACGCACGCCAACTGTCAGACACATCTCGCACCATTGCCAGTCAAAGCCTTCTTTTGCTGTACCAAGTGCAATGATGATATCCACATCGTCGCGATGCTTGATATTTTGGAGATAACCCTGCACCATATTGCGTTCCTTCTGGTCATCTTCTACGAGGTCAGCCACCTTTAGCAGTCTGCCATCAGCAGTCCTTACATGATAGATGCCTGTATTATAATCTTTTGATTCTACAGTACCTATCACTTTCATGATTTCACCAGTCTCAGTATATTTTCCAAGTCCTGTTGAACTACGTGCATTCACACTTGGTATGTGAATTATCGTTTTCTTCGTCGTATCGAGTACTTCACCAATGCGGTCCAGATACGAACCATGATAGAAGTGATAACCCAAAATCAGGTTCTTCAGATACTTGTAGCCATTCAATTGCTGATAGTAATTATAGGTTACAGGGAAGAATCTGGCCTCATCCTCAGCTCTGAGCACAGGCACGCCATCGCCTCTGAAGTAGCTACCTGTCATAGCCACAATATGACCTGTAGAGTTGTTCATCACTCTGCGTACTACGTCGCCAAGATTCGAGTTGGCATCAGCACTAGTATGGTGGAATTCATCAATGGCCAGCAATGTGTCGTTAAAAGCCTCATCTTCCAGTTCTTTCATACCATTTCGCAAGGTGGCATGAGCACAGACCAATATCTTTGCACTATTCTGACGAAAGAACTCTATAAAACGACCCTTCTTGTCCTGTTCATTCTTTACGTCAGTCAGATTGAAGTATGATGCCACTTCCCAATTTGCAAAGAAACCACTATTAGTAAGATTGGTGTTTTTAAACGAGCGCCCAATACTCTTTTCTGGCACAGCTACCACCACCCTCTTGATTCCTTGGTTTTGTAACTTATCAAGAGCAATAAACATCAATGCTCTACTCTTTCCTGATGCAGGAGGAGCCTTAATCAATAAGAATCGTTTACTGCGATGCTCATAGGCCAATGCCTGCATCTCACGCATTCCTAAGGGGTTTACGGCAGTAGCCGTTCCAGTCTGTTGATACTTGATATCAACAATTGTGTTTTCGGTTTTTAGCATGTCAGAATATCTTTAGTTCAGCGCTTTTCTCAAAAGATATTCTCTACGTTTGTCTGTCTGCGGCCAAGCTTAAGAGACGTTTCGAATTCCTAGTTATTGATAGTTGCGCTGTGGTTATTTATCTTCTGTCAACATTTGTGCTGTCAGTTCAAAATCGTCAACGATGGCTTTTGCCAATGGATTTCTGTTTTCCACAATTATTGCGGCATAAATTCCCTGCCCTTCTATTACTGCGCTTGCAGTCTTGATGATAAAACGTTCTGGTTCTGCAGATTCCTCAAACCAACGCAAGAATAGTCGGTTGCGTGCAGCCTCACGGCTATCACTTGTATCGCACATATAAAGCAATCCATCTAAATTCTCACGGAAGAACTCGTCAACAATTACAAGGGTGGCATTCTTTACATCTGGGTCGTAAGAAGCATGGAGTTTATTCTGATTACTGATAGACAGCTGATAAGTTTCGCATCCGCCAAGAGGGTCGTTCTCAATAAAACCAATGCCATAGATGACACCCTTTGCTGTCTGAAACACATAATCGCCATCATCTGCTCGTTTTACCAGATATGGCGATTTCGAATTAATATAGTCCAAGGAAAGGTCGTTCATTGTCTCTATGCTGTTGTATACAGATTTGTCACATTAGCATATTTTGCTTCGAACTTTTCTTCCCAATCCTTCTTGCGATTCAGCGCGTTCTTAAAACGCTTTAGTGCTTCTTCCTTTGTCAGTTTCATAATTCACTCTTATGCTATTTTATTGCAAAGATACGGACTTTACATGTAACTTCCAAATTTTGGGGCTATTATTTTGCTGTCATCTTTTCGTAGAGCTTAAACAGACATTCCAGACGGGCTTCGTCTGAGGCGAAGGGATAACCTGGGTAGCAACTCTCTACGATGTCGTCGAGTTTGGCATGAGCCTCGCGCAAATCCTGTGGCATCTTGTCTGGGTCATAGAGTTCTGCCAAAGTCTTCTCTGGGTAATACTCACGAGTAATTAGAACTTCCTCTGCCGCCGATTCAATCTCCTGTTTCTTCTCAGCAGAGATTTTGGGGAAAGGGAAAGTGTTGTAACAGAGTGTTGATGAATATCGTATGTCATTCTTTAGCTTGCCAGATACTGCCTTAACCCAAACCATATGTAATTTAGACTCTATAATACCAAAAGTAATTGTATCACAATTCGCAATTGTCTGTGCAGAATTAAGAACCACAACATTTTCATCTACAAAACCCAGTGGAAGATATTCTCTATTTGCAGAAGATACAACCGGCACAACTAATACAGATTCTTGTTTATATGTTGAATTAGTGAATTGATTAGGACGATTTGCATATTTTACAGTATCTGCACGTTTACTAGTTAATCTATATTGAGTTACTTTTTCTAATCTATCCTTTATAAAAGAATTCGTTTTTGCTTCTTCAACTTTATTATCTGGGATCCATAAACAATAACGTATTATACCATTGATATACTCATTAGAACCTACAGTACGTTTTACAAATTTAATATGTTCTGGATTCTCATTCTCAATACATTCCCTCTCATAGGAATCTAACATCAGGAAACCTCCCTCTCTTGGCTCAGAACCATAAACCATAGTATTGAATAAAGGTGTTATTGGTTCCTTTCTATTATCTACAAAAACATTTCTTCCATTCGACAAATAGCCATTAATATTTTCACATAATATGATATTATCTTCTGTAAAGAGTTTCTTTTGTGAACTACTAACATTTGACAAACCTATTATTACAACTATTACATGTGCTTTATTTTTAGCATTATTGTTCCACTCAAATGAAGTGTAACCGAATTCTATTTGTAGACCCATTTCAAATATTGGCTTCCATAATGACAATACTTGTTCACCTTGTGTTATGGAATTGGTACTAACAAATGCACATTTTGCAGCAGATGCTTTAATGTAGTTTGCTGCTTTCCAAAACCATATAGCAATATAGTCCAATTTCCTATAGTCTTTTAACGTTGATAAGGTGAAATCCAGATCTTCCTTATGAATCTCTTCTTGGTTTCGACTCCCTAAATACGGAGGATTTCCAAAGATATAGACCTCTTCATCATGGGTATGTGGACAAACCTCGTTCCAATCAATACGACAGGCATTTCCACAGACTATTTGGGTAATGTTCTTTAAGGGCAAGGCCTTCGTATTGACACCAAAGTTCTCATTCAGTTTGGTATTCATCTGATGCTCTGCCAACCAAAGGGAAAGCATCGCAACTTCGTGAGGGAAGTCGAGCAACTCGATGCCATAGAACTGGCTCAGCGAGATAACGCTATTGTCGACAAAGAGGATTTCTCCCTCTGGCGTACATTTGCGTTGCAAAGCGAGGATATCCATTTCGAGGAATCGCAGGCATTTGTATGTGATAATCAAGAAGTTGCCACTACCGCAGGCAGGGTCAAAGAACTTCATGCGACTCATGCGACGAAGCAAGTCGTTGCCCTTCTTCTTGATGGTCTTACAGTCGTCGTAGAACTGCTTCTGCGTCAGGCCTCCCACTTTCAGCAACTGTAGCTTCTGCTCATATTGCTCATTCAGTTTGTTGTACTCTCCTCGCAGTTCATCGAGAAACAGCGGATTAATCACCTTCATGATATTAGGCACGCTGGTATAGTGCATTCCCTGATTGGCACGCTCCTCTGGATTCACCACAGCCTGAATCATCGAACCAAAAATATCAGGATTGATATCCTTCCAGTTCAGTTCGCCACACTCGATGATAATCCTGCGAGCCTTGGCCCCCATCTTGGGAATCTGAATATGCTTCGAAAACAAGCCACCATTGACATAGGGGAACTGCTTGATAATGCTGGGGGTATCCGAACGACGCAACGACACATCCATGATATTAAACGACCAATCCAGATAATCTGAAATGTCAGAACCATCTTCCTTGGTATAGCGCTGAATACTGCTGGTAAAAAGGTTCTCTTCAAAAATACCAGTATCCTCAGCAAAGAAGCAGAACAGCAACCGACTGATAAAGATATTCAAATCATGCAGATCGTCATTGCTACGAAACTCGTTATACGAACGCAACTCGTCGTGCAGCTTTGCCAGTTTTTCTGCCGCCTTCACGTCAGCAGGACTCTCCTCCACATAGTGCACACGCTCCACATCCATCAGCGGATAGAAGAAAGCAAAGTCTGAGGGCAGCCGCTCTAATTTGTTTTCGTAGGTATCCTTCTCACGCAGGTCGTAGGCCAAAAGCGTCTTACCATCACTCACAGCAATAATCTTGGGGGCAGCCTTCACCACTCCAGCATTTCTCTTTAGCTGTTCCAACTGTTCTGTAATACCAAACATATTGGCCTTCTGATAACAGAAAAGGCCCTTAATGAGCAAGCCATCAAAGGTTTTCAAGATTCCCTTACCCTCTTTGTAGCGTTCAATGTCACGTTCGCTCTTGCCAAAGGAATAGAGCAGTTGATAGCCAACCTCATCGGGGTTCACAGCACCACTAAACGCATCTGCCAGCCGTTGCTCTATTTCCCTATAGCCAAGTTGCATTTTCTTTGCCATAGTCATTAGTTATTGAAGAAAGCGAACGAAATTTCTTCAATAACGCGACATCGGCCAAGCGCATGAAAAAACGTGGACAGTTTATACTTATCCAACGTCTCAGGCGCTTGGCCGGTGCCTACAGAATGAGATAAGATAAACGCCCACGCTATACACGTGAGCATTCACTTATTATTCTCATTCTGTCATCTATTTCGCGGCCAAGCTTAAGAGACGTTTTGAATAAAAAGCGTACGCTTCATTTATACCCTCAAAAGTCTCACCAGCGACCTCCACCGAGGCCATTTGCCAGTGATTGAATGCAAAGTTAGGGAATAAAAATGAAAGTGCCAAAGAAAAATGAAAGTATTTATTTATTCGTTATAAGTTTGTTATTTCAGAATTAATTTGTATTTTTGCAGCAGGATCAAAGTAAAACAAGAGAAACAAAATGGAAGCATCAACTTTACAACCCACTCCGTTCACTCCTTTCCAGATTGAGATGTTGGAATTGGTGGCAAAGGTTAATTCTGAGCGTGAGATGACTGACATTCGTCGCCTGCATGGCCAGTATTTTGCCAAGCGCGCTGAGGATGCCATCGACCAGCTGTGGGACGAGGGCGTGCTCAACGACAGCGTGATAGAAGGTTGGAAGAACGAACACATGCGCACTCCATACAAGCAGTAATGAATATCGTTCTCTACACCACGCTTAGTCAATCCTATCTGTTCTGCGATGTCTCCAGCAGATAAGGATGAATTGGAGGCCAAAAGCAACAAAACTTTTCTTTCGTTTACACCGAACTTTACACCGAACTCTTTGCCGAACTTTGCATCGAACTCGTCTTCAGTATTTGGTAAAGGGCTCCCCTGATGCTCTTTCAACGTCTTATAAATCTCGCCCAGCATAAAGTCAATGAACGGACCCGACTGTCCTGCATTAGTACTGGCCGTAATAGCATCGTAATACTGCTGCTGATTGCTATACACCATGTTCTCTACAGGCATAACGCTCTATCTGAGCAGAAATCTCCGCTATCAGATTGATGGCCTCGGCACTAACCGTGAATGGTGGTAAGTAGCTCATTATTGTCTTGCTTTTAGATCATTGAATGCAAAGATAGTAAAAAAATACAAACCTACTTCTTCTTACAGAAAAAAATGGCTTAGTAGAGAAAAATGAAGAGGAATCCAAATTCACAGTTGACGGAAAAAATCTGACAATCAATCATGAAGCGAGGCAGGAAGTGGCAGTTCGAAGGGGAGGATGTAGGGGTTCGCGGGTCGCGAACCGGCACATCGTGACCCGCGAACCGGCACATCGTGACCCGCGAACCGGCACATCGTGACCCGCGAACTGGCACATCGTGACCCGCGAACTGGCACATCTCGATGCGTTTCAGCATAAAAGGCCATGCGAAATAGCCTCAAACGCAAGGCGAAACAGGCTCAAACGCAACGTGAAACAGCCTCAAACGCAACCTAAAACAGCCTCAAACGCAAGGCGAAATAGGCTCAAACGCATACTCATTCCTAAACGCTCAAAAAAAAAAGGGCGCTCGAAGTGATTCGGGCGCCCTTGTATGTTAGCAAAATAATTATTGCTGCTTCTTAGAAGAAGATGTAGCGGTTGTCCTCGATATCAGTGGTGCTACGCAGTTCCTGCATGGCCATGCCTACGGTCTGCTGCATAGACTGCTGACGAAGGGTCTTCATCTGCTGCTCGGCATTGTACTGCACACCCTCGCGAGAATTGCGGTTGAGCACCTGGAAGAAGTATGCTGCGCTGTAGCCCTTGACAGGAGCCTTGGCGGTGGCACCCTTCTCAACACCTGAGATAGCGCCGCTCAATGCAGGCTCATAGGCCATGATAGAGGGAACAGAAGCGGGAGAAGCGAAGGTGACGTGTGAGAGTGTGTCAACAACGGCACCCTTAGCCTGAGCCTCAGCAACGGTCTTCACGCCATTGAGCTGCTCGGCCAGCTTAGCGAACTTCTTGTCGCGGAGCACCTCAGCCTTCAGACTTTCCTCAACAGATGCCAATGATGCATATCCCTTGGGGTTGACCTTGCTCAGTCCTACAACGAGGAGCTTGTCGTTGTTGCCACAACGATCGTAAACCTGTGAGATCTGATTCTCCTCGGCCTCGTTGAACAGCCACTTCAGAGCATCGTGAGTAGAACGGATGCCTGCAATGGTGTGCTCGTTGTTGGCAATGGTGCGATCGAGTACCATATAGCCGTATTCAGCGGCTTTCTCTTCAAGTCCGGCTACGTTCTGGCTCTCGCTCACGAACTGGCTGAACTTGTTGTAGGCCTCATTATAGGTCTCGTTAGAGAAATCGATAGAGCGCTTTACGATAGCCACGTCGTACTTCTCTACAGAGCCACGGCGATCAGTAACCTTGAGCAGGAGATTGCCCTGTGTGAGTGCGATATTCTTGAGTTCGCCAACAGGCGCATTGAGCAGGGCAGAGAAGATCTGCTTGTTGTCAGCAGAAAGAGCATTGGCACTCTCATACTCGGTAGAGCGCATCCAAGTCTTCTCAGCACGCTGGTTGTACTTCTTGGCAATAGAATCGAAAGCCTCGCCAGCAGCAACGGCCTTGACGATGCTGTCGGCAGAAGCGGCAGCAGCCACGCTAACGACCTGATACTCGATAGAGTCGGCTACGTTGACCTTGCTCAGGAACTTCACAACATTGAAGGTATTGTCGCTGCTCTCGAAGGGAGCTGCAATCTGTCCAGGATTCATCTTCACGATGCTGTCGGCCAGATCAGAAGGCAGAGCGGCGCGTGAAACGGGGAGTCCGAGGTAAGAGACATTGCTCTGTGAAGTGCGCATAATCTCGTTGATAGAGATGCTGTCGCCCTGCAGGTCATTGTAAGCCTTCTGCATCACCTGCATCAGCTCGTCGCGGTCTTTCTGAGAAGCCGATACTTGAGCTACGACATACTTGATATCGCGGGTGTCCTGATAGGTCTTGAAGTTTTCTTTCTTCTCCTCGTACTTTGCTTTCAGGTCGGCCTCAGTCACCTCAACCTCGTTGTCGTTGATCTTGGTGTAAGGCATAGAAGCAACGAGTGCCTGGCTCTCTACGTTACGGCCATCGAAATCGGCCTGAGCCTCGATGGGGTTAGAGAGCACGCAACCAGCGAGCAGAGCCTGATACTTGTTCTCCAGCAGTTTCTGGGCGAGCATCTTCTCTGCGCGGGGCCAGCAAGCCTCGAAGAGTGCATACTGCTCAGCAGCCTGTGCGTTGGTCTGAGCCTGAGTCTTCATATACTCACGATAGGCGTTAACCTGAGTAGCGTCGAAGGTACGGGTCTGCTGGTTTACGAACTCTGAGAGAAGGGGAGTCTGCAGGATAGCGGGATGAGTACCCTCTTTGAGCACCTTGACCACCTCGTCAGCGGTAACGGTGAGTCCCAGCTTCTTTGCTTCCTTCTCGATAATCTTGTTCTGGACGGTGATTTCCCAGATGTAGTCGCGCAGGCTGTTAAGCTGCTCTTCGTCGAGATTGTCGCGTCCCTGCAATTTCAACAGTTCCTGATACTCACCTACAAGAGCCTGATACTCCTGGATGTCCACGTTATCGCCATCAATAGAGCCAGCGATGCTGCTGCTCATCTGAGCGCGACCCTTACAAGTGCTAAAACCATCTTGTGCAATAAAGCCGAAAAGACCCAAGGCCAAAATACCGACCAAGGCAGGTCCCCAGCTTCTGATTTTTCCAATTGCTGCCATTTGTTTGTTTTTAGTTTTTTATTATTATTTTCTTTGTTTTCGATTTTACAGCCCGCAAAGTTACTAAGTTTTCTTGAATTAACGGCATTTTTTTATGAAAAATTAGTGTCGTCAGTCACTTTTAGCCTTACAAGTTCGATTTTTGTGGCTGTATTTTTGATGATTTTAAATTCAAACTGTCCGATTCTGACCACCTCGTTGAGCTTGGGGAAGCCCTGATAAGCGTGGAGGATGAGTCCGCCAACAGTCATATAATCGTCGCTCTCGGGCAATGATAGGTCAAACAGTTCGTTGACTTTCTCAATCTCCAGTCGGGCCGAGAGCAGGTATTCTCCGTTTTCCAGATGTTTGGCCACGTAATTATTGGAATCGTGCTCGTCCTCGATATCGCCGAAAATCTCTTCTACGATGTCCTCCAAGGAGATAAGTCCGCTGGTGCCACCAAACTCGTCCACGACGACGCCAAGTGATTTTTTCTGGCTTAGCAGGGTCTGCATCATCTTGCTGGCAGCCATCGTCTCGGGCACGAAGGTCATGGGACGCAGACTCTTAGTCCAGTCCTGAGGATTACGAAACATCTCGGAAGAATGGATATACCCAATAATATGATCGATATCCTCGTGATAGACCACAATCTTGGAGTGGCCGCTCTCAATGAACTTCTGCTTCAGTTGCTCGATACTGCAGGTATCCTCAATAGCATCTATCTCCGTGCGAGGCACCATGCAGTCGCGCACCTTGGTTTCAGAAAAGTCGAGGGCATTCTGGAAGATGCGCACCTCTTCCTCTATCTCTTCATCGTTCTTGGCATTGTCAATACTGGACTGCACCAGATAGTCAAGATCGACCTTGGTAAATTCCTTTTCATCATTTGCCACATTCATCCTGACGCCAACCATGCCCAGCAGTTCCTTTGACAACAGGGCGGCAAAACGCGAGATGGGATACAGAATGACGTAACATAGCCAGGCTGGCAAGGCAAAGATGGTGAGCATCGTATTGGGATTGCTCTTGAAGATGGTCTTCGGCAGGAACTCGCCAGTAAACAATACAACGGCTGTCGAGAGCAGCGTATCAGCAGCGACACGGGCAGCATCGTTGAAGATATCGTTAAACAGCAGTTGGTCGAAAATCTTGGCAAAGAGAATACCATAGATGACCAGCGCGATATTGTTGCCCACAAGCATCGTCGATACGAAGGTGTTGGGATGCTTATAGAACAGGGCTATGGCGCGCTGTGTAGGACTGTTTTTCTCGCGCGACATCTCAGCAAGCATCCTGTTGCTCGACACAAAGGCAATCTCCATTCCTGAGAAGAATGCAGAGAATATCATTGTGACAAGGAGGCCTATAATCAATGGAGTCATTTTTTCTTTTCGGTTGAGGTAGAATCAGCTGGCTCATCATCGTCCAAGTCGTTGGGGACGAAGGAGCCTTTGGAATTGGTTACCGTATAGTGGGTCATCTGCTCATCGCTGCGGAAATAGGTACCCTCAATGGTACGTTCAGGCGTAACCAGACGAGAATATACGGTGCTATAGAACTCATGGCTGAGTCCGTCCCAATAGAGTTCCTCGCTGGTATATATAAGTCCGTTGGTATTGCGAATGCTCACGCGTCCACGCAGTTTCCAAAGTCGCTTCTGGTCATAATACCAGGCAGTATCGGCCTGGACATAGCCTACGACATGAAAGCGCTCGTCAAACTGTTCGAAGAAGACGCCCTTCATAAACTCCCAGCGCGAGGGTTGGCGCACGGTGTTGACATCCCATCGCTCCGTGACGATACGATACTTGATGACACCAGAGTCGCTAATCAGGGTATTGACCCCATAGGTTGTCATCATCGACACAGAGTCCTCGGGATTCACCGCAGGAGCCGTATGCTCTTGAGCCTCACTACAAGCCATAAACAGCATAAGGGCAAGGACACTCCCTACCCCACTCAGCCGTTTGATATAATCTTTAATTATCAATTATCAATTAGTTTAGTCCACCTTCCACTTGGCAAACCAACGCTCATTAAACGTCAGTCCGAGGTTGACGCGGAAAGTATTCTCAGTAATCAGATCCTTGGCCGACTTACGAGACCATTGGGCACTGATATTCAAGATAGACCTGTTGTTGTAACTATTCTGCAAGGGTATGCCGAAACCAGCGCTGACGCTCAACTCCTTGGGGCCTTCCTTGCCATTAATATAATAATAAGGTGTAGTATAGCCGGCACCAAAGCGATAATGTACACGATTAAGGAAATTACGACTCGTAGCGCTGGGCACATAGTCGGCACCTAACTTCACCGAGTAGCTGTCCTTGAGCAAATCATTGCGCATAGCATACACCTTCTGCGTGCCCTGATTCACAATGCCAGGGGTGCTAACGCTACCCCACTTCTGCATCGTCACATCGGCACCAAGGAAAAGCTTGTCGCCATGAGTCCATCCAAGACCTAAGCCATAGGTCATCGGCAATTCAATACCCTTTCCCGATGAAAAAACGGTTGAGTCGCCACTGGCGATATCTACGTTTGCATGAAGTTTATGACCAAGAGAAGCCGTAACGCCCACCGTCAAACGGTCACGATAGTTGATGGCCTGCTCCCACTGGGCACCAAGGGTAATCAGATAGCTATTGACATTAGCCTTATATGAATTCGCAAAGTCATCGATATATGTCGTACTGCCCGACTGGACCGCACGATTATACGTACCCCAGAGGTAAGCCACGTTGATACCAACAGACAGGGGTTTCACAACATTCCAACCAGCACCAATGAAAGCCTGATGCAGACCGCCCTCACCAGTCATACTAATAGGTACAGAGCCGAACGACTCGTTAAGTTTTACTGAAGTGGAATACTGATAGCCTACATTGGAATAAGGCAAGATACCAAAGCTGGCACCGACCTTTGGCATCAGACGGAAGCTGCCCACTGCATATTCAAAGTCGGCATTATTGGCATTCAAGCGGCGATTGCCTTCCTTGAAATTAGTAATCTGACCAGAAAGACCTACATCAAAGATCATTGTCAGCGAATCGACAGCAGAATATGAGGCAGGATTGAGCGTGTTGACCACATTGCCCTTACGGAGAGCAAGCCCCACACCATTCATGCCTCGACTAAAACCTTGCGACTGATCCGAGAGAACACCTACGCCATATTGACTATAGGGGGAGTTGGTACCGCTCTGGGCCTCTACGTTTAACACGGAAGAAAGCGCCAAAGCAGCAACTATCGTTAGTTTGTTCATACCATTTTTCATTATCAGGGTGCAAAATTATTAAAAAAAATCGAACTATTAGCACCGAAAGTGGAAAATATAGATTAATTTTGCATCGTGAAACGTTTCGAAAACATTTTTAGGACTATTTTTATTCTCACGCTCGGTCTTTTCTGCACAATAAGTTCATTAGCACAGAACGAGCCGACCAACGAGATGGACAGCGTAGAGATAGGACTGATCACCTGCTCGCCCCACGAAGAGGTGTATAGTCTCTATGGGCACACAGCCATCCACATCAATCATCCACAGCGCCATATAGACTGCATCTTCAACTATGGCGAGTTTAATTTCAAGGCCCCTCACTTCGTCCTGAGATTCATCTTCGGAAAGACCGACTATAACCTGGGCGCAGCACCCACGATGCCTTTCCTCCTGTATTACAAGGAATGGGGCAGTCAAGTGACAGAACAAATACTGAACCTGACGGCCGAAGAGAAGCAAGCCATCATCGACGCACTGGCCACCAACTACAGACCCGAGAATCGCATCTACAGGTACAATTTCTTCTACGACAACTGCTCTACACGCCCACGTGACATCATAGAGCGCAACATCAACGGGACTATTGCCTATGAGCCGAGAGCGGATTTTGAGCCATCGTACCGCGAGATGATCAACGAGAAGACCATGCACCACCCTTGGGCCACATTTGTCAACAACATACTGTTGGGCGTCAATGCCGACAGGAAAACCACACAGCGCGAACAGCACTTCCTGCCCGAGAACCTGCGCTACGACTTCTCACACGCTGTGATTGAACGTGGCAACGGCGAGAAGGTGCCCCTCGTCAAAGAAACGCGTCAGCTGGTGGCACCAGGCGTGCAAGTCATAGAAGAGGATCTGCCGTTTACGCCCATGCAATGTGCCATATTCCTCTTGATCGTAACCATTGGCATCCTGTTTTTCGAGACCATCAGGAAAAAAACTGCCAGATGGTTCGACATTCTGCTGATGCTGCTTACGGGCATTGGCGGATTGGCACTCTTTATCATGATATTCTCAGAGCATCCCGCCACGAGCCTCAACCTGCAGATACTCGTGCTCAATCCGCTATCGCTGCTATTTATCTGGCCCGTATGGAAAGGCCGCAAAACCATATGGTTCAAGCTCAGCCTCATATTCATCATACTGTTCTTCATAGGAGCCCTTTGGCAGGACTATGCGGAAGGAATGGAAATTGTGGCATTATGTTTGCTGATAAGATCTTTGAGACATTACAATGACAAATAAGAATCTCTACATCACACTGCTGGCCGTACTCGGCTTCAACGCAGAGAATCTATTTGCCCAAACGCAAGGGCAGGTGAAAGGTGCGCCACGATTGGTGGTCAGCATCAATATTGACCAGTTGCGCAGCGACTACATGGAAGCTTTTATGCCGCTCTACTCCGACAAAGGCTTTCAGAAACTGCTTAACGAGGGAAAGGTATATACCAATGCCGCCTACCCTTTCACGCCCATAGACAGGGCATCAGCTACGGCAACCTTCTATTCTGGAACGACACCTTATTATAATAATATAATAGGAGAGCGATGGCTGAACCGCAAGACGCTCAGACCGATAGGATGTGTTGACGACTCCAAATTCACAGGACTCAGCACTACTGAGACGACCTCGCCAAATCAGATGACCACCTCAACACTGGGTGATGAACTGAAAGTAGCCACCGAAGGCAAAGCGGTGGTTTACGCCATAGCGCCTTTCCGCGAGGCTGCCGTATTGTCGGCCAGTCATGCTGCCAATGGTGCCATCTGGATAGACAATCAGCAGGGCACATGGTGCTCTACGTCCTACTACTCACAGGCGCTCCCCATCTGGGTACAGGCCTGCAACAGACTTAGCGCACCACGCAACAAGATAGAGTCAACGGAATGGACTCCCTATTCATTGTTGGGCAGCAACTACTCTTATCTGACCCAAGGCGGCGAGGTCAAGCCTTTTAAGCATAAGTTCAGCGGCACACGTCAGTATCAGCAATACAAAACGAGCGCACTCGTCAATGCCGACGTCACAGACATGGCGATACAATGCATCAGCAGCACCGCTATGGGGAGTGACAAGGTCACCGACCTGCTCTGCCTGACCTATTATGCCGGCACATACGACCAGAAGGCTGTGACAGATTGTCAGTTGGAACTGCAAGACACCTATATCCGACTGGACAACGAACTGGGCCGACTGATAGAACATCTTGACAAGACCATTGGCAACGGCCAAGTGCTCTATGTACTGACCAGCACAGGCTATTGCAAGGAGGAAGCTGCTGACTACAGGGCCTACAAAATACCATCAGGCACGTTCTACATGGCTCGCACGGTGAACCTAATGAACATGTATCTGGGCGCTATCTGGGGACAGGGCAACTATGTTGAGACAACCTATCGCAACCATATCTTTCTGAATCGCCAACTGCTGGAAACAAAGAAGATCAGCATGGGCGATGCTCTCAATCGCTCACAAGAATTCCTGGCTATGATGTCGGGCGTCAGAAACGTCTATACATCCCTGCAACTGCTCACCAGTCAGAACGAGCAGATATTGAAAGTCCGCAATGGCTATACGCCCGACAACAGTGGCGATATCATCATTGAGACAGCTCCAGGATGGACCATCCTTAACGAAGACACCAAGGAAAGCGAGATATCAAGGGCTTCAGTGATTCAGTTCCCAATCATTTTCTATGGAACAGACATCAAGGCCGAGCGCATCCAGACACCCGTTACAGTAGATCAGATTGCACCTACTGTAGCCCGCAGCATCCGTATCAGAGCCCCGAATGCGTGCTTCTCAAAGCCCTTATTCTGAGGTATAAGAAACAAATAATAAGCGATTTATGCTAATAATTAGCAAAAAATCGCTAACTTTGCACGCAATTTTTGATTTAACGAAACAATATTACAATACAAAATATGAATTTTAACAGTATTCTGAAGGCGCTGTTCGGCGATAAATCATCGCGCGACATGAAGAAGATTCAGCCTTTCGTAGAATTAGTCAAAGCAGCTTCACCAAAGATTGAAGCATTGGATAACGACGCACTTCGTGCACGTACGCAGGAGATTCGTCAGCAGGTGCAAGCTGCAGCAAAAGCACAAAAGGAAGAAATAGAGAAGCTGAAAGCCACCATCGAGGAGACACCTCTGGATGAGCGTGCCGACATCTTCGCAAAGATTGATAAGAAAGAAAAGGAGGCTCTCGACGAATACGAGAAGGCTCTCGACGAGGTCATGCCCGAGGTATATGCCATCGTGAAGGAAACGGCCCGTCGCTTTGCACAAAACGAGGAGACCATCGTGACCGCCAACGACTTCGACCGCGAACTGGCTGGCGATCCGCGCAAGGACTTCATCACTATTGATGGCGACAAGGCTATCTATCATAACCACTGGACTGCAGGTGGCAACGACCTGAAATGGGAGATGATCCACTATGACGTACAGCTCTTCGGTGGTGTGGTGCTGCATCAGGGAAAGATTGCTGAAATGGCCACTGGTGAAGGTAAGACACTCGTTGCTACCCTACCCGTGTTCCTCAACGCGCTGACTGGTAACGGCGTACACGTAGTTACCGTGAACGACTACCTGGCTAAGCGTGACTCGGAATGGATGGGACCGCTCTATATGTTCCACGGGCTGAGCGTTGACTGTATCGACAAGCATCAGCCAAACTCACCAGCGCGTCGCCAGGCTTATCGTGCTGATATCACCTTTGGTACCAACAACGAGTTTGGTTTCGACTATCTGCGTGACAACATGGCCATCTCGCCTGCCGACCTCGTACAGCGTGCCCACAACTACGCCATCGTCGACGAGGTGGACTCTGTGCTGATCGACGATGCCCGTACGCCTCTGATTATCAGTGGTCCTGTGCCCAAGGGCGAAGTGCAGATGTTCGAGGAGTATCAGCCATTGGTAGAGAAACTCTTCGGCGTTCAGAAGCAGTTGGCCACCCAGTTCCTTGCTGATGCCAAGCAGAAGATTACCGAGGGACAGGCCACCAACAACAAGGAAATGATTGAAGAGGGCTTCCTGTCGCTCTTCCGTTCTCATAAGTCGCTCCCCAAGAACAAGCCCCTTATCAAATACCTCTCTGAGGAAGGTATCAAGGCAGGTATGCTGAAGACTGAGGAGAAGTATATGGAGAACAACAACCGCAAGATGCCTGAGGCCGTAGAGCCTCTGTATTTCGTGGTTGACGAGAAACTGAACTCATGTGACCTCACAGACAAGGGTACTGCCTGGTTGGCTAAGCAGGTCAACGATGCAGAGCTCTTCGTCTTGCCTGATATTGCCGGACAACTGTCTGCTTTGGAAGCAGAGATAAACATCACTGATGAGGAGCGTCTGAACAAGAAAGACGAGCTGATGAACCACTACGCCATCCAGAGTGAGCGTGTACACACCTTGCAGCAGTTGCTCAAGGCCTATACCATGTTCAACAAGGACGATGAATACGTGGTCATCGATGGTGAGGTGAAGATTGTTGATGAGCAGACTGGCCGTATCATGGAAGGCCGTCGTTGGAGCGATGGTCTGCATCAGGCCGTAGAAGCCAAGGAGCATGTCAAGGTGGAGGCTGCCACACAGACCTTCGCAACCATCACCCTGCAGAACTACTTCCGTATGTACCACAAGCTGGCAGGTATGACGGGTACGGCATCTACTGAGGCTGGCGAGTTCTGGGACATCTACAAACTGGATGTCGTGGAGATTCCCACCAACAAGCCCGTAGCACGTAACGATATGGACGACCGCGTCTATAAGACTGCGCGTGAGAAGTATCGTGCCGTGATTGAGGAGATTGTCAAGATGCGCAAGGCTGGTCGTCCTACGCTGATTGGTACGACGAGCGTTGAGATTTCGGAATTGCTGAGCCGTATGCTCGATATGTATGTTGATCCTGAGACGGGTAAGCGCGAAGGCATCCCCCACCAGGTGCTGAACGCTAAGTTGCACCAGAAGGAGGCCGACATTGTGGCTCTGGCTGGTCAGCAGGACAGCAACGGCATGGGTGCTGTAACCATTGCCACCAACATGGCTGGTCGTGGTACTGATATCAAGCTCTCACCTGAAGTGAAAGCCGCCGGTGGTCTGGCCATCATTGGTACTGAGCGTCACGAGAGCCGTCGTGTGGACCGTCAGTTGCGTGGTCGTGCCGGACGTCAGGGCGACCCGGGCTCTTCTGTGTTCTATGTATCACTCGAGGATAAGCTCATGCGTCTGTTTGCCTCTGAGCGTATCGCCTCCGTGATGGACCGTCTGGGCTTCAAAGAGGGCGAGATGATTGAGAGTCCTATGATATCAAAGAGCATTGAGCGCGCCCAGAAGAAGGTTGAGGAAAACAACTTTGGTATCCGTAAGCGCCTGCTGGAATACGATGACGTGATGAACAAGCAGCGTACGGTCATCTACGAGAAGCGTCGTCACGCCTTGATGGGTGAGCGTATCGGCATGGATATCGCCAACACCATCTGGGATCGTGTTTCCACCATCATCGAGCGCAACGACTATGAAGGTTGCAAGGAGGAATTCCTGCATCTCTTCGCCATGGAAGTGCCCTTCACCGAACAGCAGTTCACCAACGAGAAGCCCGATGATTTGGCAGAGAAAGCTTTCCAGGCCGCACTCGCCAACTTCAACCGCAAAACGGAGCATATCCGCGAGGTGGCATGGCCTGTCATCCAGCGTGTTTACGAGGAGCAAGGTCATATGTACGAGCGTATCATGGTGCCTATCACCGATGGCCGTCGCGTTTACAACATCGCCTGCAACCTCAAGGAGGCTTACGATACTGAGTGTAAGGTCGTGGTCAAGGAGTTTGAGAAGCAGATGTTGCTCCATATCATTGACGAATCATGGAAGGAGAACCTGCGTGAGCTCGACGAACTGCGCCACTCTGTACAGAATGCCAGCTACGAGCAGAAAGACCCGTTGCTCATCTTCAAACTGGAGAGTGCCAAGGTGTGGGACAATATGATCAACGAGATGAACAACCGCACAATGGCTGTGCTGAACCGTGGTCAGATTCCCGAGATGCAGCAGCAGGAAGTTCGTGAGGCTGCACCCGAGGAGCACACCAACCGCCAGCAATATACTGAGAACAAGCAGAATATCCAGGAAGAGCAACTCGTTGACAGAGGCCAGCAGGCAGCAGCACAGAATGATACCCGTGCCCAGCAGCCACGCACGCCTATTGTCAGAGACAAGATGCCTGGACGCAACGATCCCTGTCCTTGTGGAAGCGGTAAGAAATTTAAGAACTGTCACGGAAAAGGTCTCGTATAATTCATAGTTAGTAATTATGATTTCTATAGAGAATCTTAAGAAGACATTTGGTGAGACTATAGCCTGCGATATCCCTGCGTTTACCATCAACGACGGGGATATCCTCGGTTTAGTAGGCAACAACGGAGCAGGCAAGACCACCCTATTCCGACTGATGCTCGACCTGCTGCGACCCGATCAAGGTGCGGTGAGCATCAACGGTATCAACCCGGCCTCATCGGAGGAATGGAAGAAACATGTCAGTGCATATATCGACGAAGGCTTCCTCATCGACTACCTCACGCCAGAGGAATATTTTGATTTTCTGGGAAAGATCAGCGGGCTCGACCCAGAGATGATGAGACAACGGCTACAAAAATATGAGCATTTTGCCGCTGGCGAAGTGTTTGGCCAGAAAAAGCTAATCAGGAATCTCTCAGCTGGCAACAAACAGAAAGTGGGTATCATCTCGGCACTCATCAGGGAAACAGAGATTGTCATACTGGACGAACCCTTCAACTTCCTGGATCCTACAAGCCAGAACATCCTGAAGAAGACGCTGAAGCAATTTGTTGACGAGACGAAGGCCACCGTGCTGCTTAGCAGTCATAACTTGCAGCATACCATAGAGATATCCACACGCATCGCATTGCTTGAGAAAGGACAGATTGTTCGCGACTTATCCAGCATAGACTTGGAAGCTCAACACGAACTGGAAGACTACTTCAAAGACTAAAAATCGCAAGGGATAAATGTTTTTTTGAAAAAAAAAGCAAAAAAGTTTTCATATCACACTGAAAATGAGTACCTTTGCACTCTCAAAAATAATAACGCATATAAACAAATAAGAGAAACTAGAAATGACCAAAGCAGAAATTGTCAAGACAATAGCAATGAATACTGGTGTCAACGTCAAGGAAGTAACGATTGTCGTTGAGTCATTTATGGAAGAAATCCGCACCAGTCTGGCCAATAATAAAGAGAATGTTTATCTGCGCGGATTCGGAAGCTTTATCGTTAAGCATCGTGCACAGAAGACCGCCCGTAACATCTCCAAGAACACCACGCTCGTCATCGAGGCACACGATCTGCCCGCCTTCAAGCCCTGCAAGAGCTTTATTGAGCGCATGGACAAGAAATAATCCCTCGAAAAGAGATTTTAATTAAATAACAAATAACATTTTAAACTATGCCAAACGGAAAAAAGAAGAAGGGCCACAAGATGGCTACTCACAAGCGCAAGAAGAGACTGCGCAAGAATCGTCATAAGAGCAAGTAAGCCCGTATAGACGAAAAGAAAAATGAAAGGAGTGTACCGAACATATCATTGTTTGGTGCGCCCTTTTTTAATTATTTGAGCAACAATTAAGTCAAGACAGACAACACACATGACAAGCGAAGTTATCATTGATGTACAGCCCAAAGAGATTTCCATCGCCCTCTTGGAAGACAAGAGCCTGGTGGAATATCAGAACGAGCCTCGCGAGGCCTCGTATGCTGTGGGCAACATTTATGTGGGCAAGGTGCGCAAGCTGATGCCTGGCCTCAACGCTTGCTTCGTAGATGTAGGTTCTGAGAAAGATGCCTTCTTGCATTATCTTGATTTAGGACTTCAATTTAGCTCTTACGAGAAATACCTTAAACAGGTAACAAGTGACAGGAAGAAACTTTATCCTATCCAGAAAGCCACCATCCAGCCTATCCTACCCAAAGACGGCAGCATTCAGAACACGCTGAAAGTAGGACAGGAAATCATGGTTCAGGTTGTCAAGGAGCCCATCAACACCAAAGGGCCACGCTTGACATGTGACCTTAGTTTCGCAGGACGTTACATGGTGTTGATTCCATTTGGTGATAAAGTTTCGGTATCTAGTAAAATCAAACGTGGGGAAGAGCGTAGCCGACTGAAGCAACTGGTTCAGAGCATGAAGCCAAAGAACTTTGGTGTCATCGTAAGAACAGTGGCCGAAGGCAAGAAAGCTGCTGAACTGGACCAAGAGTTAAAAGTACTGCTGAAGCGATGGGAAGACACCATCACGAAAGTACAAAAAACCACCGAGCGTCCTCAACTGGTATTTGAAGAGCAGACACGTGCCGTAGCCCTGCTGCGCGATTTGTTTAATCCCACCTACGATGGTATCCACGTCAACGATTCTGATATTTACAATCAGATTCGCGATTACGTCACGCTGATAGCACCGGAAAAGGTCGATATTGTCAAACTCTACAAAGGCAATGTACCCATTTTCGATAATTTCGACGTAACCAAGCAGATCAAATCTGGATTTGGACGAACCGTCAACTACAAACGCGGTGCCTACCTCGTTATTGACCACACAGAGGCCATGCATGTTGTTGATGTCAACAGTGGAACACGTATCAAGAAAGAAAACGGACAGGAAGCCAATGCACTCGAGACCAACCTGGGAGCAGCCGACGAGCTGGCACGCCAGTTGCGACTAAGGGACATGGGCGGCATCATCGTCGTTGACTTTATCGACATGAACCTGGCCGAAGACCGCCAGTTACTTTATGAGCGGATGTGCGAGAACATGAAGAAAGACCGTGCTCGCCACAATATCCTGCCACTATCAAAATTCGGACTGATGCAGATTACTCGCCAGCGTGTACGTCCTGCCATGGACGTCGCTGTAGAAGAGAGTTGCCCCACCTGTCATGGTACGGGCAAGATCAAGTCCAGCATCCTGTTTACCGACCAACTCGAAAGCAAAATTGACCGTCTTGTCAACAAGATAGGCATCAAGCGCTTCTCACTCCACGTCCATCCCTATGTTGCGGCCTTTATCAATCAGGGCGTATTCTCTTTAAAACGCCGCTGGCAGGTAAAGTACGGATTCGGAGTCCGTATCATCCCCAACCAGAAGATGGCTTTCTTGCAGTATGAGTTCTACGACTCCAAACGTCAGTTTATTGATATGCAAGAAGAAAACGAGGTAAGCAAGTAAATCAATAAAAGCCCCCTTGGAACGATGATTCCAAGGGGGCTTTGTTATGCTCTTACAATAAGGCTACTTCATCATCACCTTCTTGGTCTCGCCATTCTGATAGCGCACGATATTCAGACCTTTACGCATCTGTGGCAGCAGCTTGCCCTCAGCATTGTAGATAGCCTTCACTTCCTTGACTTCTTTCTCAGTATCATGATTGATATCCCTGATACTCGTGGCAATCATGATGTCTTTATAGGTCTGCAGCTCATCCTCACTGATGAGTATCCACTGCTGGGCAGTAGCCGTATTCTTGAAATTGAATGTTGCTACAGACACATTACCAAAGCCCATAATGCTTGAGTACGCAGAAGCCGATATCGCCTTGTTCTCAGTGCTATTCCATGTAAACCAATAGCCATGAGTGGTGATGCGGTTATTGCCAGAACCGATGGTCACATCAGTTCTGTCGGGCATCAGCTGGAAGCGCTCCGAGGCCGATGGCGTTGTAGAAACAGTCTTGGTTTTCACACTACTGCTCGAACGTGTCAGGTATTGTCCTGTAGCCACATTCTTGAACAGATACTGACCTGTAGTGGCATTGAACTCCAGATACCATGCAGCAGAGTCGGTAACAGCTTCTTCCTGCAGCAGGTGACGCCATCCCAGATAACCACTGGCATTACGCTGATAGAGCAGTCCGGAACCCAGTCCACGCTCCTCATGCTTATTCATCAGATAATACTTCTTGGTATCGTCAAAGTTGTAAGTATAGCCAGCAACACCATTGGGATCGCCTGATGTAGGACAGAGCCCGTCGATAAACAGTCCGTGAAGAATGCACATACCACCGATATACTGTATTTCCTGATGTGTGTCTTTGTCAGCACCGTTTACCAGCCAGTCAAAAGAGATAGAGCCGTTTGGCGCTGTAGCTTGTCTTGTATCAAGAGTTCCCCATCCGTGAGTACCATCACCTGTGAATGCCACGTACTTACTGTCGCAGTTCTCAAGGAAACGGAGCACGGTATTCGCCTCACGTCCCAGCCATAGGCCATGAGTAGTATTCTCGCGCAGTTCAGCACAGTTGTACCAACGCTCGTGGGTGCCCACGCCAACGCCGTGTCCTGTCTCGTGAAGTACAGTACCAATGGCCTGATTGCCTGCATTAGGACCGATACGCATCCAACCGCCATACGAACAGTCGGCAGTTTGTGTCTGTGCGCCATAGTTGCCCGTCAAAGTGAATCCCTTGATGCCGGTCCACTCATTGAAATAATCTATCGTCTGCTTGATAGCATTACGACAGCGGGCATTGGCAGCCTCGTCGGGTGCGCCTTCATTCCATGTGCCACGACAGGTGCCTACAGAATGTGTCACAATTTTCACCTCATCGCCATAGGCCACGGTATAGGTCTTGTTCATCACATAAGGACGCAGATAATAGACCGTAGCAGGCTCCAGACCTGTGACATGGAAGAGGTTGCCTTTCAAGTTAAAATACTTGGTCGTGCGATTGTCCAATACCGTAGGATTCCGCTCCGTACTCCAGCAAACGCCACGCTCCAGAACATTCGACCCTACTGACGTAGCACGCATCAAAGCCTGAGTGGCACCTGTAGCCACATAATGATGGGTAATGGTCACCTTGGGAGCCGTGCCAGAACCAGGAGTGGCATTGGCCAGGTTGAAAGCCAGTAAGGCTCTGTCCAAGTCCTTGATCTGCTGGGCCAGTTCTTCCGATGTCGCAGCGGCATTAGCAACAAGTGCCTTGGCACCATCCAGCTCAGCCTTGAATTCGGCAGCACCTTGCTTTGCCTCATCGTAGTTTGCCTCTACCTCTGTAATCTTGTCGGCCAAGGCCTTATATTCCGCAATAGAGCTATTGGCATAGACCATAGCCGTCTCGAGTGCTTTGGCTGCAGCCTGCATGTCACTTTCTGACGAGGCGGTGGTGATGGCCTTAGCCAAACCAATGGCCTGTTGCAGGCTATCAGAAGCCGTGGCCGACATCATACTTTGCAGCAGCAACTCAGCATCTTCGTAAATGCGGGTCAGTTCACTGACAATACCCTCAGCCGAGAGTTCGCCGATGAGATACAGGCGGAAGTTGTCAACAGCCAGCCAGTTGCCGGTAGCACCCTCGGCTACAAAGCCTATCTCCACCTCACCGGTCAGATTGGTGAACTTCACCGAATAGTCGGCGGGAGTATAGACAATCTCCTGCGCAAGACCAGCAAAGATGTATGCACCGGTATTCTTCTTTGTAGTGGCATTCTGACTATAGTTCTGAGCTGCCACGGTCATCTTATACATACCGATGGGCACATTCTTCAGGGTCTGACGTACAGAAGCATCCCCTACGGCATTTCCTTGGCTCGTCCATTTCTCGATATAGTAACTGCCGGCTTTCTTGGAGAATGAACTGTTGCTTTGCGAGCCCAGGTTCTCACAGGTCCAGCCATTTGTACTGTTCTCAAAACTCGGATTCACAATCAGGGAAGTCTTGTTCACAGGATTCTCTTCACTGACATCAGACTGTGCCAGACACCCCATAGTCATCAGCATAAAAGCACTGATTATTGATAGTCTTTTCATATTTATAGTATTAAGTTAGGTTGCAAAGATAATAAAGATTCCCCTAACATCCAAAACTTTTTTAATGAAAAGATATCAGTTCAGGAAATAATTTGTACCTTTGCACAGCAAATGAAATAAACGATGCACGTTATGATCATATTCAAAATACTGTTTTGGATTTGTCTTTTCCTCTTAGTCTATACTTATATAGGATATGGAGCTATTCTTTATATCATACTGAGAATCAAGAATTTATTTGTTCGGAGAGAATCATCACCAATTCTCCCTCTTAACCAACAGCTACTGCCAGAAGTAACCCTGATGATCTGTGCCTACAACGAAGCCGACATCATCCAGGAGAAGATGGAGAATATCCGACAGCTCAACTACCCAAGTAATAAACTTTGCGTCATGTGGGTCACCGACGGCAGTACCGACAATAGCAACCAACTGCTGCAAGCCTATCCGGAAGTCAAGCTGGTCTTTTCACCGGAACGCAAGGGAAAGGCAGCAGCTATGCAGCACGGTCTGCAGGTCAACAAGGCCGAATATGTCATCTTCACCGATGCCAACACTATGCTCAACGCCGATGCCATTCGCGAGATTGTACGCCAATTCATGAAGTCCAACGTCAGTTGTGTGTCGGGCGAGAAGCGAGTGAGGGCCCGCAAGGCCGGACAGGCCACTGCCGAGGGCGAAGGTCTGTACTGGAAATACGAAAGCACACTGAAGAGATGGGACAGCGAGCTCTATTCTGCGATGGGAGCTGCCGGCGAACTCTTTGCCGTTCGCATGAGCCATTATCGCCAAGCTCCCAGCAACGCATTGCTCGACGATTTCATGATGTCAATGCTTATCCTGAAAGACGGCCATCGCATTGCCTACACCAAAGAGGCCTATGCCACCGAGTTCGGGTCCGCCAATACTGCCGAGGAGTCGAAACGCAAGCGCCGTATCGCCGCTGGTGGCCTCCAGAGCATCTGGTGGCTGCGCAGTCTGATGAACCCCTTCACCCATCCCAAGGTAGCCTTCCAATACATCTCCCATCGTGTGCTCCGATGGAGCATCACGCCCCTGGCACTGGTGGCGCTCGTCCCGCTTAACCTGCTGCTGATCCTGTTCGATGGCCATCCCCTCTATTGCATCATCGGCATATTGCAGATGCTGTTTTATCTGACTGCCCTGGCGGGCCATATCCTCAAGCAGACAGGCCACCGCAACAAGCTTCTCTACGTGCCCTGCTATTTCCTGTTCATGAATTTCAATGTGTTCCTGGGAATAGGTTATCTGATGACCCACAGCACCAGCGGCACCTGGGAAAAAGCCCGTCGCGCATAAAAAAATATGGTGTTTTTCTGCAAAAGATTTGGCAAATTTAAAAAATAGTCTTATCTTTGCAGGCAATATATGAATATGTCTGTGACATGACTATAGAAGAAATAGAATTACTCCAACACAAGTATTCCGAGATCAGCAAGAGACTCGAGGATGCCAACATGCAGTTGGAGGCAGCCAACCGTAAACTTAAAGAGTACGAGGAAAAAGCTAAGAAAGCAGAGAAGGCAAGCAAGATGAAGTCACTTTTTCTTGCCAACATGTCGCATGAAATCCGTACTCCCCTTAATGCCATTGAAGGTTTCTCTCGTGTGATGGTAGAGACCGACTCTCAGGAAGACCGTATGAACTATATGGAAATCATTGAGAGCAACAACAACCGCCTCCTTAGTCTGGTCAACGAGATCCTGGATCTCTCGCGTGTGGAGTCAGGCGAAATCATCGTTAAGAATGCGCCCACCGACCTCAACTACCTGATGAACAGCATCAGGCAACTGTTCAAGTTCCGTTGCCCCGACACCGTCAACCTCACATGGAAAAAGCCCACAAGGCCCGTCACGATGAACACCGATGAGAACCGGTTGATTCAGATCTTCTCCAATCTGATTTCCAACGCCTTGAAGCATACACCCAAGGGCGAGATTACTTATGGCTACGAAGTCATGAGCGATACGGAAGAGATCCGTTTCTTCGTGAAAGACACCGGCTCAGGTATCGACCCGCAGTTCATCGACCATATCTTCGACACCTATGCTTCGAAAGATGCCGAGCAGCAACGGGGTTTCGGCCTCGGTCTGGCTCTCTGCCGTATCATCGTCGAAAAGATGGGAGGCACCATCCAGGTGGAGTCCACGCTTGGCGAAGGTTCATTGTTCACCTTCTCCCTACCCTTCAACGGTTCTATGAACGGAATGGCCATCACTAGCCGTTCGGGCAATATGCGCACGTTGCGTGTCAGCAATCCGCTTGACCAGTCGAACCTGAAGACTGTGCTTGTAGTGGAAGACGAGGAGAGCAACTATGAATTAGTACGCATCGTGCTCCAGAAGCGCTACAACCTGTTACATGCCCACAACGGCATTGAAGCCGTCACGATGAACGAGGAGGAGCATCCTGACCTGATCCTGATGGACGTGAGGATGCCCGAGATGGACGGTCTTGACGCCACCCGCATCATCAAGGAAGTCAACAATAAAGTGCCTGTCATCATACTCAGTGCCTTTGCCTTCCCGGAAAATATTCGCAAGGCAAAAGCTGCCGGATGCGATGACTTTATGGCAAAGCCCTTCAATGTAGAGGATCTCATTGAAAAGATCGAGCACTTTATCGGTTCCAAATAGACGCTATCACGGAAATGGGCAAACTGTGTGTTTTCAAGTACGTTTCGTTCATGTTGCTGATCGTCACCACGCTGACGGCAACATTCACCATCTTCGGACTCTTCGGAGGCACCGTTGACCCCGCTTCCGGCACGGCTATGGCCATGTTGGTCTATGCATTACCATTCCTGCTTGGTGCCGATGTCATCCTCTTGATCTACTGGGCTATCCGCCGCAAATGGCATTGGATGGCTATTCCCGCCATCTCCCTGCTGTGCAGCATCCCCTACATCAGCACCGTCTATCAGCCGGGATTCTTCCACAGCGGCGAGACAAGCCGTTCGGGCATCAAGATATCCTCCTACAACGTAGCAATGTTCAGCCGCGAGACCTCGGGATTCAAGTCGCAGGATATCCTTGCCGAGATGAAGAAGCAGGGCGTTGACATCCTCTGTTTTCAGGAATACGAGAACACACGAGGCGACAAGCTCAATTCCGACAGCTATAAGACCTATTTCCCCTATCTGGCAACAGGCCGCAGCGACATGGTCATCTACAGCCGCTATCCCATTGAGCGCCACGACATTATTGATTTCGGCAATACCAACAACAGTGCCATGTGGGCCGACGTCAATGTCAACAGCCGTATCATCCGTGTGTTCAACTGTCACCTGGAGACAACAGGCTTCAACCGCGCCCTCCATCAGTTGGCCAAGGGCCAGCTGCAAGGCCATTCTATCGAGGATAATGCCATCATCCGCACCATCTACGGCAACTACACCCGCGGCATGGCCGTCAGGGCCCGTCAGGCCGATATGGTTGCCGAGCTCATCAAGTCATCAGAATATCCGGTCATCGTCTGTGGCGACTTCAACGACGTGCCCTATTCCTATGTCTATAACACGATGTTAGGCGACCTCGTCGACGGTTTCCGTGAGTGCGGCAAGGGAACCATGTACACCTATACCGGCAAGAAAAAGGTACGTATCGACTACATCTTCCATGACGAGCGGTTCGAAGGCGAGTCCTATTACACCAAAGAGCTCACCTACTCCGACCACTATCCCGTGTTTACAAAGATTGCTTTCTGAATTTAGAAATTCAAGATTGACAGTCACACAATCTTGAATCTCACCCTGAACGACCGTTCCGTCTCATCCCAATTGGTGCCGAGCATCTCGAAGCGCCCTATCTGACTCGTGGAACGCACGTGCTTGCCGATACAGGGACATACGTCATAATCGCCTATACGTACCAGTCGGATCATCTCGCTGGCATCATCGGGCAGGCGGTCGAGCGTCACACCCTCGGGCAGCTCATCACGGCCCACGAACTCAAACTTCACCGGCAGGTCTTCCGCTATCAGCTCGTTCATCCTACGCTCTATCTCTTTCTCTTCCTGGCGCGTAGGCTTGTGGTCCAGGTGGAAGCTCATCTTGCTCTTCTTCCTTTCCACATGGGCATTATAGCTCCTATCACAGCCAAACAGCCTGATCATCGTCTGGTTCAACAGGTGCTCTGCCGTATGGGCTGGGGGAAACTCGTCCTTGTTGTGATCGTTCAGTACATAATCTTCCATAGACCTTCTTGATTATTGTGGCAAAGATAAGCAAAAATCAACTAACGGCAAAGGAATCCCGCGAATAATATCGTAATTACACCTTATAATATATAAAAAACATACTTTTTATCGTAATTATGTCTGATGATTGAAAAAAATATCGTAACTTTGCAAAAAATATACTTAAACCTACAGACCAAAAAAATGAAAGAATTTTTCAAGTATTCATTAGCTACCATCTGTGGCATCATCGCATTGTGTGTTGTCTTTGGAATCATCATGATGATTTCATTTGCAGGTATGGTGGCAAGTGGTAATGCCACAACAGAGATCAAGGATAATTCCGTATTGGTATTCAAGCTGAACGGAGCCGTCAACGAGCGTTCGGAAGAAGGCACGCCCTTCGACGCGTTGCTCGGTGCTGCCGACATGGCAAGCTTAGGACTCGACGACATCCTCGTTGCCATCAAAAAGGCCAAGGAGAACGACGATATCAAGGGCATCTATATCGAGGGCGGCATCACCACCTTCGACTCGCCCGCCACGGCTCAGCAGATCCGCGACGCACTGGAGGACTTCAAGCAGAGCGGCAAGTGGATCATAGCCTATGCCGACCAGTACATGCAGGGCAGTTACTATGTGGCCTCGGTAGCCGACAGCCTGTTTATCAACAAGACGGGTATGATCGACTTCAAGGGCATGGGCGGCAAGGGCTACTACCTCACGGGACTTTACGAGAAAGTGGGCATCAAGTACCAGTGCACCCGCGTGGGCAAGTACAAGAGCGCCGTGGAGAGCGTCACCCGCAAGGATATGAGCGACAACGACCGCGAGCAGCGCCTGGCCATGTATCAGGGCATCTGGCAATACTGGCTGAAGCAGATGGCCAAGAGCCGTAAGGTGAAGCCCGAACAGCTCAATCAGTTGGCCGACGACAGCATCATGGTCTTCGCCAGCGTTGATGACTACAAGGCCGCCAAGCTCATCGACGGAGCCATGTTCCCCGATGCTGTCAAGGACATCATCAAAGGCAAGCTGGGGCTCGACGATGACGACGAAATCAACCAGGTGATGATGAGCGAGATGCTCAACGTGCCCGACAAGGACAAGGAGGAGGGCGACAAGATTGCCGTCTATTACGCCTACGGCGAGATTATCGACCAGCCCCTGAGCGGATTCGCCTCCGACCACGCCATCGTGGGTAGCGAGATGGTGCTGGACCTGAACGCACTGGCCAAGGACGATGATGTCAAGGCCGTGGTACTGCGTGTCAACTCTCCCGGCGGCAGCGCTGTGGCCAGCGAGCAGATCTGGCACGCCATCAAGCAGCTGAAGGAGAAGAAGCCCGTCGTGGTGTCTATGGGTGGCTATGCTGCCTCTGGCGGTTATATGATCAGCGCCCCGGCCAGTTATATCGTGGCCGAGCCCACCACCGTCACCGGTTCTATCGGCATCTTCGGTCTCATTCCCAATGCCAGCGAACTGGTCACCGACAAGCTGGGGGTCACCTGGGATGGCGTTCAGACCAACAAGCACAGCGACTACGAGACCAACCTCGTCTTTGCCAAGAACAACGAAGAGGAACTCAAATACATGCAGACCTACGTGGATCGTGGCTACGACACCTTCCTCGGCATCGTGGCTGAAGGCCGCGGCATGACCAAGGAGCAGGTCAACGAGATAGCACAAGGCCGTGTATGGGTGGCCACCGATGCCCTGCCCATCAAGCTGGTTGACAAGCTCGGCTCACTCGACGATGCCGTGAAGAAGGCTGCCGAGCTGGCCAATATCTCGGAATACTACACAGCCCCCTACCCTGGTCAGCCCAGCTGGTTCGAACAACTGATGGCTGCCACAGAGGAGTCGAAGGGCACCTACCTGGATCAGCAGATGCAGGAAATGCTGGGCGAGCTCTACGAGCCCCTCATAGAGCTGCGCAAGGATCGTCAGCGCAACCGCTTGCAGGCGCGTTTCCCCTTTGCTACAACCATCAAATAAAGAAAATACTTGGAAGGCGACTTCATCAAAATCAACCGCTGGCTGCAGCCACTGAGCTGGCTCTACGGGCTGGGCGTGCGCTTCAGGAACACCCTCTTTGACATAGGCATCCTGAAGAGCCGTTCGTTCAGCGTACCCGTCATCTCCGTGGGCAACATCACCGTGGGCGGCACCGGCAAGACGCCTCATGTGGAGTATCTCATCACACTGCTGCAGAGGGAGAAACGGGTGGCAGTACTGAGCCGCGGCTATAAACGGAAGTCCCACGGCTTCCATATCGCCGATGCCAAGAGCACAGCACGCACCATTGGCGACGAGCCCTTCCAGATGAAACAGAAGTTTCCGAAAGTCACCGTGGCCGTCGATAAAGACCGTGTCCAAGGCATTGAACTCTTGAACCGTCAGCAGCCCGCCATTGATGTCATCCTGCTCGACGATGCCTTCCAGCATCGCTATGTCAAGCCCGGAATAAACATCCTGCTGGTCGATTACCACCGCCTGATCATCTACGACACGCTGCTGCCTGCCGGTCGGCTGCGCGAACCGCTCACAGGCAAGAACCGTGCCGACATCGTCATCATCACGAAATGCCCCAGGGACCTGAAGCCCATGGAGTATCGGATCATCACCAAGGCGATGGACCTCTATCCTTATCAGGATATCTTCTTTACGACATTGGAGTATGGAGAGCTGATGCCGATGTTCAACAGCGAAGGCAGTCTCACGACGTTAGACGACCTTCGTCTGCAGCACGTACTCCTGCTCACAGGCATCGCCTCGCCCCGTCAGATGAAAGAAGATCTCACGCCCTTTGCCGCCAGTCTCTCGACGCTCAGCTTCCCCGACCATCACGACTTCCAGCAAAAGGACATCGACCGGCTCAGCCATGAGTTTGCCGACCTCCCCTCGCCCAAGTGCATCATCACCACCGAGAAGGATGCCGCACGCATCATCCCACTGCAAGGGCTCAGTCAAGAAATCAAGAATCATATCTATATCCTTCCTGTACACATCAGCTTCATGCAGGACCAGGAAGAGAAGTTTAACGAAAAAATTTTAGGCTATGTACGCAAAAATTCAAGAGACAGCATCCTGGCTAAAGGCAAGGATGACCACAAGCCCGAAGACGGCCATTGTTCTGGGAACAGGCCTGGGGCAATTAGCTTCAGAGATAACTGACGCACAGGAGATACCCTATAGTGACATACCCAACTTCCCCGTGTCCACGGTCGAGGGCCACAGCGGCAAGCTCATCTTCGGAAAGCTTGGCGGAGTGGATATCATGGCCATGAAGGGACGCTTCCACTACTACGAGGGCTACTCCATGAAGGAGGTCACCTTCCCCGTACGCGTGATGTACGAGCTGGGCATCAAGACCCTCTTCGTCAGCAATGCGGCTGGAGGCATGAACCCCGGCTTCAAGATTGGCGACCTGATGGTCATCACCGACCATATCAACTTCTTCCCAGAGCATCCGCTGCGCGGCAAGAACTTCCCCACGGGACCACGCTTCCCCGACATGCACGAAACCTATGATCCCGCGCTCATCAAACTGGCCAGCCAGATAGCTCGCGAAAAGAAGATACGCCTGCAGTACGGTGTCTATATGGGCGTCCAGGGACCCACCTTCGAGACTCCCGCCGAGTATAGGATGTATCGCATCCTGGGCGGCGACACCGTAGGCATGAGCACCGTTCCCGAAGTCATCGTGGCCCACCACTGCGGCATCCGCACCTTCGGCATCAGCGTCGTCACAGACCTGGGCGGCTTCGACAACCCCGTAGAGGTCTCTCACGAGGAGGTACAGGAGGCTGCCGACAAGGCACAGCCCATCATGACCGAGATCATGCGCGAGATGATTGTGCGCTCCGAGATGCTGGAGCACAAGAAGGAGGAGAAGTTCAATACCGATCACCCAACAGAGAACTGGAAAAAATAATGGAAATAGCAAAATTAGGTGAGTTCGGACTCATCGACCGACTGACCAAAGACTTAGAAAACAAAAACGAATCAACAAAGTACGGCGTTGGCGACGACTGCGCCGTACTTCACTACCCTGATAGCGAGGTGCTCGTCACCACCGACCTGCTCATGGAGGGCGTCCATTTCGACCTCACCTATATCGACCTCAAGCACCTGGGCTACAAGTCGGCAATGGTCAACATCAGCGATGTGTTTGCCATGAACGGCACACCCCGTCAGATCACCGTCTCTTTGGCCCTCAGCAAGCGCTTCTCGGTAGAGGATATGGAGGAGTTCTATGCCGGACTCCGACTGGCCTGCGAGAAATGGAACGTCGATATCGTGGGCGGCGACACCACCTCCTCCTATACCGGACTGGCCATCAGCATCACCTGCATCGGCGAGGCACGCAAGGAGGACATCGTCTATCGCAACGGTGCCAAGAACACCGACCTCATCTGCGTCTCCGGCGACCTCGGCGCTGCCTATATGGGATTGCAACTGCTGGAGCGTGAGAAGAGCGTGTACTACCAGCAGGTGAATGATCTGCAGAAGAAGATTGCCGAGGCGAAAGCTGCTGGCGACAGCCAGAAACTCTCAACGCTCAACGCTCAACTCTCAACGATAGCAACGCCCGACTTCGCCGGCAAGGAATACCTCCTTCAGCGCCAACTGCAGACCGAGGCCCGCGGCGACATCATCCAGAAGTTGCGCGAGGCAGGCATCCGTCCCACTGCCATGATGGACATCAGCGACGGCCTCTCCTCCGAGCTCATGCATATCTGTAAGCAGAGCCACGTGGGCTGCCGCATCTTCGAGAAAGAGATACCCATCGACTACCAGACAGCCGTCATGGCCGAGGAGATGAATATGAACGTCACCACATGCGCCCTCAACGGCGGCGAGGACTACGAACTCCTCTTCACCGTGTCCATCGGCGATCTGGAAAAGGTCAAAGATCTGGAAGGCGTGCGCATGATTGGTCATATCACCGAAGAGAAATACGGTCAGATACTCGTCACCCGCGACAATCAAGAGTTTGAACTCAAGGCCCAAGGCTGGAATCCACTCACGAAATAAGCCTAAGTGGTTTTTGCTAATATGTTCTTGCGTCTTTAAAAAGTAGATAGGGTTATTATGTCTTTTACCAAGATTTCGGTTAAACAATGTTAACTCAAAGCAATTTCTCACTTCTCATTTCTCATTTCTCATTTATTATTACTACCTTTGCACCCGCAAACGAAAGGATTGCAGTGAACACATGATGGTGCCTTAGCTCAGTTGGTAGAGCATCGGACTGAAAATCCGTGTGTCCCCGGTTTGAATCCCGCGAAAGTCGCAAGACCGTAGCGGGATTTTTTTGTCGTTATACCCCCTTTTTGCGAAACAGCCTCAAACAGCTCGCGTTTCAGCCTGAAACGTCATGCGAAATAGGCTCAAACGCAACGTGAAACAGCCTCAAACGCAACCTAAAATAGCCTCAAACGCAACCTAAAACAGCCTCAAACAGAAAAACGAACACGAATCTAACCAATCTAACGAATAAAAAAGATTCGGTCAATTCGCTCAATTCGTGGTCAGAAAGAAGAAAACTTTCGTTATGGTCAATATTTTTTTTTAGCGAAGCAGTGTTTTCAGAAATAAGTTGTACTTTTGCAGGCAAAAGACTACAAAAACGCTTAACGATATGTACGAACAGATACTGGAAGATGCGATATTTGTGATGCTTTATGCCGTCGTCACAGTGCTGGCGGCGCTGGGCTGTGTTTACCTGCTGTTCCGGCGGGGCAACGCCTTTGCTGCCGACGTCACGCCGCCATTGCGGCTCAGGCGCTGGACGGCTGCGTTCCTGGCGGTCATCGCCTTGGGCCACGTGTGGTACTTGCCGGCCATGGTGTTCTCATCGAGCGAGGCTGTTGAACGGTGTATGCTCATCGGCGCGCTGCTCGACTGTCTGCTGACCATCCCCGTGGCCCTCGTCGTCATGCTCTGCATGTTGCAAGACAAACGCCGGCCGCTGTGGCCCGTGTGGGCGGCCGTGGCGCCGCTCGTCATCCTGATGGCGTGGAGTGTGGTG
>CACYXD010000008.1 GCA_902778255.1 uncultured Prevotellaceae bacterium
CCCAATCGCGAAGCGATAATTCTAAATTCTAAACTCTTAATTGCCGAAGGCAACAACTCTAAATTCTTAATTCTAAATTCTAAACTTAAAATTTATTTTACCATGAAGAAGGAAAGTTGGAAAACGATTCTGCAGGTGCTGGCGAGCATCATCACCGCCGCCCTCACCGCACTGGGCACCACCAGCTGCATGGGCCACGGCCCATTCTAAATGACTAAACGTAACTTGAAACCAACAAAAAAGGCCCCGCCAATCATCAGAGTGGCGAGGCTTGTTTTTCTTTGCAAAGAGACTGGATTACTTACGCAGACCCAGAGCCTTCACAATAGCACGATAACGATTGATATCGTTGGTGTAGAGATACTTCAGGAGCTTACGACGGCGACCTACCAGCTTTGTCAGCGAACGAGCAGTAGCATAGTCCTTGTGGTTCTGCTTCAGGTGCTCGGTGAGGTGCTTGATACGATAAGAGAACAGTGCAATCTGGCTCTCAGCGCTACCAGTGTCTGTGGCGCCCTTGCCAAACTCGGTGAAGATCTCAGTCTTCTTGTTGTTGTCGAGATACATAATTTGTAAATCTTTGATTAATAATTACTTGCCATAACATTCTTCCCACGCTTGCCGCCTTAATCACAACGTGCGCACGTCGTCGAATGCATCGGATTTTCCGAAAAGCGGGTGCAAAGGTAAGCAAAAGATTTGGAACTTACAAATATTTTGCGTACTTTTGCAAACAATTATGTCAACAGTTATCTATCCATCGCCCATTTTCGGGCCCGTTCACAGTCGCCGACTGGGCATCTCGCTGGGCATCAACCTGCTGCCTGCCGACGGTAAGGTATGCTCGTTTGACTGCATCTACTGCGAATGCGGTTTCAATGCCGATCATCGTCCCAAGCTGCCCATGCCCACCCGCGAAGAGGTGGCACGAAGGCTGGAGGAGAAGCTGCAGCAGATGAGCAGCGAGGGTCAGTTGCCCGATGTGCTGACCTTTGCCGGCAACGGCGAGCCTACCAGTCATCCGCACTTTGCCGAGATCATTGACGACACCATCCGCCTGCGCAACCAGTATTGCCCACGGGCGAAGGTTTCCGTGCTCAGCAACTCGACGATGATTCAGCGACCTGAGGTGCATGATGCCCTGATGAGGGTCGATAACAACATCCTGAAGCTCGACACCGTTGACCCCGATTATATAAATAAGGTGGACCGTCCGAACGGGCACTATGACGTGGAGGCCATCGTAGAGCGGATGAAGGCGTTTCACGGCCATATCGTCATACAGACCCTGTTTATGAAGGGCGAGGCCTCACCCCTGCCCTCTCCAAAGGGAGAGGGAGCCTTCAGTGTTGACAACACTGGCGAGGAATACGTTGGGCCGTGGCTCAACGCCGTCAAGGAGATAGCACCCCAGCAGGTGATGGTATATACCATTGACCGCGAGACACCCGCACAGGGACTGCTGAAAGCCACCCACGAGGAGCTCGACGCCATTCGCGACAGGGTGATAGCCATGGGAATAGCCTGTTCGGCATCGTACTAGTTAAGAATTAAGAGTTAAGAATTAAGAGTTAAGAATTAAGAGTTAAGAATTAAGAGTGAAGAGAGGCATCGTTTTCATCTTATCCATGATGCTTGCCGTAGCAACCTACGCGCAGGACAGCCAGACCGCATTCAACTTTCTGCGGCTGCCCACCAGCGCCCATGCGGCAGCACTGGGCGGCGAGAACGTGACGCTGACGGATGATGATGCCTCGATGGTGTTTCATAATCCTGCGCTGGTCAACTTTGTCAGCGACCGCACCTTAGGGCTCAACATGATGACCTATATGCAAGGCTCCATCACGGGTAGTGCCTCGTATGCGCAGGCCGTGGGCGACCGCGGCACCTGGGGCGTACAAGGGCGATTCATCAACTACGGCGAGATGAAGCAGATGACCATCAGCGGCGAGCAGACGGGCACCTTCCATGCCAACGACTTTGCCCTTGGCGGCACCTTTGCCTACGGCCTGTCGGAGCGTATCAGCGGAGGTATCACAGCCAAGATCGTGGCCTCCTATATCGGACAATACAACGCGATGGGAGCTGCCGTGGATCTGGGCCTCAACTACTTCAATGAAGAGAGCAACTGGAGCATCGGCGCTGTGGCGCGCAACCTGGGCGGACAGCTGAAAGCCTATGAGGACGACTTCGAGCGGATGCCGCTGGACGTACAACTGGGCGTGAGCAAGCGACTGGCCAGTTCGCCTCTGCGCTTCTCGGCCACACTGGTACGCCTGAACGACTGGGAATACGGACTGGGCAAGCACATGGTGTTTGGTGCCGACCTCTTGCTGGGCGACCAGTTCTACGTAGCTGCAGGCTACAATGCCCTGCGCGCCTCGGAGATGAAGATCAGCGCAGGAGAGAATGACGAGAGCAGTCACGGAGCAGCCCTCTCGATAGGTGCCGGCATGATACTGGAACGTCTGCAGCTGCATGTGGCCTACGGCAAATACCACGTGAGCAGCACGTCGCTGATGATCAACTTCTCGTACGCGTTATAACGAACAGGGGGTGACTTTAAAACACGAATTTAACGAATTACACGAATAAGAAAATATGAAAAAGATAACGATTGCTATTGACGGCCACTCCTCGTGCGGCAAGAGCACAATGGCCAAGGAACTGGCCCGCAAGGTGGGCTACGTATATGTTGACACTGGCGCCATGTATCGCTGTGTGACCCTCTTTGCCCTGCGCCATCAGCTGTTTGCTGCCGACGGCAGCGTCATGGAGGAGCAGCTTCGCGAGGCCATGCCAGAGATTGACATCGACCAGCGACTGATTGACGGCAAGACCACCACATTCCTCAATGGCGAGAATGTGGAGCTGGAGATTCGCGGCCTCGAGGTGAGCAACCACGTCAGCCCCATCGCCGCCATCCCCTTTGTGCGCACTGCCCTTGTGGCTCAGCAGCAGAAGATGGGACGTGAGGGCGGCATCGTGATGGACGGACGCGACATCGGCACCACCGTTTTCCCCAATGCCGAACTGAAGATCTTCGTCACCGCCAGTGCCGAGGTGCGTGCCCAGCGCCGCTATGACGAGCTGCAGCAGAAAGGGATGCCTGCCGACTATGCCGATATTCTGAAAAACGTGCAGGAGCGCGACTATATCGACTCTCATCGCGAAGTGTCGCCCCTGCGCCAGGCCGATGATGCCCTGCTCCTCGATAACAGCCATATGACTATTGAAGAGCAGAACAAGTGGCTCATGGAACAGTTTGAGAAAGCGACGAAGTAATAGTTCTTAACTAACATTTTCACTGCCTTCACCATCTTTGCAAGCACCTGTGTTTCTGCATATTATGGTGAAGGCAATATTATTTCCTACTTAAACAAATGTAATCTACTTTTTTGACGGAAGAAGCCTGTTGATACAGGAGAAAGGAAAAGAAAAAAAAGGAATCTAAATACCTTTGGGGAGAAATAATTAATAAAAAAAATAGAAAATAATTATCTTCTATCAAATTCTTTTCGTATATTTGCAACGAATAAACGAATAACATGAATAAAGCTGCAGTCATAAACAACATCAAAACAATTGCTGGTGAGACGTTGCCAGCCAACAGCTCGTTGTTGCTTTATGGCTCAAGAGCTCGGGGCGACAACCGTCCTGACAGTGACTGGGATTTGCTTATATTGTTGGACAAACCCAAGTTGTCTTCACAAGATTATGATTACGGCTACCCATTCAGGGAATTCGGATGGGACATTGGTGAGGAAATTAGTCCGCACATCTACACGAAGAAGCAATGGAATGAATGGACTTTCTTGCCTTTCCATAAAAATGTAGAACGTGATAAAATAGTACTGGTATGAGCCTGACAAATGAGGAACGCAAAACACTTGTAGCCTTGGAGATGAAAAAGGCACGAGAGACTTACGAGGATATTGGTATTCTCATTGCAGCCAATCGCTTGAATGGTGCTGCCAATCGTATGTACTACGCTGTATTTCATGCAGTCTGCGCTCTGCTGATTAATGATGGTCATCAAGTGAATACGCATAAAGGTTCTCACGCTCTGTTTAGCCAGCACTACATCAAGACTGGCATTCTGCCTAGAGAGTATGGGCAGCTTTATAATCAGCTTCAAACAATGCGTGAAGAGAGTGATTACAATTGTGCATACGACGTTGAGATTGATGAGTTACAGCAGAGAATTGATCCTGCCAGAAGACTCATTGACGATATTGACAAACTTGTGAATAAACAATAATTGTTGATCGTTCTAAGTACTCTTCCGGAATGGGAGGGTGCTTTGTTTGCCATTCTTTCATCTTTTTCAAAATCTTTTTGGATAATTCTTGTTTGTTTCGTACGAAACAGCAATCAGAAGCTCCCTTCAGCCAACCTTTAAATAATACTAAATGAGAGGGATTGACTGAAAGGATTATTGGAGAGTATCTAGTATTTTGTTACCTTTGCAGAAACAATGTAATTGAGAAATATGATTTATATGAAACGGCTTTTTATCTTTTTCCTCTTGTCAGTTGGGTGTTTGACTGGCGCAAATCATTCTATTGCAGCAGAGATACAAGACTCTGTGGTAACGAAGGAAAGATATGCAAAGGTAGACCAGAATGCTTTAACAGTAGTTTCTTATGAACAGTCAAGCAAGGATAATCAAGCTACATTGTTAATAAAAAACAATACGGAGGAGAAAATTACATCTTTGAGTATCAAAATAAAGTATCTTGACATGTCTGGTAATGCACTAGGATGTTTGATATTTGACAATACCATTTCTATTGAGCCAGGTAGAACCCAGAAGATGTACATTGATGCCTTTGGACATAAGAAGGGCTATCACTATTACAAGTCTGAAGGTGATGCTGAAAGTCCTGTATTTAAGATCGAATATGAGTTAACTGATTATTATTTAGAGCTATCGGGGTGGCATTTCGCTAATCCTGTATCACCAGAGGATGCTGAAAAATATGTTGGCCATTGTGGTCTACCTGCATCTATTTTATTCTTCTTTCTGTTCGCTTTCTTAGCATTTATTAGTCTCGCTATTGGGCTTATCTTTCTTGTAAAAAGAGGACAAAAAAACTAAATAAGAATGGCAACGATAGAGATACCCCAACCAAACGACAGATTAAAATCGATTATTCAGGCCGTACCCACCACCTGTTTGGTGCTTTTCCAATACAAACAGCAGAAGGGAATGACAGAGGACTGGAAAACGTGGGCTTGGGAGATGTTGGATAAAGGTTTCCATTCAGACGCTCTCACCCAGTTGGCAGGTGAAGACCTAAATCTGAACCCATTTGAATTCTCGTCTCTTGTTGATTCCATCCTCAAAGACCTGGAACTTGACCTCACCGATGATAACGTCTATTATCAATACGTGCTATATATTGCCCATCAGGTTCTTAAGGGAGATTTGTCCTCCGAAGAGGGCTTTAAAACTTTATGTCAAGCTGCGATAGATACGAACTATCATCCTGCCTTCATGGACTTTTACTATTTGGAAGATAACGCTGATTTAATGCGTCATCACCACCTTACCGTTATAGACACAAGTTGTCCCACCCTATGGGACAAATAAGAAGTAAGCCAGTTAAGTCCGATCACTTCCTAATCAACGTGGAGCCTTTGACTGCAGAAGGGCCGTCAAGTTGCAAGGCATAAATGCCTGAAGGCAGGGAATAAAGGGAAAGGGAATAGGAAGCCTGTCCTGACTTCAGGGCGGCTGTATGAACTAATCGTCCACTCATATTATAAAGACGCAGGCGGACTGTTGAGGAAAGGGGCTCCTCAAAGGACACACACAACTGATTATCTGCGTAACGGATACGGGCAGATGTATGATGCTTCGACACAGCCTCAATACGGTCGATACCTAAGATATAGAGCAGACCGCGATAGACGTCGATCTCGCCATAGCCATACTCATTATTAGGATATGTAAGACCTTCATCGTAATGGCGACAGGTGTGGCTCAACACATCCTTTACCTCCTCAGGCGTCAGGTCGGGCTTGGCCTGCAGCCACAAGGCAATGGCACCAGCCACGGCAGGAGATGATGCAGACGTGCCGCTGCTGGAGATCCAAGCATAAGAACGACCATTAAAATCATAGCGCCCCACATCCCACGTCAGGTCGCTGGCATCAGGATGGGCTTCCATATAGTAGGAACTAAAGGATGAAATGATATTATTGCCAGGAGCCATCACATCGGGCTTGACACGGCCGTCGAACGTAGGTCCTACAGAGGAGAATGGTGCCCTGACCCCACCTTGTCCCAGCCAGTAGCTTTTCCATTCGCCATTCAGATTCTGAATACCATCACGATAGGACGTAGCCCCCACAGAGATAACACAGGGGGCACTGGACGGCGAATGAATACAACAGACATTCTCGCCAGCATTCAGCGCAGGATTCAGGTTGTTGGAACAGAGCTGTCCGTTCACACGGAAAAACTCCACATCGGCATCCTGGCCTAAGACCTCTACAGACAAATTGCGCTGTGAACCTATATTATAGGTGGTAGAGACTTTCACATCATAGCACATCTCACGGGCATCGTAACAAGATGGATAAGCTTCTGTTTTCACAGCCAAGGCAAAGTCGTCGAACCTCAGCAGAGACGTCAACACAGAATCTTTCTGCATGAGCACATCAGAGGTGCGTATCATCAAAGTATCATTCGTATCGGCATAAAGTACAAAACGCAGCGAGAAGTCCTGTGCCGACTTAAACGTCAACAGCATATCAGAACGGTCGGATATCAGAAAGGAGCCCATAGACTCGTCGCCAAAAGGTTTGCGGAACCACGACTTATAGGCCGCATTATTGCCAGCTGCTGCCACAAGGATGCGACCAGGGCCTACCAGACTGTCGAGCATCGCGTAATAGAGCTGGTCATAGCCCCAGAAATCCTGTGTAGAGCCCTCACTCAACGAGATGACACACGGCTTGTTGACACTCGTGGCATAGTCGAAGATATATTTGAAGCCAAGGGCATCAGTGGCATAGGTATATTTATAGTAATCGGCCGAGTCGATATAGGCGATATTATCGGACACAGCATTTGACACCAGACAGATATCGCTCTCAGGGGCCATACCCCGATAATTGGAAGTATAGCCACTGCCGGCAGCAATGCCCAAAGTATAGGTGCCATGGGTCATATCAAGACCATCGCGTGAATGTTGCAAGTCCAAAAGTGCTTCACGTGACGTGTAGTCGCGCCCTACATAGAACGGACTGCCTACAGTATCCGTGGAGAGCATATCCCATAGGCGTTTGATGCGATACTCTGTCGTGTCACGGCTGAGGAAATTGGGATGGGTCAGGTCGAAGCCAATATCCATGATTCCCACTACCACGTCTTTGCCTGTATAGGGCTGCGGAAGATTGGTGCCTGCATAGACTGGCAAGGCATTGAGATGGATGGCCATCGAATCATTGAGGGCCGTTCCCAAAGGACGGGCTTCTATTCTTCTCACCCTTTGGTCAGCAGCTAAAGAGCGGAGCTGAGCAATGGGAATGCTGACGATATGGACGCCTCCGACCTCAGCCAGCGAGCGGCTGCCATAAAGCGGCAGCACCTCTGACGTGGTGACATCGGCCAAGGCGCAGACCTGCCGACTATCCATCGCTCCATCAGAGGGCGCGACCCTGTTTGACAAACTGGCGTCCTGTCGTGCAAGCTGTCTGAGCCAAGGCGACAGTTTTCCCAATCCGCCCTGTTGAGCCCACATGGGAGCTACAGAAAGGAGCATCAGGGAAAAGAGGCTTGTCAGCAGTAATCGTCTCATCACTTCTATAGGCTCTAATGACTGTTAGCAACTGACTCACTGATAGCATCGCGACACTGTTCCATCAACCACTTGGGCGTTGATGTGGCGCCACAGATGCCCACCGTCTGGATATCTTTCAGCCAAGCGGTCTCAATCTCCTCAGGGCCTTCCACCAGATGGGTATTGGGATTCACACGCAGACACTCGTTGAAGAGCACCTTGCCATTGCTGCTCTTTCGTCCACAGACAAAGAGTACGAGGTCGTGCTTAGCTGCAAACTGCGAGATATTCGGCATACGGTTGGCTACCGAACGGCAGATGGTGTCAAAGCTCTGGAACTTAGCATCTGGCGAGATATGCGCCTGGATATAGTCGATGATACGATGGAACTCATCAAGCGACTTCGTGGTCTGGCTATACAGATAGATGTCACGTGAGAAATCCAGTTTCTCCACCTCGTCGAAACGCTCTATCACGATGGCATTCGATTGCGTCTGTCCCACCAGTCCCAGCACCTCGGCATGCCCCTTCTTGCCAAAGATAACGATTTGGCCATTTCCCAGTTCGTACTGCTCCTTGATGCGCTTTTGCAGTTTCAGCACCACAGGACAGGTGGCATCAATAATCTCAATATGGTTGCGACGGGCCAGTTCGTAGGTCTCAGGCGGTTCGCCATGAGCACGGAGCAGCACCTTCACATCATGGAGTTCACGCAGGTCGTCATGATTGATGGTGATGAGTCCCATCTGGCGCAGACGCTCACACTCCATACCATTGTGGACGATATCACCCAGACAATAGAGCGTCCCGCCCTGTGCCAACTCCTCTTCAGCTTTCTTAATGGCTGTGGTCACACCAAAGCAGAACCCACTGCCGTTGTCTATCTCTATTTGAATCATTCTTCTGAATTATTATTGCGATAATAAACATCCAGCAAATCCCCAGCAGCGACAAAACTCGTTTTCTGGCCTTGCAGCACCATCTGCTCGGCTTGTTTGAGCTGTTCGCGAATCAGTGGGTTATGATAGAAATTCAATCGCAACTGTTCGTTGATGGTCTCATACATCCAGTATTTGGCCTGCTCATTACGACGATAGTCAAAATAGCCGTTGGCCTTGACAAAGTCGAAATACTCGTAGATCATGTCCCAGACCTCCTTTACGCCTGTGCCGTAGAAGCCACTGTAACAGAGCACCTTGGGCAGCCAGCCGCTCTCAGGCATCGGGAAGAAATGCAGGGCGTTGCGGAAGTTGGTGGCAGCCATCTGACAACGATCGACATTGTCGCCGTCGCATTTATTGATGACGATACCATCGGAGATCTCCATGATGCCACGCTTGATGCCCTGCAGCTCATCGCCTGTGCCAGCCACCTGGATGAGCAGGAAGAAATCGACCATCGAGTGGCAGGCCGTCTCGCTCTGACCAACTCCCACGGTCTCAACGAATATTTTGTCAAAGCCCGCTGCCTCGCAGAGGATGATGGTCTCACGTGTCTTACGGGCAACACCACCCAGCGAGCCTGCCGACGGACTAGGACGGATAAAGGAATCGGGATGGATAGCCAGTTTCTCCATGCGCGTCTTGTCGCCCAGGATACTACCCTTGGTACGTTCTGAAGAGGGGTCGATGGCCAACACAGCCAAGCGCCCGCCTTTTTCCTTCAGCAGGTGGACACCAAACTCATCTATAGAGGTTGACTTGCCTGCGCCTGGCACGCCGCTGATGCCAATGCGGACGCTCTTTCCGCTATAGGGCAGACACTTGTTGATAACCTCCTGCGCCTTGGCCTGGTGATCGGGGTTGACACTTTCAATCAGCGTCACCGCCTGCGACAAGACTGTCACGTCGCCCTTCACGATTCCCTCGACCATCTCATCGACGCTCATCTCACGCCGACGGAAACGGTTGCGCTTCAGGTAAGGATTGACGATAGAAGGCTGCTCTACCCCACTGTTTACCTGCAGACCAGCATATTCTGAACTATTTTCAGGATGTTCCATTTGTTCTAATTGAGATTTGAAAATTGAGGGTTACTTCACACCAACCTTGATGACCACCTTAGAATGGTCAGGATCATTGGTAATCATCAGCACACGCGGGCGCTGACGGGCTTTCAACACCTGGTCGCGGTCAATGGCAATCTTCAGTTTTGCTGATTCCCCTGGCTGCAACTCACGTTTGTCGAGCATCACCGTCATGCCTTTTGTAAACATCTGCAGAGACGATATTTTCAAGGCCATACGACCTTTATTTGTCAAGGTGATCACGCCTTTCTTCACATTCTTTCCACCCACCATGCCTAAAGAAATGGAGTCGGAAGAATACTCCAAGCGGGGCGCATACTGTTTGTTTTTTCCTTCGTAAATGGTGGCATTGGGCAGGAGCACCACAGAAACAGGGAACTCCGTCTCAGTGCTAACCTTGTCGCCAAGCTGTTCTGCCAGATAGATGGTGGTCTGCGTCAAGCCGAAATCCTTCAGATTTTGCGAGTTAAGCGTCAGCACCATCTTTCCCGTCTTACCAGGCTCCAGTCGTTCGGGTATCGCCATCGCCGTGAGATAATCTGGCAGGTGTAACATATTGGGGGTCACCGTCTCACCACCGTTATTCACAATATTGATAACAGCCTCTGGGGCATCGCCTTTGTTGACATCATCAAACTCTGCATTATCCACATCAGCCAGAATATTGCCAAAGGCATGAGGGTACATCTTGCTGTAGTCAGTCCACTCCTCTACGACCACGCCCTCCATCGTCAGCCATACTGGTTGCTGCTGACCTCTCACACTAACGGCTGCCTGTTTGCTGAAGTGTCCCAGCATACGGGCATCATAAGTCATAGAGACGGTGAACGTCTCACCAGCGGGTACACTCTTCTTCGGAAAAGTCACCTTCGTACATCCGCAATCGGGTTTCACGCCTGACACTGTCAGATGACGATTCGTGATGTTCTTCAGTTCAAACGTGGCTGTGACGGGCATCTGGAAGCCTGTCTTGCCGATATTGATCTTTGATTTCTTTATTTCAACCTTCTGTGCAGAGGCCGCCAGCGCGACCACACACAGGATGATGACTGTCAGTATTCTTCTCATTTCACTTCTATCGTTTGTGATTTAGCAACTCCGCGGAACTCTGGGCTATAGGCACAGCTGGCTGTGCAGGTGCCCGTCTCATAGATTCCTGTGCGGTCAATATAATATTCTGTCTCTATAACGTGCTTGCCTTTCGACAGCAGGTCGAAATAGTAGTTCGTCGAACAGTCCTTGGGTGCAATATAATAGCCCCAGTGATAACCACTGAGTTGATTCACAGGCTCCATGCAGGCAGCACGTTTGTCAATGACCTGTACGAAGTCGTAGTCACGATCGGCCTCAATGGTGATGCGAACAGTTACCTTATCGCCTACCTTCAAATCCTTACGACCCCTAATTTCACGTTTCACAGAAATACCGCTGTTCTGAACCTCTATCTCGGAAGTGGTCTGCATGAACTGCATATAGACAGCGCCCCACGAAGTGCCAGTAGAGGTCTTCTCGGCCGTAAAGGTCTGCTTACCGTCACCACTCATCGTTGTCTTCACATAGCCGATACCTGCAGTAGCTTTCGAGGTCTCCAGTTCCTGTCCGTCAACCTTCAACACAGTCTTCGGCTGTGCCTCCAGCGACTTACTATTGCCATTCAAGAAGGCATAGATGGCATCAGCACTGTTTATCGGCGTGTCCCATACCTGGGTATGTTTCTCCTGCAACAGCCAGCGCTGCATTTCCTCAATGGTCTTGGTATCCTCTGGAGTGAGTCGTTTGATGGCCTCGATAGCAGCCACCTGTGTAGGAATGCGGTAGTCGCGCCAAGAGTAGAGAGCACGCTTGGTGTCGTAATAGCGTCCCATATCCTCACGATAGACAGTATATTCCTTCAAGCTACGGATATAGGTCTTGTTGTTCAGGATGATAGCCGACATGGCCTTGTCGTAGATGCTCTGATTTCGTGTCTCTTTCTTCAACAGGTTTATCAGGTAAGCGTTAGCCGACTGTACGTCTGAGGGCAGCGTTCTGCCATCAATCTTACATATATAGAGCCACTGCAATGCCTTATGACTGGGGAATACGGGTTTGATGCCTCGCTTCTCCTGCTGCTTCACCTCATTCACCAGCTTGACCATCTCATCGCCCATAAAGCGGAAGGCATCCGTCAACATCTGCTCTGTCTTGTCGTCCTTTCCAACCATCTGATGCAGACGTGCCAGCATCTCACTGATCTCAACAGTCATATACAGTGAACCCTCCATACCTGACCACCAGCTCCACGAGCCATCGCCCAGCTGCAGTTCACGCAGATGACTGAGAGCACCCTCCAAGCGCATATTCATCTGGTTTACATCGAAGAAATCAGCCAGGCGAGCCTTCTGATCGGCTTCGCGGTTAGCATCGGCCACCCAAGGAGTCTCGTCGAGCAAGAGGTCTTTCAGTTCCTCGTTCTTTGAGAGTTGAGAACTGAGAGAAGAATTATTCGAGTTCTCCCTACTCCATGACTCAAACACGCTCTTTGCCTGTGGGTTCTGACTCAGGATATGGCGACCAATGGCATTGGCGTAGTAAGATGCAGCCTGACAGACAGCACAGTGGTCATAAGCATGAGCCACAGAAGGCAATGCCTGTATCATCAGCCAGGCGGGGTTATTGGTGTACTCTATGGTAAGTTGAGAGTTTGATGCTGCTTGAGGAAGCAGTGAACTCAAATTTATTTCTTTCGTACCAGGTTCATTCTGTGTGAAGGGGACGGTCTTGGTGACACGCTCCTTATTCGGCAGTACGGGCAGATAATGCTGTTCGCCGTCGCTGAAATCATCACCGCTTACCATCACTTTCAGCACCAACAGACTGCGGGTCTCGTTAGCAGCATCATAGACAAACGATACGGCAAGCAGCGAATCTGGTGCCACGCTGACCTTCTGCTCAGTAGCGAAGACGATCTGACTGGTCTCTGGGTCGAGCAGTTCCAAGCGTGCCTTTCCAGCCTTTTCCTTGTCACAGGTATTAAAGATACGGGCACTGAACACGGCCTTGTCGCCAACACGGATGAAGCGGGGCACGTTGGGCTGTATCATCACATCCTTCTTAGCCACAGCCTCACCAGTCAGTGTGCCAGTCATCATGTCCTGCGTATGGGCCACGCCCATGAAACTCCAGGTGGTCAGACTTTCGGGCAATGTAAACTTCAACGTCACACGACCTTCGCTGTCGGTCATCAGCTGTGGATAGAAGAAGGCTGTCTCGTTCAGGTTCTCACGCATCTGAAGGGCGACAGTTTCCTGACCACTATCGGCAGTACCAGACTGACTGCTCTGCTCTTCGGCATCAAGCCCTGCGATACGACCCTGCAAAGGTTCGTCTGCAGATGCCATCGCCATACCCTTGAATTCAGCCTTGTCAACAGCAGCCTCTGCCACCTTCAACACGCGTTCGTTGAGCACAGAAGCACCTCTGAGACGACGTGAAGAATACATAACAGGACTACCATAAGCCCTGAGATAAACAGGGAATACCGAACGGTCAAAACTATCGAAAGTGAGGTTATCCACATCACTCATCTTCTCAACAAACGAGCCAGAGCAATAAGGTCTGCCCCATGATGAGCTACGCCATCTCGTGGAGGGCAACGGTAGCCAGGTATGGGGCACCAGCGACCATGAATGGGGAGTCAACTGATCCAGGCTCTTGTCGTAAAGCGTAGCCAGCAACTGGGCGTTAGCAGGTTTGCCGTCAGGCCCCATGACAGAGAGCGTCCACTCCTCCTGCTGTCCAGGCAGCAGACGGTCACGGAAGGTCTCCCATCTCATCTTCAGTTTCATGTCGGGCAACGGACGCTTGATGCTGGTCTCATGACTGTACATCTTGTCTTGCTTCATCCAGGCGAAGGTCAGCAGGATGCCATTACCATATTCTTCACGATAAGTGAACTTCTTGTTCCACAGGGCGTTCGACTGATCCACAGCTCCACTCTCAAGCACCTTACTGCCTGATATGATGGTATAGATGATGTGCACATCCTTGTCTGAAGAGCCCACCTGAACGGTCACTGGTGTGCCGTCATTGGGGAACTGATTAGCCGACACATAGAACCAGTCGTCTGTCTCAGCTGCCGGACGCTTGTCATCGAGGGAGAATACGAAGAAATCCTGCTTGACGGTATCCCCTTCGCAGATGGCTTCCAACTGGTACTTGCCACTCTTCATCTTATCCAGCGACACCAGCTTGTTGGTTCTTACCTTCTGCCAGCCCTGAGGGCGCTTGCCTTCCAGCGTATAACGGAATTTTACCTCTGCATCGAGATCGGCACGGGCAGCATTGAGCAGGTGGAACTTCAGACCGGCATTGTCTTCAACCAGCACCTTATCTGGCATCTCTACGACAAACGCCGACTTACGGTTACCCAGAGGCAACAACAGTTCTGCCTGATGAGTCTCACCAGCCTGATCGGTCACCTCGGCTGTCACCACGAAATGATAGAATAGCGGATAGCGGCTCTTGGGCACCACAATAGGCGTCGGCACAGTGAACATACCGTCCTTTTCTGTTGTCACCTCACCCTCAGCTAAGAGGCTTTCGTCCGCTCCCTCTCCAACAAGACCCGAATTCCAGTAGCGCGCATAGCTCCACCACCAGAAGGCGAACTTGCGCTCCACCTTATATCTCACTGTTGCGCCCTGTACGGGTACGCCAGCATACGAGCGTGCCTCGCCCTTTACCTGCAGCGTGTCGCCATCGGCATAGTTCACCTTGACCATGGGTATCTCCACCTCAAAGGTAGGACGCTTGTATTCTTCTACACGGAAATAGGTGGTGCCGTCGTCTATGCTAATACTGAAACGGTCTGTCAGTCCCTGAAGGGGCAATGTAAATGAAGTGGCGCAGGTGCCATAGTCATCGGTCACCAATTCCTTTTTGTCAATCTCTTTCCAGTTAGCATCACACAGAATGGCTGTGACCTTCTTACTCTTCAACACACTATTCTGGAACCCATGCGCTGTCTGATACAGGATTGCCGACACATGGACGGTCTGCCCAGGCCGATAGATGGCCCTGTCGGTAAACAGCTCGGCATGTTTACTAATACGGTCGTTGCCATAATAGCTGAAATATCCATAGGGGCTCATCGACGGACAGGCTTTATCGTCGGCTGTCGTCACATGAAACATCCTCATCCTGTTGTCCATCCCGTACTCGCACTCTCCCTTCTCGTTGGAGGTCACAGTAGCTGTGGCATTATCCAACTTGAAGGTCAGCTTAGCACCTTTGACAGGCTGCCCGGATGTAGCATCCACCACCACATAGTGCATCTTCCTGTCAGGATACTCCTGAGCCAGTACACGCAGGTTGCTGACAAAATACAGCATACGAGCCACGCGCTCCGTGCCAGGCGTACTCTCAAACTCCAACATATAGACACCCACTGGCAAAGCACCAAGGGTCATCTCATCCCTATAATTCTCATAGGGTGCTTTATTCACATAAGTGCGCTCCTGTGTCATCTCTGGCATGATAGCCAGCAGAGGTTTGATTTTCTTATAACCCTTGTCATTTTCCACATGAACATCTTGTATCTCGCTGGCACTCGCCTTGACACGATAGACGCGCATGGTCAGCTTCGACAGGCCATGCAGATTATCCAACCTCACCTTATTCAATCCACTCGAGGTATTGACCAGCTTATCGAGCGACACGTTGAAGTTCAGGGATCTCATCTCTTTCAGCTGGTTGCGCAGTATCTCAATACGGGGCCAGTGGCTCCAACGACTCAGGGCTTCATTCACATAGTCCCATTTCTGCTTCGACGTGGCATCAGTAAATTCGTCCATATAGTTGAAACGCTCTATGGCCACCTCACCCGCTTCGTTCAGGTCGCCATACTGCGCTATCAGCGAGTCCAAGCTTACGATATAGTCTGATTCTGCCAGTGTTTCCTCCTCCTCAGGACGCTGTTCTTGTATGAGCCAATACAGCGAACTCAGCAAGGCAGCAGGACGGTTGCCCACTTTCTCATAATACCGGCGCATCACGTCGTAACGCTTTGTCTCCATGCCTAGCAGACCTAACAGGTCGTGATTAAATATCTTACCTGCATCACCCTTCTCTACGAAAGGCACATAGCCATCGACTTTCACCGATGCCAGCATAGCTGGGTCGGCCATTGCCTTGTCCATATACTGCTTGGCCATTTCTTTTGCATCATCTGCTAAGTCATCATTATCCTCATAGATAAGACCCAGCACGGTCTGATAGACGGCACGCAGGGCAGCATCCTTGATACTCTGCTCACGCTTCTCCAGGCGCATCACCCCTGGTTTCAGTGAGTCACCGCTCACCTCAGCAGCCACCTGAATACGCATCAGTTCGGCTTTCATCAACTGTCCGTATGCCTTTTCCTTCTCGGCCTTGGCCACTATTTTCTGCAGTACCTGCTGTTCAGTCTTTGGCAGGTCGTCCTGCGCAGCCTTTTCCACCTGTTTCCACAAGGCTTCATAGGTTTGTCCAAACATCAATACGGGCACTATCAAGGCGAAAAACAACAATACTCTTCTCATAATCTTATAGTTTTAGAAAAACTCATGTTTTTTATTTTGCAAAGATAATAAAAATATATCAGACCACATCCACCCCTTTGCCCTAAATAGGAAAGTTTAACGCATTTTACGGATTTCCCCGAATGACGTTCTGTCATAAAACTCCGACAATATGACATATCCCGGATCGACGGCACGCTGTTTGATGCCCTATCAGCAGAAACAAACAAAAAAGAAAGGAGTTAATTATGACTATCGACAAGTTTACAATCAAGGCGCAGGAAGCCGTGCAGCAGGCAGTCAACATTGCCCGCCAGAACGGTCAGCAGTCCATTGAGCCCGTACATCTGCTCAAGGCCCTGATGGACAAGGCGCAAGACATCACATCATTTATCTTCCAGAAGTTGGGCGTCAACGTCCAGCAACTCGACATGCTGGCCTCGCAGGAGATGCAGCACCTGGCCCGTGTGCAGGGCGGAGAGCCTTATCTCTCGAATGATTCGCAAAAGGTACTCCAGAAGGCTGAAGGCCTCGCCCGCGAGATGAACGACGAGTACGTTTCATGTGAGCCAATTCTTTTGGCTCTCCTCGTGGTCAACTCCACTGTGAGCCGTATGCTCAAGGACGCAGGTGCCAACGAGAAGGATATGCGCCAGGCCATCCTTGAACTGCGTCAGGGACAGCGTGTGCAGTCGCAGAGTGCCGATGACAACTACCAGTCGTTGGAGAAATACGCCAAGAACCTCGTTGACCTGGCCCGTCAAGGTAAGCTCGACCCCGTCATTGGCCGTGACGATGAGATTCGTCGTGTACTGCAGATTCTATCGCGCCGTACGAAGAACAACCCAATCCTGATTGGTGAGCCCGGTACGGGTAAGACCGCCATCGTCGAGGGACTGGCCCAGCGTATTGTGCGTGGTGACGTACCTGAGAACCTGAAGGACAAGCAACTCTTCTCGCTCGACATGGGCGCCCTGGTGGCAGGTGCGAAGTACAAGGGTGAGTTTGAAGAGCGCCTGAAGAGCGTTATCAACGAGGTGACTGCCTCCGATGGGCGCATCATCCTTTTCATCGACGAGATCCACACGCTGGTTGGTGCTGGCAAGGGCGAGGGTGCTATGGATGCCGCCAACATCCTGAAACCCGCGTTGGCACGAGGCGAACTGCGTTCTATCGGTGCCACCACCCTCAATGAATATCAGAAATATTTCGAGAAAGACAAGGCCCTGGAACGTCGTTTCCAGACCGTGATGGTCGATGAGCCCGATGAGCTCAGCGCCATCTCTATCCTTCGTGGTTTGAAAGAGCGCTATGAGAACCACCACAAGGTACGTATCCAGGATGATGCCTGTATCGCCGCCGTGCAACTCTCTGAGCGCTACATCACCGAGCGTTTCCTGCCCGACAAGGCCATCGACCTGATGGACGAGGCCGCCGCCAAGCTCCGCATGGAGCGCGACAGCGTGCCCGAGGAGCTCGACGAGATCATGCGTCGCCTGGCGCAGCTGGAGATTGAGCGCGAGAGCATCAAGCGCGAAATCACAGCGGGAAGCGGTTCTCCCGCTTCCACCAAGCTCAAAGAGCTTGACCGCGAGATTGCCGAGCTCAAGGATCAGGAGCGCGACTTCCGCGCCAAGTGGGAGGGCGAGCGCCAGCTCATCAACAAGATTCAGCAAGATAAGCAGGAGATCGAGAACCTGAAACTGGAAGCCGAGCGTGCCGAGCGCGAGGGCGACTATGGCCGCGTGGCCGAGATCCGCTACTCCAAGCTCAAGGCTCTCGAAGACGACATTGCCGCCATCCACCGCCAGCTCGACGCCGCCCCCACTCCCGACGCATCTCCGTCGAGTCATAGATTAGTTCGCGAAGAGGTCACCGCCGACGACATCGCCGAGGTGGTCTCTCGCTGGACGGGCATCCCCGTGACTCGCATGATGCAGAGCGAGCGCGAAAAGCTGCTCCATCTTGAGGAGGAGCTTCATCGCCGTGTCATCGGTCAGAACGAAGCCATCACCGCCGTCTCTGATGCTGTGCGCCGCAGTCGTGCCGGATTGCAAGACCCCAAGCGCCCCATCGCCTCGTTTATCTTCCTTGGTACTACGGGCGTGGGTAAGACAGAACTTGCCAAGACGCTGGCCGAATATCTCTTCAATGATGAGACCATGATGACGCGTATCGACATGAGTGAGTATCAGGAGAAGCATACCGTCAGCCGTCTGATTGGCGCCCCTCCGGGCTATGTTGGCTATGATGAAGGTGGCCAACTCACGGAGGCCGTACGTCGTAAGCCCTACTCTGTGGTGCTTTTCGACGAGATCGAGAAGGCCCATCCCGATGTCTTCAATATCCTCTTGCAGGTATTGGACGACGGACGGCTCACCGACAACAAGGGCCGCACAGCCGATTTCAAGAACACCATCATCATCATGACCTCTAACGCCACACGCGAACAGCTCCGTATGACCATGCGTCCAGAGTTCCTGAACCGTATCGACGAGATCATCACCTTCACCCCGCTGTCAAAGCAGGAGATTGCCGAGGTGGTGAAGCTGCAACTCTCACGCGTTCAGAAGATGCTGGAGCCTCAGGGCTTCACATTGGAGGTCACACCACAGGCCATCGACTGGCTGGCACAGGAGGGCTACGCCCCCGACTATGGCGCACGTCCAGTGAAGCGTGCCATCCAGCAGTATCTGCTCAACGACCTGTCGAAGAAGCTGTTGGCCGACGAGATCACTCGCGAAAAACCCATCCTCGTCGATTCCTTCGGCGACGGACTGGTGTTCCACAATTAAATCGGCGACACCGCCATTGGCGAAACGACTGCCGCATGAGCCGCCTTCTGTGCAATGTTGGCCAGTCCTTTCGCCATTCCTTTCGGACGCCACTTCATGCCCACGGCGCTCTTGCCCGTCAGCACTTCAAACCAAGTACACGCCACCACATATCTGCCCAGCGTATAGTTCAGGTGATAGCCGTCGCGCGTCAGTTCGCGGTTCACCCCCTTGTCTTTCGTCTGGTTGTTGGCCAATACCGTGGTGCGGGCGTTCTGTATGGCAGTACCCGAGGGCACGTAGAACGTCAGGTCATACCGATGCTGATGCATCGCCTTGTCAACGGCCGCCGTGATGCTGGAATACATATTATACTGGTTGTAGTTGTAGTTGGCAAAGCCCTTGTGCTCTGAATCCTGAGCGTAGGCCCATGTCTGATGGAAGCCCAACCGCACAGAATCTACCGCCAGAGCCGTCACATAGCCAATCATTAGGCTCAGCCCTGGCTCATAGCTCTCAGGGCGCCCTGCATCCTGGCTCACCTGTTGCAAGGTGATCACATCCCACGGTTCGTCAGTAATGATCTCGCGCAGCTTGTATTTTCCCCTGTTCACACGCTTCCCATCAGTCACCTTACGATATTCGGTATCAACGGCCTTCGAACGTGCGTCATTCCAATGTCCTATCAAGCTCCATCCGCCACGATAGGCATTGCCAATGATAAAATGCACGCCAGCCTCTTTGCCCAACTCCCACAGATACTGTTCCACAGCATCTTCCGAGAACGAATTGCCGATGGCCAGCACCCTCAGCGTATCCTTCACCTGTGCGCTTGCCGCATGAGCTATCAGCGTGGCAAGCAATAAAAAACATATCCTTTTCATGTCGTATCCTTTCAAACAACAATGCAAAGGTAAATCAATCCGCGCTAACTGCCAAACAAAAATGTAAAAAAATCCATACCCTTTCACTGTTTTTTCCATACCGCAGATCATGTAAAAGCTGTACCTTTGCAGCCATAACCAGAAACAATTTGAATTATGCAAGGATTTAGCAAAGGATTTCTGTATTTTATCTGCGCCGTGTCGGCCATGGGCGGACTGCTTTTTGGTTACGACTGGGTGGTGATTGGCGGAGCGAAACCATTTTATGAGTTGTACTTCGGCATCAGCGACTCGCCGTTGATGCAGGGTGTAGCGATGACAACGGCGCTGGTAGGCTGCTTGGTAGGTGCGATGGTGGCAGGTGCTGCTGCCGATAAGTACGGTCGAAAGCCGTTGCTGATGACATCGGCAGTGCTGTTCACCGTATCGGCTGTCGCTACTGGCTTGTTCAATGATTTCACCTTATTTAATATCGCCCGTTTTGTGGGTGGTATAGGCATCGGTGTGGCATCGGCCTTGGCACCTATGTATATAGCCGAGGTGAGTCCGGCTGAGATTCGCGGTCGCATGGTGAGTCTGAACCAGATGACTATTGTGCTTGGTATACTTGGTGCGCAAATCGTAAACATGCTGTTGGCGCGCGATACGGCTGTAGCCGAGAGTCAGGCATGGAATGTAGAGTGGGGCTGGCGCTGGATGTTCTGGGCCGAAACCGTTCCTGCAGCGCTGTTCCTACTGATGAGTTTCTTTATCCCCGAGAGCCCAGTGTTTTTGAAGCTGAAAGCTGCGACAATGTCGCAGCATACGGAACAGAAGGCTGGACTGAAGGTACTGCTGGAGAGCAAGTATGGCAAGGTGTTGCTGTTGGGACTTGTCATTGCTGTGTTCCAGCAATGGTGCGGCACTAATGTGATTTTTAACTATGCTCAGGAGATTTTTGTGGGCGCAGGCTTCGATGTAGATGGCATGTTTATCAATATCGTCATCACAGGTATTGCTAACGTGGTGTTTACCTTTGTGGCACTCTATACCATCGAGAAGTGGGGCCGCCGTACCCTCATCCTAATTGGCGCTGGCGGACTGGGGTTGATTTACCTTACGCTTGGCACCTGTTACTTTATGGGCATGACGGGCATGTTGATGGTAGCCTTGGTAGTAGCCGCTATCTCTGTGTATGCGATGACGCTGGGCCCTGTAACCTGGACGCTGCTGGCCGAGATATTCCCACACCGTGTGCGTGGTATCGCTATGGCCACCTGTACCTTTGCCCTGTGGGTGGGCTGTTGCACGCTTACCTTCTCGTTCCCATCCATGAATGCAGCCTTGGGTAGCAGCGGTACGTTCTGGATTTATAGCGACATCTGCGTGTGTGCCTTTATCTATCTGCTGCGCAACTGTCCCGAAACCAAAGGCAAGAGCCTGGAGGAGCTGGAGCGCGAACTTATTAAAGATTAAACATTAAACTTAGATACAATGTCTGTAAAAGCTTGGAGAGAAATCGTGACTATTCCTACTTACGAAGTAGGAAAGCCCGAGAAGAACCCGATGTTCCTGGAAAAACGTGTTTATCAGGGTTCCAGTGGCGTGGTATATCCTTATCCCGTTATCGAGTCGATGAGCGACGAGAAGGTGGATAAGGAGTACAAGGCCGTTTATATCGAGAACGAGTATATCAAGGTGATGATACTGCCCGAACTGGGCGGACGCGTGCAGATGGCTTACGACAAGATTAAGCAGCGCCACTTTGTGTATTACAACCATGTGATTAAGCCCGCATTGGTAGGCTTGGCTGGTCCTTGGATTAGCGGTGGCATCGAGTTTAACTGGCCTCAGCACCATCGTCCATCCACCTATATGCCCGTTGATAGCACCATTGTCGAGAACGAGGATGGCTCTATCACCGTATGGGTAAACGAGATGGAGCGTATGTTCCGCCAAAAGGGTATGGCAGGCTTTACCCTGCGCCCTGGTTGTGCTTATCTCGAAATTCAGGGTCGCGTTAGCAATCGCACCAATCTGCCTCAGACCTTCCTGTGGTGGGCCAATCCCGCTGTCGAGGTTAACGATGCCTACCAGAGTGTGTTTCCACCCGATATCAATGCCGTGTTCGATCATGGTAAGCGTGCCGTTAGCAGCTTCCCTATTGCTACAGGTACCTATTATAAGATGGACTACTCGGCAGGTGTTGATATCTCTAACTATAAGAATATCTTCGTTCCCACCAGCTATATGGGCGTAAACTCACGTTTCGATTTCGAGGGTGGTTACGAGAACGATACCAAGGGTGGCATGCTGCATGTGGCCAGTCACCACTACTCGCCAGGCAAAAAGCAGTGGACTTGGGGTAATGGCGACTTTGGTCGCGCTTGGGACCGCAACCTAACAGATGAGGTTACACCCGAGGAGATGGCTCAGTGGCATATCGATCGCGAGGGCTTCCGTCCTTATATCGAGCTGATGGCAGGTGTTTATACCGAGAACCAACCCGACTTTACCTGGCTGATGCCTTACGAGGAAAAGCAGTTTGTGCAGTATTTTATGCCTTATCGCGAGGTGGGCATCGTCAAGCAGGCCTCTAAGGATTTCATGATGAATATCGAGCAGCCCGACGCAACCCATACCACCTTTAAGATACTGGCCACTTCGAAGAAGGAGGTAAGGATAGTGCTTGAGGATAAATATGGTCATGAGTATTATAATCAGGTGGTAACCCTCTTGCCCGAGGAGGTGCTCATTGAGACGGTGGATACCCAGAATGCGCAGTTTAGCGATATGTTCTTGACTATCGATCGTCCTGAGAATCCCCGTATGTACCCGCTGTTAGAGTGGCATGCCGAGGCTGACGAAATCCGTCCTATTCCTGATGCTGCCGAGGCTGCGCTCTCGCCACAGGATACCAAGACCATCGATCAGCTTTACCTCACAGGTCTGCACCTCGAGCAGTATCGCCACGCCACCTGGAGCGCACTCGATTATTACGAGGAGGCCCTGCGTCGCGATCCTATGGATTACCGCTGCAACATGCAGATGGGCCTGTGGTACCTGCGCCGTGCCCGTTTCGATAAGGCCAAGGGCTATCTCGAAACAGCCGTAAAGGTTCAGAAAAAGCGCAATCCCAACCCCTACGATGGCGAAGCGCTGTTTTATCTGGGCGTTGTTAATAAGCTGCTGGGGCAGTATGGTGTGGCCTACAATTACTTCTGGAAATCTACCTGGAACAAGGGTTGGGCCGATGCCGGCTATTTCGAGGCTGCCTGCATCAGCATCGCTGCTGAAAAATGGGAGGATGCGCTCGACGAACTCGAACGCGGCCTCATTAGCAACAGTCACAACCATAAGGCACGCGCCATGAAGGCTGCCGTGCTGCGCAAATTAGGTCGAAAAGATGAGGCTTTGGCTTGGATTAAGGAGTCGTACACCATCGATCCATTCAACTATGTGTGCATGGTCGAGGAACATCTGTTGACTGGCGATAACGCACCACTCGATCGTATGGTTAATCTCATGCACGGCAACATCTATAACTACCACGAAACAGCCCTCGATTATACGCAGGCCGGTTTGAAAAGCGAGGCTGCGCTGGTGCTGCAAACCGCCATCAAGCATGGGGTAGAGGAGTCGCCACTTACCTATTATTATCTGGCAAATATTATTAGCTTGGCAGATGTAAAGGAGTATGTCAACAAGGCTATGGCGGCGGTTCCAGATTATTGCTTCCCCAACCGATTGGAAGATGCACGTATGTTCGAGGCATTTAAGATGTTTGACGATCCTAGGGCGGCTTACTATCTGGGCTGCCTGTATTACGACAAGCGCCAGTACGATTTGGCTATCGAGAATTGGGAACTCTCGGCCAAGCTCGATCCAACCTTCCCAACCGTATGGCGCAACCTAGCTCTCGCTCGTTTTAACAAACAGGGTAATCATGAGCAGGCACTCGAATATATGGAGAAAGCTTTCCACCTCGACGAGAACGACGAGCGCATATTCATGGAACTCGACCAGCTTTACAAGCGCCTGCACCGTCCACATGCCCAGCGCCTGGCCTTCTATGAGGCACATGCCGAGCTCATCGAGCGCCGCGACGACCTCGTACTCGAACATGCCACTTTGCTTAATATGCTGGGCCGCTACGAAGAGGCTAAGCAGCTCATCGATAACCGCATCTTCCATCCTTGGGAGGGTGGCGAAGGCAAGGTGAGCGGTCAGTACCAGATGTGCCGCCTTGAGATTGCCAAGCAGCTGCTGCAGAAGGATGCCAACGATGCCCGCGCCAAACGGCTTCTCGAGGAGTGTTTGGTGTTCCCACACCACTTAGGCGAGGGCAAGCTCTATGGCTCGCAGGATAACGATTTCCTCTACTTCCTGGGTCGATATGAGGAAGGCACCGTAGGCCCAACCGAGCCCGCAGCCGCCATGTACTACAACGATGCCAAGCCCGATAAAATCTTCTATGCCGCCCTGTGCTACCGCCAACTCGGTCAGGAAGATAAGGCCCGCTCGTTGTTCCATAAGCTCATCAACTACGGCAAGCAGCACCTCTTCGACCATGTGGTGATGGACTACTTTGCCGTTTCGCTGCCCGACCTGCTGGTATGGGAGGGCGACCTCGACGAGCTTAACCGCATCCACTGCCTGTACATGCTCGCTCTGGGCTATTACGGCATGGGCGACAAGGCCAAGGCCGAGCTCTATCTCCGCCAGGTTGAGGCTATGGACAACAATCACCTAGGCGCCCGCCAGTTCCGCACGCTCATTGAAATGAATTAAGAATTAAGAGTTAATTCTAAATTCGCTCGGACTCATACCCATGATTTTCGAGAACAGGCGCGAAAAATAGAGCGGGTCTTCGATGCCTACTTTATAGCAAATCATATTTATTTTCATGTCTGTAGTGCGTAACAGCCTGCAGGCATGTTCTATTTTCAGGCGATTGATATAGGTAATGGGACTCATACCCGTTTTCTTCTTGAACAGGGTGTTAAAGTGGCTTTGCGAGTAACCCACGTAGCGCAGCACATCGTCCATCATCATGCGGTTCTCGATATTCTCGCGCATATAGTGTATGGCCTGATCTACGATGTCGGAAGGCGCTTCGGCCTTGGCCCTACGAAACTGTCCTAAATAGCGCATCGAAGCTAAGAAGTGGTGCAGCAGACTGCTGGCATAGCGCATATCCTCAAGTTCCTTGCCAGCATAAAGCGTGGCAAGCATCTCCTCAAAGATATTCAGGCGGTCGCCAATACGTGAGTTGATGGTCACGTTGATGGTCTGCGGCGTAGCGGCACCCTCGGCATACACATGGGCGGCCGAGCCTGCAAAGTGCACCCAGTAGATGGTCCAGCTTTGTTGCGTGCCGTAAGCGTGCGGTTTTCCGGCTGGCAGTATAAAATACTGGTTCTTAGCCACTTCGTGTCTCTTGCCATCGACCTCATACCAGCCATCGCCTTCCACGCAGTATATCAGTACATACTGGTTCACCCCTTCCTCCCTCATGCGGTGATGATGCTCCGCCTTGGGATAATAGCCTATATCCGTGACATAAAGACTCTGGCAGAGTTCGTCTTGCTCTTCCATCTCTACCAGCATGGGCGACAGCACTATCTGACGTTCGCCCTGAAACCCGTCTTTCTTCCTGATCATACAATTAATGAGTATCGGTTGCAAAAATACCTATACTTTTTCTATTGTGCAAATAAATGAAAGTAAAATTGTCCATATAATTAGTTGCAAAATGTATGCGTGTATCACAAAAAAATGTGTACTTTTGCATACAGAAAACAATAATCACTAACTTGATGAAGAAATTTTTACTCTTTTTCGCCCTGTTCACTACCTGTCTCAATCCCGCTGCGGCAACCGATTATCTACGGGGCGGCGACGTGTCGATGCTGAACTATGTAGAGAGTCTGGGGGCGAAGTTCTATGATGCCGACGGCACTGAGAAAGATGTGCTCGACATACTCACGGAAAACGGCGTGAACATAGTGCGTCTGCGCCTCTACAACAATCCTGGCGCTCCAGTGACCTGCAACAACACCACCTATAAGTTACCTGAGGGCTATCTGGACGAAGCCGATGTACTGGCACTGGCACGACGCGCCAAGGCAAAGGGGCTGCACATAGAACTCACCTTCCACTACAGCGACTTCTGGACCAATGGCGAGAACCAGTTCAAGCCGAAAGATTGGCAGGAGCTGTCGCTCGAAGGGCTGAAGACTGCCGTCTATGACTATACCAAAGAGTTCCTGCAGAAGATGAAGCAGCAGGACACTACACCTGCATTCATCTCTTTGGGCAATGAGATACAGGACGGTATGCTCTTTGGCAACTATCAAGCCGTGGATTCTGTCAACGGACAGAGCGCGGAAAACCTGGCAGCCCTGATCAACGAGGGCAGCAAGGCCGTGCGCGAGGTGTGTCCCGAATCGCAGGTCATCATCCACATGACGATGAACAAGCAGTGGTATCTGTCACGTTTCGTGGAATTCTTCACCCAGATGCAGCAATACACACTCGACTACGATGTGGTGGGCGTGTCCTACTACCCCTACTGGACCGACGAGCATCCCAGCATCCTCAGCGAACTGGCCGACGGTCTGTGGACAAGTTTCCAAAAGCCACTGATGATGATGGAGGTGGGCTACTCCTGGACGCAGTATCGTCCCAGCGGGCGCAATGGTGGCAACTATGAGGGACAGCTCCACATGAATGGCACGCCCTACAACGAGGCCAGCAAAGAAGGTCAGAAGAAGTTTATGCAGGAAATCAACGCCGTGGTCGAAGGCAACAGCCACATCCTGGGCTACCTCTATTGGGATCCCATCATGGTTGACCAACAGGTCGGCGGCAAGTGGATAGAGACCTGCTGGGCCTATCGTCAGGACGGTACCAACTGGTGGCAGGACGGCAACGTGGTGGGCAACACCACCTGGTTCGACTATGGGGGCAAGGCCTTGCCCGTGCTTGAAGCTATCAAGCAGGCCGCCCAGACTTCCGACATCCAGAGCGTATCGTCCGAGGCCACTGCCCCCGCTGGCTATTACGACCTCTCAGGTCGTCGCATCGACTGGCTGACCCCACAGAAAGGAATTTATATTTATAAAGGCAAGAAAGTCATCATCAACTGATAGCCTCCATCAGCTTGACGGCATCAACGTATTGGGCTATGCCCTCAGCCACGCGCTTCGCGTTCTGCATGGCATGAACCACAGTGGCCTGTGCATTGGCCACGTCACCACCGGCAAATACACCTTTGCGAGTCGTCATTCCATAAGGTATGTCGCGTGTGATTAAGAATTTCCGCTCGTCATTCTCCAGTCCAGGTGTGGTGCGCACGATCTTTGTCTTGGGCTCAGCACCAATGGCCATGATCACATTCTCGGCAGGCAGTGTCTGGCGCACGGGCTCCTTGTCGGGCTCCGCCGTCTCAAGCACTATCTCGGTGATGTCCTGGTTGTCGTCCACGTGAATCTCCCTGATGATGCTCCACCAGTTGAAGTGTACCCCCTCTTTCACCGCGTCGTCATACTCTGCTCGCAGGGCCGACATCGTGTCGATGCCACGGTGATAGACCACATCCACACGCTTTGCCCCAATGCGCAATGCTGTGCGCGAAGCGTCCATTGCCGTGTTGCCACACCCTATCACCCACACGTGGGCACCAGGTTTCACGTGTGTCTCGTCTGGACTCATAAATCCCTCCTGTATCAGTTCCACCCTACGCAGGAAATGGGCAGCCTTGCGCACCCCTTTCAGGTCGTTGCAACCGATGCCCCCCCCTCCTTCCGATAGGCAGCGGCCATCGCGGTAGATGGGAATCTCCAGCGTCTTCGGCTTGCCCAGCCCCGTACCTATGAAGATAGCATCGAAGCCCTGACCAAAGAGACTGTCGATGGTGATGTCGAAGCCCACGTGGGTGTTGCGATGAATCACCACGCCCATCTTCTCGATGTAGCGTATCTCGCGCGCCACCACCTCTTTGGGCAGTCGGTATTCGGGAATACCATAGCGCAGCACGCCGCCACACTGAGCCTCCATCTCGAAGATCTCTACTGAGAACCCCATACGCGACAGGTCGCCAGCCACGGTGATACCCGACGGTCCTGCACCAATCACGGCCACCCTACCCCGCTTCTTCTCCACAATATCCTCGTGGGTCAGTTCGTTGTCCGAATCGAAGTCGGCTACGAAGCGCTCCAGTTTTCCGATGTTCAAGGCCTGTCCTTTCTTACCCAGCACACAACTGCCCTCACATTGTTTCTCGTGTGCACATACCCGTCCGCACACCGCTGGCAGGTTGCTCTTGGCACGAATGATACTGATAGCGTTGCCCAGATTGCCCTTCGACAGTTCATGAACCCAGTCGGGTATGTCGTTGCTGATGGGACATCCCTTCTGACATTGCGGTACCTTGCAGTGCAGACAGCGCTGTGCCTCCTGTATGGCCTCGGCCATTGTGTAGCTCTCGTTTACTTCTTGAAATGCATGTTTTTGATTCATATCGCAATAGATTAGTTCGTTTTCTTCGGCAAAAATACAAATTATCACTCGTAGTCGTCGATTACGGCATTCATCATATCCATCATGGGCTTGGCAGCCAGGAGCATGGGCTCCATAGCGTCAAGCCACTGGTCACCCTGGAAGAAAGTGTCGGGCACCTGATGCCAACAGCAGTAGTCCTTCTGGCGCAGATACTCCACGTATTCCCAATCGCGAGGGAAGCCCGATGGACAGGTCTTCAGGCGATCAAGACCAAAGCCCTGAGGCTGGTCCCAGCTGGAGACGTCGGTGGGCGTCTTAAAACTGCTGGGCTCTGGATTGCCGTAGTATTTCAGGAACTCCGGACTGCGGACGCAGCGAAGCCACTCGTCGATATTTCCCATAATCTCATTACGACAGGAGGTCAGGATATTGGTGGGCAGCCAGTAATTACCACAGCACACCATGCAATGACCTGGCTCCAGGTGCAGGTAATAGCCTCCGTGCAGCGCCTTTTTGCCATGAGCAGCAATATAAGCGCCGAGATGGTTTTTATAGGGCGACTTATCGTTTGAGAAGCGCGTATCGCGATAAAAGCGATAGGTGCAGTCCTTTACCGTGAGATGAGCCACCATGGGGTCGAACGAGGCAATGCGCACGATAGCCTGCTGCACACCCTGTTCGAAATCGGCACGAATGGCATCATACTCCTGTTTATGCTCCTGAAACCACGCACGGTTGTTGTTGGCAGCCAGCTGTTTCAGACACTTCAATATACGTTTTGCATCCATAACAATAAGTGTTTAGGCAGCAAAGTTACGAAAAAACAAGAAAAATACAAATGTTTTTCAGATTATTATCGTACTTTTGCATGAAAGTATCAATGACATAGCAAATGAGACAGATTTGTGATTTCATAGCTCGATGGATGGGAGCGATGGTGCTGCTGGTGGCAGCACTGGCGCTGGTGATGCCGGCATCGCTCGCGTGGATAGGCACGTGGGCCATCAACCCCATGCTGGGGGTGATCATGTTTGGTATGGGACTTACCCTCTCGCCACAGGATTTTAAGATCGTGTTGAGCCGCCCCAAGGATATACTGATAGGCTGCCTCACGCAGTTCACCGTGATGCCGCTGCTGGCACTGGGGCTGACGTGGGCTTTCGCACTGCCAGAGGAACTGGCCATCGGCGTAATACTCGTGGGCTGTTGTCCTGGAGGCACGGCATCTAACGTCATCACCTATCTGGCCAAGGGCGATCTGGCGCTATCCGTTGGCATGACTGCCGCATCAACGCTACTGGCCCCACTGCTGACCCCATTGCTGGTGTGGGCACTAGCAGGCACCATGGTCGATGTGGATGCGCTGGGTATGCTGATGAGTATTGTCTATGTGGTCATAGCGCCCATCGTAGGCGGACTGTTCTGTCAGCGATTCCTGCCAAGCATGACTAGGAGCGTGACGTCCTATCTGCCTGCCTTCTCGTCCACTGTGATAGCGCTGGTAGTGGGCATCATCGTGGCACATAATGCCGACAGGCTGTTGACAGCTGGTCTGCTCGTGATGGCAGTCGTCGCCGTTCATAATCTTCTGGGGCTGGCCATCGGCTTCACCGTGGGGCGCCTGCTGCATCTGCAGAAGCCCAAGTGTGTGGCGCTCAGCATCGAGGTGGGTATGCAGAACTCAGGACTTGCCTCGTCGCTGGCCGTACTGCACTTCGCCGCCTATCCGCTGGCCACCATCCCAGGTGCCGTGTTCAGCGTATGGCATAACATCAGCGGTGCCCTTGTTGCGAAGCTGTATCAGGCTCACCATAGACAGAAGCCTCAGCATCCTTGTCGTTCAGTTTAAAGACCATGAACTTAGGATTCTGGGCTGTACAGGGTTTCCAGATGCCGCCCTTAGGTCCGTTGGGGTCGCCGTACTTCACGAAGTTGGTCCAGGCGGTGAGCATTTTTTCGCTCAGATCCCAGTCGCCCTTGGTCCAAGGACGCCAGCAATGTTTCAAGCTTTTGAACACAAACCAGAGGTCGCTGGAGTGGAAAGCGCCCTTCAAGCGCTGGGTGACCTCAGGATGAGAGCCGTCGTCGGGCAGCGGACGGGCAAACTCGTAGGCCCAGGCCTTGCCGCCCTTCTCAGCACGCACCTTGCAGAACTCAGCGATATTGGGAGCCATATTACCCATATCATTCAGCGTGAAGCCAATCATATAAGGCACATCGGCCAGGGTACCTTCACGCGTGGCATCATCGAAACTTTTCACGCTGACATAGCCATCGATCATCGGCATAAAGGGCAGTCCACGGCGCATAAAGGCAAAGGGGCCGCTGGGCTGCTGTCCGTCATCGTTTACTTGATAATAGAGCGTAGGCAGGGCGAAGACGGTCTCAGTAGAGGCCTGACGCATCTTTTGAAGGTCGGTGAGTCCAGCCCAGTCGAACACCTTCTTAGCCTTGGCCTCGGCATCAGCCACGGAGCCTCCGCTATAGCGACCGCCCATCGGGTTGCCGTTGGCATCGGGGATAGTAAGTCCCTGAGCACTCATGATGACTGCCTTATGGAACAGACCACGGGCCAATGGACTCTCACACAGGGTTCGCACGCTACCACCACCGGCACTCTGTCCAAAGATGGTCACGTTGTTGGGGTCACCACCAAACTGGGCGATATTCTTCTTAATCCATTTCAAGGCCTCAATCTGGTCGAGTATACCATAGTTGCCTGATACATGATGAGGGGTCTCAGCAGCCAACAGCGGATGGGTGAGGAAGCCGAACACGCCCAGACGGTAGTTGATAGTAACGAGCACCACATCCTTGGCGCCCCACTCCTGTCCGTCAAACTCGGGCTCTGAGCCAAAGCCCTCACGATAGCCGCCACCATGAATCCACAGGGCAACGGGCAGTTTCTTATTCACTTGTCCAGGCGACTTTGTCCATACGTTCAGGTACAGGCAGTCCTCACTGAAAGCAGCCTCCTTGCCATAGCCCCACTCGGTGTAGTAGCCACCAGTATATTGGATGGCCTGATAGCTGGGACGACCAAAGGTGTCACAGAGCTTCACGCCCTTCCAGGGAAGAACGGGCTGGGGCGCCTTCCAGCGGTTCTCGCGGATGGGAGGTGCAGCATAGGGGATGCCACGATAGACGAAGACCTCAGGATGATCATCGGCCAGGATGCCTTGCACCTGACCACCCTCGATGGATAACACAGGATTCTTGTCTGCTGCCTGGGCAGATACTGCTACGAGGAGCAGAAGAGGCAAAAACAGTTTTTTCATCATAGTTATTGATAAAAGAAAATAGTTAAGGGTTATTTTTTCTAAAGAGGAAGCCGACGCCAGAGGAAACGGGGGATACGGCGCCATAAGGCTGTTATCATTCGCCAGCGCCAGTCAATGACACGCACATGACGATGCTTTTCTATAGAGCGAACAATATCTCGGGCTACATCCGTCTTCTTTAGCAAGAGCGGATAACGGCGGCCATCATTCAGCAGGTCAGTATCTACAAAACCAGGACGGAGATCCGTAAAACGGATGTTCAGATGGCGAGCATTGGCCAATTGCTCCAGCGACTGGATGTAGGTGTTTTGAAAAGCCTTCGTAGCAGAATAGGCAGGAGCAGGCCCTAAGCCCTTTGTGCCAGCAATAGAGGAAATCACAGCGATATGTCCACCCCCATGGTCAGCCATATAACGGAATGCCGTACCCACCATACGGGTAAACCCCAGGCCATTGGTCGTTACCGTCTGAAGCTCTATATCCTCACTCAGCATACGATTTTGATGACCGACGCCAGAGGCGTGGAAATAGAGGTCCATGCCCCCTACCCGCCCTACAAGTGCAAGCAGGCGGGAGCTGGCGTCCTCGGCATCCACATCAATCGCTGCCGAGAACTGAAACTCTGAAAGGCGCTCCACCCGACGGGCAGCAACGCCTACAGTCCAGCCTTTTTCCCTAAGCATTCGCGCCACCTCAAGACCTATCCCCGACGAGGCACCAACTACAACGGCTTTCTTCATTCAATGATAAATGATGTTTTTTCGCCTGCAAAGATATATAAAAATATCTGACAACACAACAGGGAAACAAAAAAAGTGCGAGTCCAGAAACGGATTCGCACCTTTGTTAGTGTTTTAGTCAGTATATTAATTTAAGGCAAATATCAGTTGAGTAATTTTCACAGCGACAAAGATAGGCGAAATAATCTTAACCGCCAAAATTTTTTCGATATTTTTTATCCGTTTACCCTAAAATATTTTCTGTTTACGAGCACAGCAGGAAACATTCCATCATATACCTTATTTCTTTTACATCTTTAGGTCGTTTTTCGGAAAAAAAATGTATCTTTGCACCCAGACATGATTGAATCATTACTAACTAAAAACGACTTGATATGAAAAGAAACTACTTCAAGGCACTTTTTCTGCTGTCACTGCTGTGCCTGATGGCTGTGCTGACAGTCAACGCCAAGCCCATCACACTGGAGCAGGCGCGACAGAAAGCGCTACTTTTCCAGACGCAGAAAGGCGACATGAGGCCTATGAAAGCTGTGGTCAACAGAAAACGACTGGCGCCAAGAAGGGCTGGCAGCACCACAAGTTATGATCCCTACTACGTGTTTGAGCGCGACAACAACGAGGGGTTCGTCATCGTATCAGGCGATGACCAAACCATCGACGTGCTGGGCTATACTGACAATGGCACCTTCGACTACGAACAGCTGCCACCCGCCCTGCAAGAGATGCTCGAAGGCTATGCCCGCCAGATTGAGAAAATTCAGGCAGGCGCACCTGTACTAAAAGCACCTGCCACCCATCCAAAGGTGGAGACGCTGATGACCTCGAAATGGAGTCAGGGCTCACCCTACAACAATGCCTGTCCGCTGGATGACGGCAAAAGGTCGGTGACGGGATGCGTGGCCACGGCAATGGCTCAGATTCTCTACTACAACCGCGACAAGTCGGTGACGGAAACCCAGGCTGCCATCCCTGGCTACACCACCTGGAGCAAGAACATTGCCGTGGCAGGCATTCCTGCGGGCTCGCCCATAGACTGGGCCAACATGAAGGACACCTACGGCTCGGCCACCGAACTGCAGAAGAAGGCGGTGGCCGACCTGATGCACTATTGTGGCGTATCGGTGAAGATGGACTACACCAACAGTTCATCGGGAGCACAGTCGTATGAGGTGGTAAACGCTATCAAGAATTATTTCGGCTACAGCCTCGACGCTTACCTGTGGGACTACACCAACGACACAGAGGCCGACCAAGTGATGTATCAGGAAATGGAGGCGGGACGCCCCGTCTATGTGAGCGGTGCCAACGCTACGGTGGGTCATGCCTTCGTATGCGACGGATATGAGAACGGACGATACCACATCAACTGGGGATGGGGCGGACAGAGCGACGGACTCTACTACCTGTCGAACCTGACGCCTGGCGACGGACAGGGAATAGGCGGCAGTGAGGACGGATACAACAGCTGGAAGGATTTCCTAATCCACATGGAGCCAAAGGACTATGAGAACATGGCGATGAAGATCAGCGACAGCGAGGTGCAGCGCATCTGTCTGGAAAACTGGGACTTCAACCAAGACGGTAAGTTCACCTATGGAGAGGCTGCCGAGGTGGCTGATCTGGGAAAGGCTTTCAAGGACAACACTAAGATAACCAGTTTTTCTGAGCTATATTACTTCACCTCACTGTACTTACTTTCCGATGATGCCTTTGCCGGATGTGCCAAGCTGAGCTCACTGCGACTGTCAAAGACGCTGACAAGCATCGGAGCACGCGCCTTCCAAGACTGTACGGCCTTGCGTCAGCTCAACCTGCCCACCAGCATCAACTATATTGGCGGAGAGGCATTCAATGGCTGTACGCTATTGGCAGAACTGGAGTTGCCCGTAGGACTGACAGCCATAGAACAGGGCACCTTTAAGGGCTGCACCCAGATGACCACCATCGACCTGCCCATCACCGTGCAGAGCATCGGCAACGAGGCATTTGCCAGTTGCACACATCTGAGGAGCATGACTGTCAACACGTTTCACCCAGAACAGATCATGCTGGGCACAAACGTCTTTGCAGACAACGACCTGGCAAGCGCCACGCTGAACGTGATGCAGGGCACCAAGAGTTATTTTACTGCCAACGAGCAATGGAAGGCCTTTGGCAACATCTTTGAGATACGTGAGCGCTCGGGAGGCGAGTTTGCCACACTGGAAGACGGCGCCACCTATTATCTATACAACCTAGGCACGGGCAAATACCTGACCAATGGCGAGGCCTACGGCACACAGGCCATCGTGGGCGAGACGCCACTGAGGATCACCTTCATACGAAAGGACGAGGGTATCTATCAGCTTCAGACAAGTGGCAGCATAGATGGCTTCCTGTTCCGCACAGCAAACGACAACAACGTGGGCAGCGGCGTGAAGGCGGTGTTTACCGATGGTGGTAACAATACAGCTACAGGTACCTATAACTGGGCAGTGAAGAGCGTGGCCGACAAGGTATATACCATCCAGGTGCCCAGTACCAACAGCAACTATGTTGCCACCGATTATCTGGGCGTGCAACTGAATCACGCCAGCGGAGCGGCTTCGCCCACCTACGGCACCTACTACGACATCGACTACGACACACACAAGCTGGGATGCCAGTGGCAACTGGTGGCCTACGACGAGGATAAGGCCAACCGATGGGATGCAGCGCAGGTGCTGGCCAACCTGATATCAATAGCCCGCAAGGGAAACAAGAAATATGCCGAAGAGCAGGCTGTATATGACAACCTGCAGAGCACCACCGACGAGCTGAAGGCTGCCCAAAAGTCGCTGCGCACAAAACTGAAGTTCATAGAGTTTGCACAGGACGTGACACGAAGCCTGTGTCTGAGCCTGTACGACTCGGATGCCAACGGCGAGATCAGTATCAAGGAGGCATCAGAGGTGACAGACCTGACTGAGAAGTTGAAGTTTCAGAACTCGTCGTCACTGACACATTTTGACGAGCTGAAATACTTTACCAACGCCAACGAGATCTATGGCAACACCTTCAATGGATGCCAGAACCTAGAGTCGGTAGTGCTACCACCCAACTTGGAAAAGATGTACTACCGCGTATTCTACAACTGCAAGGCGCTGAAGAGCATCACCATACCTGAAAAGGTAAACACCATCGGCGAAGCTTGTTTCTATGGCTGTTCTTCACTGAAGTCGATAACAGTGGAAAATCCTGACCCAACGAGTCTGAGTATTTCGTCGAATGCCTTTGCGGGCGTGTCAAAAGCCCAGGTAACACTCTATGTGCCCTATGGCTCTAAAGAGGCCTACGCCAAAGCCACCGTATGGAAGGACTTTGGCAATATCGAGGAGATACGTCCCACAAACATCCCATACAAGTTGTCGCCCATCACCACCGACAAGTCGGGCTATATCTATAATATCGGTACCCGCAAGATGCTGACACGCGGTGAGGCCTACGGCACCCAGTCGGTAGTCGGCAACAATGGGCGACTGTTCCAATGGAAGCAGGTGGCTAACCAGAATAACACCTACTACCTTTACGACGTGAAGGGCGAGAAGGTGGTGTTCCGCGTCAGCACCGACTCAAAGGTGGGTGAAGGCGTAAAGACCTGCTTCGGCGATGGCAACGTATCGGCAAAGGCCTACTGGAAAGTGGATTCTATCAAAGACAACTGCTACTCCCTGCAAGTGCCTGATAATGATGACGACTATGTGGCAGGCCAATACCTGGGTACCAACAGCAATCACAAAAGCGACTTCGCCAGTCCGACAAGCGGATTGTATTGGGACATCAAAGGCGTACAGAACAATACGCTGTGGGGCTTTGTCGCTGAGGAGGATTATCAGACAGCACTGGCAACCAACGAGGTGGTGGCACAGCTGAAGGAAGCACTGGCTCAAGCCCAAGAACAGGCACTCGACGTCACTACCGAACAGGCTGTGTATAACAACATGGAAAGCAGTTACGGCCAACTGCGTGCCGCCCTCATCTCCGTACGCGAAAAAATGCACCTCATCACTTTCAAGGATGCAACGGTAGAAACAATCTGTCTGACCAACTGGGACAGCAATGGCGACGGAAACCTGTCGTTTGAGGAAGTGGCTGAGGTGAAAGAAATCGGAGAACTGTTCCGCGGCGCTACCAGCATCAAGTCTTTCGAGGAACTGAAGTATTTCGCCTCACTCACCGAAATTCCTGAAAACGCCTTCCGCTCTGCATCGGCTCTGCAAACTATCTACCTGCCAAAGAGCGTGAAGTCCATAGGCAAATATGCCTTTGCGGCTTGTAACATGCTTCGCAATCTGGTCATCATGAATGATGAGGACGTCATCCCATTCAACGCATCTGGCCTGACAACACAATGCACCGTATTCCTGCCAAAGAGCATCCTGGCTAACTATGAGGCCGATGAGACTTGGCCTACCAATGTGAGACGTCTCACAGAATATACGGGGAAGCCTGTCGTTACGGCTGAAGCAACACGTATGTACGGTCGTAGTGCCGCCAACATCACCACCATCATCATGGGAGCCCCTGTTGAAGGAGAGCCAGAGACCGCTTGTGACCTCATCAAAGTGGCCACCACACCAGTGGGCACCTACCCCATTGAGGTGAAGATGGGCAGCATCGTGACCAATGACGTGGAGCTGCGTGAGGGTGAGTTCATCGTAACAAAGGCACCACTAACCATCACTGCTAAATCATACACACGCGAGCAGTACCAGTCTAACCCGACCTTCGAGGTGACATATAAGACTTTCCGCAACAAGGAGACTGCCGAGGTGCTGACGAAACAGCCTATCATCACCTGTGATGCCACTCCAGAGAGTCCTGTAGGCGACTACGACATCATCGCGTCGGGTGCCGAGGCACAGAACTACGAGATTACTTACGAGAACGGAACATTGACCATCACTGCCTCAACGGGAATATCCAGCCTATCACCTACCACCTCTCACCCCGCACCTCTTTATGACTTGGAGGGCCGCAAGGTGCAGACACCACAGCGTGGCATCTACATCAAGAATAAGAAAAAGGTGGTGGTCAGGAAATAATACTATCCAATAAGATCTCTACTAAGCGGGGCTTGGCGAAATCGTCAAGCTCCGCTTCTTTTATCCAGAAATAGTCTTCAGGCAGTTGGGGGCGCTCAGCAGGTTCCCACAGATAGAAATCAGCCCACAGGACTCGATGGGTCAGGACATGCTTGACATTCTTTTTTAGAGGTGAGAGGTGAGAGGTGAGGGGTAATAGATGAGACTCTTCCTCAAATAATAGTGGCTCATACAGTCCTTGCCAGATATCACCCGCGCCACGACGATGGATGGTCGTCTCGCCCTGATAGCGTACATAGACATACGTCAGACGGCGTTCCTTAACTTTCAGTGTCTTGAGTTTCACAGGGAGCTGCGCTACCCTGCCCTCTCGGAAAGCCACACAGCTTTCTATCAATGGGCAATCATTGCAATGAGGACTGGACGGTGTGCATTGGATAGCCCCAAAATCCATGATGGCCTGATTGTAGATACTGGGTGATGGGTGGTGGGTGGTGGATGACGGAAGAAGAGTTTGAGCCAGGAGTGCGAATTCTTTTTTGCCCTCCGTGATGTTGATAGGTGTACTAATGCCAAAATGACGACTCAGTACACGATAGACATTGCCATCGACCACAGCAGCAGGCAGGTCAAAAGCAATACTGCCAATGGCTGCAGCGGTATAGTCGCCCACACCCTTCAAACTTTTAATACCTTCCAATGTGGTGGGGAAGCCGCCAAGCGTTACGATCTGCTTGGCAGCAAAGTGCAAGTTGCGGGCCCGACTGTAGTAGCCCAGTCCCTGCCATTCTCGCAGTACCTCGTCCTCAGTAGCCTCAGCGAGCTGCTCCACCGTAGGCCAACGACGCATAAAACGCTCCCAGTAGTCCCACCCTTGTTTCACCTGCGTCTGTTGTAGGATAATCTCCGACAGCCAGATGGCGTATGGGTCTTTGGTCTGTCGCCAGGGCAGGTCACGCCCTTTCTCACGAAACCATTTCAATAATGTCAGCGCAAAATCATTCATCGGGTCAATGAGAATTTCAAGGATACGCCAAAGTCCTGCGTGGTGGTGGGATAGCTACTGCTGGAGAGCAGAGGGGTGTTGGTCTGACGATCGTAGTATGCCGTGAGGGTCAACATACGCGACAAGGTATAGTCAGCCTGCAGGGAGATCTTCAGGGCACTATTGCCACTGCTGGCAGAGGAGACGCCAGATGCGATATCTCGGGTGATGGCAGCCTGACGACGGAACGACACATCGAAACGGGTGTTCAGGTCGTGGTTGACACCTTTCTTCGTTGAGGTCTGCTTCGACTTGTCCTTATCGTCATTGTTCTTACCTTTTCCGCCTTTCGACTTGCGACTGCCGCCAGAGCCAAAGAGTTTGAAGTCGCTGATCTTATAGCCCATTCCGATGACCCAGTCCTTCGACTGCGACTCGTTGATCTGAACGCTGGTCATCGAGAGGTTGAGGACACGGGTGGTGCGATACTCCACCTTACAGGTCAGATTATTGTTGAAGGTCATATCGACACCAAGAAGTGGCGAGAAAGCCTCGTTGATGCTGACGGTAGAGATATTATAACGTGAAGAGGGCGTCAGCGAACCATCGGCAGCCTGCACATAGCCGAGGTCGCCCATATACTCCATCCATGAACTGTAAGAAGCATAGGAGCCCACCGAATAGACACTCTTGTAGGAATGGTTGACATTGAAACTCTTGAAGTGATCACGCATCCAAGGCAGCTTCGAGAGTCCGGCATAGCGCACTGTCCAGTTGGGCAGCAGACGTGTGAGCACAGGGAAGATGTCGAGCGAACCGCCTGCGCCGAGGGTGTAGGTGTCGAGGAAGGCAGGTATCAGCACATCGGCGCTATAGGGATCAACAGGATTAACGCCAGTAGCACTAGTTGAACTAGTCATACCAGTAACATTAGGAGAGCCCGGATACTGCGCCTGCACACGGTCGCGGAACGAGGCCACCTTGCCACAGAACTCATCGAACGAGCGGCTATGATAGCCATTGTTAGCATCGCCCATGCCTTCGAGGGCGCTACGCAGCGAGATGGTGGTCATGGTGAAGTTTCCACTATGCGTGGTGGGGGAACCAGTGTACATAAACTGTACGCTGCGTGACTTGTTGACGGTGCGGGTGGCCGTGAGGTCTATCTTCAAGTCGCGTACGGGTTCGAGGGTAGCACGTATCTGCAGATCCTCTGTTGCCGAGGTGGTGGCAGGAGTGGCAACGTTGTCGTTGCAAAGCAGCCATCCGTTGCCGCGTGCCGTCTCGATATACTCATCACCCGTCAGTCCGAAGGCGAAGCCAAGTCCTGGTGCCATCACACTTCCTGTATGCTGACCGAAGGCATCGCCCACATTGGGAACAAAGCCAGGAAGGTTCATGTTATACGTATTACGATAGCTGACGTTGATGGTACGCACCATCATCAGCGCATGGGCAGCATGTTGTGCGGTGTTGTACCACCATTGTTTATCGAGCGGCTCCTTGGGGGTGACCGACAGTTTCACCTGCATGGAGTCGGCAGCCCATACCTTAATCTTATTCTCATCAACGGTCTTCCACTTCACATCTACCTTACGTCCGTTCTTGTCACGGGCCGACAGCATCAGGCGCTTGGACTTCTTGCCATGCTGCACCACAATCTGACTGTCTGGCAGTAGTGTAATCTCTTTCTGGAAGGTATTCTTATTCTTCGGCAGCTCCTTTTGGTCTTTCGTCTGAGCCTTTTCACCCTCCTTGCCCTGAGCCGACTTCTGATCAATTTTCTTGAGTTCAGGTTTCTTCGCCTTGGGCTTCGCAACAGGCTTGGCAGGCTGCTTCTTGAAGCGCTCGTTGGTTTTCTTCAGGAAAGGAACGTGATTATAGAGCGTCTCCATATTGATAGAGCCGTTGACATTCACGTTACGGTTGTTGGAGATGGTATTGCCCAGCGATGTGCCATCCTCCAAATCAGTACCGCGAAGCCATGAGTAGCCCGACTTGAACGAGGCATCGACCTTCACCCAGTCGAAGATAGGCAGTTTGTCGATAGGCAACTGATAAGAGAGCGAGAACGACTGCTGGTAGTCGAGGGGTACACCCCAGTGCCTGATACTGGTCCAAACAGAGTCTTTCCAGGCCGAGTAGCGATCAGGATAGAGGTCTTTGTTCACTGGCGTATAGGGTTCTTCTATCTCTGCATGGGTAGCACTCTGGAAGGTCATGTGCAGGTTCTTGGTGAAGTCCCAGCGCAGGGTGAAGTCACGGTTCCAAAGGAACTGTGAACTGAACGTAAGTGGCAGACTGGGGTTCTCAGTATTTTCGAGGTCACGCTCCTGCAGTTCGGAGTAGACACGCACCATCTCAGAGTTGAAGCCTATATTCTGAGGCAGGTAGTTGAAGCCCAGCGCCTTGGGGAAGTTCATCCATTTCGACTTGCTCTTTGACTTCTTAAACGGCTCCCAGGTCTTATAGACGGGCGTGTAGGAATAGTTGAGCGAGCCGCGCCACTGGTCTTCGTTCTCATAGACGGTGGTCTCGCCCGACGAATGACGATGGGCATGACTGTAGGAGAACGAGAAGTTGGCTGGGTCGATGGGCAACGGATGGCGCTTGTTTTTGATATCCACACGCACATTGCTCAGCGAGAGGTTACGCGACACATGCTTTGTAACGGCTATCGACTCAATGGAGTCGCGCTCACGCTGACTGCCTGCCGACTCAAGGGCATCATCAAGTTCCATATCCGTATCCAGCGGGTTGTACTTCGGACTGATAATCTCCTTAGAGTACGAGTAATAAAGCGGCGCGCTGACCTTGGCCTTGTCAGGGAACAGTTTTCCGAGTTCCAGGTTAGCGGTGATGGCGTACGACTTCTGTGTATCGGTAGAGCGCTGCAGCACCGTCTCCTCCAGTCCGCCGAAGCCATCGGTGACATAGCGTCCTGTCATGTTCACGCTGCCGAAATCAGAGAGCTGCACGTTCAAGGCACCCGATGCTGCCCATCCGCCTTCGTTCTCAGTCTCACGCAGTCGCAGTTCGTTGACCCACACCTCACCCGACTTCAAGCCAGTGCTCAGGTTGCGCACACCGATAATCATTGTCTTCACCTCTGCCAACGAGGGGTTACCTACGATACTCACCTTATTATTAGGCTTATCAGAGTCATACTCTGAGAACACCTGCGTATAGCTGGCCAGTCCGGCAGCACGTGCCTTATTGCGACTCTTCTTCAGTTTGGTGAAGATACTCATGTCGATATCGAGCATATTCTCTGCGGGCCATACCAGTGCACGATCGCTGGGCACGCTCCAATGGTAGTGCCCCTGCGGTGTGAGCTTCAACGGAATCAAGTATTCATAGTAGTTGTTCTTATAGTCGCTGCCCAGACGGATGAACACGGCCAACTGGTTATCCTCCAACTGTGTGCTGTTGGGCACCAGATGGTTGGCATGAACAAACATCTGCAGGTGCTTATACTGGCGCAGGTTCAGGTTGGTGTTCTTATAGACAGCCTTCGACTCGCCTTGCGACAGGTTCCTCACCGTCAGACAGAGAGCCTGCTCATTGTTCTCTGTGAGCTGTGGCTGACTGGGGTCGGTCACACGGCTGATGCCTGGAGGCAGCACGTAGGCCACGGGCTGACGATCGGTATTCTCCTCTATGTTGACAGCACTCATCTCCAGCGTGCCAGTCTCAGCTCCTGCCGATGTCTGCAAGTTCTGCTTATAGCGGCGCCACTCGCCACGCACTAGGTCCAGCGAACCGAAGCGCAGCACGATAGGCTCTTGGAAGCCCGTCAGGAACATACGCATGAAGCGGATACTGGTGAAGTCGTTGATAGATCCTACCTTCTCCGTGTATTTCGTCAGGGGCACACGGTACTGATACCAACGCACGGTGGTAGAGTCACCATTACGCAACTTCGCCTTATAGTCGCGGTGGTCAACGATATAAGACCCCTCTGAACTGTTGCCGTTGTTATAGGCCTGCAGCTCTGCTTCGCTGATGGGTATGCGGTACTGGTAGTAGCGCTCATATTCATTCAGGGTATAGTCCTGGTTGATATCCTCTACGTCAGGTCCTGTCTTGTACGACGTGTCATAGCCCTCTGTCTGGTTGTCACTGGCAGGCGAGTTGCCCTGCGGGTTGTTGATGCGTTTGTAGCGTTCCAGGATACTGGTCTGCTGGGCATCGAAATCGCTGCCGCGATAGTAATGGTAGTCGTCGCCGGCAGGGTCCTGTCGCCAGGCCTGAAGCAGTGAGTCGTTGTGTACCACATTGCCAATGTTATTCAGCCAGTCGCCGTATGCGCCGAAGGTCTGCTCCTCCTCGTCAGTCAGTCCGTTGAGTCCCACGTCCTGTTTCTGGCGTGAGCCACTGGTAGTGGCAAAGGCATAGGTCTGGGTAGCCTGCACAGGAATCTTACCCCACTGGGTGGTCTCGAAAGACGATGTTCCGTCAACGGGCATACCACTCTCGTAGAACTTCTTTCCATCGCGCAGAACATCCTCACACACCTCACCAAGGTTGATATACAGGTCGCCGCTATGCTTGTTGGCTGTTCCTTCCTTGCGTGTGTAGATAAAGGGGTCGAGCAACCAGAACTCCACATATTCTATGTTCGACTGTTCGAAGTCGGTGGTCTCCAACTTACGCATCATGCCGCCCCAGCGCTGCTCAGGATTGCGAAGCTTGCCATCGCTGGTATAGTCGAGCGTCAGGTTATAGGGGCCGCGCTCCTGAGGATAATAGGCCAGGTTGAGCACAGGCAGCGTAGAGACAGCGCCATTATAAGTGCTCTGGTCACGGTTGGGATAGAGCTCCTTCACATAGACCTCACGCACATAGTGGTTTGACAGCTGGTCGAGGTCGTTTTTGATATGACTTGGTGTCAAACTGGACGAGCGACGAGTGAAGATAGGGTCGACGTTATACCATGCCAGCAGGGCACGTCCGTAGCCACTGCTCACAGTTGTCTTGTCGTTATGACCAGCAAACATCGTTGGTACGCTCGACAGTACCCATGCCTTAGGATCGCTTACATCACGCAGATCCTTGGTATTCTCGAAGTCATCGATATACGAGGCATTATCCTGCGTGCCGCTGGATCGGCCTGTAATCAACTGTGCAAACTCTCCCGTGAAGGTGATCTGCGAGGGTTGCGTCACATGCAGCAGGGGCAGTCGGTCCAGCATATTGGTCAGCCACTGCGACTCCTGTTTCCAGTTCACGTTGAGTCCCCAGATGGTGTTGTTCAGAGGCTCCTCGCCCATTGTCACCTTAGTGGTCAGCGCCTGTTCATTCAGGTGCATCAGCGTACCGCCCAGTGAGAAATTCTTGTTGAAGTCATACTGCCAGTTCAGTCCCAGCATCGTCTTGCGCTGCATACCATAGCTGGTATTATCCTCCAGCGACACACTCACATTGGTGCCAGCATCAATGATGCTCTGGTTCAGAATGGTCACCTCACCCAGCGAGTAGTCCACACTATAGTCAGAGCCTTCCTGCAACTCCACGCCGCCAGCGACGACCTTCACCGAGCCTTGCGGCACGTTGTAGGCTCCCAGCGAGATGACATTGGCGCTAGTACCCTTATATTGACCTGTCATGATAAACTTGTCCTTCTCGGCATTCTGCTTGGCTACGGTCTTCGTAGAGTCATAGAGCTGGTCGAAGCAATATTTATCGGCCAGGCTGCCCATGCCTTTCTTGTTCAGATAGTCGCGCAAGTGCTCGCCAAAGGGCTCCGCGGCAGGCAGGAATACACGTCCGTTGCTGATGGTGTAGCCCTGTACGAAGTCAAACTGTCCGTTGGGGTGGGCCTTCATGTTGGCATCCAGTCGGTCCAGTCCCATCACTTTCAATAACGTAGTGCTCTTCAGCGACTCCTCTGGCAAATATGACAAGTACGTACCAGTCGTATCACTCTGATATTTAATATCCAGACGGAACTTTTCTTTCTCTACTGTCGATGCCAGATAATATACGTTTTTCATCATCAGGCGCCAGTTTGGCTGCATGGGATTGTTTGACGTATTCTTCAGAGCCTTCACAAACAGGCATTTATCCGTCTGCGTTAGGTCGGTAGAGAACTCGCCCACCTGATAGGTCTGTCCGCCATAGGTATATTCGTAGGCCACCGCCAGCACCTGGTCGGTCTGCAAGCCTGTCTTCAGCGAGATATAGCCCAATGCCGTGTTGACCGTATATTCGCTGGAGCTCAGCAGACGGGCACTGGCCAGTTTCTCATAGTCCACGCCACCTGTTATGCCACTCATGCTCTCCAGTTTTACAGACACCTGGTCCACCGTTCTCGAGAGTGTATCAATATGTTGCACCAGCGTAGAGTAGATGTCATTAGCCTGGTTGCTGGGCACCGGCATCCCCGTTGCCGACCAGCGTGTGTTCTTCAGATAAGTGTTCTCGCCCAGTTCGCCGAAGGCCACGATGTTTCGCGAATTGGAGGTAGTACCCGACTTATTCGTGATCCACACCTCCACACGGTTGATCTTCACACCTGTCGTAAGGTTGGGCAGGGTTGACATCGCCCTGTCATAGATCAGACGGAAGAAATGAGAGAGGAAAAAGTGGCGGTTCTCCTCATAGTCGGCCACGTCAATCTCAAAGGGCGTGGTCTGCGTGCCACCCTTACTCGACACGCTCTTCGATGTCGATTTCTTCTGCGACACCACTGCCTGCAGTTTCAACTTACCAAACTGCAGGTCTGTGCGAATACCGAAGAGTGCCGATGCACCGTGTACCAACGAGTTGTTCGACGGGAAGGTCACGTTACCAGCTTCCACCAGTTTGATAATCTCGTCTTCCTTTCCGTCGTATTTCAGTTTGATGTTTTTCGTATCAAAGTCAAACGTGGCATCGGTGTTGTAGTTCAGGTTCATGTTCACCTTGTCGCCCACCTTTCCGTTGACGCTCAGGTTCACCTTCTCGTCGAAGTCAAACGAGGTGGTCTTCCTGTTACGGATAGGCAGCGAGGGGTTCTCGATATTCTTCATCGTGGCACCCACCTTCAGCTCTGCCGTTCCCTGTGTCTTCACGCGCACACCGCCAGGGCCGAAGATCTTCTCTGCCGGTCCCAGGTCGAAATGCATATCCGTGAAGTCAAACTTATCCTTGCCATTCGACTTGGCATTGGCTGCATCCTTTACACGGAAGAACTGCTGACGGCCCTTGCGTTCGCTCCAGCGCATATACTCGTCGGGAGTCATCACGATGGGGGCATTCAGATAGGAGTCGCCTATCTTCGAACCGACATAATACAGGTTGAGCGAGTCGTTGTAGATAACCTCCTGCTTGATATTCTCAGGCATCCTGAGGTCCAATGCGCTTGAGTCCAGATCTTCAATAATCTGGGGTGCCGTCTTCTGGATCTTCCAGCGTGAATGCACCAACGAGTCGGGGATAGTCTCATCCTCGACCGTCAGGGCTTTCGGCTGTGCCTTGGGCACCGGCTTCTTATCTTTATCCTTATCGTCTTGCTGTGGTAAGGCAGCAAAGGCCACCAGTCCCAGTATCAGCAGCGATAATAAATATATTAGTCGTTTCAAGCTCTTTCTAACGCATATAAACCTCTATTATAACGAAAAACAGGAGCAATTATTGCATTGCCCCTGGGATTTTAGAAGTTAGAGAAGTTATAGGAGTTAAGAAGTCAAGAAGTTAGTTTGATCGTCAAGGAACGTGGTGGTGTCCATTTCATCCAACGACTTTTTCTTCTTGTTCTCCTTGGCGCCCGCCTTCAGCAGGTTCTTGGCAGCTGTGATGATGCTGGGCCCAGAGTCAGCTGTGGTAATCTTGAGTTTGTCTATTTTCCTGATGGTATCCCTCATGCTCGACTCCACGTCCATGAAGCGCAGGCCAAAGTCCTGCACACGGTCTATCACCGCATTGGCGGCATCCATCATGGCCTGCTGGTTGCTCAGCTGGCGCACCTGCGTCCACATCATCTCCAGCACGCGCAGGTTCATATACATGGTCTGCGGCCCAAGTATCATCACGCCCTCGTCGTAGGCCTCGCGCCATAGGGTGGAATCATTCAGCAGGGCGAGGTTCAGCGCCCCCTCTATGGGCACATACATGATGGCGAAGTTCAGGCGGTTGTAGCCCTCGGGCAGGTATCGGGTGTATTCCTTTCTGGCCAGTCGCTTCACCTGAGCCCTCACGCTGGCAATATGGGCTTTCAGGTAGTCGCTCTTCTCGGGCGTACCGTCTTCCGCATTCATATAGCGCTCGTAGTCGGTGAGCGACATCTTCGAGTCTACCACCACATGGCGGTTGTTGGGAAAATGCAGGATGAAGTCAGGAATCAATCCCTTGCCATCGTCTCCCTTCAGGCCCTTTCCGCCTTTGTCCCTCAGCGTCTCCTGCGTATCAAACTGCTCACCTTCCTTCAGCTCCAGGTCTTCCAGCAGCTGTTTCAGCTTCAGCTCGCCGAAGTTGCCCTGCACCTTCACCTCGCCTGTCAGCGCACGTGTCAGTCGGTCGGCCGTCTCGCCAATAGCCTGGCTCTTCTGCATATTGATCTTGATGGTCTCATCCAGTCTTGTCAGGGCTTCCGTCTGCTGCTCCTTCGTCTTGTCGAGCGCCTCCTGCATATCCTTCAGGCTCTTCTGCAGCGGGTCGATAATCTTCGACACCTGCTCCGTATTGCGCTCACCCAACTCTTCCTGCCGTTGCTTCAATATCTTCTCCGAGGTGGTCTGCATCTGTTCGCGAATCAGGTCCATCTGACTCTTCACCTGCTCCTCGTTCATCTGCTTCAAGGCCGCAATCTGCTTCTCGTGAGTTTCCTTCAGGGCGGCTATCTGACTTTCAAAGAAACTCTTCTGGACCTCCAGTTGACGCTGTGCATTCTCAGCATTCGTCTTCTGCACATCACGCTCTGCGGTGAGCGCCGTTATCTTTTCCACATAGCCATCCTTTCCCCGACTACCCATATAATAGCCCAGGAATGCAGCCAAGCCTGCTGCCACTATTGTAATGACAAGAATTATTTCCATCTGGCGTTATAATTATTTATCCATGCAAATGTACAACAAAAAACCCGAACAGCCAAGCCATAGAGAAGTTTTTTCTTAGAGAAATAACAGAATGGGGGCTAACAACATTGAAACGGCATCTCGTTTATACAGGAAGTGGCACTTCGCGGGCCGCGAACCCCTAGCTCGTGACCCGCGAACCGGCACATCCTCTGCCGTGAACCGGCACCTCTCGATCCGTTTGCAGCTTGTTTACGATGCGTTTGCAGCTTGTTTACGATGCGAAACAGGCTGTTTTAGACTCTCATATAGGCTATATCAGACTCTGAAACATGCCATTTTGCTGACGTTTCCTGATTTGGGTTGACTGCTGAAAAAAAAGGCCAACACCTAACATTTTTGACATAACTGTCTAGTATTGAAAGCGTTATCTATGGTAGGTGTTGCTCAAACACCTACCATACACCTACCATACACCTACCATAACACCTCACTTTTTACGCAAAACCCTCATTAAAAATCGCATTATATTGGGATTACATACCAATTATGTAACTTTTTGAGCAAATTAAAATCCAAAATATCATTTTATTGCGATTTTTGCTTTGTGTTTTGAAGATTTATTGCTAACTTTGCATCAAAATCGCAACATACTGAGATTATGACGCAGCAAGAAATTGGAAATGCCATCAAGGAAAGACGGAAGAAACTCGGAATCAACCAGCAGACATTGGCTGACTTGGCAAGCGTAGCTGTTAATACCGTTGTGGCAATTGAACGAGGCGAGGGAAACCCCCAATTAGGAACCCTGTTGACAATTCTCGACACATTAGGGCTTCGCATTAATATTGACATTAAGCAATTGGAATATGAGACAATGTAAAGTTTACGTTCACGACGTAGAGGCTGGCATACTTCAAGAAACAGATGCCAGGGAATATGTGTTCACCTATGACGAGCATTATCATGGCGAGCCAGTATGTCTGTCCATGCCTGTACAGAAGGAACCATATCGCTCCAACCATCTTTTCCCTTATTTCTTTAATATGCTGTCGGAAGGTTCCAACCGTCAGGTACAATCCATGTTGCTTCACATTGATGAAAACGACGATTTCGGCATTATGCTGGCAACAGCTCAGCACGATACCATCGGAGCAGTAACCGTTAAGCCCTTTTGAATATGATAGAGATAAACGTATGTCCATCTACATTGCAGGAAGGCTTGACCACCTATTCTCCTGCAGCCCGAAAACAACTGTTTGACGGGAAAGAAGTTTCTCATGTGTTGGATTTTGACAGTCCCAACAACGACAGCGCCGACAATGAAGCCTATCTGAGAAATGTGGGACGAATCTCGCTTTCTGGTGTACAGCCCAAGGCAAGCTTGGTGGTAAATGAAGAAAGGCGCTTGGTGAAGCCTGCCGAGGGTGAGCGGGGCACATACATCTTGAAGCCCGCCCCATCATCGTATGCCTTACTCGAGCGCAAGTATTGTCCTGCCAACGAACATCTGACCATGCAGTTGGCCTCACAAGTATATCATATAGAAACTGCAGCCAATGCCCTTTGCTTTTTCCGAGACGGGGAAGCGGCCTATCTTTGCCGACGCTTTGATGTCGGTCCCAACGGACAGAAATATAGTCAGGAAGATTTCGCCTCTCTTGCGGGACTAACTAATGCAAATGGCGGCAGCGACTACAAATACAATAATCTGAGCTATGAGGAGTGCGCTGATATCATACGCAAGTATGTCAAAGCTGCTCCCGTAGAAATCCTGAAGTTCTTCCGTATTGTCGTGTTCAATTATCTCACACTGAATGATGATGCCCACCTGAAGAACTTCTCGCTCATCAATCGTGGCGATGGGGAATATCACCTTGCTCCAGCATACGATCTCATCAATACCAGTTTGCATCTGAGTATGCCTCGCATCTTCGCCCTTGACAAAGGACTGTTCAAAGAGGGAATGCAGTTATCTGATACAAGAACTGTCGGACGCAAGGACTTTGAGGAGTTTGGTAGTCGCATTGGTATGACTGCAAGATTGGTGAAACGAGAATTGGATTTTTTTGCCAAAGAACATCCTCTAGCCAAGAATCTAATTGACCATTCTTTCCTGTCCGATTCCTTAAAACGCAGCTATTGGCTTTCGTACAATTATCGACGGACAACATTGACTTTTGCCTAATGCCATCACCAGACAACGCACCAATGTCACCAATCTTTCGACAGCTACTCATCTCGCTCCTGCTAATAGGATGTACGCACCCTTCGCCCCCTGTTGACGAGGTCACTATGGCTTTAGCGGAGGAAGGGGATGCGACGGTCCAAATGAAAGTAGGATTGGCTTTCGACAAAGAGGAGAACCATGAAGAAGCGGCCCGATGGTACAGAAAGGCGGCAGAGCAGGGAGTGAGCGAGGCACAGAACAATTTGGGCGTGATGTATAAGGACGGACAGGGCGTAAAACAAGACTTTAAGGAGGCTGCCCACTGGTTCCTTTTGGCTGCACAGCAAGACAACACTTTGGCACAACTGAACCTCGGCTGGCTTTACCACGCAGGCAAAGGTTTACGTCAAAATGCTGACTCTGCCCGTTATTGGTATTCGAAAGCAGCACAAAAGGGACATGCCACAGCGCATCTGAACCTGGGCATCCTCTATTTACAACAGAAAGACACCATTACTGCCATCCATTGCCTGCAACAAGCAGCACAGCGAGGCAATGAGGGTGCCCAGCGTATACTTCAGCGAATCAACGGAGACGGGAGATAGAGGGCAAAACTATAAAAAATAAGCATTATGCTTGGTTCTTTTAGTTTTATTTCTTACTTTTGCATCAACTTATTACAATTTATTCTATTAACTTAATCCTTTAAAACTATGGAAATTATTAGTATTTATCTAAGCAAACTATTATCACTGATTGATAATGGAAAGTTCTTTATCGTCCCAATGAAGTGGATTTACAAGTTATTGTCTTTCCTGATATTCCTTGTACCTTTGTTTGTTCTATTCTGGATTATTCAGCTATTCAATAGTGGTATGTTGAAGTACATGGACGGATGGAATAAATTCGTGGCAGCGATACTCTGCTTCCTGTTCTTCGTTGCCGTAATCGCAATGGCCTATATCAACTTCCGATTCTGGCAGAGCCGCAGCAAGAAGATTGACCACATCGTGAAGGTAGGCGATCAGGCAGTTGCTATTCCCCTCTATTCAAACCTTCTGCAGAATATAGGTGAGATATGGGGTATCAACATTGCAGTAGTAGGACCCGTATATATCTTCCTCATTTACCTGTTTGCCGTGTTAACAGGTGCCGATGTGATGAGAATGGTTGGGAGCGACAACTATTTCCTGATGCTTATCATCGGATTGATTTTGGTCATTCTCTACACTGCTATTTCAATCATCATCGGATTCCTGGTTGTGCTGATTTTCCGCTTTATTGCCGAGAGTATCAGACTGGTGGCTCAGATTGCCAACGATACACGCGACATAGGCGACATCCTGCGTTCGGCTACGATGACAGACCAACCTGCACCAGCTGAAGTGGCTGAACCTAAGCCTGAAGAAGAGGCATAAGGGAGAGAATGCGAATTATACACGAAAAAAACATTGGGTATGACGATAATAGATTTTAAACCCGTCAGGCGATGTGAGCATTGTAATCACCTGATACCTGCTTCGATGGCCGACTGTTCCTATTGTTCGCAACGTGCATTCACTCGAAACACGCCCACCGAAACAGAAGAGGAGCCTGCTTTCGAGATAAAGCCGCTTAGCCCGAAGGCAAAGAAAGGCATCCTGTATGGCTGCATTGCAGTAGTGGCTGTCGTTGCCATTATATTTATTGTGAAGGGCATTGTAGGCATGATTTCTAAGAACGAGCCTGCTTCTGATGAAATTGAAACAGAGATAGTGTTCGATGATGTTGATGAGTTTATGCAAGATGACAGCGAACAGAATCAGCAACAAGTTACGGAAGAGGCCTGCCCAGCTGAACCTTCAAACCAACTTGAGGCATACCAGTACTTGTTTAATCGCCTAAAAGACAAGGAAATAACAGAGGAAGATATAGAAGGTTTATCTAAGCAAGACTTGAGGATTCTTCGCAACTGGTATTATGCACAATATGGATATATGTTCAGAACAGACGATATGCGCGAGTTTTTCGAGCAGATGCCATGGTATGAAGGCCGTTATACCGACGTAAGCGGTATGCTCACTGACTTGGAACGTAGGAATGTGGAATTCATTAAACGTCATGAATAAGACGCCTGTACTAATTCTTTTGGCCGTTTCCCTTTGCCAATGCAATGGAAACGGCCAAATTCGTTCGGAGCAAGAAGTATCACTATGACACCATGCATTTTGAATTTCGTCCAGAGTTTCTGAACTGTCGCCCAAATGGGACCTCTGGAAAATAATTTTGGCCAGAATTATAAAAATAATGGCCAAAATTCATAAAATTCTGGCCATTATCTATTTTCTGCAATTACTCTTTATTTTGCAGGAAAGGTGGAATTGAGGTCTGAATGATTAGAACTTATACCTCAGACCTCCGCAAAGGATACCCTGCTCACCAACACCAAGTTCAGCGAAGGCACGAATCTGGGGAGAGCCAACCTCAAGACCGAGGAGAGAGGCCTGCCAGTTGAAATGAACAGCCGACTCGTTCTTGCCGTCGTACGACTCTGTACGCAACGTGGCACCAACACCAAACTTAGAATATGCTCCAAAGTACTTCTTGCGCATCCAGTCGAACTTCACAGCAGGCATCACCGTATAGTAAGAATCCTTATACTCGCCCGTATTAGTGCTGCCCAGATATACATCCTGCGAGTTCTGGCCATAAACAAGGATACCCCCTACGCCCAACCAAGAATTGGTGTGATAGAAATACTCGGCTGAGAAGGGGCCCGTATAGCTCTCGTTCTCGTACTTGGCACCACCAAAAGTGACCATGGTGGCAGCAATATGCTCAAAAGCGCCTAACCACTGCGAGTTTGACGCTGCGCCGTAAGAAACGGCCACCTCATGGCGATTGAACTCTTTCTCATCCTGTGCGTTAACACTGACTATAGTCATCATGGCAACGATGGCCATCAAAAAAAACTTTTTCATAATGATAATTGGTATTATTTTATTTGTTTCAATGCTAATTTTACAACTTGCTCAACAGGCAGCGAGGGCTGCTCCTGAAGAATCTGCACTACGACCTTCTGCGTAGGAGCAGGGGCAAAGCCCAACATAGTGAGGGCTGCAACGGCCTCATCGCGCACGGCATTATTGACTGGAGCAGCCACACTGCCGCCAGCAGGAATCTCATCGGCAATGCCAAGGGCCACAATCTTGTCGCGCAGATCCACGATGATACGCTGGGCTGTCATCTTTCCGATACCCTTGATGCCCTGAATCTGTTTGGCGTTGCCAGTAGAAATAGCCGAGCAGAGTTCGCTAACACTCATGCCTGAGAGCATCATACGCGCTGTGTTGGCACCCACGCCACTGACGGTAATGAGCAACTGGAACATCTCGCGCTCCTTTTTATTATAAAAGCCAAAGAGCACGTAGGCATCCTCGCGAATGGCCTCATAGACGTAGAGCTTTACTTCCTTTTTACCTTGGCAGGCACTATAAGTAGTAAGCGAGATATTGAGCCCATAGCCTACTCCGCCTGCCTCAACTGTAGCCATAGCGGGGGTCAACTCAGTGAGTTCACCCTTGATATATTCAATCATAACTTACAATTTTGTATATATACATCGTTTTTAACGGATAAACCTGTCAATTTATTGTAATTAATGGGCATAATTTTGTAAATTATCACAAAATGATAGTTTTTAGATAATTTTTACGTCAAAATGTAAACGTGTTTAAGACAAAAACATTACTTTTGCAGCCGAATTCGTTTAATGGGACAACAAAACACATTATAAAAATGAAAAAAATCAGAGCAGCCGTCGTTGGTTACGGCAACATTGGAAAGTATGCACTCGAGGCACTGGAGGCAGCGCCCGACTTCGAAGTAGCAGGTATCGTACGTCGTAATGGCGCAGAGAACAAGCCTGCCGAACTGGCTCAATATGAGGTTGTGAAGGATATCAAGGAACTGAAAGACGTTGACGTGGCCATCCTGGCTACCCCCACCCGCTCATGCGAGGAATATGCCAAGCAGATCCTGCCCCTGGGCATCAACACCGTTGACTCATTCGATATCCACGGACTGATTCGCGACTATCGCCGCACGCTGATGGATATCAACAAGAAGACCAACACGGTGAGCGTCATTGCTGCCGGATGGGATCCAGGTTCTGACTCTATCGTACGTACCCTGATGCAGAGCCTTGCACCCAAAGGACTTTCATACACCAACTTCGGCCCTGGCATGTCAATGGGCCACAGCGTTTGCGTACGCTCGAAGGCTGGCGTGAAGAATGCTCTGTCAATGACCATCCCCTTGGGCGAGGGCATCCATCGCCGCATGGTCTATGTAGAGCTGGAAGAGGGCGCTAAGCTCGAAGAGGTAACAGCTGCCATCAAGGCCGACCCCTACTTCGCCAGCGACGAGACACACGTGTTCCAGGTAGAGAGCGTAGATGACGTGCGCGATATGGGTCATGGTGTAAACCTCGTTCGCAAAGGTGTGTCTGGCAAGACCCAGAACCAGCGCCTGGAGTTCAACATGAGCATCAACAACCCCGCCCTGACTGGTCAGGTACTGGTCAACGTAGCTCGTGCCTCTATGCATCAGCAGCCTGGTTGCTACACCATGATCGAGATCCCTGTCATCGACATGCTGCCTGGCGATCGTGAGGACTTGATCAGCCACTTGGTATAAGCGAACAACACAAACACTTATTTATACAGGAAACGAATATGGATTTTGTACATTCATATTCGTTTCTTTTTTCGTTATTTATCTACTTTCTGTAAGTTTTTTCGTGATATATTTGGTGGTTACAACATTTTTTAATAATTTTGCCGAGCTAAAATCTACTAAAAATATATTAAACTAAAATTATAACTTATGAAAACAAGACTATTTACCCTATTTGCGCTATTGATTGGCGTGTGTAGTGGAGTGTGGGCAGAAAGCGTCACTGTTACACTTAGCGGTAGAACCACCAAAGATGCCAAGACAGTTGCTGCCGTTCCTACGATTGCCAGTTCAAGTGCAACAATTACATTAGGGGCATGTGGAACCACTTGCGCTAACAGTGGCTATTTTCAAACCAATGGCGATGGCAAATACATTGTGGTAGGAGAGACCAACTATTACTTAACTCACACATACAACAGCGGCAACAAAGTGCCATGGAAAGATGCTGGTGCATCAAGCCAATATGGTACTTTCACAATACCCAGCGGCTACATCTATACAGTAAAAAGGGTGCAGCATGCTATGGCGACTCAAGGTTTTAACGAGAATGTCAACATTGTTATTAGGAATAATTCCTCTGTTTCTAAATACTCAACTGGCAACATAGAGAAAAAATCTGTTAGTAATGAATCCTCTGTGGACTTTAGCACAATAAATATCGCAGAGGCCAATTGGGTTTCACTAACGGAAGGTACCTATACAATTGGCGCAGAAGTAAATAGTTCCAACACTGGTACAGGAAAATACTTTGGCATTGGCCAAATCATCCTTACTGGCGAATTGGCCGAGGCAAAAGTTATTGCCACGGAAGTATTTGATGGAATAAAAATTAACAATTCAGAAATAGCATCTGCACGTTATTCGTTGGAAGGTAATGTGATTACATTGTCAGAAGCCTACGTGTCAGCCCCGACACTCAAGCTTATAAATCTTGTTACTTATACAGACGAATCTACCATCAGGCGCGATATTAGCGTTTCTTTTGCAAAGAATGGCCTAAACACTTTTTTTGAAGGAACTGCGACAATAGGTGCAACTACATACACGGTAAAGATTCCTGTTGATAACGAGGCTATTACTTCTACTATCACATGGGCTTTCAATGACCAAGGAAACACGCTCACTCCTATATACTCTGCAAACGGCACAAAGATTGCTACATCGGCAGTTACCTTAGGCAGTGAAATTACATATGAAGCGAACTCAGACCACTGTTTTGTTGACAGTAATGGCGATGATGATGTACTAGTTTCAAGAGTCAAGCCAAATAAAACAACTGACAACACTATTACCTTTACAATAACTCCAAAGATAGGAGTAAAATTCACACCTACTTCCGTTTCTTTTGTGGCCATGAAACAAGGAACAAATGGGGATGTGACCTTGAACGCCGATTGGATTTCGGAAGGGTTATCAACCATCAACTTGGAAAGCAATATTGCCTTGAGACGCGCCTCAAGTAGCGGAACATACAACAAACCTGGTGGTGATCGAAAGACCTACAACCTCGTGACTAAAGGTGCTAGTACAGCGACAGGAACATGTGGATTGAAATTAACATTGAACACTGCCGCAAAGTCTTACGGTATTGGCGAAATCATTATCACAGGTTACATTTATGGCGAAGAAATTACCATTACCGCCAATGTTGGTGCCAAGGGTTTTGCCACCTATGTCAATAATGACTACGCTCTCGACTTCACAGGCAAGAGTATCAAGGCCTACACCATTGCATCAACCGATGGTAGTGCACTAACACTTACTCAGAAGAACAAGGTGTCTAAGGGCGAGCCCGTGCTGCTTTATTCTGAAACCAACAGCGACAGTCAGGATATTCCTGCTATCGCAGAAAGCGAAGCTACCGCTACCGTAGGCAACATGCTTGTGAAAGGTACTGGTGCAGCTATCACATGGGCAGAAGGCACGAAATACTACGTTCTATATACTGGTGGTGAGAATCCTGGATTCTTCCGAGCCAACAACAGCGTCATTGCAACCAATAAAGCCTACTTGGATTTGACAGGTATCGCTAGCGCACGTGCTCTCTCGTTCAGCCTTGATATGGATAACAATGAGACCACAGGCATTGCAAAAATAGGTAAGGCATCTAAGGTAACTGGCAATACCTACGACCTCCAGGGCCGCCGTGTTGTCCAACCCACAAAGGGCCTATACATCGTGAATGGCAAGAAACTGGTGAAGAAGTAAAGAATTAATTCGTGAGACAATTATTTGAATTATTCTAATTCGTTTCAAAAAAGACAAGAAGTATGAAAAAAATATATAACAAACCAGTCATAGAGCTGTTGACTGTAGAAATGCAAAACATGATTGCTGCCAGCCTTACTCCTGGCGAGAACACAGGTACCATTTCTGAAGACCCTGTTCCTGGCGGAACGCCAGGTGAAGCACGTAGCTTTGAATTCTGGGATGACGAGGACTTATTCTGATATGAAAACATTTCTAACAATATGTATCGCCTGCCTAAGCGCTATGACTGCTTGGGCGGGCGATTACGCAAAGTGTTACGAGGGCCTGCCTACACCCGTGAAGGCTGTGGAGCCCATTGTGATTCCTGCCAATGAGGTGAACCTGAAAGAGGTGGGAGGCATTGGCGATGGCGTAACGCTATGTACTGAGGCTTTCGAAAAAGGCATCTCGAAACTGTCGAAGGCTGGCGGCGGACGGCTCACGGTGCCTGAGGGCGTATGGCTCACAGGACCTATCATGCTGAAAGACAACATCGAACTGCATCTGGAAAAGAATGCACTCGTGGTGTTCTCGCCAGACAAGTCGCTCTTCCTGGACAAGAATCCAAACGCGAGCCGAGTGTATCCATGCATCCGCGCCTCGAAACGTACGAATATCGCCATCACTGGCCAAGGCATACTTGATGGCAACGGACAGCAGTGGCGCCCCGTGAAGCGTGGCAAGGTGAGCGACGTGGAGTGGAAACAATACATGGAGATGGGCGGACAGGTCACAGAGAAAGGCGACCTGTGGTATCCCTGGCAGATGAAGAATGGCTATGCCGACATTGCCGATGATCCTGTGAAACAGGAGTCGATGCGTAACGACCTGATACGCCTGACGGACTGCAAGAACGTGCTCATAGAAGGGGTGACCATACAGAACGCCCCAAAATTCCACCTGCATCCCTGTTACTGCGAGAATGTGATTATCGATGGGGTCACCGTACGCTCGGAATGGAACGTACAGAACGGCGACGGCATCGACCTCTCAGACTGTCATCAGGCACTCATCGTCAACTCTACCGTCAGCGTGGGTGATGATGGCATCTGCATGAAGAGCGGTAAGCCCTCGAAGAGCCACGCCATCAGTGGCTGCGAGGATATCATCGTACAGGACAACGTGGTGAACCATGCCCATGGCGGCTTCGTGTTTGGCAGCGAGACAGCTGCTGGTATGCGTCGTATGGTGGTGCGTCACAACACGTTCAGCGGCACGGATGTGGGACTGCGTTTCAAGAGTTCGCTGGATCGTGGCGGACGCTCGGAAAAAATATTCATCAGTGACATCATGATGAACGACATTGCATCTGAGGCCATCACATTCCAGTGTGACTACGTGGACCGCCATGCAGGAAGCAGCGACGGCGACCCTGTCTATACAGAAGCAGAAAAGAAATGGGCACCTAACTTCCAAGATATCCACATCAGCAACATCGTTTGCCGTGGCTGCAAGACAGGCATCAAAGCAAGCGGAATTGCCGGCCTCAACTGTGTACACGACATCAGCATCAAGGACTGCACCATCGTCTATAACAAGACCGACAAGCAGATAGACGAAAAAACCGCACAATTGCAATTAAGCAACGTGCGGCTGATACCAAACAAGGCACAATAGCACTTATCGGATAGTGATAACGGCAGCCAGTCTCAAGACTCGGCTGCCGTTAATAGTATCTCGGAAAGCGTAGGATGGATATGCACCATATCAGCCAGTTCGCTGATAGTGGTATGCTTACACATCAGCACACTTACCTCCTGTACGATATCTGCGCTGTGGGCGCCATAGGCGTGACAGCCTAGGATGAGACCGTCGGGTGAGACAAAGAGTTTCAACATTCCCTCTGTCTCGCCCATAGCTAGCGCCTTACCATTAGCACGCCAGAAAGCCTTGCGACAGGTGTAGTCGGCAGGTAAGCCGCTGGCTACAGTGGCGGCCTTGAGTTGGTCTTCCGAAGGGCCTACGCAGGCTGCCTCGGGTTGGGTAAAGATGGCAGCAGGCATGATGTCGAAGCGGATATTGTCTTTTTTACCAAGGATGTGGTTCACAGCATGGATGGCCTGCATTTCTGCTGCATGAGCCAACATCTGCTTACCATTCACATCGCCGATGGCATAACATCTACAATTTGATAATTTACAATCTACAATTTGGAAATTGTCGTCAACAGGGATAGCGCCGTTTGGAGCGAGATTTACGCCCATCGCTTCAAGGCCTAAGCCCTCAGTACGAGGTTTGCGCCCAGTAGCCATCAGAACGACATCGGCATCAATGTCAGCGATGTTTTCTACGGCAGTCTTCATCTTAAAGACGATGCCCTGCTTCTCCAGATACTTGCGCAGGCGCTTAGCAATGTCGCTATCCAAGGCAGGCAGGCACTCCTTCAGATACTCGATGACTGTTACCTCCGTGCCAAAGCGATTAAAGATCGAGGCGAACTCCATACCTATCACACCAGCGCCAATAATGGCAAGACGCTTAGGGAGGGTTTCCAATTGCAACAAGCCTGTGGAATCTACCACACGAGGATCATCGAGCCCCTTGATGGGAAGCCACTTGGTTTCAGAACCTGTGGCGACAATGATATTTTTGGCAGAGACAGAATCGCTGCCCACACTGACGGTATTAGCATCGACGAACTGCGCCTTCTCGCGAACCAGCGTAATGTTGGGATGCGAGAGGATAGCCTCTACCCCAGCCCGCAGTTGCGTCACCACCTGTGCCATACGCTCACGAGCCTCAGCAAAGGTAGCGCTATGGACATATGTCTTCGTGGGAATACAACCTACATTAAGACATGTGCCACCCACCTCAGAGTCCTCGAAGATGACAACCTTCAATCCCTGCTTAGCCGCATATTCCGCAGCACGATAGCCACCAGGACCAGCACCAATAACAATAAGGTCAGCGGTAATCATAATTACTCATTACTAATTACTCATTCCTCATTTCTCATTTGACGATACGTCACCACTGGATGCTTAGCAGCAAGGACATCATCGACACGTCCGATAGGCGTATGATGAGGGGCCGTCTTTACCAGTTCAGGGTCTGCCTTCGCCTCCTCGGCAATCTGTCGCATCACAGCAATAAAACCATCGATGGTCTCTTTCGACTCATTCTCTGTAGGCTCTATCATCAAACTCTCATGAAACAGCAAGGGGAAATAGATCGTAGGTGCATGATAGCCGTAGTCGAGCAAGCGTTTGGCTATGTCCATCGTGGTCACACCAGTACTCTTGTCCTTCAGACCGTCGAACACAAACTCATGTTTACAGATGGTATCAATGGGCAGTTCATAGACATCCTTCAAACATTCCTTGATATAGTTGGCATTGAGCGTAGCCAATGGTCCCACCATCTTGATATTCTCGCGACCGAGTGTGAGGATATAGGCAAGAGCGCGCAGTTCTACAGCGAAGTTACCATGATAGGGCGACACCTCTGGGAAGAATTGTTCCAGCCCCTCTCTTACGCCCACAGGACCAGCACCAGGACCTCCACCGCCATGAGGTGTAGAGAAGGTCTTATGCAGGTTGATATGCATCACGTCGAAGCCCATATCACCAGGGCGGCAGGCACCTAACATGGGATTCAGGTTTGCTCCGTCATAGTACATCAGTCCGCCAGCCTTGTGGATCAGTTTCTCTATCTCAGGAATCTGCTTCTCAAAGAGACCAAGCGTATTGGGGTTGGTCATCATCATGGCGGCGATGTTTTCTTTCTCTAGTTCCACTAATCTTTCCAGGTCAACTAGATCGACGAGACCATCCGCTGTTGATTTCACTTCGATGATTTCCATGCCGCAGACTGCTGCTGAAGCAGGATTGGTGCCATGAGCGCTATCAGGCACAATAACCTTAGTACGCTGTACATCACCACGACTCTCATGATACTTTTTGATAACCATCAGTCCTGTCAGTTCGCCATGAGCACCAGCAAAAGGTTTCAGTGTAAAGGCATGAAGCCCCGTGAGTTCACAAAGCGACCTGCACAACAACGCACAAACGGCCTCAGCGCCCTTCACCGTCTCTGTAGGCTGCAAAGGATGCAGGTTTTGGAACTGTGGCAAGGCAGCCATTTCTTCGTTGATCTTAGGATTGTACTTCATCGTGCAACTGCCCAAGGGATAAAAGCCATTATCCACACCAAAGTTATTGGCCGATAGATTGGTATAATGGCGCACCACCGTCATCTCATCGCACTCTGGCAACTGGGCATCCTCCGCTCTTCTCATCGAGGCAGGCACCTCGTAATTGCCAAAACGGTTCTTTGGAAGAGAATAGCCACAACGCCCCTCTTGCGAGAGTTCAAATATCAAGTTTCCGTATAATCGATTATTCATAGGGCAGCTATCTTTACGAGATTATCAATTTCTTCCTTGGTACGCTTCTCAGTAATAGCAAAGAGGATGCCTTCACCCATTTTGATGCCTCCCAATATGCCTGCATCAATAAAGCGATGATAAAGGGCATCCGTGTCGCCATCGTACTTCACCATAAACTCATTGAAGAAGGGCTTTTCGAAAGTCAACTTAAAACGTCCTGTCTTCAGTAATTCGTCGCAGAGATAATGAGCACCTGCGTATGAGAGTTCTGCAGCCTCCTTGATTCCCTGTTTGCCCATCAGCGAGCAATACATTGTAACAAAGAGTGCCATCAACGACTGATTAGAACAGATATTCGACGTAGCCTTCTGACGGCGGATATGCTGTTCACGAGCCTGAAGGGTCAGCACAAAGGCACGCTGTCCACGATTATCTACCGTCTTACCTACGATACGGCCAGGCATCTTTCTTATGAGTTTCTCCGTACAACACATATAGCCTACGTATGGGCCACCCCACTGCATGGGAATACCCAACGACTGTGCATCGCCCACAGCGATATCAGCCCCCCACTCACCTGGCGTCTTCAACACAGCCAGATCTGCAATCACGCTGTTCATGATAAAAAGGGCTTTTTGTGCATGGATGGCTTCAGCAAACCCACTGAAGTCCTCCACGATGCCATAGCGGTTGGGCTGCTGCACTAACACACCAGCAACACCTTCAACAGTTGAGAGTTCAGAGTTGAGAGCTGAGAGTTTGGTCACACCGTCTTCAGCTGGAATCATCTTTATGTCTATCCCTTTAAAGTGGGCGTAAGTCTTCACCACAGCCACTGTCTTGGAATCTACTGTCTCACTGACCAACATCGTATTCTGTTTCTTTCCTGCTGCCACGGCCATCATCATCGCCTCAGCAGTGGCGGTAGAGCCATCGTACATCGAGGCATTAGAGATGTCCATCCCTGTCAGTTCTGCCATCATCGACTGGAACTCAAAAATATAAGGGAGCGTGCCCTGAGAAATCTCAGCTTGATAAGGGGTATAACTGGTTAGGAACTCCGAACGCTGCAACAACTGTGGAATCACGGCAGGCATATAATGGTCATAGACACCAGCTCCAGCAAAACAGGTCAGCATCTTATTCTGCGTGCCCAACTGCTCAAAGAGCTGACGCACCTCGACTTCACTCATCTCTGATGGCAACTGATAGTCGCCACGGAAACGAATAGCCTCTGGCACCTCAGCATAGAGGTCGTCGAGCGAATGAATGCCAACCTTCGAGAACATGGCTCGCAGGTCGGCATCAGTATGAGGGAAATATTTGTACATTTCTTCTGAATTAAAAAGAACCTCGAAATATCGATACATCGAAATATCGACATATCGAATAATATTATTACTTCTCGCAGAACGCCGTGTATGCTGCGGCATCCATCAAGTTGTCGAGTTCTTCCTTATTACTTAACTCCACCTTGATAATCCAGTTTCCATAGGAATCCTGATTGATGAGTTCTGGCTGATCATCCAATGCTTCATTAACTTCAACCACCACACCAGAGACTGGAGCGATCAGGTCGCTGGCAGCCTTCACACTCTCTACGGCACCAAACTCCGAACCTGCCTCTACCTCATCATCTACATCAGGCATATCAACATACACCACGTTGCCCAAAGCGTGCTGAGCATAGTCGCTGATACCGATATAACCAATATTACCTTCTACTTTCACATACTCGTGCGACTCACTATAATAGAGTCCTTCAATTACATTTGCCATTGTTTTTATAGTTTAGATTTTATAACTTTTATGATAAAATTGCTTCTTTACGACTTTGCCAGGGAACACTTTTTTGCGAATCTGGATCTGAACGTCCGTACCCAAAGCAGCATATTGTGCATCGACAAGGGCCATACACACACTCTTATCGACGGAAATGCCGTGGTAACCTGTGGTTACCTCACCAATAGGTTCCTCATTCATATTCAATACAGCATAGCCGTGGCGGGGGATAGCTCTGTCAAAGAGTTCTATACCAACGAGTTTCTTGGCTGGTCCTTCAGCCTTTTGCTTAGCGAGTGCCTCCTTACCGATAAACTCCTCCTTGTCGAGTTTGACGAACATCCCCAAACCAGCCATAATAGGCGTAATATCTTCTGAGAGTTCATCACCATAGAGAGGCAGCCCCACCTCAAAACGTAAGGTATCGCGGCAGCCCAGTCCACAAGCCTGAACACCAGCCTCAATCAGTTTATCCCAGCATTGCTGAATATATTCATGCGAGGCATATACCTCAAAACCATCCTCACCAGTATAGCCTGTTCTGGAGATGATGATTTCACCAATAGTCTTCACTGTATAGAAAGCCAGTTCACTACATTTCAAGCCAAGAACAGTTTCCATGATATGCTCAGCTTCAGGGCCTTGCAGGGCTATTTGGCCATAATAATCGCTACGATTTCTTAGGTCGATATCAAAACCGAAGGCATGCTTTTGCATCCAATCCCAGTCCTTGTCAATATTGGACGCATTGATCACAAGGAAGAAGTCGTTCTCGCTCATCTTATAGACCAAGAGGTCATCTACCGTGCCGCCATTCTCATAGCACATCATGCCATAGAGGATCTTTCCGACAGGCATATTAGTGACGTCATTCGTAAAGATATGGTTTACGTAACGCTCGGCATCGGGGCCCTTTACCGTGACCTCTCCCATGTGAGACACATCAAAAAGGCCGGCATGTTCACGACAAGCCAGATGTTCTGGAGCGATGCCCGCATACTGGTAAAGCAAGGGCATATCAAAACCTCCGAACGACACCATCGTAGCCCCCAGTGCCACATGCCTGTCATAAAGGCACGTTCGTTTGTCCTTGCTTACTGGTTCTGTTTTTATTCCCATAGTAATTTTTAAAGTTTAAAAGGGTTTTATTTGTTTAATGGTTTAAAAGTTTCACAAAGTCTTCCTTCAAATACGTTTGTTCCAATTGTTCTATGCCTGCCATCTCTTCCGCTGTCAGCACCCGTTCACCTTTGCAGAGCGTTGCCCTGACAAAGGTCTTAAACTCTTCCAGCGTCAGCGGGATATAGTCCTTTAGCAAGGTGATACGCTGTCGCACGCTTTTGATACCCTTCGCCTCGAGCTTCTCTGGCCCTGGTGTAATGGCATTCAGCATATGGTCCATGTTTGTGTCATAAAGCATGGTGGCATGAACAATACTATGACCAGGCAGGTGGTAAAAGGCGGTACCGCTGACCTTCCTGTCACCAATCATCACATCATTATGGGTCGTCCCCGTTGCCTCGATGCCCAGTTTTCTCAGCACCAAAAGAATCATATTGATGAACCTATTGAACGTCAGCCCCACATTTTCTTCCTTGGTAACATACGACATCATCACGTTGTCCTTGTCAGCATAGACACAGCCTCCCCCACTCTTCCGCCTATAAACCTGTATGCCATGCTGCTTACAATATTCAAAGTTCACTTCGTTTGCTACCACCTGATGACGACCGAAAATAACGCTCGGTTGTACCTGCCACATAAAGAAACAATCGTCTTCATCCAGATGACGGGCGACGTATTCTTCCATAGCCAAATAAAACGACAAGCGCCTTTCCGCATTGTCAGGCAGGCTGATATATTTCATTTCTTTTGTTTAGGGTTAGCTTTTTTGTGCAAATTTATGAATAAATTATGTAACGACCAAAAAAAACAGGGTTTCTTTTTGATATATCCCCGAATCTTTGTAACTTTGTCCCCAAAATGATTATTCTTAAATCGTGGAACATAAGGATCTTAAAATACTGAAAACCATCGACAACCCCAGCCAGTTGCGCCTTATCAAGCAGGATTTACTGCCACAGCTGTGCAAGGAACTGCGAGAAGACATCATACAGGAATTGTCTGTAAACCCAGGTCACCTGGCCTCAAGCCTTGGCGTGGTGGAACTGACGGTAGCCCTACATTACGTTTTCAACACACCGCAGGACCGTATCGTATGGGACGTAGGTCATCAGGCTTATGGTCATAAGATACTGACGGGTCGTCGCGATAATTTCGACACTAACCGCAAGTTGCATGGTATTCGCCCTTTCCCCACACCTGAGGAGAGCGAATACGATTCATTTATCTGCGGACACGCCTCCAACAGTATCTCTGCAGCACTTGGTATGGCGGTGGCTTCAAAAGGAGCGTACAACGTCGTAGCTGTGATTGGCGATGGCGCCATGAGTGGCGGACTGGCTTTTGAAGGTCTGAACAATGTATCAAGCACGCCTAACGACCTGCTTATCGTACTCAACGACAACGACATGTCTATCGACCGTTCTGTAGGCGGCATGAAGGAGTATCTGCTGGGACTAAGTACCAACAAGACTTATAACTCCCTGCGCTACAAGGCCTCTAAATGGCTGGTAGAGCAAGGATTGCTGACGGAAGGCCGCAAGAAGGGCATCATCCGCCTGACCAATGCCTTCAAAAGTGCTATTTCCGAGCAACAGAACGTATTTGAGGGCATGAACATCCGCTACTTTGGTCCTTACGATGGTCATAACGTCAAGGAACTGGTACGCATACTCCGACAGCTGAAGGACATGAAAGGACCTAAGTTGCTGCATCTTCACACACAGAAAGGTCATGGTTATGCACCAGCCGAGAACTACAAGCCCGTTTGGCACGCTCCTGGCAAGTTCGACCCAGATACTGGTGAACTGATAAAGGGCAACACGGAAGGTATGCCTCCTAAATTCCAGGATGTATTTGGCGAGACACTTTTGGAACTGGCTCAGGCTAATCCGAAGATTGTGGGTGTCACTCCCGCTATGCCTACGGGTTGCTCCATGAATATACCTATGAAAGTGATGCCCGATAGGATGTTCGATGTAGGTATTGCCGAAGGTCATGCTGTCACGTTCTCTGCCGGTATGGCCAAGGACGGGCTCATTCCTTTCTGTAATATCTATAGTGCTTTTGCTCAGCGTGCTTACGACAACATCATCCATGATGTGGCCATTCTGAAACTGCCTGTGGTGCTCTGTTTCGACCGTGCCGGACTGGTGGGTGAAGACGGGCCTACGCATCACGGTGCCTTTGATCTGGCCGCCTTGCGTCCCATCCCCAATCTCACCATCTCGTCGCCTATGGACGAGCATGAGCTGCGCAATCTGATGTACACAGCACAACTTGAAGGCAAGGGACCTTTCGTCATCCGCTATCCTCGTGGCAACGGTGTGCTCACCGACTGGCGCTGTCCGTTTGAAGAGATCAAGGTGGGTACTGGTCGCAAGTTACGCGATGGTTCAGACGTTGCCGTGCTCACCATCGGTCCGATAGGAAATGACGTTGCACAGGTCATTGACGAAATCCATGACCACTCGGTGGCTCATTACGACATGCGCTTCCTGAAGCCCCTCGATGAGGACATCCTACACGAGGTAGGTAAGAAGTTCCACCATATTGTCACCGTTGAGAACGGAGTTCGTAACGGTGGATTGGGTTCTGCCGTGTTGGAATGGATGAACGACCACGGCTACGAGGTGGAAGTCACCCGCATGGGACTGCCAGATTATTTCGTGGAACACGGCACCATCGACCAGTTGCGCGAGATTATCGGACTGGATAATGAGAGCATCAAGAAAGCTATAATTAAGCATTAAAGAACATGAAAGTAGTTATTGCTGGCGCAGGAGCTGTAGGAACCCACTTGTCGAAATTGCTTTCTACAGAGCATCACGACTGCGTGCTCATCGATGATGACGAGGAGCGTCTGGGTGGTATGGACTCGAACTACGACATCATGGCTGTCAATGCCTCGCCTACCAGTATCAAGGCACTGAAAGATGCCGGCGTTGGATCTGCCGATCTCTTCGTAGGTGTTACCCGTTCTGAAAGTAGGAACATCACAGCCTGCACACTGGCCCATGCCCTTGGCGCCAAGAAGACCGTGGCCCGTATAGACAACTATGAGTACCTGTCGCCACAAAACCAGCCTTTCTTTCATGACCTCGGCATCGACTCACTGGTCTATCCAGAGGTCCTGGCTGCTACAGACATTATCAATGGTCTGAAACTCTCTTGGGTGCGCCAGCGCTGGGATGTTCACGATGGTGCGCTGGTACTGTTGGGCATCAAACTGCGCGAGGGATGCGAGATTCTGAACCAGCCGTTGAAAGACCTCTGCGGACCCGATGATCCCTATCATATCGTAGCCATCAAGCGCAATAACGACACCATCATCCCTGGTGGTATGGACGTGTTGCAGCTCCACGACCTGGCTTATTTCATGACCACCTCTGAGTATATCCCCTATATCCGCAAGATTGTGGGCAAGGAGCATTATGAGGACGTGCACAACGTCATCATCATGGGTGGCGGAAAGACGGCTGTCCGTGCCGCACTCACCATGCCTGACTACATGAACACCAAGATTATCGAGATTGACGCAGCCCGCTGCGAACGCCTCAACCAACTGCTGGCCACCAACGATGCCATGGTGATTCATGGCGACGGACGTGACTTGGGACTGCTCAACGAGGAAGGTATCAAGCATACGCAAGCCTTCGTGGCACTGACAGGCAATGCCGAGACAAATATCCTGGCCTGTCTGACAGCCAAGAAACTGGGGGTGCGCAAGACCGTTGCCATGGTCGAGAATCTGGACTACGTCAGCATGGCCGAAGGTCTCGATATCGGCACGATCATCAACAAGAAGACAGTAGCTGCCAGCCATATCTTCCAAATGATGCTTAAGGCTGATGTCAGAAATATGCGTTCGCTAATGATGGTCGAGGCCGACGTGGCTGAGTTTGTAGCTGCTGAAGGTTCAAAGGTGACGAAGAAGCCTGTGAAAGACCTCGGGCTCCCCTTTGGCATCACCATTGGCGGACTGGTACGCGACGGCAAAGGCATTCTGGTTAATGGTAACACACAGATCACGCCAGGCGATTCCGTCATGGTGTTCTGTCATAAGCACCAGCTCGACAAGGCAGAAAAATACTTCAAGAAGTCCCTGCTCTGGTAAACCATCACCCAATACTCATCACCTAACACCTAACACCCATTGATCAACTTCCGCATCATATCAAAGATTCTGGGCTCGCTGCTTTTCATCGAGGGCTTCTTCATGGCCTGTTGTCTGGCTATGGCGTTCTCGTTTTATGAAGACGACGAACTGGCCTTCATGGCATCTACGATACTGACGTTTGGAGGTGCATTCATATTTTTGTTCTTCGGACATGAGGCCGAGAACTCCCTGAGTCGTCGTGATGCCTACGTGGTGGTGACGCTCACATGGGTGGTGTTCTCGTTCTTCGGTATGTTTCCCTTTTTGATTCACGGTTCGTTGAATAATATCACCGATGCCTATTTCGAGACCATGTCGGGTTTCACCACCACAGGTGCCACCATCATTGATGATGTGGAGTCATTGCCCCACGGCCTTCTGTTCTGGCGCTCGCTGATGCAATGGATTGGCGGATTGGGAATCGTATTCTTCACCGTGGCGCTGTTGCCACAGTTGGTTGGTGGTAGCGTAAAGGTATTTGCTGCGGAAGCCACAGGCCCCATGCGCTCAAAGATGCACCCACGACTATCGACCACAGCGAAATGGATTTGGAGCATCTACGTGCTGCTCACCGTTGCCTGTGCCTTGTCGTTCTGGCTGGCAGGCATGGACTGGTTTGGTGCCACCAACTACTCCATGTCCACCACTGCCACTGGCGGTTTCTCCATTCATAATGGCACCATCTTCCTGGGCTCGCCCCTTATCGAATATCTGGCCATCCTGTTCCAGTTCCTGGCGGGCATCAACTTCACCTTATTATATATGAGCCTGTTCAAGTGGAAGATGGGCAGTCTGCTACGCAACTCCGAGTTCAAGATGTATATCGTGACCATCTTTGTGGCTACGGCATGGATCATGTATCTATTGCTCACCCGCTTGGACTACGACCTTGAGCCGGCCTTCCGTTCCGCCTTGTTCCAGGTGGTCTCATTCATCACCACTACCGGCTTAAGTAATACTGATGCGGGGGCATGGCCTCACTTCACATGGATCATCCTGATGTTCCTGATGTTTATGGGTGCCTGCTCTGGCAGCACTACGGGTGGTTTCAAGAGTATCCGCGTACTGATGATGCTAAAGGTTCTGCGCAACGAGCTCCGCCATATCATCCACCCCAATGCCGTATTGCCAGTGAAGTTGTCTGGTCAGAGCATACCACAGAACCGACTGGTCACATTGCTGGCCCTGTTCACGCTCTATGTCCTTGCCCTTCTGCTGGTATTCACCGTAATGATTGTCTCGGGCATTGACATCACCAATGCTGCCACCATCGCCTTGAGCCTTATCAGCAACGTAGGCGCAGGTCTCGACACCAACATGGGAGCACAGATGTCGTGGGCCGACCTCTCAGAAGGTCTGAAATGGCTCTGTTCATTCCTCATGCTTGTAGGCCGTCTTGAAATCGTTGCCGTGCTGGTGCTCTTCACCCGTGCATTCTGGAAAGAGAACTAACTGCTATTAATATACCTACCATAAAAATGAAAAAAACAATCATCCTTTCAATGATGCTCGCATCCCTTACAATAGGAGCTGCAGCACAAAATGCAGACAGCACACGTGTCAAAAACGATTCTATAAAAGTTTTCAGCGACTATGAGTCTCAGCCCCAATTTCGCGGCGGACAAGAGGCATTGAAGAAATTCATATCTAAGAACTTAAAATATCCCGATGCGGCAGCCGCATATGATGTCGAAGGTAGCATCATTATGACATTTATCGTCAACGAGGACGGTTCTTTGTCGGATATCTCTGCCCACGACTGTAAAATAGACCGTTTCAATACAACCAAGTTCTCTCAGGAGACTGAAGCCCGTCAAAAAGAACTGAAGAAGCAGTTTGCCTTGCTGTTTGCAAAGGAGGGGGTCCGTGTTATCCGGAAAATGCCGAAATGGGCTCCTGCAAAGCGCTACGGAAAGGCCGTACGGGTAAAGATGCACCAGCCCATCAAATTTATCGACCCCAGCAAGTAAAAAACATTCCAGAGGAAGCCTAAACTAATCAAAGCAACCATGACCAAGACTGTGAAACTGCTGTTGGCAGCAGCATGTACCTTTCTGCCAATTATTGCGAACGCACAAACGGAAAACCCACGCGGCATTTACAAGATGATGACGCTCACAGGGAAACAAGGAGAAATCAAGGCTCCTTTCGATCAGTACAAAATCTGCACCGATAGCCTTACACTGATGCTCAACGTGCAGGGCAGAGTTTTCTCTTTGGCTAATACCGATAAAACGGTGTTAAACTATACCGGCGAGGAACCTGACACCAACAACGCCACCGCTACCCGTATATACAACAGCAACGCAGACCACTTTACGTTGAAATGGTGGAGCAACACCCCCACGCATCTTTACTTTCCCCATAATGACTGGTGTACAGAGTATTACGAATCGGGAAAATACTCTAACAATGCCAAAATGATCCTTGATGCCCTCACATCACCAACTGTTTCCAATCCCAAGAATGCTTTCCTTGGTACATGGCGAATGATTGGCATGATGGACGAACTCCACAATACCAAGCAACAGCTGAAGAAACTACGCGAATCTAATACATATAAGACGAACATCGGCTACTTGATCTTCACGCCCAACCGCATCATCGTGTACAGTAATAACAACAGAGGCGGCTCCATAGACCATTATTGTTACTGGGGTAAGAAGAAAATCATGATTGGATATACAAACGAAAAAGGCGACATCAACAAAGCTGCCGAGCATAAGATTACCTGGCTCAGCAAAGATTGCTTTGCCATGGAGCTGCATCTTGACAACTTTCGCACCGACTACGAGATTTGGGAACGCGTGACCGACACAACACCCTTATTCAATAAGATAGCCAGCCAATGCATTTCTGAAAACCACAAGTAAAGACATCAAAGACTGCACATTCAAAGTATGAAGAAAAATATCGTAATTAGCATACTCACACTTCTGGTGGCATTACCTCTGACTGCTCAAGAGTGGAAGTTAGTGTGGAGTCAGGAATTCAATGAAGAAGGAAGGCCCGACAGCTCCGTCTGGAACTACGAACAGGGCTTCGTACGCAATCACGAGGCGCAATGGTACCAGTCTGAGAATGCTTATCAAAAAGACGGACTGCTCATCATAGAGGCACGGAAGGAACAGAAGCCCAATCCCACTTATCGTGAACGTAGTCGCCATTGGGGCCGACAACGTCCAACAATCGATTATACTTCCGCATGTTTGACCACACAGGGAAAATACAGCTTTCTTTATGGTCGTTTGGAGGTCTGCGCCCGTATTCCAACAGCGGGTGGAGCTTGGCCTGCCATTTGGACATTGGGCAGCGGCATGGAATGGCCATCATGTGGCGAGATAGACCTGATGGAGTATTACCGAATAAAGGGTGTTCCCCATATCTTAGCGAACGTGGCATGGGGCAACGACCAACATTATCAGGCAGTATGGAACAGCAAACGTATTCCTTATGTTCACTTCACTCAGCGTGACCCTCAATGGGAACAGCACTTCCATGTATGGCGGATGGACTGGGACGAGACAAGCATCCGTCTCTATCTGGATGATGAACTGCTCAACGAAGTGCCTCTCTGCACCACTGTCAATGGTAACATCGGTCAGCATACGAATCCCTTCACCCGTCCGCAATATATTCTTTTGAACCTTGCTTTAGGTGGCGACAATGGAGGCACGATTGATGATTCAGCCTTCCCCATGCGCTACGAGATAGACTATGTACGCGTGTTTCAACACGTGAAGTCTCTATAAAAGTGAACTCTAATACATATTAAAATACAAATAAACAGATGAAATTTTTATTAACTTTACTTGGATTTGATGCCGCAACAATGACCATCCGTAAGGAAGTCATAGGCGGCATCACAACGTTTCTGACGATGGCCTATATCTTGGCCGTGAACCCAGACATCCTCTCTGCTACTGGAATGGACAAAGGTGCCGTGTTTACCACCACTTGTATCTCTGCCGTTGTAGGCACTATCGTGATGGCACTCTATGCTAAGTTGCCTTTCGCACTGGCTCCAGGTATGGGTCTCAATGCTTTCTTCGCCTTCACAGTGGTACTGACGATGGGCTATTCCTGGCAGTTTGCGCTGACGGCTGTGTTCATTGAAGGCCTCATCTTCATTCTGCTCACCGTCACTGGTCTGCGCAGCTACATCGTCAACGCCATCCCATTGGTGTTGCGACGTGCCATCAGTCCTGGCATCGGACTCTTCATCGCTTTCGTAGGACTGAAGAGTGCTGGTATCGTTGGTTCTTCTGACGCAACCTTCGTTACGATGGGCAATCTGCACGACCCCGCCGTATTGCTGGGCATCTTCGGTATCCTGATTACAGCTGCCATGCTAGTAAAGAACGTCACAGGCTCGCTGCTGATTGGCATTCTGGTGACCACCATTGTGGGCATCCCCTTAGGTGTCACCCATTACAACGGTATTCTGTCCACACCTCCCTCTATCGAACCCATCCTCTGGCAGTTTGAGTGGCACAATATCTTCACCGTTGATATGATTATCGTGGTGCTCACCTTCCTGTTCATCGATATGTTCGACACTATTGGCACCCTCATCGGTGTATCCAACCGTGCCGGCATGGTAGATGACGATGGCAACGTGAAGAACCTCAACAAGGCCTTTATGGCCGACGCCGTAGGTACAACGGTGGGTGCCATGCTAGGCACCTCTACTGTGACCACCTATGTAGAGAGTGCATCGGGTGTGAATGCCGGTGGCCGCTCTGGTCTCACCAGCCTCGTCACAGCCCTCTGCTTTGCCGTTGCCCTGCTCTTCGCCCCGCTGTTCCTTGCCATCCCTGGTCAGGCCACAGCATCGGCTCTCGTGCTGGTAGGTGTCATGATGATGTACGACATCCGCAAGGTTGATTTCTCTGACTACGTGACGGCCATTCCCTGCTTCGTGTGCATCGTGCTCATGCCGCTGACCTACAGCATCTCCGACGGTATCCTCATGGGAGTCATCGCCTACGTACTGATCCATATGCTGTCGTTCACCATGAAGGACCGCGACGCTCGCAACAATATCAACTGGGGCACCATTCTGCTGGCAGTCCTATTCATCTGCCGCTACGCGTTCTTGTAATTAAGAGTTAAGAATTAAGAGTTAAGAGTTGTTGTCCTTCGGACAATTAAGAATTTAGAATTAAGAATTAAAAAAATATGAAAAAAGTTTTTTCACTTGCGCTGATGGCTGTAGCAGCCCTGAGCGCCAACGCACAAAACATTCAGTTACACTACGACTTCGGTCGCAACATCTACACTGGCGAGGAGTCTGGTCGCCAGAAGGTCACCGTCACCCTCGAGCAGTTCAAGGCCGACCAGTGGGGCTCATGGTACTACTTCGTTGACGTGGATATGTCGCGTCATTTCACAGAGAGTGCCTACACTGAGATTTCCCGCGAGTTCAATTTAAGCAAGGAGTCGCCTTTTGCTGCCCACATCGAGTACGATGGCGGCCTCTCCAAGAACGGCAGTTTCCAGCAAGCAGGGCTCGTCGGTGCTGCCTACAACGGCCACAACGCCGACTTCTCGAAGACCTGGTCTGTGCAGCTACTGTACAAGCAGTTCTTCAAGAGCTATGACAACACACACTCCTATGCCAGCGCTCAGCTGACAGGCGTGTGGGGACTGCACTTCCTCGACAACAAGCTGTCCTTCGCAGGCTTCATCGATTTCTGGCGTGGCGAGAAGGCCAACAATCACGGCTGCCTCGTAGTGCTCTCAGAGCCTCAGCTGTGGTACAATTTCAACAAAAACTTCAGCGTAGGCACGGAGTGGGAGTTCTCCAACAACTTCGTCTATAACACTGATCCCACCAGCGACAAGACGTTCTTCGTTAACCCCACCCTGGCTGTTAAGTGGAACTTCTAAATACAATGTCAATAAAAAAGAGCATCATCGCTGATGCTCTTTTTTTATGCTTACTGATGTTCTTTTTTCTCCTTGCCGTGAACGCTTTTCACCTTCATGCCTAACTTACCTGGCAATACGGCATTGAGCGTCACGCCAACGATAGCAGAAAGGGCCAGACCCGAGAAATGTATGGGACCGATGTTCACATTGTCATCGGCCCCATATTTTACGCCGATGGCAATGACCAGAATCAGGGCAGCCACAAACACATTGCGTGAAGAGTTAAAATCCACGCTGTCCTCAATCAGGTTGCGCACACCTACTGCCGATATCATACCATAGAGAATCAGACTCACGCCGCCTATCGTGGCAGCAGGCATCAGGCCTATCAGACAGGCAAACTTAGGACAGAACGACAGCAGGATGGCGAAGCAGGCAGCCAGACGGATCACGGCAGGGTCGAACACCTTCGTGAGGTTCAATACGCCCGTGTTCTCACCATACGTCGTATTCGCAGGTGCACCAAAGAGCGATGCCAGCGCCGTGGCCAGTCCGTCGCCCATCAGCGTGCGGTGCAGTCCCGGTTCCTTCAGAAAGTCCTTGCCCACAGTAGAAGATATGGCACACATATCGCCGATATGCTCCATGATGGTAGCGATGGCGATAGGCATAATGGCAATGATTGTAGAAACGAGGAACGTGGTGTCCATATTGTCAAACACAGCCAGCACGGTCTGCTCCCTGCTGAACGGCAGTCCTATCCACGCGGCCTCGCTCAGCGACGAAAAAACCACCTCGCCCATGGCCACTGCCGTCGCGTAGCTCACCACCACACCCAGCAGGATAGGTATAATCTTAATGATGCCCCTGCCAAACACGCTGGCAAGGATCACCGTGGCCAACGCCACGATAGCCAACGTCCAGTTGGTGGTACAGTTCTGGATGGCACTACCCGAGAGCACCAGTCCGATGGCGATAATCATTGGTCCCGTGACCAATGGCGGGAAGAAGCGCAACATCTTCTCAATGCCAAACGATTTGATAAGACCTGCCATCACGAAATAGCACAGTCCGGCAAAGAACACGCCGATGCAGGCATAGTCCAATGCCAGCGTCTCGCTCATGCCCTGCTCCACACCCAGTGTCTTCACCGACATATAGCCGCCCAGGAAGGCAAACGAGGAACCTAGGAAGGCAGGCACCTGCAATTTGCTCAAAAGATGGAATACCAGCGTGCCTATACCTGCAAACAGCAGTGTTGACGACACGGACAGTCCGGTCAGCACAGGCACCAGCACGGTGGCGCCGAACATGGCAAACAAATGCTGCACACCCAGTACGACACACTTCGGCATACCCAGCTTTCTGGCATCGGTGATGCCCTCTTTCTCTACAATCTGACTCATGTGATTTTTAGAACTTATTGGTTGTTTGCCTGCAAAGGTAATCATATAATTGAAAATACACAAGATAAAAGTGCAAAAAGTGTTTTGCGCTTTCGCCTTTTTTGTTTACTTTTGCGCCGATGAAAACAGAAGCAAAGATTACCGAACAGCCATCACGCTACGACCATCTGGAACAGATGTCGGTAGCAGAGCTGCTCCTGCATATCAATGATGAGGATATGCTGGTGGCACAGGCCGTACACAAAGCATTGCCGCAGATTCAGGCTTTGGTGGAAGCTATTGAGCCAAGGATGAAACGCAGAGGCCGACTCTTTTATGTTGGCGCAGGCACCAGCGGACGGCTGGGTGTACTTGATGCCAGCGAACTGCCACCAACCTTCGGTGTATCAGGTGATTGGGTGATAGGACTAATTGCTGGTGGCGACAGGGCGTTACGGCATGCTGTAGAAAACGCAGAAGATATTACAGAACAGGGCTGGAAAGATATTGAGCCTTTCCTTCCTACAGCAGACGACACGGTGATAGGTATTGCGGCTTCAGGCACCACGCCTTACGTCATAGGAGCTGTCAGCGAAGCAAAGAAGCACGGATTACTCACAGGTTGCATCACCAGTAATCCAGATACGCCCTTGGCTTCTGCTGTTGATTATCCCATAGAAACCATCGTAGGCCCAGAGTTTGTGACAGGTTCCAGCAGAATGAAGAGCGGAACAGCCCAGAAGATGGTGCTCAACATGATTTCCACAACGTTGATGATACGCATGGGACGTGTAGAGGGTAACCGTATGGTGAAGATGCAACTCACGAATGCCAAGCTCGTAGATCGTGGCACCCGAATGATTCAAGAATCACTTGGCATCTCCTATGAAGAAGCAGAACGCCGCCTGCTGGAGGCAGGCAGCGTAGATAGCGTTCTAAAAATCAAATAACTACAGCTGTACCGCTGGTGGCAACCATCAGCATTGAGCCGTTAGCACCAACAGTCTCGTAATCGATGTCAATGCCCACGATAGCGTTGGCTCCCAAATCCTGAGCACGCTGCATCATCTCACGCATCGACGTTTCCTTTGCCCATTTTCTGCAATCACGCTCTATGACATTCCATACACCACTGTTCAACGCCTGGTTTTGAGTTTTCCAGAACAATATCTCCATGAGTATTACTTTGCTGAAAGTCAAAGTAAACCACTAACAACAATGATACAACAAGTATCCCGATAGATGTCAAAACACCTTTCATAATCGTATATTTCCGATAACTTCTATAATGTGTGCTTCGTTCTTTTCCCAATAAGACATGGCCACATTACCCTTGAAGGCATACAGAGTCAAGTGCAAAGTTAACAAGTTTTTAGAACTTTACAAATAAATGCGAGAAAAAATGCAAGAAAAAGGCATAAATAACTTGACGCAAAAATCTAAAACAACTTAATATTTTACGCATTATCACCAATAATTGAAATAAAATGTGTAATTTTGCCTTCGTATTCGTCACAGAATGCAAAGACATATTGCTCGTTTCCAACCGAATCGCTACCTCGAAAAGAATCTGAGCAAATCAATACCTAAGGAGTCGCGCTATAATGGCGTGGGCTTCTCCATAAGGTATTGAGGTTTGTAGCGAACCCGGTTGGATATGGCAGCAGTCTGCGTAAAAAAAAGGCCAAGGCACCTAAGAACTTTGTATTAATAATAACATAAAACTAATGAATATGACGAGAAAATCTAAGTGGATGCTGACCACCATCCTGCTTTGCGGTCAGTTACTGATGGGGTGTTCTAATGACGACAACACCTCGTCATCAGACCACAGAACCTACGAGCTTAATCAGAAAATCACCAACCAACGTGAGTGCCACGCACTGAAGACGATTGCCAACGATGCGCTGAACCTGAAGTTCAAGCAGATTATCTTTGAATACACCAGCCTCGGTCCTGACCTGAAGACCCCCGTGCGGCTTACCGGTGTTATCTCAATGAATCCAGCCGTATATAATAAAGAGGAAGCGCCACGAGGTCTGATGCTCTACAACGAGTTCACATGTGCCAAGCATCGTGAGCGCACGTCGCAGGACGAGATAGATGACATTGGACTCTACATGAACAAGTACCAGAACCTTATCGCCGTCTCTGCCGACCTCTATGGCTGGACGCTCACCGAAGATAAGCCGCAGGCCTACTGCTGTCCGGAAATAACCGCTGTGGAGACGATTGATGCCTGGGATGCCGCCATGCGGATACTCAAGGACAAGGGCTATGCCATCAATGGGCTGCCCACCTTCAACGTGGGCTACAGCAGCGGCGGCTTCTCGGCTATTGCCGTGCAGCGCTATTCCGACGAGTTGCGTGCCAAGGGGCGTAGCGACCTTGACTGGAAGCTCACCTCGGCAGGTGCCGCACCTTTCAGCATCACCTCTGTTTATAAGAGTAACATCACGGCAGAGACCTCTGGCTATGCCTGCTCGTTCCCCCTCGTCGTGGTGGCCTACAAAGAGACCTACAACATGGACTTCGACTATAGAGACGTCTTCGTAGAGTCTCTGGCCAGCAACATCCAGAAATGGATTCTTTCCAAGGACTACGGCACATGGGACATCAACAAGCTCATTGCCGACGGCGACGAGGCCAAGACTAAGGACTGTCCTGTCAACATGATTCTCTCCCCCGCAGCCCTTGACACCAGCTCCGCCATCGGACAAAAACTAGCCAAGAAGTTCCGTGAGAACTCACTCTGCGGCGAGGGACAGAACTGGCAGCCCAATACCAAAACGAAATACTACATCATGCACTCTGCCGGCGACAAGTACATGGACTGGCACGTAGGCCAAGAGATGGCCGATTACCTGAAAGCCCACGGCTGCACCGTCGAGACGGAGTTCGGCGACTGGGGCAACCACGTTGACTACGGTCTCTTCCACCACATTGGCGCCACCATGCTCCAAATGGAGAACTTCATGCCGGGTACCGAGGAGGCCAAGCAGCAACTGAAGAAAGACCTCATTGACAATGCTGAGGAGCAGATCAAGGACAATGTGTATGAATTTGCCGGTATCTCGCTATGATTCATAAGTAAAACAGACAGATAGAGAATTAAATACCAAAAAACAAGATGAAAAGGATTCTTTCAACAATTATGGGGCTGCTCGTGCTGCTTGCTGCCAATGCACAGAATGTGACTACTGACGGACTGCATCAGCCCGTGAATGTCAACGACGTTGTGGTGACCAAAGTGGCGTATGCTGTCTTTAGCAGCCACGACAGTGTGTATGTGAACCCTCAGACGGGACAAAGCGACACTGTGACGATTGATGACGGCATGGCGACCTACACCCCGGAAGAGTTTGAGGTGAAGATGGCTGCCAAACGAGCAGCCTTCAAGAAACTGATAGAGCGCGCCAAGGCACGCCACAGCGCACCAGCCATTACGCCAGACCAGGACTGGAATTATGAGGGGAAACAGGAGCGCTCATCGGCAAAGCTGTATTACTATACCTATCCTTCAGTTGATGCCGACGGAAATCCTGTTCGTCTGTCCGCATTAATGGGAGTGCCCATGAACACCGTAGTGGATGATTTTGCGGATATTCTCATGAGCTGGCCCTGGGGCTCATTGCTGATATCAGATATTAAGATCCGCCCCAGTAATGTGGTGATTGGCTGTCACGTCACCATCACCAGCAACTGGGAATGTCCCACCTCGTATGAGAGGAACACCAGCATATTGGGGCTTGATAATTTCAGAACCGATACAGGCATGATGCTCTTCTATACCCGTTACGACCTGTTACGGCAGCCGTGCTGCCTGGTCATCCTGCCCGACTACGAAGGCTACGGACTGACCAAAGACCGACCGCACCCCTACCTCTATCAGGAGCTCACCGCCCGCCAGTGTGTTGATGCAACCCGCTACGGGCTGGCACTCTACCAACAGAAGGTAACCAGCGAAGAGGAGCTGCCGCTGGACGATGACTGGAAGACCATTTGTGTAGGCTTCTCGCAGGGCGGCTCCGTATCGCTGGCCACGCATAAGTACATTGAGACCAACGACCTCACAGACGAGCTGCACTTTGCCGGTTCGGTGTGTGGCGACGGGCCTTACAGTCCTGTTGACCATCTGCAGTACTATATGACGGACGATGGTAGCACCACTTACCCTGGCATAAAGACTTCTCATCGGAAAGAACGCGTCTCAATGCCTATCGTCATGCCGCTCATACTGAAAGGTATGCTCGACAGCAATCCCTATATGCGCCAGTATGCCATAACCGACTTCCTGACGCAAAACTTCCTCAACACGGGTGTTATTGACTATATCGAAGCAAAGAAGAATCCCGATGCCAAAGACCAGTATAGCACGGGCGACGTGAACGAAATGTTCCGTCTAATAAAGGAAACCGGTATTCATAATGGAAAACAGATTCTTCAAAAAGACAGTCTTTTTCCATTTGATGACGGTGATAATGTTCATGGAAACATGAGGTTTATGCTCACGGAAAAATGCCTGGCAGATTTCAGGCGACTTACCAAGGGTGAGGAGCTTCAGAATGATTTCATGAAGGACCTCGTGAAGGCGTTAGAGAGCAACAATCTGACGGTTGGTTGGCGGCCACAGAAGCGCATCGGGTTCTACCATACCACCTACGATACCGTGGTGCCCTACGTCAATCTGCTCAAATTTATGGAGCGACAGAGCGAACTGACCTATTACTTTGCTGATAAGGACAACAAGCCTTCTGCAAGAGAAGGCGTATATCCAACGCATACAACGGAAGATGAGACGGAGGCCGACGTGATGATTATTGACACGGGCAGTACAGCCGACCACGTGCCTGCCGGTCAGGACTTCTTCTTTTTTGGCAGCGTCACGTCGCCCGACTATCAACTGATGAAATGGGTGCTTAAAGGTAAATAATAAAAATGACAGGAGGCAACAACAATGAAAAATTACATACTGATACTGTTAGCTATGCTGCTGCCACTTACGGTGTGTGCTGACTACACACAAGGCAGCATCAACGTGACTGTAAACGGCAGTCAGCAAACCGCCGTCGCTCGAATCGACGGAACTAACCATAAAGTCGTGCTGGGCAATGGATACAACAGTTGTATTCCTTATTGGACAGAGGGGCAACTGACCATACCCGGATCGGTCAATATTAGCGGCACAAACTACCAGGTCGAAGTAGGACCGGTGGCCTTCCGCCTGTGCAACGGCCTGACAAAAATCACCATTGACGAGGGGGTGCAGACGATTGGTGACTACGCCTTTGTTGGCTGCTCCTCGGTCACAGAAGTCAACCTTCCTTCCACGCTGACATCCATAGAGCGTGGAGCCTTTGTCAACATGGCTTCTCTGAAGAACGTAACCAGCAAGGCAACAGCGGCTCCAGCATGGCATCTGAACGACGTGTTTAGTTCTACGGGAACAAAAGAGGGGATGGCCGAAATGGCAGCGTCGCGTATCTTATACGTGCCGGAAGGAAGTTGCGGCAGTTACCTCAGCACCAAGTACGACGGTTCGGCGCGCGGCTGGGAGACTGTGGGATGGCAGGAGGCTTTCACGCGTATCTACGAATTGAACGATGACCCGCAGGAGATTACTTCGCTGCAGGACTTGAAAGATTTCCGCGATGCCGTGAACGATGGCACCCAGTATAAAGGCAGCAACAACAAGATGGTGACACTGACCACAGACCTCGACCTGTCAAGTATTGCTAAGTGGACGCCTATCGGCACCTCATCACATCCTTTCGACGGCATCTTCAACGGTGGCGGTCATGTCATCAAGAACCTCAAGGTTGACAGGGCAGTAGAGTACAATGGCCTGTTTGGCTATGCCGAAAACGCCACCATCTATAATATGCATCTGAAGAATCCATCGGTGTCGGGTTCAGACTATCAGGGCACTGTACTTGGCTATGCTCACGGCAATACGCATCTCAGCGATATTCTTGTTACGGGAACTGACTATATCGTTGCCGGATCAGGCAGCGTCGGAGGTATTGTGGGGTATGCAAGCAATGCGACCATTGAGCGCTGTATGTTCTACGGAAAGGCGCAAAGCACGGGATGGATAGGAGGTATTGTTGGCAATGTCTATAACAACGTGATCATCACCGATTGCGCTGCCCTCAACCAGCTATGGAACAGTAAAAATGAATCCTCAACAATGGGAGGTATTGTCGGCGGTGCCGGTAGCGTTACAGTCAGTCGCTGCTATGCAAGAACAGGCTTTCTGGATATCATGAGTGTCCATGTTAAGGGAAACATCGTTGGAAAGACAAATCGCAACGAAGAAAGCACAATCACCAATTGCGCCTATTGGAGTGCTTCCGGCGGAAGTGGTCTCATAGGTTTGCAGGAAGGAGAAAGTACACTGTCAGAGTCTGGGAATAAAGATTACGCGGAGAATGACATGAAGCAAGACGGCATAAAAGACGTGCTGGGCGAGGACAACTGGTACTACTTCACTGGCAATTATATTGATTATCCTGTGCCTTCCACGCTGAAGGACATGTATCTTGCCAACTGTATAGACGAGGTGGACGGCGGTTTCACCTATCGTCCAGCAGGTAAAGGCGACGCGAGTTACGAGATTGTGAAATATACGGGCAGTGCCACGAGCCTCACCATCCCCGACACCTATAACGGAAAGCCCGTCACCGCCATCCTCGACGGAGTGTTCAAGGACAACCCGACGCTGGCATCCCTCACCATTGGCAGTAACATTACGTCCATCGGTGCCAGTGCCTTTGAGAACTGCGACGCCTTGACAAGCGTTATCCTGCCTGATGCCGTGACTGACGTTGGCGAGGATGCTTTCGTAGGCTGTGACAACCTCACCAGTTTTACTATCGGTACAGGCTTCGCCAAACATAAGGGCAACTTCCTGGCCTACTGTCCTAAGCTGGCTACAATTACCGTGGCAGACGGTAACACCAATAATTACAGCAGCGTAGATAACGTGCTGATACACAATACAGACTATGGCAGCTATGTCGTAGTTTGCGCTCCAGGCAAGACCGGCGACTATACGATACCTACAGGAAGCCTCACAAGCAATTACGTATGGATAATGGGCAACTGCTTCGCATCTTGCAATGGACTGACCAGCATCACCTTCCCCTCAGGCAAGCAATACAAGCTGGACGGCGCAGTGTTCGACGAGGCATACAGCCTTCGCTATGTTGATATGTCGAATGTTACTGGCTTCATTAATAATGACAGGACTGCTACGACGGTGAACGTCAGCCGTAGCGCCACCGACAATTCCTTCTATGGCATGAGCGAGTGTACCATCGTCTATCTGCCTGCTGGAAACAGTGCTGCTCAGGGCGAGGCGAATGTCGTTATTGGCGGCAATGCCAACAGGATAGAATTGACAGACGGTTGGGACTTCAATCCGCCAGTCACCATCACGACGACGGGCGCGGTGTCGCTAAGACGTACGCTCAGAAGCAAGAGCGTTATCTATGCAACAACCGTCACCGACGAAAGCGGCAATCCCGTTTATCCCGATGATGACGAGAAGATACCCTTGAAGGATAAAGACGGTAATCTGGTGTATGAAGAGGACGGGGTGACACCGAAGTATCTTCCCAAAATGACATCTGAGGAACGCTTTGAGGGGCGCGGCTACACGGTTTACCTGCCTTATGCGCTGACACTCACAGCAGAGAACGCCAAGGTCTATGCTCCTACAACGACAGCAACCGACACAGGGGTGACCACCGTCACCTTCAACGAGGTGCGAGATAAGGAAATGGCTGCCTACACACCATATTATATCGTTGTGGAGGGTGAAGATGCGGTAAAGCTATCCACTACTGACGCCACCACCATTACGACTCCGCCTGCCGAAGAGCCAAGCCCACTGGACGGTTTCATGTTCAAGGGTACCACGGTTAAAATTCCAAACAGTGAGCTCTACGATGCCGAGAAGCCTACCTATCTGCTACAAAGCGACGAGAAGTGGCACAAGGTGCCCAACAACCAGCCAAGGGCATATATCGCTCCTTTCCGTGCTTACTTCCAGGCTGTTGGCGCAAGTGGTGCACGTATCCTTAACATGGCTTTCGGGCAAGATGAGACTACCGCCATCGCCCCCGTGGTCCGTACCATCGATGCCGACGGCACAGAGCGCTACTACGACATGAACGGTTGTCAACTCAACGGCAAGCCCCGGAAGGGTATGTACATCCATAACGGTAAAAAACACATTAACAAATAGGAGGACACTGCAATGAAGAAATCATACGAAAAGCCCGCCATTTGCGTGGAACAAATACGTTATCAGGACCATTTGCTTGTTGACAGCCAGATTCAAAGAAAGTTTGTCGATGATGACGATTACGACGATTGGGATCTCGACGGTGGACAATAATCAGGCAAGCCGCCTATGCTTGCATCAAGAAATTGTAACGGAGCATCCGTTGCAAAACTGCAAAAAGGGCGTTATTCGCCCTTTTTGCAGTTTTTTTCAGTAATCTTCACTAACGATGTTATGAAAATCAAATGATTACAGCCGTGCCGCTGGTGGCAACCATCAGCATTGAGCCGTTAGCACCAACAGTCTCGTAATCGATGTCAATGCCCACGATAGCGTTGGCACCCATAGCCTGAGCACGCTGCATCATCTCACGCATCGACGTTTCCTTTGCCTCCTGAAGCACACGCTCATAACTGGCTGCACGTCCGCCAACGATATCACGTATGCCAGCAAAGAAATCCTTTACGAAGTTAGCACCAATAATCGTTTCACCTGTCACCACACCCTTATACTCGCGGATGGGGTGACCTTCAATTTGTGGGGTTGTTGATAGTATCATAATCGTATTCTTTAAAAAGTATCTACACATTAAACGCACGAAAGACGCAAAAAGTTGCATCTAATGCCAAATATTTTTCATATATGCTGAAGAGGCAGTTCGAACGCCACAAGGTGGCACTTCGAAGGGCGCGAACCCCTAGCTCGTGACCCGCGAACCGGCACATCCTCTGCCGTGAACCGCTACCTCCTTTGCTATATAACAGAAACTTGTTCGCAAGACTCCCCCAAATGGCTCAAAATCTTCTGCGACCCCGATGAATACAGGGTTTGCGCTGGGTGGGGTGTATGGGCTAAAAAGTAGCCTTTCCTTTCTATTTATCCAGGTGATTCTATGAATCAAAGAAGGACCAGTCCCCGTGATTTACTGCGGAAATGGTCACATCACTATCATTTAATGATTACTTTCTTACCATTTTTGATATAGATCCCTTTGAGATTCGTGTGGTCAACCTTCTGTCCTTGTAGATTATAGTAGTGACGGCCTTCTGGTACTAAATACACTTGATTTATATTTGCCGAATTACTACCATTGCTTATCATAAATGGTGTTGCTGCATGCTGATCTGTTCCGTCACACAGCTGCCTATGCTCATTTCTTCCACAAGCCCATAGCGAACCATCTTTTTTATTGATTAATACGTGAAATTCTCCTGCTGAAACAGAAGCCACTCCTGTCATTATCTGCTTGGGTAATAAGATGTTGTCTGTCGTACCATCGCCCATCTGGCCATATTTATTGGATCCACAAGCCCATAGCGAACCATCTTTTTTGACAATATAGGTGCAGTTACCTTTGGCTGAGATATAAGCGACATCCTCCATAATTTTTTGAGGATTTTTGCTGTCATTAGTTGTCCCATCGCCTAGCTGTCCATAAGAGTTGGACCCACATGTGAACAACGTACCATCGGTCTTGAGGATAAGGGTATGGTAGCTACCTACAGAAACTGATGTTACACCATCCATAATTTCTTTAGGCTCCTTTCGATCGGTTGTTGTTCCATCGCCCAGTTGTCCATACTCGTTATAACCGCATGCCCATAATGATCCATCTTTTTTAAGAATCATTGTATAAGAATACCCCGTTGAAACAGATTCTACTTCAGTTGTTATTTTTTTGAATTTTTTACGATCTGTCGTCGTTTTATCACCCAATTGTCCATGACTATTACTTCCAGTAGCCCATAATGATCCATCATTTTTAATAATCATAGAATGATTATCTCCCGCTGAAACAAATGCAACGTTATTAGTTATTTCTTGAGGGGTCTCACATGAAGTCGTTGTACCATTGCCCAATACACCATAATAATTCAGTCCACAGCCCCATAGAGTTCCATCTTTTTTAAGGATCAATGTATGGCTGTTTGCTGAGACCGATGTTACATTATCTGTTATTTTAATTAAACGTTTTGGCATAGTTTCTGTTCCATCTCCTAATTGACCAGAAGAGTTGTATCCACATCCCCACAATGTTCCATCTGATTTAACTAGCATTGTATACAGGGTTCCAAGTGCAGAGTTCTCAATATAGCCGTTTATTAACGAGTTACTGGTTTCTTTGATGCTATAGCATCCAGCTAATAGAATATTACTATCTTCCAAGTCGCTGTCGTAGGCAATCGCTTTCAGAACACAATCTTTGTTGATAGATATCTTAGAGTAGTATTTATTGCTGTATCTCGATGGTGTGGTTCCATCTAATGTATAGTAGATATCGGCATATTCTGCATTGGGGGAGCGCAGTTCCACCTTTGTACCTCTGGCTATAGAGAAATTCCCAGATAAGGATGAAGCTAACTGCACTTGCGTCTCTTTTGCAGCGTCTTTTGTCTTAATGGTTGAGAATTGCTTCCATCCTGCAGCTGATTTGTACTTGGATAATGATGCTGTGGGTACATAAAGAATAGCATTGTCATATACGCCAGACGAAAAGACATTGTTTTGTATGCTACTGGGGGTCGTATCACCTACATATACTCTTTTTATTGCATTGCAGTTTGAAAAGATGTTGCTTGCGTCGTTAGCCTTCTTTGTTGCTATTGATGAAAAATAAACACTATTCGTGAATATCACAGTTCTTAGCGAAGAACAGTTTTCGAAGGAATTTGGGAGAATCACAGTATTACCAGGAATGGTAATCTCCGCTAAATTAGAACAATTGCTAAATGCATGAGAAAGGATGTTTCCATCAATAGTAATAGATGATAATTTACACCCGTCAAAAGCGTATTCGGCAATTTGCCCCACACTCAATCCATCAATTGTACTTGGAATAGTGACGTGACCTGAATAATTTTTGTTTATTGCGGGATATCCCTCAACACCAAGTCCTACTTGAACTAAGGTTTTTGTTCCATTTGCATATGCTTTCATCTGAAGACAGGCTCCCTCAATCGTTGTATAATAGAAAGTGTCTCCAGCCACATGCTCTAATATTGTATACGTTCTTGTGAGTATTAAGCTCTCCTCGCTACCAACATATCCCTTTGCTTTCAGGGTCATATCTTCATTAATTGGTATTGGCTGAGTGTACCGTTTGCTAGCTTTGGTCGGTTCTGACCCATCGATTGTATAGTAGATAGCCGCACCTGCTTTAGTTGACGTAAGAGTTACAAGTGTCCCTTTCACCACTTGTCCAGATTTCACATCTGCCTTTACCCATCCATTGTCTATTACCGTGATCTTGCATGTAGGTGATGTATATCCTGTATAAGATTCGCAAGTAATGACACAAGTACCCTCTGCTTCTGCGCTGACAGTAACAGATTTTACCCATTCTTTTGATTCAGAATATTCTACGCGAGCGACATTTTTATCGCTGGTTTTCCATTTTACATATGGATCTAAATCAGAGGGATTGGTAGTGTAAGATAATGTTTTCTCTTCACCGACCTCCATGGTCAACTCTGTTTGATTTAATGTTAATTTGGTTGGTGAACAACTTATATAAATTGTAACTGAGCCATGACCAATTTGCCTCTTGTTTCGAGAGTCTAAGTATGTGTATGAATATGAATATGACAAAGTCTCTGTTCCACTGAAATACCGGTTGACTTTAATACTGACGTATGCATTACTTGGTGCAACACCAATACAATCCTCATTGCTTGTATAAAAATCATAGCAAGCATCAGATGTCGACGGATAATACATATTTTTCGTATCACCAACATTGATAGTACAATATTGTGTCTCAGAGAATCCTATTTGAGAGTATAAGCATAAAATGAATACCCACAAAATTCTTAATGTAATTGTTAATCTATTATTCATTGTGTTATAGTGTTATTATTTTATTGAAATATCTTTGGCATCGACATGCGAAAATCATAAACTGGATTCGAACAACATGAATCAAAAGTGGACGTTCCAGTCTTATGTCCTTATTATATGTTTATCTGCTCATAGGCATGTTGTATTTTTTGAAATATACAATATTAAAATACTCTTTAGCTTTGTTTACAAACTCGGCAGGAGTCATTACTAAAAAGTCAAAATCATTAAAACCTTTCTTGTCGCGTGTGATATGCTCTCTCCTCCCACATTTCATCGAGTTCCTTTTCAACGTCAAAGTTATCTGGCAATGGGCCACATGTCATAGCCAAAACTTTAGCTGATGGTTTGTAGCCCTTTGGAATTTTAGGGAACACAAGTTCTTTTTTCTGACTTTTACACTCAGCGCTCTCTGCGGCCTCTATCAAGTGATTTGCCAACCAACGTTGATTGCTGGCTGTAAGTGAAAGACCCTGCAGGTAACTCCATAGATGATTAAGTGACATTGCGTTCATATCCGAAATTGTTTAATTACGCGTTTTCTTGACCACTCGCCCTTTACGAGCTATCAGTATCGTCTGCAAAAATATGAATTATTTTTTAATAAACAAAATTATGGGATGAAAAGTTTTAATGCCCCTTTTTCCGTTTTAGGCTCCTTTGCGTTGCGTTTCAGCCTATTTTAGGTTGCGTTTTAGGCTGTTTCACCTTGCGTTTAAGGCTCCTTTGCATTGCGTTTAAGGCTCCTTTACAACCTAAAACAGGCTGTTTCGTAAAATCCTATCCTAAGAACCTCTCTACATCGCCCTGCAACTGCAGGAAGCGGGGGCACTGCTGATAGCCGATATTTTTCTTGAGCATGGACTTGACATCCTGCTGCGAGTTCTCGTAGCACGACATCTCGTTGCGCTTCTGGGTGCGATGGGCCTGGGAATGGTAGATCTCGCTCTGGCGCTCCTGGCGCAGCAGGTTGCAGACCTTGGTCAGGATAGGGGCCACGACGGTGTCGAAGAGGTGATGGCCCTGAATGTAGAGATAGGTGGTCTGAGGGGTGACACCCAGGGCCAGGATGTCGTCCTTCACCTTGAGATAGGCTTCCTTGTTGTTAGGATAGTGGCGCTGCAGCTCACGGATCTTGGTGCCCACCTTGCGGCGGATGTTGGCTATGGACACCTCGGGGTTCTGGATGGTGAAGCCGCCAGGGTCGGTGATGCGGTTGAAGTCGGACAAGGAGAAACGTCCGTGATGGCCTGTGCGATAAGCCCAGACTGACCAGACGAAGAGGGGGAAGCAGGCCTCGCTGAACTGGCGGAAATAGTCGGTGAAGTCGAAGATGCGATGGTCGTTGAGGGTCACCGCCACGCAGACATCATGTAGCGAGGGGGCATAGCACTGGTAGTTCTCGATAGCATAGACATAGGTATGGAAGACGTAGGGGCTATTGATGACGCGGCGCGACTGCTCGGTGGCGCCCTGCATCAGGTAGTCGAAGTCGGCATCGACACAGGCAATCATGTCGGGGCCTACATGCTCGCCGATGAAATTCATCAGCACGGATTTCTTTCCGCGTGTGAGGTTCATCTTCGAAGGCAGCATCACCTCGAAATAGCGCTGCTCGTTCTCGAAGCGGCTGAGCACCGTGCGCCAGAAATAGATATCATCATAGCTCTCGACGTAGGCCACAATCCTACGCCGTGCCTGTTTTCCCCTCAAGGCATTGGCGGCCTCGAAGTAGCGGCTATCGAGATTATCCATTAATCTACCAGACATATTAGGAAGACTAGTTCAACTAGTTATTACTAGACCGTGATGTCTGAAACCTCGGTGACGCGGTCCATCCAGCCGTTCATCACCACGGCAGGTGAGTGGGTGGTCATGATGACCTGCACGTTGGGGTTGAGCTCCATGACCAGGTCGATGAGGCGTTTCTGCCACTCCATGTGCAGGCTCACCTCGGGCTCGTCCATGAAGAGCACGTAGGGCTGATTGTCCTGCACCAGGACGGTGAGCAGGATGGCCAGCATCTGCTTCTCGCCGCTGGACAGCTGATAGGGCACCAGTACCTCGCCAATCTGGGTGAAGCGGATCTCGTTCTCAGTACGGACGATGCGCTTGCCCGTGTCGGCAAAGAGCTCATCGACCATATCCTGGAAGCGCGTTTTCTTTTGCGACAGCTGCTGGGCGGCATCGGCATGGCCTTGCTGCAGCTGTTCGATAATACGGTTGCCGATGTTGACCTGATAGTCCAGGTATTTGCGCTGCAGGTTATAGAGCTGGATGTCGAGCAGCGAGCCGCCCCCTACCCCTGCCAAGGCCGTGAGTGCTTGGCGTACGAAGCCATCGCTCTCAGTAAAAGCCTGCGAGAGGTTGGAGTCGAGCGAACGGATCATGTCGTAGCGAATCCATTTGCAATCCTCAGGCTCCACCTCCAGGCGCACGCCCTTGAGCATGTGACTGGGGAACTCACCACCAGCAGCCAGTCCCTTCACCACCTTATTTAATATGGTGCTCTTGCCTACGCCATTGATGCCGCTCAGGATGTTTACATGGGGATCCAGTTCCCACACGATGTGTTTCTTTCCGCTCCACAGGGCATCAATCTCGATCTTCTTGATATAGTCTGCGTACTTCTGCATAGTTATAGGTCTTTTGTTGTCGGCAAATATACAATTTATTTCTGGAATGACACTTCATAGGGCAGATATTTTTCCAAAATAAATGTTAAATCATGGAACAGCACTGAAATTTCTCATTTCTCATTCCTCATTTCTCATTTAATTTGCTTACCTTTGCATCCGCAAAACGGCAAGGAGTCGGCATAGCTCAGTTGGTTAGAGTATCACCTTGACATGGTGGGGGTCCTTGGTTCGAATCCAAGTGTCGACACAAAAAAAGAGGCAATCAGATGGATTGTCTCTTTTTTTGTTTTCTTATATTCTGTCTATCGCCAGGGCTTCATGACCTGTCCGGCAGGACTGGCATCGAGGAGAGTCAGCTCGAAGATCAGCAGGCTGTGGCCAGGGATGGTGCTCTTGCCAGAGGCGCCATAGGCCAGGTCACTGGGTATATAGACAAGCCAATGGTCGCCAACGGTCATATGCTGAAGGGCTGTGGCGTAGCCGTCGATCATGCTGCTCACCTTCTGTTTGGTGGAATAGCCTGTCTTCAACGAGTATTCGCCATAGACCGTACCATCAAAGACAAAGCCTTTGGGGTAGGACTTCGAAGGGATAAGGCGTCCCTGATAGATGACACGTACAGAGTCGGTGAAGTTGGGCGACACCGTGCTGGTACCCTCATGGCCCAGCTTCTTCACATAGATATAGTCTGAGACAGTCCCCTCTTTAGTCTGGTCGAGGGAGTATTGCTTGAACTTCACCCACTGGCTGCCACTCTGCATAGAGTCGGTAGCGACAGAAGCTAGGAACTGCTGGTTGCGCTCATACCAGTTGGCATACTCCTCTTCCTCTGAAGCCTCTTCGCTGCAAGATGACAGGCCGCATAGGCCCATCATCAAGGCGAACAGATATATGATGTGATTTTTCATTACTGGAGCTTTTTCAGTAATGACGCAATGCTTACCTTATCCTCGATAATAGCGTTCAGGTCGCTAATCTTCACACGCTCCTGCTCCATGGTGTCGCGGAAACGCAGGGTGACGCAACCATCGTTGAGTGTGTCGTGGTCCACGGTGACGCAGTAAGGCGTACCGATGGCATCCTGACGACGATAGCGCTTACCGATAGAATCCTTCTCGTCGTACTGGCAATTGAAATGGAACTTCAGGTCGTTGATAATCTCGCGGGCCTTCTCGGGCAGTCCGTCTTTCTTAACCAGAGGCATCACAGCCAGTTTCACAGGAGCCAGGGCTGCGGGCAACTTCAGTACGACGCGGGTCTCACCATTCTCGAGCTTCTCCTCCTCATAAGCATGACACATGATAGAGAGGAACATACGGTCAACACCGATAGAGGTCTCGATGACAAACGGGGTGTAGCTCTCGTTGGTCTGAGGATCGAAGTATTTGATGCTCTTGCCAGAGTATTTCTCGTGCTGAGACAGGTCGAAGTTGGTACGAGAGTGGATACCTTCTACCTCCTTGAAGCCGAAGGGCATCTTGAACTCAATATCGGTAGCGGCGTTGGCATAGTGGGCCAGCTTGTCGTGATCGTGGAAACGATAGTTCTCAGCGCCGAAGCCCAGGGCCTGATGCCACTTCATACGGGTCTCCTTCCACTTGGGGAACCACTCCAGCTCGGTGCCGGGCTGTACGAAGAACTGCATCTCCATCTGCTCGAACTCACGCATACGGAAGATGAACTGACGGGCCACAATCTCATTACGGAAAGCCTTACCGATTTGGGCGATACCGAAAGGAATCTTCATACGGCCTGTCTTCTGCACGTTCAGGTAGTTCACAAAGATACCCTGAGCGGTCTCAGGACGCAGATAGACCTTCATAGAACCATCGGCAGAGGCACCCATCTCAGTAGAGAACATCAGGTTGAACTGACGTACGTCGGTCCAGTTCTTAGTACCACTGATGGGGTCAACGATCTCCTCGTCAAGGATAATCTGCTTCAACTCGTCGAGATCAGGTCCCTGCATGGCGGCAGCATAGCGGGCGTGAAGAGCGTCGCGCTTCTCCTTAGTTTCCTTCACACGCTCGCTGGTCTCCATATATTTTGCCTCGTCGAAAGAGTCGCCAAAGCGCTTGCGGGCCTTCTCAACCTCTTTCTGGATCTTCTCGTCATACTTGGCAATCTGGTCCTCAATCAGCACATCGGCACGATAGCGCTTCTTTGAGTCGCGGTTGTCGATGAGGGGATCGTTGAAAGCATCCACGTGGCCAGAGGCCTTCCAGATGGTGGGGTGCATGAAGATGGCAGAGTCGATACCCACGATATTCTCGTGAAGCATGGTCATAGCTTTCCACCAGTACTGCTTAATATTATTCTTTAACTCCACGCCGTTCTGACCGTAGTCGTAAACGGCTCCCAAACCGTCGTAAATCTCACTTGAGGGGAATACAAAGCCATACTCCTTACAGTGGCTCACGATTTTCTTAAATACATCTTCTTGTGCCATAATGCTATTAATTTCTAGAAATTTGCTTGCAAAGGTACAATATTTTGGGGAGTTACGCAGACAATAAGGAGTTAAAGGGAGTTAAAGGGTTCAAAAAAGCCGCAATACCCCTCGTTATTCATAGAAAACCATAAACCGTAAGCAGTAAACCAATACGCAAAAGGAAGAAAAAAAGTTAGAGAGAAAAAAAAAAAAACGCTTAGTCTTGGATTTTAGAAAAATAAAGTGTAATTTTGCACCTGTTTCACAATATATAACTAAATCCAACTAACAACTAACAAAACAAAATTATGAAGAAGAGTTACGCTAAACAGGCGTTGCTGGCAATCAGTCTATTAGCAGCAACACCAACCCTGGCCATTGATTTTCCCACCATCGGAGGAGCACCCGAGAACGGAAAGGTGTATGTTCTGATGAGCCGGTCAAACCCATCCCTTTTCAGCGCACGTACCGAATGGGACAGTGCCTTCGTGTTTCGAAGCTATGATGTCAACAACATCAAGAGGACGGCATTGAAAGCTATCAAGAACGAAGACGAGACATGGTCGTTTGTACACGAGATAACAGCAATTGACGGAGAGGGAGCCACCATCAATCTCTCCTATTATTTGGGCATTCCCTCAGGTACCGACAACCTGAACGCCAATATTGAGACGTCAGTAAAATGGATTGTGGAAGAAGGAGACTATCCTGGCTTCTACAAGCTGAAAGCGGACGAGGGACAGGGCAACGACCTCACCATTGGGGGCTATCTGCACATGAATGCAGGCAACGACTACCCCATCATCAACGAGAGCACCAACGGCTGGTTTCCCGACTACTATGGAGGGGTGCAGCGCGATGAGTACGAGGACGTAGTAGTCGATGAGAGCGGCTACTTCCCCATACCTGTCACCACCATTTCGCAGAACTGGGCCTTCGTTGACACCACGCTCAACCTGGTAGCCTACAACCTGAAGGTGCAGCTCTACCAACTGCTGCAGGATATCGAAGATAACAATCTGGAGGACGAGATGTTCAATGAGGGATTCCAGAACGCCATCAATGCCGCCCTGCCCTACTACCAGAAAGCCGACTTCACCGCCGACGACCTCGAGGCAGCCCGCGCCATAGTCAATAAATACAAGGCACTTTACGATGAGACACAGAAAGCCATCGAGTTGCTGGGTGAGAAAACCGATGCTGCCTTCACGGCATCCATCAATGCCGCCGTCATAGCCTTCAACACCGCCAATGCCGATCTCGATGCAGCATTAAGCACGCTGAAGGCCGCTGAGGAGACCTATGCAAAGGGGACTGGCGACCTGACCGTCCTGGGCAAGAACATGAGTTTTGAGGACCTGTCGTCGCAGGACGGCAACCAGACCTCAAGCGTTGCGGCACCTCCCACAGGCTGGAACGTCTTTATCAAAGGCCAGCAGGTGACCACCGCTGACGAGGTAAAGGCAGCCGGCATCACTGCCTGGCATGGCATCAACAACGATTCGGAAGGCGACACCAAAGACGGAGAGATGGCTTTCGGACTCTGGACTTCTGGTGTGCCGGAATACGAGCTCTCACAGACCATCAGCGGACTGGAGAACGGAACGTATCTCGTCAAGGCTGCCCTGATGGTAGGTGCCAACGGCAACGGCTCGCGCCGCACCACACAGCGTATCTTCGGCAACCTGAACTCAACCTACTTCGCTTCTCAGGGAGATTATGACGAGACACATCTGGATCAGTCGGAGGTGTACGGTTTCGCTGACTTGGAAGAGTCCGTCACCGATCGTCAGATGCAGGAGATGAGCGTCGAGGCACTGGTCTATGACGGCACACTGACCTTCGGACTGCGTACCAACGGCGACTTTGCCGCAGCTCTGCGCGACTTTGGCAACAGCGCTGGGGGTGACGGATGGTTTAAGGTCGATAACTTCCGCATTGAACGGACAGAGTTCTCGGCTGACAATGCCGTTGCCATCTACATTCATTTCGCAGATGCCTTGGATCAGTTGCTGAATAACAATATGGAAGCCGCTATTTCCGAGGAAGCCGAAAACATCCTGAAACAGCATAAGATTGACAACAACAGCACTTTAGAGCAGGTCATCGCTGCCTTCACAGCCATCAAGGATATTTATGCCAGAGCGAAGCGCTCTGCCGATGTGTATAGCGAACTAGAAGCTGCTCTTGAGAAGGCAAGCCAGAACCTCATGACCTATGAACATAGTGCAAGTGCAGGCGAGTTCGGCGACTTAATCTTTAACATACAAGACATCTATGAGACTGGTAGTGCCAACGAAGAGCAGGTCAAGACATACATCCAACAGATAGAGGACGGTATCGAGCAGCTCAAAGCCACTGCCGTCACACTGGGTGACATCACCTTTGTACTGAAAAACTCAAGCTTCGAGGATCTGAGCAACCAGAACAACACCGTCAGCGACGGAGCCGTTAAGTCACCGAAGGGTTGGACGCTCTATGTCGATGGAGCAGAAGCAGAGACCGTGAGCGGCGGATGGTGCGCCATCAACAGGGGAGATGCCATCAGCGTCATACTTGACAGCGGCGAAGAGGCCACCCAGCAGCCCACCGACGGCGACCACCTCTGGGGTATCTGGAATGACAATATACCTGAGGTAGAGCTCAGCCAGTCCATCAAAAACATGCCTCCGGGCACCTACACACTGAGAGCCGACGTGATGGTTCAATACAACTGGGCCAACGACAACACCACCACTCAGCGTATCTTCGCCAACAACTGCATACAGATGTGGGGCACACCTGAAGCCTATAGCGAGTTGAACATGCCAGCCGACGCACTCAATGCTGCCGAGTTGACCTATGCTGGATATACCTGTGCTGCTGATTTGGAGGGCGATGCCAACTCTTCTCTACTTCACCCCATGTCAGTAACATTCGGCGTTGGTCCAGACAGTACCATCGTCATTGGTTTCCGCACCAACGGTATCAACGTCAATGGTGTGAAGAATGGCGAGGAAGACCCCAACGGCGACGGTAACCTGCGCGGCCAGGGATGGTTCAAGGTCGATAACTTCCGCCTGAGCTACGACAGCGAGGAGATTCCCACAAACATCGCTGCTATCAGCGAGAGGCCCGTTGCCACATCTGAGATCTTCAACATCAACGGTATGCGTCAGGCCACACTCCGCCGCGGCATCAACATCGTGCGTATGCCTCAGACGGATGGCTCGCTGAAAGCCAAGAAAGTGGTAATTAAGTAATGCATGGAAGCATCTTAGAAGGCTTTTCTTAATAAAAAATCTGAATATCTCGGCTTTTTGCAAGGATATTCAGATTTTTTTTGTAATTTTGCCAGCAAACTGAAAACCATAGTACGCAATGGACGACGAAATCAAAGATGACGAGAAGATAGAGCTCAGCGAAGAGGAGCAAGGTGCCGAAGGGCACTCGGACTATAAGCCGGTGAACCGCTTCGACGCCTCAGTGGTGCACCACCTGAGCGGCATGTACCAGAACTGGTTCCTGGACTATGCCTCATACGTGATACTGGAACGTGCCGTGCCGCATATCGAGGACGGACTGAAACCCGTGCAGCGACGCATACTGCACTCGATGAAGCGTATGGACGACGGACGCTACAACAAGGTGGCCAACATCGTAGGTCATACCATGCAGTTTCACCCCCACGGTGATGCTTCCATCGGCGATGCCCTGGTGCAATTGGGACAGAAGGACCTGCTCATCGACACGCAGGGTAACTGGGGAAACATCCTGACTGGCGACCGTGCCGCTGCTCCCCGATATATCGAGGCGCGTCTGAGTAAGTTTGCCCTGGACACCGTCTTCAATCCAAAGACCACCGAGTGGCAGCTCAGCTACGACGGACGCAACAAGGAGCCTATCACGCTCCCTGTGAAATTCCCGCTGCTGCTGTCGCAAGGCGCCGAAGGCATTGCCGTAGGTCTGTCGTCCAAGATCCTGCCACATAATTTTTGCGAGATCTGCGATGCGGCCATCAGTTATCTGCATGGCGAGGAGTTCCATCTCTATCCTGACTTCCAGACGGGGGGCAGCATCGACGTATCGAAATACAACGACGGACAGCGTGGCGGCGTGCTGAAGGTGCGCGCCAAGATAGAGAAGCTGGACCAGAAGACGCTGGTCATCCGCGACCTGCCCTATTCAAAGACCGTGGACAGCCTGATTGACAGCATCAAGAAGGCCATCGAGAAGGGCAAGATCAAGGCACGCCATGTGGACGACCTGACATCGGCTTCCGTAGAGATACAGATTCACCTGATGCCGGGCATCAGCAGCGACAAGACCATTGATGCCCTCTATGCCTTCACCGACTGCGAGATAAGCATCTCGCCCAACTGCTGCGTCATCAAGGACGAGAAGCCGCAGTTCCTCACGGTAAGCGACGTGCTCACCCACAGTGTAGAGCGCACCAAGGACCTGATTCGTCAGGAGCTGGAGATTCGCAAGGGTGAACTGCTGGAGCAGTATCATTTCTGTTCGCTGGAGAAGATTTTTATTGAGGAGCGTATCTATAAGGACAAGAAGTTTGAAGAGGCGCCCAATGTGGATAAGGTGTGTGAGCACATCGACAACCGACTGACGCCCTTCTACCCGCAACTGGTACGCGAGGTGACCAAGGACGATATCCTTCGCCTGCTGGAAATCAAGATGCAGCGCATCCTGAAGTTCAACAAGGAGAAGGCCGACGAGCTAATGGCTCGCATCAAGGCAGAGATAGAAGAGATAGACCGCGATCTGAACAATCTGGTGGAGGTGACGGCAAACTGGTTCCAGTTCCTCAAGGACAAATACGGCAAGGAGCATCCACGGCTCACCGAGATCCGCAACTTCGACACCATCGAAGCCACCAAGGTGGCCGAGGCCAACCAGAAGCTTTATATCAACCGACAGGAGGGCTTTATCGGCACGGGACTGAAGAAAGACGAGTTTGTGTGCAACTGTTCCGACATCGACGACATCATCATCTTCTACCGCGACGGAAAGTTCAAGGTGGTGCGTGTGGCAGAAAAGCTCTTCGTAGGAAAGAACGTGCTGTGGCTTAGCGTCTTCAAGAAGAACGACAAGCGTACCATTTATAATATGGTATATCGTGACGGAAAGTCAGGTCCCTGCTATATCAAGCGCTTCAACGTGACGGGTATCACCCGCGACCGTGAGGTTGACCTGACACAGGGCACGGCGGGATCGAAGGTGATGTATTTCACAGCCAACCCGAATGGTGAAGCCGAGGTCATCAAGGTCACACTCGAGGCCTCTGTACAGGCTGCCCATCCCCGCATGAGTCTGTTCCTGGAACGCTCGTTTGCCACTATAGACATCAAGGGACGTACGTCGAAAGGTAACCTGCTGACGAAATTCCCAGTTCATCGCATCACACTAAAGAGCCAGGGACACTCCACACTGGGTGGCCGTAAGGTATGGTTCGATCCCGATGTCAACCGTTTGAACTACGATGAGCACGGCACACTACTGGGCGAGTTCTTTGATGAAGACCAGATACTGGTCATCTTGAAGAACGGCGACTTCTATCTCAGTAACTTTGATGCCAACAACCACTATGAGGAAAACATCAGCCGCATAGAGAAATTCCAAGCAGACAAGATATGGACCTGCGTGCTCTTCGATGCCGACAACCAAGGCTATCCCTACTTGAAGCGTTTCTTGATGGAGGCTACCAAGCGCAAGCAGAACTATATCGGCGAGAACCCGCAATCTATGCAGGTATTGCTGACGGATGTGGTCTATCCCCGCATCAAGGTGACCTACGGCGGTGCCGATGCGTTCCGCAATGCCGAAGAGATCGACGCCGAGCAGTTTATCGGTGTTAAGGGCTTCAAGGCCAAGGGCAAACGTATCAGCACCTATCAGATTGAGAGCATTGAGGAGCTGGAGCCAACGAGATTCCCTGAAGAGCCAGAAGAATCAGAGGAGCCGGAAGCCTCAGAAGAGCCCGACCTGGATCCTGATGCCGGCAAGAGCCAGCAGCAGATTATTGACGAGATGACAGGTCAGCTTAGACTTTTCGATGATGAGCTATAGGTGTTTGGTGATGGGTGTTAGGTGCTTGGTGATAGGTGTTGGCTGTTGGGTGATGGGTGTTGTTGGCACCCAGGCACAACAAAGCTATCAGGTGGGCATTGGTCGGACTCAGGTGCTTGATACCTATCTGACGCAAGAGAAATTCAAAGGCACCGGCATCACATTCCTGAATGTCAACGAGCACACTGCTCGCAACCCTAAACATTCAAACTGGTCCACCATCTGGCAACACCAGCTGAACCTATCCACAGTCAAAGACCGAAGCGAAGACGGATCGGAGTTAGAAGGTGCCTATAACCTGTATATCGGACGCTATCGGGCATGGCATCTGCTTGGCAATCACTTGAAGCTACAGGCTGGCGCTATGGGCGACCTTGGCATAGGTTTCATCTACAACACCCGCAATGCCAACAACCCGGCACAGGCACGTATGGCCTTGCAGCTGCGTCCGTCGGGCATCGCCACCTACGCTATCAATTGTTTTGTATTCCGATACGAACTTGACTTGCCACTCGTTGGAGTGGCTTTCAGTCCCAATTACGGACAGTCGTATTACGAGATGTTCACGCTGGGCAACTACGACCACAACGTCGTGCCCACCACATTCGTCTCGCAACCCTCATTCCGCCAACAACTAACAGCTGCATGGCAGTTCAGCCGTTCGACTGCCCTTAGTATAGGCTATCTGGGCGACTACCAGCAGCTGCAAGTCAACAACCTGAAGCAGCATGTGTTATCACACCGCTTCATGGTTGGCATCGTTCGCGGATTATGAGAAATCCACTAATATACGGAACACCTTACCAGGATTCTCACTCCACCAGTGCATAGTGTCGAGTGCCTCTTCAGGCTTGATGACCTTAGTTATTAAATCATCCGTAGGACAGGTGCCACGCTCCAGATAATGGATCACAGCACGGAAGTCTGAGGGCTGCGCATTGCGCGAGCCACGGATATCCAGTTCTTTCTGTACGAAGTACTTCGTCTGGAACGACACTTCAGACTTTGCATAACCAATACATACCACCCTGCCGGTGAAGGCCACCTCATCGACAGCCATCTGGTAAGTAGGTACGCTGCCCACGGCCTCGATCACCACATCAGGACCAAAGCCACTGGTCATGTCCAACAGACGCTGGTGCACATCCTCGGTCTTGGTATTGATGACATACGATGCTCCCATCTTCTTGGCCAGTGCCAGTTTCTCGTCGTCGATATCTGCAGCCACCACAGTAGCGCCACGCATAGCAGCACGCACCACGGCACCCATACCTACCATGCCGCAACCAATGACCATCACCACATCAATATCGGTCACCTGTGCACGACTCACCGCATGGAAACCTACGCTCATCGGTTCTACCAAAGCACAAACCTTGGGTGTGAGCAATCCAGCAGGGATCACCTTCTCCCAAGGCAGCACGATATACTCCTTCATGGCACCATTGCGCTGCACGCCCAGCGTCTCGTTGTGCTGACAGGCGTTGACACGCTGGTTACGGCACGAGGCACACTTGCCACAGTTGGTATAGGGATTGCACGTCACCACCATACCGGGTTTCAGACCGTTGGGCACATCTTCGCCTACAGCCTCGATAACAGCTCCCACCTCGTGACCAGGGATGACGGGATTCAGGGCCATCGTGTTACGACCCAAAAACGTATTGATATCACTGCCGCAGAAACCCACATAGTGCAGTTTCAGCAGAATCTCGCCACGACCAGGAGCCTGTGGCTTCTCCATTTCAATGACATTCAGCTCTTGCTGATGTGTAATTTGTATTGCTTTCATTCTGACATATTTTTAATATACGGTAATTCTGGAAGATTCTCAAAACCATAGAACCGACGGGCATTCTCACCCAAGAAGAGGGATTTCTCACCGTCAGTAAATTCCTTGCTCTTGCTCACGAAATCATACGACATCCGATAGGTGATGGCGGTGATGGTGCGGGGATAGTCGGAGCCCCACATCAGGCGGTCCATGCCTACCCACTCGGCTGCCTCACGAATACGACGGACAGCCGTAGGATAAGGATAGAACTCGGGGTTATACAGCCACGTGATGCCACCCGACTCGACCATAACATTCTTACCCTCACGGGCTAAGAGTACCTGACTGCGGAACGAAGGCGTGGTAGGCATTCCGAAATGACCGATAGCCACGCGCAACTGCGGACACTCCTGTATCACCTCACGCATCTGGGCTATCTGTGTCTCATCATCACCCAAGCACATCGAGCACACCAGGTCATGCTGCTCCATCAGCTTAAACACAGGCATCAGATCAGTAAGAGGTTGAGTCATACGATGACCAGGGAAGGCAATACCTTTCAATCCCAGATCGATCACAGCTTTAGCCTCATCTACATTCCACGCCATGCCCATACAGAAGAAACGGCCGGAATAGCGACGCTGCACATCAGCCAGATAGTCATTCTGACATCCATCAATGAGCTCCTGCACCACCACAGCACCACCCACCTGGGCATAATCCATGTTCGAGAGAAACACCTCAGCCGTGTTCTGCCCGTCAATCATAAACGGCGGTAGCATCTGTACCTCCTCATCGAAGAAGATACTGCGCCCATTCTTCAACGACAAAATACGTTTGCCGTCAATCCTTGTATCCTGCTTCAGCCACAAATGGCTGTGAGCATCTATTAAGAGTTGGCCCATGTCACACGCTGTTGGTCACCGATGATTTCCTTCACAGCATTCACCAAAGCCCAATCGGGCTCCTCGTTGGCCCACTCTATATTGCGGCGCACATTGACGGGATTGGCCGATGAGAAGAGGGTTGAGGCGATGCGGGGATTGCTTACGCTGAACTGTACTGCCAGTTTCTCAATGGGATAATTCTTCTCGTTGCAATACTGAGCAGCTTTCTGACAAGCCTCTACCAAAGCCTTGGGAGCGGGATGCCATGCAGGCACGCCACGTTGTGACAGAAGTCCCATAGACAGAGGCGAAGCGTTAACGATGCCGATACCGCGCTGTTCAAAGAAATCCAAATAATCAACAATAGCATCATCGTTGAGGGTATAGTGGCAGAAGTTCAGGACACTCTCTACTGTACCATTCTCACAATGTTCAATCACCCATTTCAGGTTCTCCAGCTGAAGATCGGTAATACCCACATGACCTACTACTCCCTTCTTCTTAAGCTCTACCAAGGCTGGCAAAGTCTCATCGACTACCAGCTGCAGACCACCAGGCCGGGCTGCCTGGAACTCAATGTCATGCACATTGATCAAGTCGATAAAGTCAATGCCCAGGCGTTCCATACTCTCATAGACACTGTCTGTGACACGCTTAGCCGAATAGTCCCATGTGTTCACACCATCCTTACCATAGCGTCCCACCTTTGTGCTCAAGAAGTATTTTTCACGCGGGATACTCCTCAAAGCCTTACCTAACACGGTCTCTGCCTTATAATAACCGTAATAGGGACTCACATCGATAAAGTTGATACCGCCCTCGATAGCAGCTTCCACTGCCTCGAAGCTCTCTTTCTCGTTAGTCTCACGAAACACGCTGCCCAGCGACGAAGCGCCAAAGCTCAGATGGGAAATCTTCATTCCCGTCTTTCCTAATTCTGTATATCTCATATCCGTAAAATATAAACAGTAAACTACTTATTAATTCTCAACACAGGTGCAATCGCATTACAGGGCTTAGGCAGCTCCACCTCAAGACCATTTGCCGTCTGACGTGCTTTCACTTTTCCATAGCCAAGGAGATAGACGCTACTGATACTCTTTCTGAAATCGGGATTTTTCTTTGCCAGCGATTTTACCACGAGCTTTCCATCCTCAGGCCATCCCATCGCTGTGACATAGAGGTATTTCTTCGTCTGGTTGAAACGGATGTCACGATAATCCATGCCGTTATACATGCCTTCGTTGAAACCCTGGGCATTGATCTTGATATCCTTTTCAGCCACAGGTCCCTCACCAAACTTCACCCATGGGCGGGTACCGAAGATGCTCTCACCATTCTGTGTCATCCAGGCCTCCAGTTCGTCGAGAAAAGCAGAGGCTTTCTCATCGTAAGTACCATCGGCACGCAAAGGGATATTGAGCAAGAGGTTACCATTTTTCGAAACGATATCCACCAGTTGCTTCACAATGTTCGTTGCCGTACGGTAGCCACGGCGATAGGTTCCTGTATTATAGTGCCAGTCACCAATACAGTTACAGGTTTGCCAAGGCTGCTCTATCATCTGGTTGGGCGCACCACGCTCCACATCCCAGGTAAGGGCTTTCTTCTGATCCTCACTCAGTATCTTGCCAAACACCACGCCACGCGGGTTCTTATTATAAAGATGTGTAGCTATCTTCAGCCCACAATCGCTCAGGGGATAGAACGGCAGCACGGTCACGTCGAAATAGATAAGATCGGGATTATAGCGATTGATGGCATCGAGGGTACGATCATAGAAATTGGTGACAAACTCCTTACTGGGTGGACAAGCGCCGTGGCTCCAGTCCCACTGGCGATGGATGGCACCATTGTCCCATGAGTCCTTGCTCATTGGGTGGTTCTGCTGATAGAGCATCTGTGGATCGAGTCCTTCCCACCACTTGCCTTTGCCGTCTTCCTTCGTCAGGTTGCCATCATAATAGACGCCAGCCTTAGGACCTTCAAGGTCATAGCGCTGCGAAGGTTCAAACCATGTCCAGGCATGATCGGCATGGAACGAGATCCCCAAGGGCAGTCCGTACTTCTTTGCAGCTTTTGCCCACTCTGCCAGGATGTCACGTTTCGGTCCAATATTCTTGGAATTCCATGGCTGATATTTTGAGTCCCATAAATCATAGTTATCGTGATGGTTTCCCAATACGAAGAAATACTGTGCGCCACAACGCTTATAGCGCTCAACCAACTTCTCTGGATTCCATTTCTCGGCCTTGAAGAGCGGGAGGATGTCCTTATAACCAAACTCCGATGGATGACCGTAATGCTCCACATGATAGTTATATTTCCCTTTACCTTCCATATACATCTCACGCGCCATCCAGTCGCCACTGCCCTCAACGCACTGTGCGCCCCAGTGAGCCCAGATGCCGAACTTCGCATCACGGAACCACTCTGGCGTCTGGTGATGTTCCAGTGATTGCCATGTAGGTTCATACTGTCCTGTCTGCATCTTCTCGTGCTCCTCGCTGACAGGAATTCTGTTGTCTCCCTGCGCCGCTGCCATCGTAAAAATGCAGCTCAGCGCCAATGTCGTCATTACGGTTCTCATATCATTTTCAATTCTCAATTTCTCATTCTTTCCCTATATTCCTGAGGGGTGGTGCCCGTCTGTTTCCTAAACATTCTGATAAAATAGCTATGATCATTAAAGCCGAGATCATAGGCCACCTCCTTCACCGGCATATCTGTTGTATAGAGCAGCAATTGTGCACGCTCCACCTTTTTACTATTGACATACTGTATGGGCGAAGTGCCAAACTCACGCTTAAACAAGCGGATAAGATAAGGTTTGGTGATGCAAGCCACACCAGCCAGTTCATCAATATCAATACTCTCGGTAATATGAGTGTGGATATGCGCCTGTACCTGTTTCATCCGCTCATCCGATGTCCAAATATGGGGTATGGCCTGTCGCAGGAACCTTGAGAAAAGCATCAGGATGGCACCTCGTAGTTCCATCTTCTGCCACAAGGGCATATTACGGTAGCGCAGCACATAGTCCGTCATCTGAGTGGCGTTGTCGTAGGCCTGGGGATTACTTGCCGGCAGTTGCGCCTGAGGGTGCTGTTCACACATACGCTGTAATAGCAGCTCGTCATCCCTGCTCCCTTCTACCTCTGTGGGGAAGTCGTAGCTCTCCACCAGACTCATCTCATTTTTGAATCCCTCATATACATGCAGGTAATAATGTACAAACGGCCCGTTGCACTCATAGGAATGGTGTGTATAGGCCGGAATAATATACAGATGACCTGGCTGCAGGCACACTGTCTTATGAGCCAGATGCAACAAAGCCTCACCCTCCTTTACATAATAAATACGTGTAAAGGGGGAACTCACGTCTTTCCAGTTCCAGTCACCGTTATGACAAGCCAGACCGACGTTAAGCATCTGTAGGTTAAACGACTCTATAGGTATCTGCATCTTTTTAGAAACTAATATAGGTGGAAGATGCGCTCTGCCGGTTGCCACTTCTCGTCACTACGGGCATCGGCGCTACAGCCTTGAAACTTCGCTACGAATGCCTCCCACTCCGCCTGTCGTGGCAGGGTGGCCAATCGGCTCATGGCTTCATTCCAGTTGAAATCGGCAGGTGCATCAACGATCATCACCAGTCTGTTGCCCAGCATATAGAGTTCCATCTCAAGTATGCCTACAGCCTTGATACCTTCACGTATCTCTTTCCAGTGATGCGCCTCAGAATGCCAATAGCGATACTGCGCGATCAGTTCCGGATCATCAGTCATTTCCAGGAACTGCACGTAGCGCTTAATCCTACCTTCTGACAAAGTCTGAACATATCCCTCCATCACCTCTCAATTGTCAATTGTTACTTTTAACTCTCAATTTCCTATACATGATTCCATAGAAGGCGCATATCATGAAGCAAACCAACGGAATGATATAGGCAATCTGATAGATATCTGCGTTCTGATGCATAATATAAGCAGTGAACTGTGGCACGCAGGCATTACCCACGATAGCCATCACAAGGAAAGCAGAGCCAGACTTAGTCTGTTCGCCGAGTCCGTCAAGAGCCAGTGAAAACTGCGTGGGATAGATAATCGACATGAAGAACGACACCGCCAACATAGCATAGAGTCCTACATAGCCGCCAAATGCCATGATAACTCCACACAGCACCACGTTCATCAGCGCATAGACCGTCAGCATGTGTTCCGGCTTAAAAGTACCCATCAGCAAGGTTCCTATCCACCGGCCTGCCAGGAAGGCCAGCATATAGAGGCCAAAGAACGTAGTCGCCGTCGCTTCATCAATGCCTGCATACGTACAACAATATACCAAGAAGAGACTGTTGACAGCTGTCTGCCCGCCGTTATAGAAAAATTGTGCGATGACACCCCAACACAGGTGCGGCTTCTTCATTGTTGAGAAATCGATAAGCTTTGAACTCTTGGTTGACGCGTCTTCCTCCTCGCCCACCTTAGGCAGCTTCACCCATACCAACACCAATGCCACGACAATGAGTGCCATAGCCAACAGCAGGTAGGGCAATTTCATTGAGTCGGTCTCGGTCTGTATGAAACCTTCCCATCCACCAGGATAATCGACAGGCAGCGTCTCACGCGTATAGTCATTGCCACTGAGCACCAGTTTACTGAGGAACATAGCCGAGATGAAAGCGCCAAGGCCATTAAACGACTGCGCCAGGTTCAAGCGTCTTGGTGCCGAACTGGCCTCACCTAACACTGTGACGTAGGGATTAGCGGCCGTCTCCAAGAAACACATACCCGTAGCTATCACAAAGAAGATGCACAAATACACACCATAACTCTTCACCATGGCAGCAGGGAAAAACAGCAAACCGCCCATAGCTGCTATCAGGAGGCCGGTGATGATACCCACTCGGTAACTATAGCGGCGCATAAACATCGCTATCGGTATAGGACACACGAAATAAGCCAACCAGTAGGCGCTCTCGGTAAAGGATGCCTCAAAAGTGTTCAGCTCACAGGTTTTCATCAGCTGACGAATCATCGTCGGCAGCAGGTTACTACTGATTGCCCATAAGAAAAAAAGGCAGAAGATCAGGCCAAGGGCCAGTTTGGTATGCTTCATTGCATCAATCGTTTTTAGAGTTTCTGTTATTGCAATGCAAAGGTAGTAAAAATTCAGCTACCCACATATCACAATACAATTATTTTATAGGACAATATTATCGTTTGTTTATTTTGTCCTACCAACAAACAATAATGATTCATTACAAAATAGCCCAAAGGAAGTCCAATTGTGCTATTTTTTCATAGAACTTTTGTTGTAATTTAAATAAATATCGTAACTTTGCGCTCACAAACATCGTTAAGCATGAAGTCTCTTCAATATCTTTTAGCTACAGTCTGCCTGCTGACGCTTTGCACAGCGTGCGTGGACGAGGAGCAGTTTGACAACACGCCACAGGGCAATATGGAGGCCTTGTGGAAGATCGTTGACGAACACTACTGCTTCTTGGACTACAAGCAACAGACTTACGGACTGGACTGGCAACAGGTACATGAGAAATATAAGGTTCGCGTAAAAGGCTCACTGACACAAAAGCAGTTGTTTGAGGTACTCTGCAATATGCTGAGCGAACTACGTGACGGCCATGTCAACCTGACGGCAGCTCACGACTTAGGACGCTATTGGGCATGGTATGAGAACTATCCTGCTAACCTAAGCGACACCCTGCTACGCCGCTATATGGGTGCCGACTATCTAATTGCCGCGGGACTAAAGTACAAAATACTGGATGACAATATCGGCTACATACGCTACGAGAGTTTTAATGACGCCATAGGCGAGGGCAACCTAGACGAGGCCCTGATGCACATGATACTCTGTCGCGGCCTGATTATCGACATACGCGGCAACGGCGGCGGTATGCTGACCAACGCAGAACGTCTGGCAGCCCGTTTCTGTCAGGAGAAGACGCTTGTGGGGTATTACCAACATAAGACAGGCACTGGCCATAGCGATTTCTCTGGCCTTGAGGCCCGCTATCTGGAGCCTTCGGCGAATATTCGGTGGAACAAGCAGGCCGTGGTGCTGACCAACCGTCGTGTTTATAGTGCTGCCAACGAGTTTGCTGTCTATATGAAAACGCTGCCCAACGTCAAACTAGTGGGCGACCATACGGGGGGCGGTGCCGGAATGCCCTTCAGCAGCAGTCTACCCAACGGATGGAGCGTGCGCTTCTCTGCCGTTCCGATGTACGATGCGCAGAGGCAACCGGCCGAATTTGGCATAGATCCGGACTATAACATCCAACAAACCGATGAAGATTTTGCCAAGGGCGAGGATACGCTTATAGAGTTTGCTCGCCGTCTGCTTGTGAAATAAACTCACGGATAGCCTCAACGAGCAGGTCGTTCTCGTCGGGTCGCTGGGTGGAAATACGGAAATGGCGGGGCGTAAGGCCATGGAAGTTTGAGGCATCGCGTATCAACAGACGATGTCCTTTGATGAGATAGTCTTTCAAGTCTGCTGCAGTATTTCCTTTTATTTCAGCCAACATAAAACAGGTATCGGTAGGGGCAACGCTGATGCCGGGAATCTCATTCAGTCTCATACGCAGCCGTTGGGCCTCTTTCAGATAACCCCAGATATCGGGCACGGCCACTACATCATGCTTCGTCAGCCACTTTCCTGCTTCTATGGCCAGTGTATTGACAGACCAAGGACGCACATAGCGACGTAAGCATTCCATAACCGGCGCCGCAGCCACCACATAGCCCAACCGCAGACCTGGTACAGCATAGGTTTTTGTCATGGAATGGAGTTGGATGATTTTTTCACAGGCCACCGCCTCGCGAGCCGACATCAGGGGCTGCAAGGTAAATAATTCGTAGGACTGATCGAGGACGGTGATGGCTGTGTTGGGTGATGGATTAATGACTTGCCCTGTGGGGTTATTAGGATTACAGAGCCAGAGGATGCCGTCGTCTCCCTCCGTCATTCCAAACATCCGGCAGGCATCCTCATATTCGCTGAATGTGGGCTGCGGGATATGGTAGTGGCGGTAGCCTTCGCCAGCCAGCATCTGTGCAATGAGGTAGATGGCATCAGTGGCTCCATTGGTCACCAAGACGCACTCATTAGGGATTCCCTCCCTTTCTGCAATCAGCATCTCCAGTGAATAGGCCTCCGGCTCCGGATATTGTCCTATAAACTCCAATCTATTGCTCAGGTAGGACTTCAGTGCAGACAAATCGGCACCTCCATAGATGTTCGAACTAAAATTCACTCGAACATCCCCATATCTGTAAGTATCGTCACCATGTCCTTGTAGCATAACTGTTGGCAAAGGTACAAATAAACGAGGAAAGCGCAAAAGGATTCTGAACTTTAATTGATTTATATCACTATAACAGTGGACTTACGGCATTCCGAGACGACTTTGCTTGCATAATCCAATGAAAAGTCGTACCTTTGCACTTCCAACTTAAGGGATAACAATATATATTTATTTTTAGGATGCACCACTGACAAGCGGTCAGTTGGATTAAGAAAAGAAAGGAAACATGAAAATGAAAAAGATTGCAAAGAAGATGGCAAAGACCATCGCAAAAAACTGGAACGAAGCTAACGAACTGATAGCAAAAGGTTCCATCTACAGTCTGTAAAAAGACTGATTCCCCCAAAAACAAAGTTTTTAACAATAAAAAAAAATCGGGTCGAGAGCGCAATGCTTCCGACCCGATTGCTTGTTTTATACGCAATTCTGTTATTCTTCCTCCTCAGCAAACATCTCCTCTGCATCCTTAGTGTGCTGCTTCCAAATAGCACGGATGGCAGCATAATCGCCCAGACCTTTCAATATACAGTTGTTTGAAGGATTTGCGTCGTTGCCATCATACTCACACTTGAAACCCTTCTTAACGAAGAACTCACGCCAGCTGTCGTCTTCATTCTCAATACCCGACATATCATTGTGGGCATGGTCACCGGCAATACACATCAGGGCATGGAGCGTCAGAGTAGCGCCTGTTGTCACCTTACCCTGGTCCTGCATACGTTCGTAGAGATTATCAACCAAGTTGTCCTCCTGATCTACAGTAGCCACGAAATAGTTGGGATTCTTCTTCTGAAGAGCAGCCTCCAGATCAAAGTAGCGCTGATTACCATTACCATAGTTCAGGTTGGCGGGGTTACCATGTCCCAGGAAAGCCATTACATTGTTGCCCTTAACATACTTGCCAAACTCATTATCAAGAATGTCAGCTACATCTTTCACATCCTCTTCAGCCTCCAACAGTGGGCCGCCAATAAAGATCTTCACGCCCTCTTCCAGGTACTTGTCGTCAAGGTCGGCATAGATATCATTCTTGAAGTCCTTGACATAGTTGTCGCGCAGGCGAAGGAACTCCTCACCAGGGATGATATGCAATGACTGAACGATGACCTCCTCATACTTCTGACGGCCGATTGCCTCGAGCCAATAGTTAGGAGCGTAGAAGTCCTGACTGGCATAGTGCTCACCCTCACGACTGCGGTTGATACACTTAGCCGAGGTAAATGCGAAATAGACATCATAGTCCTTAAAATCCTCATCATTCTCATAGTCAGCCACGATGTCCTTGAAGGTCTTGTGAGCATTCTCCCATGTAGAACCGAAAGCAGCCAGCACAATAGCCTTTTTATTGCCGCTCTTAGCCTTTTTGTTCTTCACCTGAGTCTCTACAGCACTCATGTACTTCTCGAAATTGCTGGCAGAGTTGTCATTGTCGTCACTACAAGCCACGAGACCAGTACCCAATGTCATAGCCACGAAGGCCATCAAAAGAAACTTAATCCTCTTCATTGTGATTTGATTTTAAAGTTGAATAATGTTGACTATATTTTATTTTCTTTCCATGATTGAAGCGAATAATCAATGAGGCATAGACAGTAGTACCTGCGGAAGTGGTGCCTACATGACGGCCATGAGGCGTATCATCCACATAATTGAAGATATTGTCGATGCCAGCCTCAAGACCCACTCCCAGCCCCTCCCTGAGAAGGAGGGGAGTAGTTAGTATCCCATTATACCGAAGAGCCAGACGCCATATCATATATCCCTTGCCATCACCATGTTTCTCGTAATACCGCTTGGTAGATGCACGACCGTAAAGACCGATGCCCTTACTGACTGGACGCAGCATCTTACTCCCCTCCTTCTCAGGGAGGGGCTGGGAGTGGGTCTTTGTCCATGTAGCGTAGACATTTCCCTTATGATGGGCCGTACCATTGATAGTCAGGCGACGGAACTGTTCCGTGTCCTCATCATACACACTACCGCGAGCCTGCAGATAACTATAGCCGCCACCAAAGGAAATTTCCTTTGTTGCGTTCCATTTCACACTGAAGTCAACCCCCGTAGTATAGGCATCCTCCAGATTCTTGTACTGCTGCACCAGCTGTGGCTGATACTGGACGATATATTCACCTGGAGCCTGCGAGAGGGGAATCTTCACCAGACTAATCATTTGGTCCACCTTATTATAATAGCCAGTCAGACTGATATTCACCTGGTGGATGCGATATTCTGCACTCAAAGAGAAATAATTACTGGTCTGAGGTTTCAGACTGGTATTCCCCAGACACAAGCCTGCCATCGTGCTCATATAGCGATAATGCAGTTCTTTGGGCGTGGGCGACTTAAAGCCCTGTGCCCATGAAGCACGCAGCGTCATATCACCAAGACTCCACATGGCACTAACCTTGGGTGTGAGATGCAGGCCGAACTGCTGGTTATGATCCAATCGCAAGCCTGCCGTTACATTCAGATTGTCGAGAGGCGACCACTCATCCTGCGCATAAAGTGCCTGAGTCCAGTCGGTAGCAGTACCATCGGCCACACGATTAGGAGCTTTCAGCCAGTCATAACGGTAATCATAACCTATGCTGAGACGCTGGCTATATGGCAACGAGAACACACCTTTCAGCTGGGTCATCATCCTGCGCTGGTCAGACTGCAGGATACGGTCGCCATCAAAATAGATAGCAGCATAAGGCGAGGGATCCGTCTCATCGATAACACCATTAAGTGAGGTATAGTCATAATAATAGGCATGACGATTCCATGTAACATCGGCTGTCAACATGTCTCCATTATTCATCCGCCACGACCAACCCGCAGCAGCAGCGGCATCATCGTATGACAGGTCATAATAATGAGCCACCTCGGAATCACCTCCACGCGGGTGATAGATATGCTTATGGTAGAGCATTCCCTCCGCATAGACCTCCATCCCCTTGGCTGGTTCTACGGAAAGACGTTCGGAGAGTTGCCACAGTTGGTTCTTGCTGACAGTCTTATTCATCGTATTCGTGATGATGCGTCCACCATAACGCTCGGGTGCCTCCATCGAGAAATTTTTCCAGCCATCAGAATGACGGAAATGGAAGTTCGTCATGCTGCGAACAGGGCCGAATGTAAGTCCCACAGCATTATGTTGACGAAAATCGCCATACGATCCGCCACGCGTTTCGTTTTCCAACTGAAGATTGCTTTCCTGCTTTCGTGTAATGATATTGATAACGCCAGCAATAGCATCTGAGCCATAGAGCGCTGACGCCGCACCTTTCACAATCTCTATGCGCTCAATACGGGCTGGATTAATCTGTCCCAGGTCATTCTCACCACCATTATCGCCATGCAGGCGTTTGCCATCAACCAAGACAAGGATATAGGAATTGCCCAGACCATTCATCTGCATCTGACTGCCCATATCGTCTTCATTGAAGGAGAAACTGGCAGATAGTCCGTTGAGGATTTCCTCGATGCTGCGTCCGCCATACTGTTCCAGGTCACGACGGGTGATAACTTCCGTCTGGACTGGAGCCGTACGCAACAGATGATGGGTGCCAGTGCCTGTCACCACCACTTCCTGCAACGAGTCGCCCTTGATGGGTTCCTGAGCTTCAGCAAAAGAGACCATCCCCAAAAGAATGAATCCAGTTATCATTAATTGCCTCATCAGCATCTTTGTTTCGTTTTTAAAAAGAGGACGTGCTATCTCCCGACAGGACGGCCTCCGTTTGAACTTATATAATAATACACGTATACACGTACAATGAAGGCCTGCGCCCTCGTTGATTCTACAAAAAACAAAAACTTGCGTCGCACGCCCTTACATCGAGAGCATTTGACCTTTCTTCCTGTAAAAGGCTGGTCTTCAGACTTTCCTCCGCTCCCAAGCGCCTTCTCAAGCAACTGCTCAATGGCGTTTATGCTTAGGAGTCATAATGGAGTTCACTGCTGCGGGACAGTCGGAGATTCACACTCCAGTTCCCAATTAATCGCGGCTAAGCGAACCTTTCAGGGCAGTGTCACGTATGACATTGCGGGTGCAAAGTTACAACTTTTTTTGAAAACCAAACATTATTTCAGGAAAAAGTTCGTATATTTGCACCCGATTTGGTGATTTCCCCGTGATCCACGGGGGAAGAGAGGGAATCAGGTGAGAGACCTGAACAGTGCCCGCTACTGTAATCTCCATTATGAAAAGTCTAATGTATCCACTGAGACAATAATCGGGAAGGAAGGCTTTTTGGAGAAAGTCAGGAAACCTGCCAATCTATACAAATATTGACACGAACGCCCCGGGAATAGGGTTTCGGAAGAAAGTTAAGAAAGTGAGAAGAAAGAAACTATTGCTGATGCTTGCACTGTGGCTTATGGTCGCAGCGGTTTCCTTTGCCCAAAAGTCACGAAAGAACGCGCTGCGCGACTCCGTGACACTTGACAACATTACCGTTTTGGGTAAAAGCAAGACACAGCAACTGCGCGAAGGGGCCCTTACCGTGAATGCCATCGACGTACGTTCGATGATAAGCAGCATCAGCAACCTGAACAGTCTGATTGACCATACAGCAGGTGTGAAGATACGCGAGGAAGGTGGACTGGGCAGCGACTTCGACCTGAGCATCAACGGAATGTCTGGCAATGCCGTGAGATACTTCATCGATGGTGTGCCTCTCGACACAAAAGGATCTGGCGTCACACTCGCCAATCTGCCCATCAGCATGATCGACCATGTAGAGATATATAAAGGTGTGGTGCCTACGTGGCTCAGTAGTGATGCGCTGGGAGGAGCCATCAATGTGGTGACGAATCGCAAGAAGACCAATTACCTCGATGCGTCGTATGGCATTGGTTCCTTCCATACCCATAAAGCCGACCTCAATGCGCAGTATATTTTCAAGAACGGACTGACCATCCGCCCCACCCTTGGCATCAACTACTCTAAGAACGACTACAAGATGCGAGGTGTGGAACTATGGGACGAGACGGCACGAAAGTTCCTGCCACAAGACCGCAAGCGTTTTCACGATGCCTACCTTTCATTGTTAGGACAGGTGGAAGTGGGATTTACGGATAAATGGTGGACAGACGAGTTCTTTGTCAGCGCATCATACCATCAGACCGACAAAGAACTGCAGACAGGACAGGTGCAAACACGTGTCATCGGTATGGCAGATAAACAGACAAAAGCCTGGATCATTGGCGCCCGCTATCAGAAACACGCGTTCCTGTTGGAAGGTCTCAATGCCAACTTCTCGTTCTCTCACACCTGGGACCATTCTATCTCCACAGATACCGCTCACCGCCAGTACGACTGGAACGGCGACTATATAGTCAGCGGACATAACGAGTTGAACGGCAGAAACTTCAAACGGAGGCATATTAAGCGACCCATGACGAATGCGCGAGCCGAACTGAACTACCTATTCTCTGACGAACACATGCTGAACATCTGTTATGCGCTGAATCGTACAGGAAACAACCGCTGGGATGATGTGGACCAGGAGTTTGAGCCTGCCAATGACGTACTGGCCAAGCATATCATCGGACTGGCCTATAACCAGTCGTTAATGCAAGGGCGGTGGTACAACACCTTCTTTGTGAAAGACTATATCAATTATCTGTCAGTAGAACAGACAGACCTGGCTTTCCTGACCAACTCGCGAGACGTGACCGGTTCGAACACCCAAAACAACATTGGCGGAGGCATAGGCAGCCGATTTGAAATTATCAGACCATTGGCCATCAAAGCCAGCTATGAACATAGCGTTCGACTGCCCCTGGCAAGAGAACTGTTGGGCAACGGTACTACTATCTACGCCAATATGGCATTAAAGCCTGAGTGTAGCGACAACCTAAACCTAGGCCTCTTTGGTACGTTGCAATACGGACAACACACCTTTTACTATGAAGCCAATGGTTTTCTGCGATTTGTGGACAACTATATCCAACCACAAATAGCCGAGAAAGAAGGTATGATGCAATACACCAACGAACCTGCCGTGCATATCAAAGGTATTGAGGGAGAGGTGCGCTACAACTGGGATAAGCGTCTGCAGATAGTGGGCAACATGAGTTGGCAAGATGCGCGCAACCGTCAGGAATACCTGACTAACGGGCAGCCCAATGCCACCTTCAACAATCGCGTGCCCAATCGTCCTTGGCTGTTCGCATCGACAGAAGCCCACTACTCGTTCTTCGACCTTTTCCAAGAAAAAGACCACCTGACCGTGAGTGCCGACTATCAGTGGGTCCATTGGTTCTTCTTGTCGTGGGAGGCCTACGGCAGCAAGAGTACCAAAGCCCGCATTCCGACAAAGAATACCATAGGTGCAAATATCACCTATTCATGGTGCCGCAACAGATATAGCGTCTCGATAGACTGCGACAATCTGTTTGATGCAACGACCTACGACAACTACAAGTTGCAGAGACCAGGTCGCACACTGTTCGCCAAGTTCAGGCTATTATTACAATAAACAATATAACATCTAATTTAAAAATCAAAAGACAAAATGAAAAAACTAAGTTTCCTTCATTTGCTGATGGCAGTACTGATGATCACCGCTGCCTTTACAGCATGTTCTAAAGATGATGACAACGGTACTTCCGGCTCATCAAAAGGTGCCCACTACGACCTGACTATTACAGTAGGAAAGCATGGTGGTATGGCAAAATCAGAGACCCACGTGACACTGAGCGTGGCTTCGCTGAGCGACCCCGACACAACTATCACGTTCGACGGCAAGGGTGTTGAGATTACCGACTACACAATTGAAAGCATCTACGACGACGAGTTCATGTACCAGGTACCCTCTTCAAAGGACCGTTTCTCTAAACTGCAGTTGAAGAACAACGAACTGACGGTGGTACAGGAGCAGAGATTCGACAAGAACACCTACACACCACGTAACTACACCCACGCATGGCTCGACAAGAACACCCTGCTCATCATGTCAACAACAGAAGATCACACCAAGGTGATTTGGACGAAGTTGAACGTCAAGGACATGAGCATCATTAATGAGGGAACGGTGGACGGCATCAAAGTGGCCGAAGGCTATAACGTGCTGTCAACCAGCGGTCTGCTAACCTATCGTAAGAGCGACAAAAAACTGTTCTACTTCTACAACAACAAGGG
>CACYXD010000009.1 GCA_902778255.1 uncultured Prevotellaceae bacterium
TGCATCGACAATACACCTTCGCGAAGGAGGAAGTAGGGGTAAACGGGGCAGGATGTAGGGGTTCGCGACCCGCGAGCCACAAGCTCCTAAGCCGCGAACTGCGAGAACCTCAAAAACTAAGAAGCATGAAACTTGGAAGTGATAAAAAAATGAATAAATCCTTTTGTGGTTCAACCAACTTTTCGTAACTTTGCACTCCGAAAAAGATTGTAAAAAGAAATGAACAGATTAGAGACTCCCGTACTGCTGCTGACTGGCTATCTGGGCAGCGGCAAGACAACATTACTGAACCGTATCCTTCAGAACGAGAAGGGCATTAAATTTGCTGTTATCGTGAATGATATCGGCGAGGTGAACATCGACGCAACGCTGATACAGCAGGGCGGCGTGGTGAACCAGCAGGACGACTCGCTGGTGGCCCTGCAAAACGGTTGCATCTGCTGCACGCTGAAAATGGACCTGGTGAAACAGCTGCAGGACATTATCGAGATGCAGCGCTTCGACTATATCGTGATTGAGGCCAGCGGCATCTGCGAGCCTGGTCCTATTGCACAGACCATCTGCTCGATACCCTCGATGGACCCAGAGCTGACCAAGGAGGGCTACCCCCGACTGGACTGCATCGTGACAGTGGTGGATGCGCTGCGTATGCGCGACGAGTTTGAGGGCGGTGCGCTACTAACCCGTCCCGACATTGATGAGGAGGATATTGAGAATCTGGTGATCCAGCAGATTGAGTTCTGCAACATCGTATTGCTGAACAAGGCGGCAGAGGTGAGCGCCGAGGAACTGGGACGCGTGCGCAGCATCGTACGTACGCTGCAGCCAAAGGCTGAGATCATAGAATGCAACTATGGCGACGTGGATTTTGACAAGATTCTGAACACTAACATGTTTGACTTCGACAAGGTGGCTACATCGGCAGCCTGGATTCAGGAGGTGGAGCGCCATCACGAAGAGGAAGAGGACGATGATGACGACGATCACGATGAGCACAAGCATCACCACCACGACCACGATGATGACGACCACGACGAGCACGAGCATCATCACCACCACCATCATCACCACCATGATGATGATGAGGGCGAGGCTGAGGAATATGGCATCGGCACTTTCGTGTATTATCGCCGAGCTCCCTTCAAGTTGGGACTCTTTGATGAGTTCGTGGCCCGCAAATGGCCAAAGGGCATCATCCGCGCTAAGGGCATCTGCTATTTCCACGACGAGCAGGATATGTGCTACCTATTCGAACAAGCTGGCAAGCAGGTGAGTATCCGTCAGGCAGGCCAATGGTTTGCCACGATGCCCAAGGACGAACTGGCCCAGATGATGGAGCGCGACGCTGCCCTGCGTGCCGACTGGGACGAGCAGTATGGCGACCGTATGCAGAAGATCGTGTTCATCGGCCAGCACCTGGATAAAGAACTTATCACAAAAGAATTGGACGAATGTTTGGCTGAATAAAATAAAATATGTACCTTTGCAGGCGCAAAAGTGTATAAAATACGGCAATTTTTAACCAACCCAACAAATAAAACAAAAATGAAAAGAGACAACACCATTTTTGAGTTGATCGAGAAAGAGCATCAGCGCCAGTTGAAAGGCATTGAGCTGATTGCCAGTGAGAACTTCGTTAGCGACCAGGTGATGGAGGCTATGGGCTCCTACCTGACCAACAAGTATGCCGAGGGTTATCCTGGTAAGCGCTACTACGGCGGCTGTCAGGTTGTTGACGAGGTAGAGCAGCTGGCCATCGACCGCGTATGCAAACTGTTTGGTGCAGAATATGCCAACGTGCAGCCCCACTCTGGCGCACAGGCTAATGCTGCCGTGCTGCTGGCTGTGCTGCAGCCTGGCGACACCTTTATGGGTCTGAACCTGGCACACGGTGGTCACCTGAGCCACGGCTCGCTGGTCAACACAAGTGGTATCCTCTATAAGCCCGTAGGCTACAACCTGAATGAAAAGACAGGTCGCGTAGATTACGACGAGATGGAGCGTCTGGCACTGGAGCACAAGCCCAAGCTGATTATCGGTGGTGGCTCGGCCTACAGCCGTGAGTGGGACTACAAGCGTATGCGCGAGATTGCAGACAAGGTAGGCGCGCTGCTGATGATCGACATGGCCCACCCCGCTGGTCTGATTGCTGCAGGCTTGCTGGAGAACCCCGTAAAGTACGCTCACATCGTGACCTCTACCACCCACAAGACCCTGCGTGGTCCTCGTGGCGGTATCATCCTGCTGGGTAAGGACTTCGACAATCCTTGGGGTCTGAAGACACCTAAGGGTGAGATCAAGAAGATGTCGGCCCTGCTTAACAGCGCTGTATTCCCTGGACAGCAGGGTGGTCCTCTGGAGCACGTCATCGCTGCCAAGGCCGTGGCCTTCGGCGAAGCTCTGCAGCCCGAGTTCAAGGAGTGGGCAAAGCAGGTTCAGAAGAACGCCAAGGTGTTGGCCGACGAGCTGATCAAGCGCGGCTTCACCATCGTTTCTGGTGGTACCGACAACCACTCTATGCTGGTTGACCTGCGCTCAAAGTATCCTGAGCTGACAGGTAAGGTAGCTGAGAACGCCCTGGTGGCTGCCGACATCACCGTGAACAAGAACATGGTGCCTTTCGATAGCCGTAGCGCCTTCCAGACCTCTGGTATCCGTCTGGGTACGCCTGCCATCACCACCCGTGGTGCCAAGGAAGACCTGATGATTCAGATTGCTGCCTGGATTGAGGAAGTGCTCAACGATCCCACCAACGAGGAGGTGATCGCCAGCGTCCGTGCTCGTGTGAACGAGAAGATGAAGGAGTATCCCCTCTTCGCATATTAATATTCCAACCCGATACTGTGCTCATATTCCCATATTTGGGGATTGAGCGCAGTCTTTCACCAACTAAAAACTAAAACTAAAAAATCCGACAACCAATAAGATGAACCTGAAACGAATACTTTTTATCACTATTGGCTTATTAGCTGTTAATATCAGCATCATAGCCGGCGACGAGGTCAACTGGACCGACGTCACCAAGCGCTTTGTCAAGAACACCGATTTCAATAGTGGCAACTACGACGGATGGACGGTAGAGAGTAATGCCGGCCAGAAGACGGTAAGCGCAAAAATCATGCGATTCTGGAACGGCACCTTCGACTTCAGTCAAGAGATTGTGCAGCTGCCCAAGGGCAAGTATCGTCTGTCGGTACAGGGGTTCTATCGTGCTCATGGCGACGACTACCAAGCCTACAAGAACGGCACAGAGCAGATTACGGCTTTCCTCTATGCCGGCAATGCAAGCACCCCCCTGGTTAGTGTCTATTCCGAACCTATGATCACCAATGCCGGCAATCGCCAGCAACACGACGGGAAATACTACCCCGACAATAGTGCCAGCGCTGCTGCCGCCTTTGAAGAGGGAAACTATAAAGGCAACTATCTGGAGTTTGAAGCCGAAGGAAATGTGACCATAGGCGTGAGATGCGAACAGGGAGAACAGGACAACTACTGCGCTCTGGACAATTTCAAGTTGGAATATGCCAGTCCTATCGGTCCCGACGGCAAGTCGTGGATAGACATGACTGACCTGATGCTCACCAACCCAGAATTTACAAATAACGACAAAAGCGGATGGACGATCAATTGCACTGCATGGTCGCAGGCTGCCGATTGGGACTGTATGGAGTTCTGGAATGGCACTTTCGACATCTCGCAACAGTTCAACAACGCCCCCATAGGAAAATACCGTCTCAGCGTGCAAGCATTCTATCGCTGTGGGGATAACGGAGAAAGCTATTCGAAATACCAGGAAGGCACAGAGGAGATCACCGGCTATCTGTATGGTGGCGATACTCAGCAAAAACTGGCGAGCGTCTATTCGCAGACGATGAAGGAAAATGCCAATGGCTGCTGGTCCCCTGATTGGCAGCACATTTTCCCCAACGGAATGGAGTCGGGACGAGCTGCCTTTGACCAAGGAATGTATTGGAACACACTCGAATTCGAGGCTGGCGGTGATTTCAGCATAGGACTGAGATGTGAGAAAAGCCAGAGCAACAACTGGTGTCTCTTTGATAACTTCCGACTGGAGTACTACGGCGACGTAGTGAAAGTTAGCAGCATTGACGTGAGTGCCGACAAGACAGAACTCATCATCGGCGAGACAGCCACAGCCACAGCCATTGCCTTGCCAGCCAACGCCACCTTTACATGGGTGGACTGGTCGTCGGACAACGAGCAAGTGGCTACCATAGACCAAACAGGAAAAATTACTGCTCACGCCATCGGTACGGCAACCATCACGGCAACAGCCCTCGACGGATCGGGCACCACAGGTACGATGACCATTAGTGTAACAAGAAACCCTGCTACGGCCAACTCGCTCTTCATCAACGAGATCATGGCTGCCAACGTGGACGAATATATCAGTCCAGCCTTCAACTTCGACGGATGGATAGAGCTGTATAATCCCACTGAAAGGCCCGTAGAACTGGGCGGACTGAAAATCAGCGACCCCACCAACGGCAAAGGTCCGTGGAGAATACCTCAGGAGGTAGGTATCATTCCTGCCAAGAGTTTCAAGATTATATGGTTCGACTCTGCTGACCTGCGTTCTGATCAGGTTTCCTTTAAACTGGATAGCGACGGTGGCACCATCCTGATTACCGACGAGAACGACAACGTGATTGTACAGCAGGACTATCCCGCTGCCTTAGAGCGCATCAGCTATGCACGCGCTACGGATATGACAGGCAAATGGGGATATACCAGCACACCTACACCCGAGGCAACGAACAACGGCATCACCCTGCTGACACAGCAACTGGAAGCACCCGTGGTAGATCAGCCCTCACAGCTGTTTAATGGCACTCTGACCATCAACGTAAGCATCCCCAGCGGATGCACGTTGCGCTATACCACAGATGGCACACTTCCCACGTTAGAAAACGGACAGACCAGCACGACAGGAAAGTTCTCCTTCGCCAATACCAGCAACTATCGCTTCCGACTCTACAGCAACGACAAGTTGCCCTCGCGCGTCACCACGCGTTCTTATATATTACGCGGTATGAACTATTACCTACCCGTGGTGTCGGTGGTCAGCGATCCTGACTTTATCTATAGTACAGAGATTGGCGTCTTCGAAAAAGGCCCCAACGGACGACCAGGCAACGGACAGTCGGAAAACTGCAACTGGAACATGAACTGGGAGCGCCCAGTGAACTTCTCGTTCCTTGACGGAAACGGAGAGATGATGCTGAACCAGGACGTCAATCTGGAGATGTGTGGCGGATGGAGCCGTGCTTACACCCCACATTCCTTCAAATTGAAAGGCGACAAGGAGATGGGGGGCAACAAGCACCTGCCCTACCCCTTCTTTGAGCAAAAGCCATATATCCGCAACCGCACCCTACAGATTCGTAATGGCGGCAACGATACTAAAGCTCGTTTCAAAGACCCTGCCATTCAGGTCATCCTGCAAAGATCAGGTCTCAACCTCGACTGTCAGAGCTACCAACCCGTGCATGAGTTCATCAATGGCAAGTATATTGGTGTGCTCAACATGCGTGAGCCCAACAACAAGCATTTTGTGTATGCCAACTACGGATGGGAAGATGACGAGATAGACCAGTTTGAGATGGGGCCCGACTCGGGCTACGTGCAGAAATGCGGCACACCAGATGCGTTCAACGAACTGGTTGACGTCCTATCGCCCAATGCAGCAAACGCGCAGACCTATGAGGAGATATGCCGTGTGCTGGACATCGACGAGTTTATCAACTATATAGCCACACAGATGTATCTGGGAGGTACGGACTTCCCCCAGAACAACGTCAAAGGTTTCCGTCATCGCGAGGGAGGCAGGTTCCGCTTGGTAATCTTCGACCTCGACTTCGCCTTCAACACCAATGATCCCTTTAACACGTTCTTCAACAAAGAGACATACCTGTTCAACGAGCTATATCCAAGGACACTGGGACGTATTCAAGACCAAATCAAACTGGTAACCCTCTTTAAAAATCTGCTGAAGAACGAAACATTCCGTCGCCGCTTCATCGACACCTACTGCATCATAGGCGGTAGCGTGTTTGAGCCTACACGCTGCAATGAGATCATCAACGAATTGCTGGATCGTGTAGAACCTGCGATGAACCTGAAGAACGAGTCAGCGAGCGGCACGGCCAACGATGTGAAGAATGGCTTCAAAAACCGACTTAACACTGCTATCAATGCGTTGAAGAATTACAAAACCTTCAATCTCTCGTCGGCAACGCCCGTACAGATAAAGCTTAGCAGCGATATGGAAGGCGGGAAACTGTATATCAACGATATAGAAGTGCCCACAGACAAGTTCAACGGAAAGCTCTTTGCACCTGCCAGCATCAAGGCCGTGGCACCTGCTGGCTACAAGTTCAACAGATGGGAACAAGAGAATGGTCAGGCATACTCTTTCATATCGGAGATCTCGCTGCCTACATCAGATATCAATCTAGTAGCAACATTCACAGCTCTCACCAACAAAGAGAAGACAACTAGGGGTATCACGCCTGTGCGCATCAACGAGGTGAGCGGTTCGAATGACAGCTATATCGACGAATACGGCAAGAAGGGCGACTGGGTGGAGCTCTACAACACCACCAGCGAACCTGTGGACGTAGAGGGGATGTATCTGACTGATAACATGGAGAAGCCCACGAAATACCAGATTACAAAGGGCAGCACACAAGCCAACACCATCATACCAGCTCACGGATATCTGATTATCTGGTGCGACAAGCGCGAGACAAGCGACCAAGGATTGCACGCGTCGTTCAAAATTGACGGCGATGGCGGCGTATTGGCGCTGACAGCAGCCGACCAGAGTTGGCAGGATGTTATCGTCTATGAAGCTCATGATGCACGAACCACAGTAGGTCGCTATCCTGATGGTTCGTCAGACGTCTATGCCTTGAGCCAGGCCTCTATCAGCAAGAGTAATATCAAGACATCGTATATGACTGCTGTTGAGCAGGATATCGAGAAAGCTACCCATGTGACCAATATCATGGCAGCCAACGGTCTGCGCATCTGCTACGGTTCTCAGCAACTGCTTATCAACAGCGATGATGCCGACTGGGCCGACGTAAAAATATATCAGGCTAACGGACAACTGGTATCCCAGCAGAGCGTCAGCCTGATTGGTGGAAAAGCCCGCATTGATGTTTCCTCGCTTGGTCGTGGACTCTACGTAGCCCGTGCCATCAGCAATAAGGGGACAGGTGCGAACTGTAAATTCGAGCGATAAGTATCAATAGATGCGAGGGCCGAAGATGGTGGTTCCGATACGCACCATCGTAGATCCATGACGCACGGCGATGTGATAATCATCACTCATGCCCCATGAACGCTCACAGAACGCATCGTCGTGGGAGAAATACTGCTGCTTGACTTCGTCAAAGAAGTCAGCAGCAGTTTGAAATTCTTGGGCTATCTGAGCTTCATCGTCAATATTGGAGGCCATCATCATGAGGCCGCAAATCTGCACATGAGTCATCTGGCGCCATTCGCCATCGGCCAACAGCTGGCGACAAGCATCGAGGGTAAGTCCATACTTGGTAGCCTCCTCAGCGATATGAAGTTCCAGAAGCACACGCACCATCCTATTAGCCTTGGCAGCCTGCTTCTCAATCTCACGCAACAGCTTGAGAGAATCTACAGCCTCAATCATTGAGATATAGGGGGCTATATACTTCACCTTGTTGGTCTGAAGATGTCCGATGAAGTGCCACTCAATATCCGAAGGTAATGTCTGCACCTTACGAGCCAACTCCTGCTCATGACTCTCGCCAAAAACGCGCTGCCCCTCCTCATAGGCGGCCATGATATATTCCTCGGGGTGGAATTTACTGATGGCCACGAGCCGCACACCCTGAGGAAGATTATGCAGCACCTCGTACAGTTTTTCCTTTACTGGATACATAGTATGTTACTGCTGTTCGTATTCTGGTTTATCTTCCTGTTTGGTGGACTTGGCAACATGCTCAAACACATCCATCAGCGTAGTCTCAGCAACGCTGGAGATGGTATAGTCGATCATGGTGCCACCCATCACCTCTTCCAGGTTCTTCACAGCGCCATTGAACGAGCCAGCCTGAACCAGATAATTGACGCTAGTGCGCTTTTCTTTCTCCGTCTTCTCGTCGATTGTGATAAACTGGAGCTTTGCCTTATACCAACTGTCAGCCATCTCCTGATCGCTGAAGAAGATCTCGCCATAAGGCGCCTTCTTGATGTCTGTAACAGTAAACTCGCCACTGATATACGACGACATCTCCTCAATGATACGTTCCTCGGCCTCGCTGAAGCTGAGGGCATCAACAACATATGCCTCCGTCACTTTCTTCTGCAGGCCATCCTCCATGGTCTTCTCGTAACGGATCTTGCATTCAAACCACGTTGCAGTTCTACTTCTCATCATAATTCTTTTTCCTTGTTATATTTATAAACTTGATTATTCATCCGAATCACCATTTCCCTGTCCGGCTTTGATGTAGCCGTGACGCGATAGTGTCTTCTGCTTCTGCTCTGTCAGTCGCTCAACGATTTCATGACCTATACGACCTGCCAAGCTCTCTGGCAGTCCTGTCTCTTCGGCCAGTTGCTGCTGAGTCTTCAGCAATTCTTCAGCCATCGACTGGCTGTTGGCCATGAAGGTCTTTTCCGATGAGCCCATATGCTTGCTATTATAAACCTTCGACAGAATCTCGTCGGCAGCTTTCTCATAGCGCTTACGATATATGGCTTCTGCCTTGGCATTCAGCATCTCGTCAGTAATATCCAACGTGTCATTATCAGTCAAATCAAAACCTGATCCATACTGGCTGTCGTATGATTCAGTGGTCTCTGCCTGGGGAGCCGGCTCAATAAACTCGATAGATTCTGTAGAAGGCAAAAGCTCGATATAGACAAAGAATGCCAATACAGAGATGATGACAGCACCAAGCAACATGAACACAGAACGGCGGAAATTACGAATTTTTTCTATCGCGCTACGCATCTCATCCAAGGACTTATAACGCTTGTCAGGGTTTTCAGAAGTGGCTTTCTTCACAACCCGCTTATATTCCATTGGTATGGAACTCTGATTGAACAGAAACGCAATAAGACGGCCTATGGAATACACATCGCTACGCTGATCATAATCCTGACCTGCAAGCACCTCAGGGGCTATGAAATCATGAGAGCCCTGAAAAAGGGCAGCCTTGTCTGACACATTCTTATAAAAAGAACCATGAAACAGCAGCAACGGACTATTATCTCCCTTACGCACAAATATGTTTTGTGGAGAATAACAGAGATAGAAGATTTGCTCAGCATTCAGACGAGAGGCATTTTCAAGAAGCGCATCTACCAAATGATCAACGAATCCACGATGGGCCACTACTGCCGGATTATCATTAAGCAAGGCTGACAGAGTCTGATAGTTACCCGGTTCAAGTTCTATTTCTGTCAAATGATTGCCATCATCATGAAGATCGTAATGCAACTGATGCTTGCCATGCTGACGGAGCGACCATGCCTGTTCGGCTTTCAAGGACTCACAGAACACAAGATTATCAGTCAGTTCAGGACGGAGGTCTATAACAAAACGGAATTTTCCGTTTACCTGACGACGATAGAAGCCACCAAAAGGCAATTCCTCACGATGAGGAGACAATCCCTCCTGAATACTTAGCAATTCCTCATAATTCATAATGATACTCCTCAATTTTGACGTGCAAAAGTAAGCAATAAATCCGAAATGCGCAAGTAAAAGCCGTTTTTTTCTGTCTAATCTGTTGTTATATCGGAAGAAAATCGTAACTTTGCAGGCAATTACAAAAAAGGACATAACAAGATGCCGGAAATATCAGTACGAGGACTGGAGATGCCAGAATCGCCAATTAGAAAATTGGCTCCATTGGCTGTTGCCGCAAAAAAGCGTGGAACGAAGGTTTATCACTTAAACATTGGCCAGCCTGACCTGCCAACACCACAGGTAGGATTGGATGCGCTGAAGCAGATAGACCGTTCTATCTTAGAATATTCTCCATCACAGGGCTATCAGAGTTATCGCGAGAAATTGGTGGGCTACTATGCAAAGTACAACATCAATGTCACAGCGGATGATATCATCATCACCAGCGGTGGTTCTGAGGCGGTGCTCTTCGCGTTCTTGTCATGTCTGAATCCTGGCGACGAGATTATCGTACCAGAGCCTGCCTATGCCAACTACATGGCGTTTGCCATTTCGGCTGGTGCCAAGATTCGTACTATCGCCACAACGATTGAGGAAGGCTTTTCGCTGCCAAAAGTAGAGAAGTTTGAGGAGCTGATCAACGAGCGCACACGTGCCATCATGATCTGCAACCCCAACAATCCCACGGGCTATCTCTACACGCGTCGCGAGATGAACCAGATCCGTGACCTCGTAAAGAAATACGACCTGTATCTTTTCTCTGACGAGGTGTATCGCGAATATATCTACACGGGCTCTCCCTATATCTCTGCCTGCCATCTGGAAGGTATCGAGCAGAACGTGATCCTGATCGACTCCGTATCAAAGCGCTACAGCGAGTGTGGTATCCGTATCGGCGCACTGATAACAAAGAATAAAGAGGTACGCGCGGCCGTGATGAAGTTCTGTCAGGCACGCCTTTCTCCTCCACTGATTGGTCAGATAGTAGCTGAGGCATCACTCGATGCACCAGAGGATTACTATCGCGACGTGTATGATGAGTACGTAGAGCGACGTAAGTGCCTGATTGACGGACTGAACCGCATTCCTGGCGTTTACTCGCCTATCCCCATGGGGGCTTTTTATACTGTTGCCAAGTTGCCAGTCGATGATGCAGAGAAATTCTGTCGTTGGTGCCTGTCGGAATTTGAGTACGAGGGACAAACGGTGATGATGGCCCCAGCAGCTGGATTCTACACCACACCAGGCGCTGGCATCAACCAAGTGCGTATAGCCTACGTCTTGAAGAAAGAGGATTTGATGAAAGCCCTCGTTGTGCTTCAGAAAGCATTAGAGGCCTATCCGGGAAGAGTCCTTGAGAAGTGAAGAGTGAAAAGTAAAGTATTTGCCACCGCTTTAGAGTGAACTTTCCTTTATTCATAGCCAAAAGAATATATAGCAACAAGGGCGACCACAGAAAAGTGAGCCGCCCTGCTATTCGTATTGCTACCATTGGGGTGGCTATAGGTCTGGCCGTGATGATTGTCACCGTCTGCGTGGTATTAGGTTTCAAACATACCATCAGCGAGAAGGTGGCTGGCTTCGGAAGTCATATTCAGGTGTACAACGTGCAGGCTGCTGGCTATCCTCTCTGTATTGACGACAGCACGCTGCAGGCCTATGAGGCTACCGAGGGGGTGCGACATGCAGAACGAATAGCTTTGACACAGGGTATTTTGAAAACGGATGAAGATTTCCTTGGCGTTATATTCAAGGGCATCGCCCAGGAATACGACACTACTTTTCTTAGCCAGAACCTGGTAGAGGGCTCGTTGCCACAATTCTCAGATTCAGCCACGAATTATCCGTTGGTCATCTCAAAGAGTATGGCCAACAAACTGCGTGTAAAAACAGGCGACCGCATCTTTGCATATTTTATTGATACGGACAATGTCAGGGCACGCCGTTTTACCATCTGTGCCCTCTATCAGACCAACATGAAACGGTTTGACGACCAGACTTGCCTGACCGACCTTTACGCCACTCAGCGACTGAACGGATGGGACAGTCTGCAATGTACAGGTGCAGAACTGCTGGTTGACGACTTCGAGCAGCTGAAGCAAACCAACATAAACGTACTGCACACGCTGAAAGGGAAGACTGATCGCGACGGCAACGGCAGCGTAAGCTATGCCATTACAGAGGTTTATCCACAGGTGTTCTCATGGTTGGAACTACTTGATATCAACGTCTATATCATCCTGGGACTGATGATTGCCGTAGCAGGATTCACAATGATTAGCGGATTGCTTATTATCATATTGGAACGCACGCAAATGATAGGACTGATGAAGGCCTTGGGCGCACGCAACAGCTCTATTCGTCACACCTTCCTTTGGTTTGCCGCCTTCATTATTGGGCGCGGACTGCTATGGGGAAATGTGGTTGGACTAGGTATTGTTTTGCTGCAGAAATATACTGGCATCATCACGCTGGACGCCCAGACCTACTATGTGAACGAGGCTCCCATGGAGATTAATATTCCGCTGATTATCCTACTCAACGTGGTCACATTACTAGTCAGCGTTTTCGTGCTCATTGCTCCAAGTTTCCTGGTGTCGCATATCCATCCAGCACGCTCTATGCATTACGAATAAGCCTAAAGTCCACGCATATTCGCCATTTTTTCCATAATTACATTTTACGCATAAAAAACTGCACTTTTTTTTTGGAAATGTGCAAAAAACAGCGTATCTTTGCACAATAATTTGAAATTTGTGCAATGGATTCGAATATAAGCTTTAATAAGTATGTTTACGATGCCATTATCAAAAACTGGGATGCCGATGCCCTGACAGACTATCAGGGAGCCACGCTTCAGTTTCACGATGTAGCCCGTAAAATTGAAAAACTTCACATTGTTTTTGAGAACTGCGGTATAGAGAAAGGTGACAAGATTGCCATCTGTGGTCGTAACTCTGCCCACTGGGCCGTTACTTATTTGGCCATACTGACCTATGGAGCCGTAGCAGTACCCATTCTTCACGAGTTTAATGCCGAACAGATTCATAATATCGTCAACCATTCAGGTTCCAAAGCTCTCTTTGTAGGCGACTTTGTTGCTAAAGAGATAGACCCAGATCAGATGCCCGATCTTGAAGGCATCGTGTTCCTTCCTGATTTCTCGCTGATGGTATCACGATCTGAGAAGTTGACTTACGCACGCGAACATCTTAATATGATGTTTGGCGAAAAGTATCCAAAGGCATTCAGACAAGAGCACGTACACTATCATGAAGACTCACCCGATGAGTTGGCGCTGATCAACTATACCAGCGGAACGACAGGCTTCTCGAAAGGTGTGATGCTTCCCTATCGCGCCATCATGGGTAACCTTACATTCTGTCTGCGTCATCTGGGTTCAAAAGTTAAGGCTGGCGACCCCTTGCTCGACATTCTGCCTATGGCTCATATGTATGGACTTGCCATTGAGTTTATCTTCGGCTTCTGTAATGGTTGTCACCTATTCTTCCTCAACCGTTTGCCGTCACCAACACTGATTGCAAAAGCTTTCACAGAGGTACGTCCTACGCTGGTAGTATCAGTACCACTGATTATCGAGAAGATTATCCGTAAGAAGGTGTTCCCCATCATACAGACCAACAGGATGAAACTGTTGTTGGCAATGCCTATCGTCTCATCAAAGGTGAAGACACGTATCTGTCAGCAAGTGTACGAGGCTTTTGGCGGACGTGCCTACGAAGTCATCGTGGGTGGTGCGCCTTTGTCAAAAGAGGTGGAGCAATTCCTGATGAGCATCGGTTTCCCCATTACTGTGGGCTATGGAGCCACAGAGTGTGCACCTCTTATCAGTTATCGCGACTACAAGGAGTTTGCGGCCAGCTCATGCGGATGTCCTGTAGATAATATGGAGGTACGTATTCTGAGCGATGATCCACAGAACATTCCTGGCGAGATCGTCACTCGCGGTATGCATGTGATGCTGGGCTACTATAAGAACGAGGAAGCTACACATCAAGCGATTGACAAGGACGGCTGGTATCACACTGGCGATCTGGGCACGATGGACGAGAAGCAGAACATCTTCATCCGCGGACGTATCAAGAACATGCTACTGGGTGCCAGCGGACAGAATATATATCCGGAGGAGATTGAGGACAAATTGAACTCTATGCCGATGATTTCTGAGAGCCTCGTTGTGCAGGATGGCGACAAACTGGTAGCACTGGTCTATCCCGATCAGGACGAGGTGGTGAATTTCTCACAAGAAGAGTTGGAAGCCGTGATGGATCAGAACCGCGAGAACCTAAACGCAACGTTACCCGCTTACAGTCGTATAAGCCGCATCGTACTGCGTGATGAGGAATTCCAAAAGACGCCAAAGAAGAGTATTAAACGTTACCTTTATCAAGCATAAAATAAATCTAAATTATGGAAACAATACCAAGTTTTAATAAACTAATACAGGACAGCATCATTGCCAACTGGGATGCTGACGCGCTGACCGACTATAAGGGACAGACATTGCAGTTCCACGACGTAGCAAGAAAAATTGAGAAGGTGCACATCCTTTTCGAAAACTCAGGCGTACAGAAGGGTGACAAGATTGCGCTTTGCGGACGAAACAGCAGCCAGTGGGCTGTGGCATTCATCGCCACGCTGACCTATGGAGCTGTGGCTGTACCCATTCTGCATGAGTTCATGCCTGAGCAGATACATAATATCGTAAACCATTCTGATGCCAAGTTGCTCTTCGCTGGCGATCATGTAGCTGGAACGATAGACCCAGAACAGATGCCACATCTGGAAGGTATCATCCGCAACACAGACTATTCACTCCTTATTTCACGTTCAGAGAAACTCACGTATGCACGCGAGAACCTGAATGCGCTCTACGGACAGAAATTTCCTAAGTATTTCCGCCAGGAACACATCAACTACTATATAGAGCAGAGTCCAGACGAACTGGCACTTATCAACTATACAAGTGGTACTACGGGATTCTCTAAGGGTGTGATGATTCCTTATCGTGCTTTGTGGTCGAACTATGACTTCGCCTGCAACGTACTGGGCACCACCATCAAGAAGGGTGACAAGATTATCTCTATCCTGCCAATGGCCCACATGTATGGTATGGCCTTCGAATTTATCTTCGAATTCCTGCACGGCTGCCACGTATATTACCTGAACCGCACGCCGTCGCCTGCCATCATCGCCCAGGCCTTTGCAGAGGTAAGACCACGCATCATCATTGCCGTGCCTCTGGTTATCGAGAAGATTATCCGCAAGAAGGTATTCCCCAAGATCCAGAACAACCGTATGCGCCTACTCCTGCAGATGCCTATCATCTCTGCAAAGGTACGCGAAATGATTTGTCAGGAGGTACGCAAGGCCTTTGGCGATAATTTCTATGAGATTATCATTGGCGGCGCTGCCTTCAATCAGGAGGTAGAACAATTCATGCATCGCATCAACTTCCCCTATACCGTGGGATATGGTGCCACCGAGTGCGCCCCCATCATCTGTTATAGCGACTGGCATTCCTTTGTACCAGGCTCTTGCGGACGCGCCGTTGTACATATGGAGGTCAAGATCGATTCACCCGACCCAGCAACCATTCCTGGCGAAATCCTCACACGCGGACTCAACGTGATGCTGGGCTATTACAAGAATGAGGAGGCTACAGCTGAAACTATCGACAAGGACGGATGGTACCACACTGGCGACCTTGGAACAATGGATGCAGAAGGCAATGTCTTCATCAACGGACGCTCAAAGAATATGCTACTGGGACCTAACGGACAGAATATCTATCCTGAGGAAATCGAGGATAAACTCAACTCTATGGCAATGGTGGTAGAGAGTATCGTGGTACAGCGCGACAACAAGCTGGTGGCACTTATACACCCTGACTTGGACGAAGCTCAGACGCTCAATTTCACCAAGGAAGACCTCGAAGGCATTATGGAGCAAAACCGCGAAACCCTGAATCAACAGTTGCCTGCCTACGAGAAAATTGCCGAGGTGGAAATCCGTGAGGAAGAGTTTGAAAAGACACCAAAGAAGAGTATCAAACGCTATCTGTATAAGTAAGCCAACAACTTTTCACTGAAAAATAACAACTGTTTGCTTAAAAAGTTTGGTCATAACTCAAAAAAAATGGCTAACTTTGCAGGCAAACAGTTTTTGTATTGACTATAATAAAATAATGACAAATATGAAAAGATTGGTTCTTGCAGGCCTGATAATGATTGGCGCACTTCAGGTGCAGGCCTACGATTATTCCTATCTAGCATTCCAGAATGCAGAGGGAGCAACAACTTTCATGGCTATAGAGCAACTTAACATCACCATTTCTGATGGCAAACTCATTGTCACGAATACAGATGGCAGCCAGACATTCCAACTTACTGACCTCAGTAAGATGTTTTTCACTCAAACTGCCGACCTCACTGGTATCAGTAACACAGAGACCGTGAACGAAACTGTGGAGGTATTCACCACAGGCGGTTTGTCATTGGGAAAATTTCAGGATATCAATACGGCAAAGGTATCGCTGAAACCAGGTCTCTATATTATGAAAAGTAAGTCAAAGACTACAAAAATAGCAGTAAGATGAAAAAGATATATAGCCTACTCATTGGCCTTATGCTGACAATAGCAGCACAGGCTCAGACCTTGAATGTCGTAATAGGCGATGTCACTTATCAGTATCCTGCTTCACAGGCAGGCCTGATGAACTACAGCGATGGCACCACCTTAACCATCTTGGACAAGACGTTCTCCGTCAGCGACATTTCAAAGATGTATGTTGATGCATCAGAGGTTGAAGCAAATAGTGTCAACATATCTTATAATGGTACGTCAGCCAAAGTTTCTATCGCAGGTAACATTGCATCCTACGTCAATGCCTCCGTCAGCGGTGCCCACATTAGCATCAGCCAGACAAACACGGCAGATATCGATGGCGATGAGATCACCTACATTCTTAGTGGCACCACCAACGATGGATCGCTAAGCCTCGATGGCTCCTATAAATGCACTATTCAACTGGCTGGTCTCACACTGACTAACCCAAGTGGTGCTGCTATCAACATTACGAATAAAAAACGCATCCAGATCAGCGTCAAGAAAGACACGGAGAACACTCTTACTGATGGAGCCAACGGGTCACAAAAAGGATGTATCTATAGTAAAGGACAGCTACAGATGCAAGGCAACGGTATACTGAATGTAACTGGCAACACAGCACATGCTATCAAAAGTGGTGACTACGTTAGTGTGAAGAATTTGACACTCAACATTCTTGGTGCAGTAAAGGATGGAATTTCCTGCAACAAGTTTTTTCAGATGAAAAGCGGAAATGTAACGATTAAAGCCGTGGGCGATGATGGTATACAAGCCGAGTTAGAGTCCGACGACACCACAACATCTGAGACCGATGGCCACGAAGACGAGAATTCAGGCAACCTATATATTGAAGATGGCACACTCACAATTAGCGTTCCTACAACTGCAGCAGGAGGCAAATGTCTGAAAGCTGAAGGTCTGGCACGTATCGACGGAGGTACTATAACGCTGAATGCAGCAGGAAAGGTAGACACAAGCGATAGTACAGATCCTTCCTATTCTGCGGCTATCAAAGGAACAAATGTCATCATCAATGACGGAACAGTAGGCATCACAGTTACAGGTACTGCTGGACGTGGTATTTCTGCTGATAATACAATTACCACTAATGGTGGCACCCTCAATATTACCAACAGCGCTACTCCCACCACTATCAGTAGCGACGTGAAAGGAGCCAAAGGACTTAAAGCCCTCAACATAGCACTTAATGCCGGCACCATCACCATCAACATGAGTGGTAATGCTGCTAAGGCTATACGCTGCGGTGACGGCACGCAATCCTCCAGCGGCGGAGGCATGGGGCCTATGGGCGGTGGAACGAAATGGACCAATGTTACTGGTTCTTATACCCAGGGAAAGAGTGACGGCACAGGTCCTACCCTCACGGTCAACAGCACAGGCAGCGCCTATAGTTCTTCTTCTGCCAAGGCCATCAAGGCAATATGCGCAGTCGTCATCTATGGCGGACAAACAGAGGTATATACAAAATCAAGCGGTGCAGAAGGACTGGAATCGAAGACCAGTGTTGACATTCAAGGCGGCAAGCACTATTTCCAGTGCTACGACGACTGCATCAACTCAGCAGGAAAGATTATGTTCAACGGAGGTGTCACCGTATGCTACTCTAACGGAAACGATGCTGTTGACTCCAATGCTGGTACAACTGGGGCTATCACGATAGGCAATGGTGTCGTCTTTGCCTACACCACCAAAGGAGCACCTGAGGAAGGTCTCGACTGCGACAATAACTCATACATTCAGATTACAGGAACAGGCATAGGCATCAGCGCAGGAGCCAATCAAGGTGGTGGCGGCGGTGGCGGACGTCCTGGTCCCGGTGGTAACACCTCAAGTGGCAACACCATCTCAAATGCTGCTCAGGGCTATGCTTTCGTCACCAGCACGATTAGCTATCAGGCCAATCGATATTACACTTTGGCAGATGCTTCTAGCAACAACCTCGTGACCTACAGCTTTGCCGCTTCTTGCAGTAGCAGTCTGGCACTTTTCACAGCCAAAGGCATGACGAAAGGATCATCATACAACGTAAAGTATAGCACCACTAAGCCAACCGACGCAACAACAGAATGGCATGGCCTTTACTTAGGATCTACCCATCAGGGAACAACAAGTGTTACTACATTTACTGCACAATAAAATCCGATTCCTAACACCTATAAAGCACAGAGGCTCTGCATCTTTCAACAGATACAGAGCCTCTCTTATGTTTTACCTCTATTAGGAGTTCAAAAGAACTGCGGTACGTACACGACTTAGCGTTTCAGGTGTCATCTGCAAATAACTTGCCACATAGACCAAAGGTGCACGCAAAACCAACTGAGGAGAATTCTTTACTAACTTCTGATAACGGTCTTGCGCACTTTCAAAACGCAACATATCAGCACGCTGTTGGCTGATAATCAACGACTCCTCTAAGATCTTTCGATACAGAATCTGAATATTCACGCTACGCATAGCTACAGCTTCCAGATCTTTCTTTGGCATCGCATATATAATGGTAGGCTCAACAGCTTGAATTACCTGAGTTGAAGGCTTTTCCTTAAACAGACTTTCAATGCTCATCATTATAGTATTCTCTGTTGCCATATATTCAGTCAACTCCTTGCCATTTTTGAAATAATATTGTCGCGCCAAACCCTTCACGACCCAATATATATGTTCGCACGTTTCACCTTCGCCAAGAATTATCTCGTTCTTGGCAAATTTCATTGGCACAAGGACACTCTCCAAGATATCAAGTTCCTCGTGTGTCATTGTACTATATCTGCGGGCCAGTTCGCGGGCCACATCGCGTGGGGTTAAACTTAGGGTTAGCATAGTAATTGCTTTATTGTGTTAGTAGAAAAAATTAATCCAGTTTCAATACCGCCAAGAAGGCTTTCTGAGGTACTTCCACATTTCCAATCTGCTTCATACGCTTCTTTCCGCGTTTCTGCTTCTCCAAGAGTTTGCGCTTACGACTCACATCACCTCCATAACACTTGGCCAACACATCCTTACGAACCTGTTTCACCGTTTCTCGTGCTATAATCTTGGCACCGATTGCTGCCTGAATGGCGATATCAAACTGTTGACGAGGAATGAGTTCTTTCAACTTCTCACACATACGACGTCCAAAAGTTACAGCATTGTCCTGATGGGTCAATGTAGATAGAGCATCTACAGGTTCACCATTCAACAGAATATCTAATTTGATAAGTTTCGAGGGACGAAACGAATCGATATGATAGTCAAAAGAGGCATATCCCTTAGATATAGATTTCAGTTTATCGTAGAAGTCTATAACTATCTCACCCAACGGAAGCATAAAATGCAGTTCTACCCTATTGCCACTCACATACTGCTGGTCAATCAGTTCACCTCGCTTATCTAGGCAGAGCGTCATAATAGGACCAATAAACTCGGCAGTCGTAATAATGCTGGCACGGATATAGGGTTCCTCAATATGGTCAATCATCACAGGCTCAGGCATACCGGAAGGGTTGTGCACCTCTTTCACCTCTCCCTGTTTCGTATAGCACATATAGGTAACGTTGGGTACAGTCGTTATCACATCCATATTGAACTCACGATCCAAACGCTCCTGCACAATCTCCATATGAAGCAGTCCGAGGAATCCACATCGGAAACCAAAGCCCAATGCAATCGAAGTCTCGGGCATAAAGGTGAGCGAAGCATCGTTCAACTGGAGTTTTTCCAATGATGCGCGCAAGTTCTCATAATCAGTCGGATCAATTGGATAGACACCAGCAAACACCATAGGCTTTACTTCCTGAAAGCCTTCAATGGCTTTGTCACAAGGATGGTCCACATGGGTAATCGTATCACCAACCTTAACCTCCTTGGCATCCTTAATACCACTAATGATATAGCCTACCTCACCTGTTCCAAGTTCCTTATGGGGAATCATGTCCATCTTCAGTACACCCACCTCGTCAGCCTCATACTCCATACCCGTGTTAAAGAACTTCACCTTGTCGCTTTTTGCAATCTTGCCATTCAACACTTTGAAGTAAGCAATAATACCACGGAAAGAGTTAAACACAGAATCGAAGATTAGGGCCTGTAATGGGGCATCTGGGTCTCCCACTGGATGAGGAATACGATCTACCACAGCATTCAGAATATCTTCAACTCCCTCACCTGTCTTTCCTGAGGCACGGATAATATCTTCTGGATCACAGCCAATAAGATCAACTATCTCATCCTCCACTTCTTCTGGCATAGCGCTAGGCATATCAATTTTATTGATAACAGGAATGATTTCCAGATTATTATCAATAGCCATATAGAGATTTGAGATAGTCTGAGCCTGTACACCTTGAGTAGCATCTACCACCAACAAGGCTCCCTCACAAGCGGCAATACTACGTGACACCTCGTATGAGAAGTCAACGTGTCCTGGAGTATCAATCAGGTTGAGTATATATTTTTCGCCATCACGCTCATATTCCATCTGAATAGCGTGACTCTTGATGGTGATACCACGTTCCCGTTCCAAGTCCATATCGTCAAGCATCTGACCCTCAGTCACTTGTATGGTTTTGGTATATTCCAGCAATCTGTCGGCAAGGGTTGACTTACCATGATCTATATGGGCAATTATGCAGAAATTCCTGATATTCTTCATTTCTATGTCTCTTTTCGCTGCAAAGATAGTTATTTTTTTGCGAAAAAACAAAACATGTTATATTTTTTAGTTATATATACCCATATATAATGGATAAATCATATTTCTATCTTGGTTCTACATGCACGGCAATATGCGTATCCTCACCATATTGACGTTTAAGCGATTCCTCCACTTCCGAAGCTTTGTCATGCGCATCTTTCAGGCTGATGTCGCCATCCATAAGAATATGCAATTCAATAGCATAGTGGTTACCAATTCTTCGAGTACGAAGATCATGAGGTTCTACCACACCTGGCACAGAAGCAGCAAGACGTAAGATTTCCGACTCCACGTCATCAGGCAACGACTGCTCCATTAAATCACCTATACCTTGACGTAATAGTCCAATGCTCACTTTCACGATAAAGAAGCCCACAATCACTGAGGCGACAGGATCAAGTACCGTCCATTGTCGCCCCCAAAAGATAGCACCTCCAATTCCCACTGCCGTACCAATCGACGATAGTGCATCGCTGCGATGATGCCAGGCATTGGCCTCAACTGCCGGTGAACTCAATTGTCGAGCTTTTATCATCGAATAGCGATAGACAGCCTCCTTCATGACTATAGACAACAAGGCAGCCCATAAAGCCAAAGTACCGGGTGCTTCCAATTGCTGTCCATTCCACCAGTTCCATATCTTCGCTGCACCACCATAAACAATCCCTATAGCAACGAGCAACAAGGCTATACCGATAATGGTCATTGCCAGTGTCTCATATTTGCCGTGCCCGTAATCATGAGACTTATCTTTTGGTTTGCTACTGATATGTATAAAGGCAATGACGATGATATCGGTAACAAAGTCACTTAGCGAGTGAACGGCATCAGCCACCATTGCGGCACTATGGCCCAAGATACCGGCTACAAACTTAAAGACAAGTAACACAACGTTAACGGCTCCTCCCACTAACGTCACCTTATATATTTGTCTCTGTCGTTGTTCGTCTGTCAGTTCCATTACTGCAAAATTACAACTTGTTGCACAAACCACCAAATTTTTTGTCTTTAGTTTCGGCTTTTCTCTTTTTTTTCATAATTTTGCAAAGAAATTAATATAAAACGAGAATATGATGAAGAAACTTATATTGATAACCACAGCAGCCATTGTGCTCACATCATGCCAGGAATCGCTTGAAGAAAGGGCAGCACGCGAAGCTCGTGAAGTCACAGAAGCGAAATGTCCTATGCCTATTGGCAACAACATGTACCTTGACAGTATCGTCTTCGATATACCTTCGCTCACACAGACTCAGTATTTCAGATTCATAGGCGATACTGACAACGACAGTATGGTAGTGAGTATGAAAGATACAGACTTAAAAGGCGCCCTTGTTCAGGAGCTGAAAAACACTCCTAACTATAAAACGCTAATGAAACGTGGGGCCAATTTCCGCTATATCTACCGTTCGTCAAAGAACCCTGAAAAAGTCTATTTCGATTTCATCATCAACAAGGCTGATTACGATAAATAAAAAAACGGATAGAAACTAAATCTATCCGTTTTCTATTTATAATCTACAATGTTTATTCCTCAGGTTTCATGTTGGTGTAAACAGTCTGCACGTCATCGAAGTCCTCGAGTTTCTCAACCATCTTGTCGATAGTCTCGCGCTCCTCAGGTGTAACGTCCTTCAAATCATTGGGGATACGGGTGAACTCGGCACCAGTTACCTCAAAGCCATTCTCCTCCAGATGTTTCTGGATGGCAGCGAAACTTGAGGGCTCACCATAGATGGTGATGCTGTTCTCTTCCTCGTCCTCGTCAAATTCATCGTCCACACCGAAGTCAATCAGGTCGAGAATCATCTCGTCCATATCCATACCGTCCTTTTTCTTGAAGGTAAATACAGACTTGTGGTCGAAGAGGAAGCTCAGAGAGCCCTGAGTACCCAGGTTACCATTAAACTTGTTGAACACGCTGCGAACGTCGCCCACAGTACGTGTGGTGTTGTCAGTCAGGGTCTCAACGAAGATAGCCACTCCGTGAGGACCATATCCCTCGTAGGTTACCTCCTTGTAATCGCTCTGGTCCTTACCCATTGCGTTCTTGATAGCACGCTCAATGTTATCCTTCGGCATATTCTCGCGCTTAGCATTGGCAATGCAGGCACGGAGTGCAGGGTTGTTCTCTGGTTCTGGACCGCCTGCCTTCACAGCAATGGCGATCTGCTTACCAATCTTTGTAAAAGTCTTGGCCATGTGGCCCCATCTCTTCAGCTTTGTAGCTTTACGATATTCAAATGCTCTTCCCATATTTTTAATTCTTAATTCTAAATTCTTAGTTCATAATTAACGAAGCTCTGCATTAAGCTGCTTCTTGATGTTAGCGATGAGTTTCTGCATGATAGCATCAATCTGTTTGTCGTTCATCGTCTTCTCTGTATCCTGCAGGATGAAGTTTACTGCATACGACTTCTTACCCTCTGGCAGGTTCTTACCCTCATAAACGTCGAACAGTTCCACCTTCTTCAGCAGTTTCTTCTCAGTCTGACGGGCAATCTGCTCAATCTGTGCAAACTCTACGCTGTTATCCACCAACAGAGCCAAGTCGCGGCTCACGGCAGGATGCTTGGATATCTCGGTAAAGGTCACCTCGTTCTTCTTCGTAGCCTTCATCAGCTGGGTCCAGTTGAGTTCAGCGAAATAGACGGGCTGCTGCAGGTCAAACTGCTTCAGGAGCTTCTTAGACAGGATACCCATCTCAATGAGCTTCTTGCCACCACGATTCTCAATGACGATGCCGGCAGAGAAGTTAGGATTCTCACTCTTCTTTTGAACCATCATGCTCTGCTTCATGCCAATACGGCTCAGGATATTCTGAACGTATGCAGCCAGCTCGTAATACGTAGAATCTTCATTGGGATGTGCCCATGAACCTTCCACACGCTTACCTGTTACCCAAATGCCCATGAAGTTCTCCTCCTTGTAGGCCTGCATAGGATTCTCCTCATCTTTCTTCTCAGGATCGAAGAAGTAGCAGTTGCCAAACTCGAAGAAACGCAGGTTGGCATTCTTTCGCTTCACGTTGTGCTCCACACTCTCAAGACCACCATAAAGCAGCGTCTGGCGCATCACGCCAAGATCGCTTGACAGGGGGTTCATAATCTTCACGACGTCCTGTTTGTTGTCGTAATACGACAACTTACTCAACGAGTTATTCAGAATTTCGTTGAAGCCTGCACCTACCAACTGCTCTGAAACGAGGTTCTGCAACTTATGCTTGCGGTCCTCATCGGCCTTGATAACGAGGCTTGACTTCAGCTGTGTAGGAATCTCTACATTATTATAGCCATAGATACGCAGGATATCTTCTACTACGTCGCAGGGACGCTGTACATCCACACGATAAGCAGGAATCTCCAGCTTCAGTGCCTCGGGCGTTTCCCCAAGGATCTTCATCTCCAATGTCTCGCAGATGCTCTTGATAGTCTCAACGGGAATGTCCTTACCCACGAGGTTATGTACATAGCTGTACTGCAGGTCAACAACGGCGTTCTCCATTTTCTCAGGATAAACATCGCAGATCTCCATAGAGACCTTACCGCCAGCCAACTCCTTACAGAGCAAAGCAGCCTGCTTCAGGGCATAGATCACGCCATTGGGATCGATGCCACGCTCGAAACGGAACGAAGCATCAGTAGAGAGGCCGTGACGACGGGCACTCTTACGAATCCATGTGGGATGGAAGTAAGCACTCTCAAGCACCACGTTCTTGGTGGTCTCGTAAGTACCACTACCCTTTCCGCCAAACACACCAGCGATACACATGGGATCTTCAGCGTTGCAGATAGCCAGGTCGCGGTCAGAAAGTTTATGTTCCTCACCATCGAGTGTCACGAAAGGTGTGCCCTCGGGCATGGTCTTCACCACAATCTTATGATCCTTCACCATATCGGCATCGAAGGTGTGTAAAGGCTGACCATAGGCCATCATCACATAGTTGGTGATATCTACGATATTATTAATAGGACGCAGACCAATGGTGGTCAACTTATTCTTCAACCAATCGGGTGATTCCTTCACCTCACAACCAGTAACGCTCACACAAGCATAGCGCTTGCAGGCCTCCGTATTCTCAATCTCTACAGAGATGGGGAGGTCGTGGTTATCGACGACGAAAGCATCATCAGCAGGACGATGAATACTGGTCTCATAGCCATTCTGCTTCAACCAAGCATAGAGGTCGCGAGCCACGCCCCAATGAGACAGGGCGTCAGCACGGTTAGCCGTGATGTCCACCTCGATGAGCCAGTCGCTCTCCAGGTTGTAATACTCAGCAGCGGGTGTACCTACCACAGCATCTTCAGGCAGCACGATGATACCATCATGACTGATGCCCACGCCAATTTCGTCCTCGGCACAGATCATACCGTTAGACTCGACACCACGCAGTTTTGATTTCTTGATAACAAATTCCTGATCGCCGTCATAGAGCACGCAGCCCAGGTCAGCCACAATCACCTTCTGACCAGCAGCCACATTAGGAGCGCCACACACAATCTGTGAGGGTTCGCCCTTGCCCAGGTCAACCGTTGTTACATGCAGGTGATCAGAGTTGGGATGCACTTCGCAAGTGAGCACCTTGCCCACATAGAGTCCTTTCAGTCCACCACGTATGGACTGCACTTCTTCCAGAGCGTCAACTTCGAGTCCCGTAGAGGTCAGTGCATCGCATACCTGCTGCGGCGAAAGGTCGAAATCAACGTATTCTTTCAGCCATTTATAAGAAATATTCATTCCTAAAACAATTGTTAAATTCGAATTCGGCTGCAAAGGTACTAAAAAAAAATGAAAGACCCACCATATTTCTTGATGAATCTTTCATTCTATTTTAAGCAAAAAAGTGTTATCGCTTTATTTCGATGTCACGACGCACATTATCGCGAATCTTAGTGAGATAACGCTTCATTCCATCTGCATCTTTATTATCGATAATCTCAAGGAGTTCCTTCAACTCCGTACGGATCTGAGACACCTGGTCGTGGGTGTAGGGGTTGAACAGAATTTCCTGAAGCAGATAGTCATCCTCGTTCAATACGCCCTTGGCAATACGCATGTGGCGTTTGAAGGTAGTACCAGGTGCATCCTGATGCTTCATCACAGCTGCGAATACAAAGGTCGATACAAAGGGGATACTCAGCGAGTAAGCCACCGTCTTATCGTGCTCTTCGAACGTGTACTCATAGATATTCAAGCCCAACTTCTGGTAGAGGTCCTTGAAGAAGATGCGTCCCATGTAGTCACCTTCGCTGATGATGATGGCATTTTCCTCCGACAACTGCTGCAGGTTGGCAAACGTTGGACCAAACATGGGGTGCGTAGATACATAGCGCATACCCGTCTGCTCGTAAAAATCCTTCAAGTCTGTCTTCACGCTGGCTATATCGCTGATGATACACTCCTTAGGCAGATAAGGAATCACCTCCTTAAACACAGGAATGGTATATTTCAGCGTTACTGCATTGATCAGCAATTCTGGTTCAAACGCCTTGATTTCCTCGTATGTAGTAAACCGCTGGCAGTTGTAAGTGAAGCGCATACGTTTGGCATCACGTTCAAACACAGCCACCTCGTGGTCAAAACTCAGCAGGTCGATGAAAAAACTTCCCATCTTACCTGCGCCCATCACAAGAATTTTCATATTACTTATTGATAATCTCAATCTGTTGTCTTACACTCTCTTCGTGAATACCCTCGAAGACCTTAGCTACGAACTCAGCGCCCATACCCAGCAGCGAACCCTGAGCACCACGCTTAGCCAGAATCTCGTTGTAGCGCGAAGTCTGTAACACCGTCATGTTGTGTTCCTTCTTGTACTGACCTATCTCACGACATACGCGCATACGCTTGGCCAGGAGATCCATCAATTGGTTATCTAGCTCGTCAATCTGCTTACGCAACTGCTGAATACCCTCAGTAGTAGCATGTTCATCACGGATGACCAACAGCGAAAGGATATAGTCAAGCACATCGGGCGTCACCTGCTGCGAGGCATCGCTCCAAGCCTTATCGGGATCGCAGTGGCTCTCGATAATGAGGCCATCGAAGCCCAGGTCCATAGCCTGCTGACACAGAGGTGCAATCAGTTCGCGACGACCACCGATATGACTGGGGTCGCTAATGATAGGCAACTCAGGTATACGACGATGCAGCTCAATGGGAATCTGCCACATCGGCATATTGCGATAAATCTTCTTCTCGTAAGAAGAGAAGCCACGATGAATAGCGCCAAGACGCTTCACGCCAGCCTGGTTGATACGCTCTAAAGCACCTATCCACAACTCCAGGTCTGGGTTCACAGGGTTCTTCACAAACACAGGGATGTCAACACCCTGGAGCGAATCGGCCAAAGCCTGCATGGCAAAGGGGTTTGCTGATGTGCGTGCGCCAATCCACAGAATGTCGATACCATATTTCAGGGCCAACTCCACATGCTCAGGAGTAGCCACCTCAGTAGATACCAACATCTTCGTTTCTTCCTTCACCTGTTTGAGCCACTGCAAGGCGGGCTCTCCGTGACCTTCGAAGCCACCTGGCTTGGTGCGAGGCTTCCACACTCCTGCACGGAAGTTATGACAGCCTTTCATAGCCAACTGCTTGGCTGTGTTCATCACCTGTTCCTCAGTCTCTGCAGAGCAAGGGCCTGCAATCACGAAGGGACGTTCGTTGTCACTCGGTAAATTCAATGGTTGAAGTTCAAGTTCCATATCTTAATTTACAATTTGACGATTTACAATTTACTATTTATTGAACAATTTTTCAATTCTTCGAAGCGCCTCTTGGATTTTCTCCTCCTTGGCGCACAAAGATATTCTAATATATCTTTCGCCATTCGATCCGAAGATAAAGCCTGGGGTTATGAAGACGCGAGCCTCGTGGAGCACACGCTCCGTCAGGTCTTCCACGTTCTGAATATCAGCAGGAATCTTGCCCCAAAGGAACATACCCACCTGATCCTTGTCGTATGTGCAACCCAGGATATCCATAATCTTCTCGGCCCACTGGCGACGACGTGCATAGGTCTCGATATTATATTCACGATGCCAAGCCTCGTCATTCTTGTAGGCCTCGGCAGCAGCCAACTGAATACCACGGAAAGTACCGCTCTCAATATTCGACTGCACCTTCAGTATCCACTGGATGAACTGTGGATTCGATGCACATAGTCCCACGCGCCAGCCAGGCATATTATGACTCTTCGACATCGAGTTGAACTCAATACAGCAGTCCTTAGCACCAGGCACCTGCAGAATACTCAAGTGCTCCTCGCTCAGGATGAAGCTGTAGGGATTATCGTTCACAACGACTATGTCGTGGTCCTTAGCAAACTTCACCAGTCGTTCGTAGGTTTCCATCTGAGCACGACCGCCCGTCGGCATATTGGGATAGTTGGTCCACATCAGCTTTACCTTCGAGAGGTCTATCTTCTCCAACTGATCGAAATCGGGCTGCCAGCCATTATCCTCGCGCAGATCGTAGTTCACAATCTTCGCACCCAGAATCTTAGATAATGAGGTATAGGTGGGATAGCCAGGATTGGGCACCAGCACCTCGTCGCCAGGATTCACAAAGGCCAGCGTCACGTGCAGGATACCCTCTTTCGAACCTATCAATGGCAGCACCTCACTCTTGGCATCCAGATCAACATCATACCAGCGCTTATAGAACTGCGCCATTGCCTCACGCAACTCTGGCGTACCCTGTGTGGGCTGATAACCGTGTGCATTGGGTTGGTTGGCCACCTCGCACAACTTGTCTATTGTCTGCTTTGAGGGGGGCATATCTGGACTGCCAATGGCCAACGAGATAATATCCTTGCCCTCGGCATTGAGTTGTGCCACCTCCTTCAGTTTTCTGCTGAAGTAGTACTCCTGTACTAAACTTAATCTGTCTGCTGGTTGTATCATTATTCTTAACTCTTAATTCTTAACTCTTAACTCCTAATTCGCCTTGTACTCTCCCAATATCTTCAAGTCGCGTGTCAGGGGGATGATGGCATCCACAGCCTGACGATAGCGGGTCAAGTCGTTGTAGGTCACATCCACATAGAACAGGTATTCCCACTCCTTGCCGATGATAGGCAACGACTGAATCTTTGTCAGGTTGATCTTATAGAACGACAGGATGGCAAGTACTGCCGAGAGCGAACCCTCTTCGTGAGGCAGAGCGAAAACGATGCTGGCCTTGTTGGCTTCAACAAGCGGACGCAGCATATCTGCCTTCTGAGGTGCCGAACATACAAGGAAACGCGTGTAGTTGTGCTTATTGTCCTCGATACCGTTTTCCAGCACCTTCAGGCCATAAAGCTTGGCAGCCTCTGCATGACAGATGGCAGCCCATCCTTGATGATGACCCTCGGCTATCATCTTAGCCGACCCAGCCGTATCGTCACCTTCCACAATGCGCAAATTGGGATGATGCTCCAGATAGTGGCGTGTCTGCATCAAGGCTACTGGATGCGAGTGTACCTCAGAGATGGTGTCCCAGTCATCCTCGGGCAGACAACAGATGCAGTGGGTAATGTGGAGTTTATGCTCTCCAACCACCGTTGTACCACTGTCGCGCAGCAACTCGTAGTTGTGCAACAGTGAGCCGGCAATGGTGTTCTCGATGGCTGCCATGCCTATCACCGTTGGGTCCTGGCGCATATTCTCATACACCTGTTCGAAGGTATTACAGCAGATCAGCTGCAACTGTTCCCCCTCGAAATACTGATGGGCAGCGATGTCGTGAAACGACCCTATCTCTCCTTGTATTGCTATTCGCTTCATATTTCAACTATTCACTTTTCACTTAATAAGAAGCCCCACTATCACTCTTCGTGAAGCGGGGCCTTATCTTAATTTTCAACTTTCAATTTGCAATCTTCAATTACATACGACTACCCGCTTCACAATTGCTTGTAAAGTAATAATAAAAGTAGAAGTATGCATTAAATTTTGTCATTTTTGTTACTATTTGTAATTTTCGGATGCAAAATTATAACAATTCTTTGAAACAACCAAATAAAATCGAAGAAAATTTCAAATTCCAAAGGGATTCATGTTGGAATAGGCACGCTTCACTTGCTGTTCCACACCTTCAGCAGAGTAATCACCGCTCACATCGGCCATCTCTTCAGGATTCAGTTCCAACACTTTCTGCATATCTTCCTGTGCCCCACTCTTGTCACCACGTTCAAACTTTATCTGTCCGCGCTCACGATAGGCATCAACCTGGAAAGGATTCACATCTACCACCTTATTATATATATCTATAGCCTCGTCATCGTTGCCTTTTGCATGGGCTATGCGAGCAGCAATCAGTAGCACGTCCTCCTCATCTTCCGTATGTTCCATCAACCAATTCACATCCTGTTCAGCACCGTTCACGTCACCCATCGACAGCAGCGTCTTGGCACGCAACAGTCGGGCATCGCCAAAATCATCCCTCAGCACGATGGCTTTCGTCAACTGAGCGATACCGTTAATCAGGTCATGCTGCCCCAGGTCGGCCTGTGCCATCTGATAATAGGCTGTGGCATTGTCAGGAGCTATCGCTTGCACCTTCTCAGCCAGCGTATGCATCTGCGCATAGTCTTCCAACATATATGCCACGTGGGCCGCATGTATCATCACCTGTACGTTATCTGGCTGTTCCCGGCTTATCGTCAACAGCCCTTCGAGGGCCTCCTGTAGTCGGTTCATGTGCAGCAACGTCTGCGACAGATAGTCGTGAATTTCCAAGTCATCATGCACCTTCAACGCCTCGCGGAAGCATTTCTCAGCATATTCAAACTGACCAATGCGCATAGCCTTCACACCATCATATTTCATCAAGTCAAACTGCTTGGCGTCAGCATCTTTTTTCTCCTCTTCAGGGCTTTGCTCCTCCCCTCCGAAAAATGATTTCCAAAATCCCATTTCTGTATTACTTTAAAAATTTGGCTACAAAATTACGAAAAAAGAATTTATTTTCGTAACTTTGCATCGATTTAAATCAAAAAACATACGATATGACTACACTTAACACATTACTTTTCCTCGGACTTGGTCCACAGGAGTTGTTGCTTATCGCCCTGATTGTACTGCTCCTCTTCGGAGGTGCCAAAATACCTGAACTGATGCGCGGTCTTGGCAAGGGTGTCAAGAGCTTCAAGGAAGGTATGAAGGAGGTCAGCGACGAGGTAAAGAAAGATGAACAGTAACGAACCAGCCACCTTTTGGCAGCACCTCGATGTGCTCCGATGGGGCATTCTGCGTTCACTCATTGTCGCTGCTCTCTTCGCTGCAGTGGCTTTCTGCCTGAAAGACTGGCTTTTCACCATTGTCTTAGCCCCTCGCACCAGCGAGTTCATCACCTTCCAGTGGTTGGGTGTAGAGCCTTTCAGCATTCATCTGATGAACACAGGGCTCACCGAGCAGTTTATGACCCACATGCGTGTGGCCATCTATGCCGGCTTGCTCTGTACCGCCCCTTATATCATCTTCGAGCTTTTCCGTTTCGTCTCTCCTGGACTCTATCATAACGAGCGTCGCGCAGCTTTCTGGATAGTCACCTCAGGCTACATGATGTTTATGCTGGGTACAGCGCTCAACTACCTGCTCATCTTCCCCCTCACCGTCCGCTTCCTGGGCACCTATCAGGTCAGTACCGAGGTGGAAAACATGCTCACCCTGCAGTCCTATACCGACACCCTCATCTCCATGAGTCTTGTCATGGGTGTCATCTTCGAGCTACCAGTTGTCTGCGCCATCCTGGGCCGCATGGGCATCCTCAGCAGCCATCTGATGAGCCGCTATCGTCGCCACGCCATCGTGGCCATCCTTGTCGTAGCAGCCATCATCACCCCCACCACCGATGTGTTCACCCTGCTCGTTGTCTCCCTTCCCATCTGGCTGCTCTACGAGTTCAGCATCCTTTTGGTCAAGGTCATGCAACCTGCCCACAAGTGACCCTCACGCGTCTCATCTGCTCATTTTATCTTGCTTTTATTTGTTTATTCAGAATTTATAATTAACTTTGCAGACAAAAGTTAATAAAGGAAAATCATGACTCAGCTTACAAATGAAGATCATAAGAAGCAGATGGCCGACATGAAGGCTTTCGATGAACAGATGCCTTGTATTGGTATTTTCTGGTACGATCCAGAAGACAAATCCTTTTTTGGTGTCCGTAAGAAAGAGATAACGCCAAAGATGGTTGAGGAAGCTGCCGACAAGGGTCTTCCCTTTATCAACTATCCTCATCTGCATAGACAGGTATGGATGAAGGAATACTTTAAGGCACAGGCCAAACATGTGGACACAAAGTTTAAAGGTGACTATACCCAAGTGCCAAGAGGGCGTGTGGCTTGGAATATCGATAAGTTCATCGTCCTTGTTGGCCATTGGGCAGAGCCTATTCTTGATGAACTTACGATACTTATCGAAGAAGAATTCTCTCTTCCGTACTTCGAGTTTGTCTATGACGAGCACTGGGATCTTGGTCATGGCTGGTCTGGAGACATGTAAGATCTAATTATAATTGAAACAGCACTTCGTTTATGCTGATCTCGTGGTTCACGGCTTAAGATCTCGTGGTTCGCGACCCGCGAACCCCTACATCCTCCCCCGCTTACCCCTACATCCTCTTTTGCGAACCTAAAGTAACCCCTACACCCCACCCTAACAGACTACCATCAAAGGTAGCCTGAATGACGAAGGGAGAGTGTTGGGGGGAGTGATGTGGTTACTGTTGTGCTAACACTAACCCCTACGCTTTCCCTTTGTACAAAGGCGTTTCCGCTAATTTGGGTGGAGTGTTGAGCAATGGAGGACTTGTTCTGGTGATTCTTTGACTCAATCCTGTTCCTCTGATTCAGGTGTCACCCAGATTCATCAGTCTAAGAAAGGAAGTCTGTCCTCTATATCCTCATGAAAAGCGAAGCATTCCGGCTGAATGGATTCGGCCTTTACAATGTCTGGAATCTTTCTCTTGTATTTGGCAAACGTTTTAGGAATCTCTATCTCTTCACGACGAGTCTTGCTGATGGCTACAAACGCCTCATCTTGCTCAATTCCAAGGAAACGACGTCCCAGCAGATTAGCTGCAATACCTGTCGTGCTGCTACCAGCAAAAGGGTCCAGAATCCAGGCGCCAGGCTCTGTGGATGCCATGATGATACGACTCAATAAGCCCAGAGGTTTTTGCGTGGGATGTTTGCCACACGATTTTTCCCAAGGAGCAATAGCAGGCAGACGCCACACATCAGTCATCTGCTTGTTGTCATTAATATGCTTCATCAACTCGTACCTATAATAATGTGCGACCTTCTCTTTCTTGCGAGCCCAAATAATGAATTCTGTAGAGTAAGTGAAGTATCGACACGATATATTGGGCGGTGGATTTGTCTTGGCCCACGTTATCACATTCAGGATTTTATAGCCCAACTGCGTGAGACAGTTTGCAACAGAAAAGATATTGTGGTATGTGCCAGAGATCCAGATGGTGCCATTATTCTTCAGTTTCTCTCTGCACAAGGAAAGCCATTTCAGATTAAAAGCATTAATATCTTCCTGAGACATACTCTTATCCCAGTCGCCCTTATCCACACAAACTACCTTTCCACTCTGCACGCTGATACCGCCGCTTGACAAGAAATATGGTGGGTCGGCAAATATCATGTCGAACTTGAAGCTGAACTGTGGCAGCAACTCAAACGTATCGCCACAAACCAAGTTGAAGTCGTGATTAGGAGATTTATAGTAGGGTGTAATCATCCTTTCAAGCCAGCAATGAATGAACTAATATTTGTAAGATTATATACGCTTGGTATGATAGAATATGCTTCCTGAAGTTTGTTCTTGGCGCTGTTCCATCCGATGCCATCCGTAATCCATACGAACTCAAAACCAGGAACGGAGTTAATCTTTGGAGCGATATCTGAATAAGAACGCGCAACCTCATTTAACTTGCTACCACCTCCACTATAGAAATTTACTTCTATCAGATAGGTTGTATCTTTGGTCTCAATGACAAAGTCAAAGCGTTTCTCATCGTCACCAAGGACTTTTGTAATCGCAGGCCATTCACTTGAATAAACTTCCTGACGATAATGAATGCCGTTCTTGTCAAGGATACGCGCCACCATCCCTTCCATCACATGTCCGCTCCGATTCTTACGGGCATTTGTGTCCAGGCCAGTTTCTATACCAAAAACATAATCAACAAGATCGTTTATTTTCTTTGATTGGAATATCTCTGTCAATCTTGTATTATCAAGGAACTCCATTACGCCATCAACTGACTCAAACAGAGAGTCAAGAACCACGCAATTCCCAAGACTGTCAAGAACTTTTTTCTTGCCCTCGCTACGAACTGCGATTAGGATGTCCATAACATTGAATGCAGACTTGTCGCGTTTCCATATTGTTTCTACAGACTTTCGCATATCAGTAGAACCAATGAGGCTGTTCAGCATACAAAGACTGAGCTTGATATCCTCAACATTCTGTGAAATCTTATTGAAATCACAGAAGAAATCTAATGTCTGGTTCGTCTCTTGAAGTTGAGACATAAATAGATTGAAATCTTTATTCATAGTTTTTAATCAATAGTTCAGTTAATTTACCGCGTTTACTTGGATTAGCATTGATAAATCGTGCGGCATAGACACGCTTAATACGATAATTCTCATATAGTTCTTCGAAGAATCTGTCTTCAGAATTCTTGGCAGAACAATCTGAGTTGCTTTCCATCCAAAGACATCCTCTTTCTGCTAGTTGGTGGCAGAAAACTGCAAGTGCTCGCTGGTCGTCATCATTGAAATCGCCTTTAGCGTATGCCGTAAAACTTGATGTGGCATCCAATGGGCGATAGGGAGGATCAAGATATACAAATGTAAGACCATTGATTTGCTGCAGAGTCTGGGTGTAATCACCTTGACAGATCTCTACTTGTGCAGATTGGAGTAGTTGGCTGTCAGCTCTTAATAGTTTTGCATTGCAAATGGTTGGATTCGCATATTTACCAAAGGGCACATTAAACTCGCCCCGTCTGTTTACCCTATAAAGGCCATTGAAACATGTCTTATTCAAGAATATCAGTTGGGATGCTCGTTCTATGCTGTCTCCGATATGTTGGTTATATCGTTCACGAACCTCGTAGAATATCTGGCTTCGCCCGTTTTGGTCAGTTATAGCCAAATAGTCTTTTTCTAATCTGTCGAGGTTAGCAATCAAGGCTTCAACATCATCTTTGATAATCCGATAGGTGAGAATCAAATCCTCATTGACATCATTAATAACTGCCTTCTTAATGTTGCCAGAATGTTGCAACATATAGAATAGCATTGCCCCACCACCAACAAACGGCTCGATGTACGTAAATGGTTCGTTGCTTATTCTCTCTGGTAGATGCGCAGACAACTGACTTAGTAGTTGTCCCTTGCCTCCAGCCCATTTCAAAAAGGGCTTCGCTTCTGTACTCATCGTTCTTTTTGTCTTTAGGCGTGGACAAAAAGAAAGCGCACCACCTCCGTTTTCCAACTCTTAACGAAGGCCGTCCACCATAGAAGCCCATACAGAGAGAAGGAAAGGAAGGGGTACGCCTATACAGAATAGGCGTATCCGCATTCCCCGAGACTCTCTGTAACTACTATTAGTTTGGTGGACTGTTTTCGTTAAAAGTCTCTTCGAATTTAGATACTGCTATCTAATTTTCCACGATGTCATTTGCGCTAATGATGAGTATCAAAAGCGGTGCAAAGATAGTTATTTTCTTTTGAAAACTACATGCCTTTACTCTGATTTTTCATCTTTCACGCTGAATTCTGTCATTTTGTAGTCAGAATCATCCAGCACGATCTCGCATTTCCGATACTTTTGTCTCACCTGTTCAATGGCATCCTCTTTGTATAAGGCATCCACTTCCACGATGCGGCTTAGCACCTCTAAGACTTCTATGCTGTACTTCTTCATACGAGGCACAAAGTTAGTATAAATACAGGAGATTTTTGCAATTAGATCAAAAGTTAACAAAATAGATCAAAATAGATCAGATGACCAAAGTTGAGAATCCCTTGAGACTTATAGCCTAAATCACCATGCGAAATAGCCTGAAACGCGAGGTGAAATAGGCTTAAACGCAAGGTGAAACAGCCTAAAACGCAACCTAAAACAGGCTGAAACGCAAGACGTTTAAGGCCAAAAGAGAAAAAGCGAAAATAAAAAATGGCTCGGCACGGAAAAGTTTCAGAAATTATATTTATCTTTGCAGCGCAAATAAATCTTTGAGAAAGATATGAAGATGATGAAACTGAATCATTGTTTGATGATGGTTGGGCTGACTGTTTTCTGCGCAAGCTGTAGTCACGACACCATGGAATATCAGACTTATAACGTGACTGATCAAGAGCGTGTCGACTATGCCGAGAAGCAGTTGGGCGTGAAGATAGACCCCAAACAGGACTGGGTGCTCACGAGGCAAGCCAGCGTCAACATCACAGCCGATGCCGAAATGGAAGACATTGCTCAGGTGATGATACTCGATCGTAACGTCTATGACGGCGTGGCGGAGATACTGGCAGCTGGCGACATAGCCAATGGCGGTACTGCTAAGCTTTCCTTCCAGGCTCCAATCAGCCAGAAGGTGCTGTATGCAGCCTGCGTGACGAAGGACAACAAATTCCTGGCGCGTCCGTTCCTGGCAGACACAGATACAGAGATATCATTTAAGGCCATGGACGAGGCTGAGGAGGAAGAGGCCAGCGAGAGCCGCGCCACACGCGGATGGAGCGACGATGCCATTGCGAAAGACGAGTTTAAAGATTGCAGAGATCAAATAGACCTGCCTGGACTTCAGGCTGAGGTGCACGCCTTCCTGCCTGCGAAGACTGACAACAAGGACAAGGTGCTCGCCCTGGACAATCACTCTATGAAGGTAAAGACATCCCTATGGGGTGGTTTCGCCCAGATCTCTGCCAGATATATCTATGGCAATAGTGACTCAGCAGGTACTAAGTTCGGCTATCGTCACTATCCTGGCTCCTCGCGTTCCAGTTATCAAACCTTCATGGTGAACAATCCTATTGATCCATCGAAAGGCTTTGACTACAAAGATCCCAATTATAAGTTGCCCTTTGCTATGCTGTATTTCAAGCACGACGATGGCGTGGTAAACAGCAGGGCGTCAGACGGAACGGTGTACGACTTCTTTGCCATGAAGGGCAATACAGACCTGAGTGACGATCTCACACGCGTATGTATCTTTAAGGTAAACGGTCATCGCTATATGGCCATTGAGAGTGGCGACGACTGGGACTTTAACGACATGGTGTTTTACTTCCCCTCGCCAACGCTCATCGATATTCCTGATGCCAACGTACAGCCTGCACCTCCTGTGGCAGCAGTATGGACCTATGCCTTTGAGGACAAGGACTTTGGCGACTACGACATGAACGACTGTCTGGTACGTGCCAGAGAAAACCCCAACGACGACTCCAAGATCGACATCACCCTTGTGGCTGTGGGGGCCAAGCGCAATCTCTATCTGCTCTTTGCTGCCAACAACAAGGATGTGTTTGGCAAGGAGCTACATGAGGCATTAGGGGTACCTGCTGCTACGCTTGTCAATACTGGACGCGGTGAGACTGTGCCTACCGTTACGGTGACCCTGCCCAAACCCGCTGGCTTCAACTTCCAGACCAACTCCTTCCGTCTGAAGGTAGCCATCGACTATGACCCTGTTTATGGCCCTGGATTCTATTATTATGACATTGCTGGTCAGGGGCAGGACCCTCACGGCATCGTCATACCAGGCAACTGGTCGTGGCCTACCGAGACCACCAGCATCGTGGCTGCCTATCCGATGTTCAGCAAATGGGCTACTGATGCATCTGATACCACAGCATGGGAATGGTATAAACATCCCATTGCTGACAGGGTTTTCTTCGTGAAATAAATGAAAGCAGAAATCTCTAAAAACATTTATAACTATAAAAACTTACAAAATCAAAACAACATGAACAAACTTTCACGCTTAACACTATTGAGTCTGCTCAGCATCGTTTGCGGAGCGACTCCTGTCTTTGCCGATGATGACATCACAGGCACATGGGACTATGGTAATGCCGACATCATGGCAGCCACAATGGCGCTTTCAGGCTCTACAGAGGCTGGCCAGATAGAGGCAATAGAACAGAACGGTCTGAAGATGACTGTCGAGGCCAATGGTGCCTCGTTCCGCAACAATGGCAACAACATCCAAGTAAGAAGCGGCGCCGTATTCAAGATTCCTGTGAAGAATGCAGGCGACCTGATCACCGTGAAGGGCTATACAGATTATTCTTATTATACCATTGGTAGCAGCACGCAAGAGCTGAAGAATGAGAATACCTACACAGCCAAGGCCAGCGACGCACAGGCAGGCTTTGTGGCTGTGACCTCTACAAACGACAACAACTACTATCTGTCGCTCTCAGTTACACAGTATGCGCCGAAAGGAAAGGTAACACTTGACAACGAGGCTGCCACAGCAACCTTCGCATTCAACCAGGGTACGGAAGGACAGACGGCTACATTCTCGAATGCCAGCTATTTTCTGAACAGCAAGGTAAGCGTAGGCAGCAACTTTACTATTGAGGATAAGAACAGCCAGAGCGGTTTTGACCAGACCCGTCTTTTGAGCGCAAGCAAGCAGAATGGTGCCGAGGAGTCAAACCTTGTAGTGTTCCAAATCACGCCGAAGCCAGGCTTCACCTTCACGCCGACAAAAGTGAGCTTCAAATCTACACGCTACGGCACCGATGGTGGTAAGATGGACATAGCATGGATCAACCCTGACAAGACAAAGGTGACCTTAGCAACAGCACAGACACCCAACCGTGAGAACGGAAAGGATGCCAACAAAGAGCAGACCGACTTCAAGTATTCTGAATACAACTATAGCATCACCACAGCAACGCCTGCAGAAGGCACCTGCGGACTGGGCATCAATATCTATAGTCTGGATGCCGGCAAGAGACTGGGGTTTGCAGACATCGTCATTGAGGGTACGCTGAACGGTACAGAGAAAGAGGTGCCCATTCTGGCTTCATTCAAGGCCAACGGCACGGAATACTCCGTAGAGAATGTGTTTGGCGAGGCTTACGAGGCTACGCTGGAACTCTCGAAGAAAGAGACGATGATCAGCGCCGAGAACCCGCTGACAGATCTGGCTGCCGCCAATGGCGAGATTGGCACCGTGACCTATGAGGGCACAGCTACTACCTGCAAGGTGACCATCCCCATGACTGCAGGCGAGACACAGATGAGCTACATATTGAACGTAGTGCAGAAGCCTGACTTCACACTGAGCTATATCGACATCGATGGTACTACCGTATTGAAGACGCAGATTGTTGAGAAGGACGCCACCATTGGTGAGTTTGCCTATGACATTGCCAACGTGGCTGCCTCGAAGGAGGGCTACAAGGCTCGCGGATGGTTCAAGCAGAACTACGCTGGTGCGAAGTTCACCACAGCCGATGCAATCACAGCCGACACCAAGCTCTATGCCGTGGAGACTGAGATGGAGGTGGCAAGTCTCAGCCGTAAATACGTCTATAACTTGACTGACCCCAACTTCTATGATGAAGACCACGAAGGCTTCAACTCTGTGGGTACTGGCCTTTGGCACGATACTCAGCACGGATGGGTGTTTAACAACGGCGATAAGATTGAACTGCTGGTAGGCCCCAAGGCAACCATCAACTTCGGCCTCTGCAAGTATTCAAAAGCAGGTGCTACTATCGAAGGCAGCAATGGCGCCAGCATCAATGCTGTAGTAGAAAGCGACGGCGCTGCAGGCTCAATGGACTACGAGGGCGAGGCAGGCACGCTGACCTTGACCATCAAGTCAGAGGGAGCCGTCTATCTCCACAGCATCACCGTATTCAACACCAGCGAGACCAACTTCACCAAGCAGGGTGAATGGATCATCGTGAAGCAGGGCGATGCCAGCAGTCTGCTGGATGCCATCGAGGTGGCCAAGGGCATCGAGAACGCCAAGATATTCCTGCCCGACGGCACCTATGATCTGGGTAATACCGTTCAGACTACCATCTCAGGCAAGAACGTGTCGCTCATCGGACAGAGTGCCGAGAAGACCATCATCACCACACGTCCTCCTGTGGAAGGTCTTGACAAGGCCGACCTGCTGAAGAATACTGGCGAGGGACTCTATATGCAGGACATCTCGCTGAAGAACGACTACTCATACGGTGGCAACGACGGACGCGCAGCATCACTCCATGATCAGGGCACCAAGACCATCGGCAAAAATGTGTTCCTGCTCTCACATCAGGACACCTATTATTCTCACAAGGTAGGCGGTCTGTTCTACTGGGAAGGCGGCGAGCTGCACGGAACGGTGGACTATCTCTGCGGCAATGGTAAGGTTTATTTCAACGAGGTGAAACTGGTCAACGAGGTTCGCGGCAGCGCTACCATCACCGCCAACTCGGAAATCTATGTGTTCAACAACTGTACGGTTGAAAACCATGCCACCACCTATAACCTCGGACGTGCCTGGAGCGACAACCCCGTCTGCGTTTATCTGAATACCACCCTACTCGACCCCAGCAGTCTGGTAGCCACACGCTGGAACCTCAGCGGCATCAACAGCGACTACAGCGTAGCAGGCGAGTATGGCACCAAGAACGAGAGTGGCACCATCATCACTCCAGAAAAGAACGAGGTGACCTTCACAAAGGCCAACACCAAGCTGAACACCATCCTTGATGCCAGCGCACTGGAGACCTACTCTATTGAGAATGTGCTGGGCGACTGGGCTGCCATTGCCAAGAATGAAGCTCGCCAGCTGGAAGCTCCCGCTGATGCCAAGTACGAGAACAACAAAGTGACATTCAGCATGGCAGACAACGGCATGATTGCCTGCGCCCTGTTCAAGAACGGCGAGTTTGTTGGCATCTCTGCCGATGGCACATTCAACGACATCACCATCGACCCCGCTAAGGATGCACTCACTATCCGCACAGCCAATATGCGCGGCGGATTCGGACCTGAGGGACCAGTGGAAGGCACAGCAGCCAGCGTGAAGACAGTAAAGACTGCTGCCAATGCCAATGGAGCCATCTACAACATGCAGGGAATGCGCATACAGAAGCCACAGAAGGGGCTGTATATCATCAATGGCAAGAAGATGGTGATAAAGTAGTCCGTTTTTTCGCTTCAGTTAATCATAGGAGGCACTTTTACCGAGTGTCTCCTATTTTTTTTGCAAATATTTTGTTTGTTACTGAAAAATTATTTAACTTTGCACCGATTACAGACTAATCTATCAAAAAAACTAAAACTAACAACGGGCTAATAAAACCTATCAAATTATAACAAAACAAAAGAATCTATGTCAAAAAAATTAAAGAGTATCAGAGCTACGCTTGTCTTTGCCCTATTGCTATTTGTGGGCTCCATACAAGCGCAGACCATCAAGGTCAATGTGAAGGACTCGAGCGGTGAGGCAGTCATCGGAGCAAGTGTCATGGAGAAAGGCACAAGCAACGGCGCTGTCACCGACTTCGACGGTAATGCCACTATCAAGTCAACAGGCAAGCCCCTGACGATTTCGTATATTGGCATGAAGAAAAAGACTGTTGATCCGAAAGGCAAGTCTCAACTCAATGTCGTACTTGAAGATGACAACACCACGCTGAACGATATCGTTGTGATTGGTTATCAGACAGTACGCAAGAAAGACCTGACTGGAGCTGTTGCATCAGTCAGTTCAAAGCAATTGGAAGACATTCCCGTAACAAACGTAACAGAGGCCATGACGGGTAAGCTTGCTGGTGTGAGCATTACCACATCTGAAGGTTCACCCGATGCCGAGGTAAGTATCCGTGTACGTGGTGGCGGTTCGCTTTCACAAGACAACTCACCTCTTTATATTGTCGATGGTTTCCCCGTTGCCAGTATTAGCGATGTGGCTCCAAGCGACATTCAAAGCATTGACGTGCTGAAAGACGCTTCATCTACAGCCATCTATGGTGCTAAAGGTGCTAATGGTGTTGTAATCATTACCACCAAGAGCGGTAAGGAAGGAAAAGTGCAGGTCAACCTGTCGGCACAATACGGCTTACGCAAGTCTGTTGGCGAGGTTAAGGTTGCAAGCCCATACGAGTTTGCACTCTATCAGCAAGAGTGGGCTTCTTCATCAAACCCCAACCCTTACGGCAACTATTCAGACCTCGACATCTATAATTCACTGGGCGGTCGCAACTACCAAGACGAGATGTTTGGCCGTACTGGCAACACCTCACAATTAAGCCTTAACGTCAGCGGCGGTAGCAAAGAGACGAAATGGTCAACGAGCTATACCCGCAGCGATGAAAAGGCCATCATGTTAGGTTCAGGCTTTAAGCGCGACAATTTCACTATCAAGCTGCAAACCAAGCTGAACAAGTGGCTCACCCTCGATGTCAACGACCGCTTCTCATATACAACCGTTGACGGTCTGAAGGGCGGTGCCGATACTGGTGAGTCAAGCAAGGCTTACTCTGTGGCTGCCAATGCCATCAAGGAGCGCCCCATCAATCGTCTGACCAGTGATCTGGACGACGAGGCAGGCTCCGACAACTTTATCGATCCTATCACCCGTGTCAATGCTACATATAAGCAGCAGAACCGTCTGCAGAACAACATTAACGGCGCGCTGACTTGGGAGCCTATCAAGGGTTTGAAGTTCAAGTCTGAATACGGCTATGGCTGGCGCTACAACAATACTGATCAGGTTTGGGTTGACGGCAATACTGGAAACTCAAAGATTGGTGGTTCTGGACAGCCACGCGCAGAAATCAACAAGCGTGTGCAGAAGGAATGGCGATGGGCTAATACCGTCAATTACGACGTCAAGAAACTCATCACTAAGGGTGACCACTTCAATGTGCTGTTTGGACAAGAGGTTAGCAGTTCTTTCTACAACGACACTTACAATTCAGCCATCAACTTCGACAACAGCGCCACTGTTGATCAGATTCTGGCCATGATGGGTCAGGGCGGTGAGAAAAACGTAACTACCTACATTGGTCTGAAAGACAATATGTCATCATATTTCGGACGTTTGAACTATACACTTTACGACCGTTATCTGATGACCTTCACCATGCGTGCCGACGGTTCAAGCCGTTTCACTGAGGGCAACCGCTGGGGCTACTTCCCCTCTGTGGCATTGGCTTGGCGAGTTGTCGAGGAGCCTTGGATGAAAGGTACTACAGACTGGTTGTCAAACCTGAAGTTGCGTCTCTCTTATGGTACAGCTGGTAACAACCGTATCGATGCTAAATACATGTACACGACCTACTCCACCAGTACTGCCGCTATTTACTATGGCGATGCTACAACCCAACAGATAGGTCCAGGCTCATTGCTCTCAAATCCGAATCTGAAATGGGAGACCACGATTACACGTAACGTCGGTATCGACTTCGGATTCTTGAACAGCCGTATCAATGGTAGCTTTGATTTGTATTGGAATACGACGAAAGACCTGCTGATGCGTCAGACCATCAACGAGGCTTCTGGTTTCTCATATCAATACCAGAATGTTGGTCAGACCAGCAACAAGGGCTTTGAATTGCAGTTGAATGCAAACATCCTGGACAAGAAAGAGTTTGCCCTTGACTTCAACTTCAATATCTCATACAACCGTGGCAAGATTGACAAGTTCCCCTATGCAGGTGCCAACGGCAAATACTGGGTTAGCTCAGCATGGGCAGGTACTGCCGCTGTTTGTAACAACGACTTCCTGATTGAGGAGGGCGGACGCCTTGGCGAAGTTTACGGCTACCAGTATGATGGTGTTTACACCACCGACGATCTGAGATTTGATGGCAGCAAGTGGGTTATCCGCAATGATGCAAGTGGCAATCCTGTGGCAGTAAACAGCACAGGCTTGACTGGTGCCACACTTGAGCCAGGTGCTATCAAGATTAAGGATACCGACGGCAACGGCGTTGTTGACGCTGACGACAAGGTACGCCTTGGCAACACCGTACATCCTTGGACTGGTGGTTTCGGCTTCAATGGCCGCTTCTTAAAAGGCTTCGACTTTAATGTGTTCTTCAACTACCAGTTGGGCGGCAAGTTGATCAATGGCACCAAGGCCTATTCAAGCTACCGCGTTGGTTCTGAGCAGAACAAGAATATCAACGATGACTTTACCATCAACAAGCGTTGGTCTCGTTTAGATCCTGCTACTGGCGAGAATATCCTCGACCGCAACTATGCTAACAGCTATATTGCAGCCAACGGTGAAGATGCCTACTACGCATTTATCAACAATGTGAATGCTGGTAAGTCAACCTATAATGCAGCAAATGCGACAACACGTCCTCTGCTCGACATGGATTTGGAGAACGCTTCATTCCTGCGTCTTCAGACCATTACCCTGGGTTACACTCTGCCAAAGAAACTTGTTCAAAAGATTGGTCTGAGCAATGTACGCGTATTCGCTTCGGGCTATAACCTCTTCTGTCTGACAAGCTATTCAGGCGTAGATCCCGAGGTTAATGCATGTTCTGACAACCCAATGACTCCTGGTGTTGACTACGCTACTTACCCCAAGAGCTACTCTATTCTCGGAGGTATCAACGTCTCATTCTAAATCATTAAAACAACTATCAACATGAAGAATATATTAAAATCAGTTATATGTCTGGGAACGGGAATGCTTCTGACAACATCCTGCTCTGACTTCCTTGATCAGACATCTCCTTCCGAGATGTTCCCCGACGTAGTATATAATAACGAATCATTTGTAGAGCAGGCTGTCACCTCCATCTATTCCGGACTGACCAAGGACGTGACCTATGGTAGCCGTTTCCCGTTCAACTATTCTATGAATACTGATACGGAAATTGCAGATGCCATTGCAGAAGACCGCGTAAAGGAAGTGAGCCGTCGTGGCGCTTGCAACTACAACCCAAGTGTTGACTGGGCTGACCTGCCAAAGTCCTGGAAAGAGATGTATAGCATGATCGAAAAGGCCAACAGTGCCATCGAGGGCATCAGAGGCTCCAGCAGCCAGAGCAAGAAGATGAAGCAGTATCTGGGTGAGGCCCTGACACTGCGTGCCATGCTTTATTTCGACCTGATTCGCAACTTCGGCGATGTGCCTATGAAGATGGAGCCATCGAAAAGCGACCTGTCTAACGTAGATCTGCCTAAGACCGATCGTGACGTCATCATGGATCAGCTGCTCGTTGACCTGCAGCAGGCTGCCGACTATCTGCCTTGGGCCAGTGCTAACCGTTCTACAGAACATATCACCAAGGGATTTGCACTCGGTCTGGCAGCACGTATCGCCCTGTTCGAGGCTGGCTACTCTATCCGTGAGAGCGCAAAAGAGGGATATGTAAACCTGAGCGAGAAGCGTGAAGGTCAGAAAGGCTATAGTGATGCCACCTATCCTACCATGCGTCCTGGTGATGCCAAGCGTACGGAGCTTTACACCCTGGCAGCAAAATGCCTGGCACAAGTCATCAATGAAGGTCCTCACAAGCTGAATCCCAGTTTCAAGGACGAATGGACAAAGATTAATGAGCGAGTGCTTGACAATGCCTATTTTGAGAATGTATTCGAGATTGCACATGGCCTTGACTATTCAGGCGAGATGGGCTACACCGCTGGCGTACGTCTGAACACGGATGGCGTCTTCGGCAAGGGCAACTCTTCTGGTGCCGTCAAGATTCCCGCTCCCATGTTCTATAAGTTCGATGCTCAGGATCTGCGTCGCGACGTGACCTGTGCGCCTTATGAGCTGCGTAATGCTGAAGCCACCCAGACGCTGACCAACAATCCTTTCAATGGTATTTATGTTGCAAAATGGGACGTGCGTCTCATGGGTGACGAGTGGAAAGCCAAGAATCTGGCCAAGTCAACGAAATGGGGCTATGGTATCAACTGGGTCATGATGCGCTACTCTGACATCCTGCTGATGTATGCAGAGGTTGTCAACGAGCTGGTAGGTCCTACTGGTACTGCCGACGGCTGTGCCCTGACTGCCAAGGAAGCCTTGCGCCAGGTGCGTGCACGTGCCTTCGACAGCGCTAATCAGGCTGCAAAAGTAGATGCCGTTGTCGATGCCGCTGCAGGCAGCAAGCAGTTATTCTTCAATGCAATAGTTGACGAGCGCGCCCTTGAGTTCGTAGGCGAAGCCGTTCGTAAATACGACCTCGTACGCTGGGGACTCCTTATCGATAAGATTGTAGTCATGCTCGACGATTATCGCCTTGGCATCCTGAACGACAAATACCCTGCCAAGCTTTGGTACAACGAGGCTACTGGTGTAGATGCATGGTATCTCATCAACTATCCCAGCATCCAGTGGTATGAAGAGCCTACAGGAACCGACTATGCTAAGAGCGCCAGCTGGTTTGGCGGTGTCAAGAAGAGCGATGGCACTATCGACTATACCAATGCCAACTACTCAGCCATCCAGTTCCTCTGCAATGGTTTGATTCAGTATGACAAGGAAGCTACTGGCGAGACAGGTTTCCTCGGCACGGCAAATGTTGTCAACCGTCACCTGTTGCCAATAGGTGCCAACACACTGAACACCAACAATGGTGCATTCAAGAATTCCTACGACTTTTAATTAAAGAGAACAACAATGAAAACGACAAAACATATTTTCCCCATTGCGCTTGCATTATTGACGGGCATGACTGTTACCTCTTGCCGCGAGACAAACGACTGGGAGACTGGCGGAAGCTACTCACGTCTGTTTGCTCCAAACAACAAGACTTCCATCAATGCAAGCGACATTACGGCTGAAGTGACTTTCACTGGTGTACCAAAGGCAGAGTATTACATCATTGAGGTGAGCACCGACTCTCTCTACGACGACATTGCCCAGGGAGGTACAGCCCACTCTATCGTCTTTGGTCTTGACAAGAGTATTGTCAAGTCTCCTACCACCATCTCGGGATTGGCAGGCGACACCAAGTATTTCTTCCGCATGAAAGCTATGGCCACTGGCATCAACGACTCTAAATGGAGCTATCTGGCTAAATCTACCTTCAAGACATTGGCAGAGCAGATTTTCCAGCCCACCAGTGCCAGCGACCGCGGTGATAATCAAATCCACGTCGTTTGGGACGCCACCAAGACGGTAACCCACCTGATTGTCATTCTGGACGAAGAGAATCAGACTACCATCACTCTTGACGATGCTGCTAAGGCCGCAGGTGAATACACCATTACCGGACTGACTCCTACGACCACCTACACTATCAAGATCATGAATGGAGAAGCCGTACGCGGACAGCTCATCGTAAGCACTACAGCAGCAATGCCCGCTGCCGACTATAAGTACACGTTGTCTGCTGAGGAAACAACCATCTCTCCCGAGCTGCTCGAGCAAATTGCCGTTCTGGCTAAGGCTGCTGCAGCAGAGAAGGGCGTGGCCGACGCAGAGACGAACTATAGTGCCACCATCGGTATTCCTGCTGATGCCACCATCGACTTCCACGGAACAAGCGATACCGACGGCGGTGCCACAAACGTGAAGATACCTGACGGCATGTCTGTGACCTTCTTCGGCATGGCTGGCGGCGAGGCTCCTGTCATCAAGTTCCAGAAGAACCTTGAGCTGGCTGGTTCACACGCTTGGATTGGATTCGAGAACGTCACCGTTGTCAACGACGGAGCTGGCTATTTCGTAAACCAGACAAACGAATGTAATATTGCCGAGTTCAAGATCAAGGACTGTGAAATGTCTGGCTTCGGCACCTCGTTCTTCCGTTTCCAGAAGAGTAATGCTAAGAACATCGATAAGGTATCGATTACCAACAGCATCTTCCACGATATGTGTTCTGGATACTCGTTCTTCCACATCGATGCTGATAAAGGCGCAGGTGGTGGCGTTAAGAACATCTATATGAGTGGATGTACGCTCTATAATGTGGCAACGGGTGGCAAGATGTTCATCTATAGCCGCGAGACAGCTATGGAGAGCATTATCATCAAGAACGTCACATTCTACAATTGTATTGGTAACGGAAACTATTGGGTTGACTTTGGTGCCAACACCTTCGGCACAAGTGGCGAGTTCTCGTTCACCGACTGTCTCTTCACCAAGACACCTGACGAGGCTACCAACAAGAACATACGCGCTTCAGCTGATCCTGATGTAGTTGGTTGCTACAGCACCAGCGACTTCTTCAAGAACATCAAGGGTGCTGAGAAACTGGAGAAGAGTGCCGCCGATATCTTCGTTGATCCTGAGAATGGCGACTTCCACTTCAAGGCTGGCGAGGAACTCAACGCTGGCGACCCACGCTGGTTCCCCACAGAACAGTAATCCCTATTTACTAATCATATGCACGCGGCCTTTCATGGGCTGCGTGCTTTTAAAAACTAAAAAACAACAAAGCTTATGAAGAAAATTTTTACGCTGATTGCTATGGCCCTTATGGCTATGGGTGTACAGGCACAGACCGAAATCAGTTTTGCAGGTTTAACCATGTCAGACTTCGCTTTTACTGAAGGCGAGTATGCCGCAACAGAAGTTGAAGGCGGAGTATCCATCAATTATACTAAAGGCGGAGGCACATGGTGCACGCTCAAAGTAAAGGACATACCGTTCAGATACAAAAACTCGAGCACGAAAGAAAAGTTCTTTGTTTCTACGCCCGATTATTTTACTATTGCCGGCAAGGGAGTCGAGGTGCAATTAGCAAATGCCAAACTGGGACAGGTCATCACCTTTAATGTGGCAAAGAAAGATGATCCCGATGCTGAGAAGGGCACACGTCAGCCTGGCTTTGCCGCCACAGGCGCTAAGTTAGAGAGCAACGGCATAGCCGATTCCACCATGAAAGAAGTGTTTGCCGACGTCGTATTCACAGTTACTGCCGATGGTACTGTAACCATCAAGAACAATGAGAACGCATACCTCATCAAGTCTATCAAGATTGTAGATGGCGATGCACCTGAGATGAATGGCGTGATTGACTACCCGACCTTCAAGACTGGCATTTCTCTTATTGAGAATAGCAGTGTCACGTTTGCAGATGTAAAGATTAATAATAACGCCAATCCTATCACGGCTATTAAGTTTGCAGGCGGCTATACCACCGAAGGTGTGCTGAACAACAACTATGCCAAGTTAGAGACCGATGGAGGTTTCAAGGCTGGTGACATCATCACCTTAGCAGGTGTTTATAACAATGCAGACACCAAGATTTCCCTCATCGACATTTTCACCTATGCCGATGAGACTATCGACAAGCTGTTCACCTCGCAGGAGTTTATCAATGGCCGTACAAGCGCTGATGACCCTGCTGACGAAGTATTCGTTCTGACAGCCGATGCTCCAGCGCTTTACATGGGCAGAAGCAGTACTGCACAAACCGCCACATATATCACCAAACTGAATATCAAGCGCGGCGATATCACGCTGATCCATACCGTGAAGCCCGCTCAGGCCAATAGCGGCATTGTTTACAACCTCGCTGGTCAGAAGGTAAGCAACAGCTTCAAGGGTATCGTCGTAAAGGACGGAAAGAAAATCAAGAAGTAACCCCTACTCCATCTAATCTATATGCACGCGGCCTGCCTTGGCTGCGTGCTTTTTAAATCAAAATGAAACATCTACTACTCCCCCTACTCGCCTTGGCACTCACAGCCAGTGCCCAGCAGTCATCACTTCCCGCCTTCCCTGGCGCTGAAGGCTTCGGCATGTACACCACTGGCGGACGCGGCGGCGAAGTGATCCACGTCACCACGCTCGACGACGGTACCCAGAAAGGCACCTTCCGCTATGCCTGCACGCAAAGCAAGACGCGCACCATCGTCTTCGACGTCAGCGGCACCATACACCTCACCTCAGAGCTCAAACTCAACAAGGACAATGTGACCATAGCAGGACAGACCGCCCCTGGCGACGGCATCTGCATTGCCGACTATCCCTTCGTGGTATCGGCCAACAACGTCATCATCCGCTATATGCGCTTCCGACTGGGCAACAAGCAGGTGGCCAACCATGAAGGCGACGGACTGGGCGGCATGGACAAGAAAAACATCATCATCGACCACTGCTCCGTCAGCTGGTCCATTGACGAGTGCCTGTCGGTCTATGGCTGCGAGAACCTCACGGTGCAGTGGTGCATCGCCTCGCAGAGCCTCAGAGCCTCAGGCCACAGCAAAGGCAACCACGGCTATGGCGGCAACTGGGGAGGCGCAGGTGCTTCCTATCATCATAACCTCATGGCCCATCACGACTCGCGCGTGCCCCGTCTTGGCCCCCGCCCCAGCACGCAGACCCGCGAACAGATGGACCTGCGCAACAACGTCTTCTACAACTGGGCAGGCAATGGCTGCTATGGCGGCGAGGGCATGAAGGTCAACATCGTCAACAACTACTACAAGCCAGGGCCCGCTACCAACAAACGCAGCACCACCATCCAGCAGCGCATCGCCGCCGTCAACATACGCACCTCGGAATACACCAAGCACGACACCTCGTCGCCCAACCAGTGGGACGTCATGTGGCACGTGTGGGGCAAATACTACGTCAATGGCAACGTCAACTCCAAATACAGCAGCGTGACCAACGACAACTGGACCTACGGCATGTACAACCAGATAGACAAAAGCGGCAACGACGGCACCTATACCGACAGGACCAAGGACACCATCCGCCTCTCTGCCCCCATCCCCTTCCAGACTGTCACCACCCATACTGCCGAGCAGGCCTATGAGCGCGTTTTGGACTATGCAGGCGCCTCGCTCCATCGCGACTGGGTTGACGATCTCATTGTCAGCGACACACGCCAGGGCGTGGCCACCTATACAGGCTCTGCCGAAGGCGATTATCCTGGCATCATCGACTCGCAGGACGACAACCGTCCCGTCAATGCCGGCAGCGACTGGCAGCCATGGCCCGTCCTCAACCAGACTGCCCTACCCACAGATACCGATCAGGACGGAATGCCCGATGAATGGGAGACCGCCCATGGCCTCAATTCCAACAACGCTGCCGACCGCAACACCCTCGATGCCAGCGGCTACACCAACCTGGAAGTCTATATCAACTCCCTCGTAGCCGACATCACCTCTCAGCAGAATGCCGACGGCACCCTGACCGACGGCATCAGCGCCATCATCAGCCGCCCCATCGTCTCTCCCCACCACCAATACTACACCCTGCAAGGTCGCGAGGTCACCGCCCCCACCAGGGGCATCTATATCCACGACGGCAAGAAAAGGGTCATCAGGTAAAAACTCGTTGCGAAAATTACTTACAATAATTTGTATAGTTCGGGAAAACTAGTTACCTTTGCAATAAATAATACAAGAATATGAATTGGTACGAGCAATTGCCACCATTATGTCCTCCTGCAGATGCGGTGCCTTGCGGAGGTAAATATTACAGAATTGCGAAAGGGAATCCTGTTACTGATGGTGATTTCTTCTCGCAAAGGAAGCTCCAACCGGACAAACAGTTTACCTGCTTGGGGGTTGACGAATGTATTGCGCGTTCCATATCATTATTCTCAGAAATTAGTGATGCCTCCCGTAGGCTCAAGCAACTATTGGGACAAACGGCATTAAGCAAGTTTGGTAAGGTAACAATTGACTATAATAACAATATCATCGAGTTCAATTAGTTCTTTTGAGAGATAATCGGATTTGTCTTGACTTGATGAAAAGAAATGCCATTTATGCTATAGTTGTTGTGTTACTTGTTTCTTGTGCTCACAGATCAGGGAACAGGATTAATTCTTTTGTTTCATCTGAGAATGTGATTCATGAGAATTATGAAGATAATGCCGAAGGGGAAATACATGTTGAAAAAGATGCACAGGTAGACTTTACATATACAGAACCATACATAAATGTCTTACAGAGGGCGGCTTATATCACTTCTTACAATTCGGAAACAAAGTGTCCCAACTGGGTTGCTTGGCATTTGACTGCAGAACATGCAGACGGAGATGTTGCTAGAGATTCAAAATTCTATGAAGATCTTGACGTTCCAACTCCTAGAGCTACTAATGAGGATTATCGTAGAAGTGGATGGTCAAGAGGGCACATGTGCCCTGCGGGTGATAACAAATGGGATGAAAAGGCCATGCGTGAATCAAATCTGCTTACCAATATATGTCCTCAAAATCAGGAGCTGAACAGTGGTGTGTGGAATGTGATAGAACGTGATTGCAGAAAATGGGCAAAGAAATATGGGGAGGTGTATATAGTTTGTGGTCCTGTTCTGCTAAATAAAGACCATGAGACTATTGGTACAAACAATGTTGTTGTGCCCGAGGCTTTCTTCAAGGTCATTCTTCGTATGAATCCTGAGCCGACGGCAATTGGTTATGTTATTAGAAATAATGAAGGAAAGAAAAAGCGGGACCAATTTATCAATACTGTTGACGACGTTGAGCATATAACTGGTTATGACTTTTTCCCTGCCCTACCAGATAGTATAGAAGATCTTGTTGAGGCAAATGCAAGAATAGAAGACTGGAGATAGGGATATAACTTGAATGTTATAGGCTTTATCAAACCTTCTAATCAGTTAATTATGAAGATAGGTAATTTGTTTAAAAGAGATAATCGTCAGGTGGAGCACAGGATTTTTTCGTGCTTCATCCACGATGATGTAGAGATTCTGGGACAAGTGTTTCATGGTCTCCAGGATATTCAGGCACATGTGGAGATGTCACAGTCTGTAGGCAGCAGTTGCAAGCCGAGTAAAAGGGAACCTTCGAAAATGGGTAAGGTACATGTTGGGGAACTTTGGATGAGCTATCCCTGTTTTGACTCGTCGGATTTCTTGTATGAGAACAGAACGTATCAGAACTACATTCTGAGGAAACACCCCATCACATTCGAGGATATGGAACGATTGAGAAAACTGCCATCGGGAATGAATGCACAGCGTCTGTCACCATCGGTGCCTGAAGATATGTTGCCAATGGTATATTATGTGGGTGATGGCGATACGATGATGGTGGCAATATAAGCCATCAGGATGCCCTTTTGCTTGAGATCGTTCTCTACATTACCCAATCTTCCACTCCATCAAACGGCGGGTGTCTATGAGAAGTTGACCCAATCGACTTTGACGGTGAGCAGGAAGACTTGGACTGGTAGAAAGGAGGCAATAAAAAACCTCCATCTGTTAAAGATTATTATAATATAATTATTATAGTATGATAATTGAAGTATAATAATTATCTTTGTGGCAACAAAAATGACAAAACTATATGATAACCAATCCTTTTATACTATATGGCTATGAGTCGGAGAAGTATTTCTGTGACCGTAAAGAGGAAACTGCCGAGCTGAAACGGTTAGTGACAAATGGGAATAATGTGGCACTTATAGCCCCTAGGCGCATCGGCAAAACAGGATTGATAGAAAACCTTTTTCATCAGAAGGATATTCAGCAGCATTATTATACTTTCCTGATAGACATCTATGCAACAAAGAATCTGGAAGAGATGGTGCTAACGATGGGAGCTTCTATGCTGGCCTCATTACGACCAAGAGGAACAAAGGTTATGCAACGCTTTGTCAGTTTCCTAACATCTTTACGAACTGGCGTCACATTCGATGCAATAGGTAATCCTTCGTGGAATGTGGAGATTGGCGACATTCACCTTCCTCGAACTACATTGGATGAGATTTTCGAATATATAGATGCAGCAGAAAAACCATGCATCATTGCCATCGATGAATTTCAAACAGTAGCAAGCTATCGGAATGAGCAGGCCGAAGCAGTTTTGCGCACATATATTCAGCATTGCAAAAATGCAAGGTTCATCTTCTCTGGTTCCCAGCGCTCCATGATGGGCGAGATATTCCTTAGCCCCTCCCGACCATTTTACCAAAGTACGTCGATGATGAATATTGGTGGTATCCCCTTGGAGAAATACATACCATTTTCCAAAGGCCACTTCGAAGAGGCTGGAAAGAGCATTTCTGATGAAGTTATTACCGAGGTGTTCCGGCGTTTTGACAATGTTACATGGTATGTACAGCGAGTAATGAATGAATTTTTCTCGTTAACAGCGCAGCAGACAATGTGCGACATCGATATGCTGGAACCTGCTATCAGAAATATCCTAAGGTCTAATGAGTTTACATACCAATCCATGCTCTTTCAATTGCCCACAAAGCAAAAGGAATTGCTCATCGCAATTGCAAAAGAAGGGAAGGCTATGAACCTCACCTCATCTGCATTTATCAAGAAATACCGTCTGACCAGCAGCAGTAGTGTACAGTCAGCTATAAAGGGACTGTTGGAAAAGAATTTCGTAACCACGTCTCTAGGGGTATATGAAGTTTATGACAAATTCTTCTCTTTGTGGTTATTGGCAATGTAATAACGTGATGCAATGTTAATATAGAAAGCTTATGAGAAAACGCGTATTATCAGCTTTGGTGGTCACGATGGCATTGATGGCCTGTGGCGGACGGTCGACGACGGATGCGGAGGTGGTGAATCCGAGAGATACGGTGGAGGTGCCGGATTACCTGAGCGGCGAGGATAGCATTGCCTATATCGAGGATGCCATTACAAAGAGTCCTATCTCCGTAGAGGATCTGCTGAGACTGGCAGAGGTGCATGGTGTAGAGGGGGATTACCTGACTACGCACAGGGACTCTGCCGCCAGTAGACTTGCCAGCAGATTCCTGCGTATGGCTGAGCTGGTGAACAGGAAGGGGGATGCTAACGACAAGCTGCGATGGGCAGAGGCTGTCAACGTGATTGTGGACACGTTCAGGGTGGCAGAGCCTGAGGTGCCTGCTGACTCGGTGATCAATGAGATTGAGCGGGTCGTAGCCATAAACTCGTCAGATACTCAGATGGGATTGAACTACTTGAGCCATGTGGGAGCGCAGGTGAGCTATTACCGCACCATAGAGGCATACAGGTTGTGGCTTAAGGAGGTGAACGACGGCCTGAAGGGGCTGATGCAGGAGGAGTACGCGGCGTGGCACGATTTCAACGAAGCGCGTTTCTCGCTATGGGACAACGTGTCGTACCGGCAGGAATGGTATAGCATGAGGCCCATGGAGACGCAATGGTACTACGATGTGATTGTAGCCAATAGGCGGGCTGAACTGGCTATAGAACGGGACATTATCCTAAAGGGTAAGGCGTACCAGCAGAAGGGCAAGACGGTAACAGGAAAGGAATGGGAGGAATGGATTGCCAAGAATTCTGTGCCGGAAGACCAGGAGTTTCTGAATGAGGAACAGATTCCAAGCGACAGTCTGGTGACAGTCAAGGTGAAGAACCTCAGATCGACATTTGCACGATGGATGAGTGCGCGACAGGCTATCGCGAAGGCATTGCCCAAGGCGCAAGGCGACGCTTACGACCACCTCACGGCAGACATGCATAGCAGGCTGATAGGAAAGCTGGAATGGCTTGTTGCGTGGGACTGCTGGTAAGAGAACAAACAGAACAGAAAAAGGCCTTTGGAAATTCCAAGGGCCTTCTTTCTATCATGATGTTATTGCGGATCAAGCTTCTTTGGACTCTTCGGCCTTCTTAGGAGCGGCCTTCTTAGGAGCGGCCTTCTTAGGAGCAGCTTTCTTAGGAGCAGCTTTCTTGGCAGGTGCCTTCTTCTCAGCGGGTTCCAGCTTTTCGAGCTTAGCCTTCAGGCGGGTGATCTCCTTGTCCTTCATCTCAATCTCATCGCCCTGGTTGCGGATGGTGGTGAGCAGCGAGTTGAGCTCCTCGTTCTCAATCTCAAGGGGATAGAGGGCGTTTACACGGTTGATGAAGTCGCCCAGGATGTTCATATAGTTGGTGAAGGCATCGAAGGGTCCGCTATAGATACCACGGTCGAGACCTACGTTAGAGGGCTTGGTGGTCATGAAGCGGAAGTTGTTGGAAGCCTGCAGATAATCCCAGTCCTGCATGATGCGCGGATCATCGGCAATGAGCAGACGGTCGGCCACGCTGTAGAGCTTGTTGAAGGCCTCGCGCTGCATGGCGTTACCCAGCCAGCATGAGCAGTCGCGCTCCTCGTCAACCCACGAGAGGGTATCGGGCACGTCGACGGCACCTACGCTCTTCACCTTCATACAGATCTCAGTAGGCGTAGAGAAGGTGATGCCCTTTTGTTTGGCGCATACGGGCAGGGCCTTCAGGAAGTCGAGGATATTTGACGACAGGGGCTGAGCGATGCCCAGAGCCGAGAGTTCCATGAAGATATTGATGATCTGCTCTTCCTCGGGCAGACGAGCGATGCGGTCGATATAGGCATCGGCAAAGAGGGGGTATCCCTCCCACTCTGCGTTGTTGAAGCGCAGAGAGATATCGTCAGAGAGCTCTACGTCGCGCAGCAACAGCTTCAGGGATGGAGCCATGTTGCAGTTGTAGACATAGTGGGGCGACTTCCAACCCAGCACGTGCTTGGCACCCTCGGTGAGCATACCCTTGAAGCCCAGGGCAGCAATCTGTGCACCAATATCGTCGCTATAGATGAGCGATGAGTTGCGTGCCACCTTAGGCTCCTGTCCGAAGTACTCCTTGATCTTTGCCACCTGCTTCTTCATGTCGCGGGCAAAGCTCTGCTCGTTGGCCAGTGAAGAAAGGCCGTGGCTGTAAGGCTCGGCGAGGAATTCGACACAGCCTGTCTCGTTGAGCTCCTGAAGCTTCTCCAACACCTGTGGAGCGTGCATCTCAAGCTGCTCGATACCTGTGCCTGAGAGCGAGAAGGCCACCTTGAAATAGTTGCCGTTCTCCTTGATCATCTCCTGCAGGGCATTGAGGGCAGGCATATAGCTGCGCTCGGCAATGTCGCTGATGCTACGCTCGTTCTCGTAGTCATCGTAATAATAATGGTCGGTACCGATATCAAAGAAACGGTAGCGCTTCAGATGAATAATCTGATGTATCTCGAAATATAAACAAATCGTTTTCATAATTTACAATTTTACGATTTACAATTTACTATTTATTGTACTATTTTTTCATTTGGCTATTTACTCTTCCCAGCCAAGGGTGCGGCGATAGAGTGTGCGTATCCAGCGGCCCACCTTCTCCCAGGTAATCTGGTCAACCTCTTTCTTACCCTCGTCCTTGAGATAGTTGAACAGGGAGTCGTTGACGCAGATGCTGTAGATGGCGTCGGCCAGGGCGTGCACATCCCAGTAATCGACCTTGATACAGTTGTCGAGAATCTCGGCACAGCCTGACTGCTTGGAGATAATCGAAGGTGTACCACATTGCATTGCTTCTAGAGGCGATATACCGAAAGGCTCTGAGACTGAGGGCATTACGTAAACATCGGAAGCCTTCAGACATTCATACACCTGCTTGCCGCGCATGAAGCCTGGGAAGTGGAAGCGGTCGGCAATGCCGCGCTCGGCTGCCAGATAAATCATAGCATCCATCATATCGCCTGAGCCTGCCATGCAGAAGCGCACGTTGCGGGTGCGGTGGAGCACCATGTTGGCTGCCTCGACGAAATACTCAGGACCCTTTTGCATGGTGATACGTCCGAGGAAAGTGACCACCTTCTCCTTGCCAGTATGGTCAGGACGAGGAATGTCCTGATACTCCTGTGGCAGAGGATATACGGCATTGTGAACGGTGAAGCACTTGCGCGGATCTTGATGATACTGGTTGATGACCGTCTGACGGGTCAGCTCAGATACACACATGATACAGTCGGCATTGTCCATACCGTTTTTCTCGATGGAATAGACGGTGGGGTTCACCTTACCACGAGAGCGGTCGAAGTCGGTAGCATGAACATGGATGCACAGGGGTTTGCCACTGACCTGCTTGGCATGGATGCCTGCAGGGAAGGTGAGCCAGTCGTGGGCATGGATGATGTCGAACTCCTCGGTACGGGCCACAACGCCTGCGATGATCGAGTAGTTGTTGATCTCTTCGTGCAGGTTGCCAGGATAACCACCAGCAAACTCCATGCAGCCGAGGTCGTTGACATGCATATAGTTGAAGTCGGCATAGATATGCTCACGACACTTGTAATAATATTCTGGGTCCATGATATTGCCCACACGCTGCTTCACGTAGTCGTAGCTGACGTCGCGCCAGGCAATGGGCACAGCATTCATGGCAACGATACGACAGGCGTGCTGGCTCTCATCGCCAAAAGGATGAGGCAGACAGAGCACGGTGTCGATGTCGCCCTGAGCCTTCAGACCCTCAGAGATACCATAGTTAGCGGTAGCAAGACCACCGAATACATGAGGAGGATACTCCCATCCAAACATTAATACTTTCATCGTCGGTCCTCCTTATTTTTGATATGAATACTTTTCAAGCAACTTCATGGTGCGCAGGATCTCGGCCACATTCATGGCAAACGACATAGCGCCGCGTCCGTGGAAGGGCGGGTTGCCGTCGAACAGCTCCGAGATGGTGCCGATAGCATGATAGTCAATCTCATCCTCATAGCCCACCATCTGGCGCTCGACGAACGACAGGCGAGTGCGCTTGTAGAGCTTCAAGCAGGCCTCCATATAGAAACCGCCCAGCCAAGGCCATGCGGTGCCCTGATGATAGGCGTAGTCGCGCTGGGTCTGCGGGCCTACATACATGGGGTTGTATCCCCCACTCTTCGGCGACAGCGAGCGCAGTCCCTTAGGCGTGAGCAGCTCGCGGGTACAGATATCCACGACGCTCTTCATCTGCTGCTGTGACAATGGCGAATAGTCGAGGGCAACGGCGAAAATCTGGTTGGGGCGCACGCTCCAGTCCATCATGTTACCATCGACATAGTCGAGCAGGTAGCCATATTCGTTGACAAAGGTCTCGACGAATGACTTCTTGGTCTTGGCAGCCAGAGCCTCCAGCGCTTCAGCACCCTTGGCGTCGCCCTTCTCTGCTGCCATAGATGCGCAGAACTTCACAGCGTTATACCACAGGGCATTGAACTCGACGATATAGCCAGAGCGTGGCACCACGGGACGGCCGTTGGCCTTTGAGTTCATCCAGGTGACAGCTTTTTCGCGGCCATCGGAATAGAGCAGGCCATTATCATCCAGACGGAGGTTGGGATGGCCACCCTCCTTTACATATATAATAATGTCTTGCAACAATTTGCCATACATCGCGAAGGCCTTGTCACGGCCCGCATACTTGGCATACTGCTGCATAGCCCATACGGCCCACAGGGGTACGTCGGGCTGATCAATCTCATAGATCTTCACGCTCAGGGGCTTGCCTTCCATAAACTCGCGCAGACCACGCTCGGCGGTGTTCATCACCAGCTCGAAATAGTCCTGCTCGTCAATGGCCAGCGTCAAGCCTGGCAGGGAGATAAAGGTATCGCGGGCACGGCATTTGAACCAGGGATAACCTGCCAGCAGATAGCGGGTATCGTCAGCCTCACGATTGTGGAACTGATGGGCGGCGGTGACCAAACAATGGTAGAAATTGTCGCGAGGCACGCGCAGGTCAATCTCTTTCTGGAACAGCGCCTTCAGCGTGCTCGACTTGATTTGCGAAGTAGAGGCAGCAAAGATGATGCTCTCGCCTTTCTTGATGGGCACCTCGAAATAGCCGGGTACATAGAGATCCTCGTTGGAAGCATAGCCACGCTCCTGCTCCTTAGGATACTCAATGCCACGATACCAGTCGGGCTGGAAGATAAACTCGTTTTTCTTGTTGAACTGCATGAACAGATCAGGATAGCCCCTGTACATGCATGTCTTGATACCATTGTCGACGTTCTGATACTCGCGGCTGGCTACAGAGTTCTCGTGCGTGAACTGGCGCACAGAACGGAAAGCCAGGAACGGACGGAAACGCAGGGTGGTAGCAGAATGGGCATCCTCCAGCGTGTAGCGGATCAGGATACGGTCCTCGTAGGCCTGGAAAATCGTCTCACGCTTCAGGATAACGCCACCCACACGATAGACGGTGGTAGGCACCAGACTGGCATCAAACTCACGGATGTACTTGTGTCCCTTAGGACTGAAGTTGTTGCCCTGATACTTGTGAAGGCCCAGGTTGAACTCGGCTCCGTGTTGCACCACCGTACAGTCGAGCGACGACAAGAGCACATGGTTCTCGTCGTCAATCTCAGGTACAGGGACAACCAACAGTCCGTGGTACTTTCGCGTATTGCAGTCTACCAGGGTAGATGCACTATACGCACCACTACGATTGGTACGGAGCAATTCACGACGCAGACTCTCCTCAAGATTGGTCATCACGGCTTTTTCGAATCGCAAATAACTCATAGTTCCTATTTTAAGGTTTGTATATTAGATATTAGTCGCTTTAGATTTTTGATTTTCCAAAAGTACGCATTTTTCTTTGTATGGCAAAACATTTAGCCACTTTTTTTACTTTTTTCCCTAAAAAAACGAAAAAAGAGGCATCTCAGTGCCCCTTTTTCGATATTTATCGGTAAACCGTAGACAGTAAACTAATCTGGTATCAGGAAATTAATAACTTCCGGCTCTACATGGATCTGATATTCTCCTACTGGCCGTTCTGCCTGACGCCCATCCACACACACCAGAGCTTTTTCCGCCTCGACCGACATCTTGCGAACACGATACGGATGCACGCTCTTATGATTCAGCAGACGTCCCGTGACCAAGAGCCAGAGGCCCTCTATCAACTGCTTTACCTTGGGATTATACACCACCGATACGTCCAGCAACCCGCTATAAGGCACGCCACTGGGCGTCTGTCCGTAGCCAAGGGCATTGCCCACACATACGGTCATCACAGATCGGTCGGTTACCTCATAGTCGATAGTGAGGCGCATCTTATAGTCGTGACGATGGAACACCATTGACAGCAGCGTATAGAAGAAGGCCACCGCCTTAGACCCCAACACCTGGCGACCCTGACGGCGCAGGTTCTGGATATCGGCAGTCAGTCCGATATTCACGCAATTCAGGAAGTAGCGTTTCTGATGATCGCCATTCTTATCATTATAGTTGATACAGCCAAGGTCTATCTTCCTTACACGACGTTTCTTGAGCCACGTTATCGTTTTATCGTCTTCATTTTCATCGTACCCCCAGAAGCGTGCAAAGTCGTTCAGCGTACCATTGGGAATCACGCCCAGAGCCACCTGCTCACGTACCTGCTTTTCTTCTTTCATCAGGCAGTTGACAGCATCATTCAGCGCCGTATCGCCCCCCATCACGATGATGGTGGTATAGCCATTATGAATCAGCATGGTCATCAGTCGCTCCACGCTTTCCGTCGATTCACTCTGCACAAAGTCGTACTTCACGCCTTGCGCATTGAGTTCCTTCTGAACTTTCTCCCACCGTCTGCGCGACTGGTAGATACCTTTTCTTGGGCAATACAGAATGGCCCATCGTGTCGTTTCTGCTGTCATCGGGATGATTTACAATTAAACGATTTACTATTTACAATTTATTTTTCCGACTTTGCCATTTCGAGGATTCTTGCCACTTTTTCGTCCATCGGGAGGGTGGCGTCTATCCAGTGGATGGTGAAGCCACGACGCTCCATACCACGAAACCACGTCATCTGGCGCTTGGCAAACTGATGGATGGCTATCTCTAATTGGCGGAACATCTCATCATAAGAGAGCTTGCCAATGACATACTCCGTCAGGTATTTATACTCTAAGCCGTAGTATATCAAGTCTTCTGCAGGAATGCCCTCGGCCAAAAGAGCTCGCACCTCATCCACCATTCCTTCATCCAAGCGCGACTTCAGACGTCGGGTAATTTTTTCACGACGGAGTTCACGGTCAATATTCACGCCGATAATCAGCGAGTCGATAGGTGGCAACTCACGAAGCGGCATTGGATGCTCGATGTTATAGGTCTCGATCTCTATGGCACGGATGGCGCGCTGACAGGAATCCACATCTGTGGTATTATGCATGGTCGAGCCCGTTTTCTGCTTCAATTCAGTCAGCATTTGCGTCAGCTCTTCCAGCGACTTACCCTCGAGAGCATCGCGCAAAGGCTGGTTCTGAGGCACAGGAGACAGCTTATAACCTTTCAGGACGGCCTCGATATAAAGGCCTGTACCGCCACAGAGGATAGGCATCTTGCCTCTACCTATTATATCATTATAGGCATCGAAGAAGTCCTGCTGATACTGAAACAAATTATATTTCGTACCTGGGTCGCAGATGTCGATGAGGTGATAAGGCACCTCGCCGTAATCTCCCAAGTCCTTACCTGTTCCGATATCCATACGACGATACACCTGACGCGAGTCGGCTGAGATAATCTCGCCGTTAATTCGCGCTGCCAACGCAGCCGCCAAAGGCGTCTTTCCGCTGGCGGTAGGTCCCAGTATCGTTATCATCCTCTGCATTTTCCCTTATAGTTGTATGCTCTCAATACGCAGTTTCAAGAGGCCGGCTGGTACGCGCACCGTCACTTCATCGCCTACTTTCTTGCCAAGCAGGGCTTCGGCAATAGGCGATTTGATGGAGATCTTGCCTTCACGCAGGTTGGCCTCATGCGGACTGGCAATGGTATAAGTCATACGGGCATTGGTGTTGAGGTTGGTCATCTCTACCCTACTCAACAGTCCTACGCTTTCGCCACCCAGACGGGATTTATCTATCACCCTGGCATTTTCCAATACCCGCTGCATAAAACGTATACGCCCTAAAAGGCGTCCCTGCTCACGTTTGGCGGCATGATACTCGAAGTTCTCGCTCAAGTCGCCCTTATCGCGCGCCTCGGCAATAGCGTCACGTACCTGCGGCAGTTCAACGCTTTCCAACTGTTTTAATTCGGCTACCAGTTTATCGTAGCCCTCTTGCGACATATATTCCATGATAGTCCTTATTTCATTCGTGAGCGCAAAGTTACAAAACATTTCGTGAACAGGCAAACGAATACCCACAAATCTTTCGTCAAATAAAAAAACTAATACTTTTCCTTTGTAGTTTGCAAAAAAGAATGTACTTTTGTAGGGCAAAAGAAATAACCCTAAAAACAAGCTAATATGTTATCAGAAAAAGACCTTAAACAGATTGCCCTGCGTGGCATCACAGAGAAACAGATTGAGACTCAGCTGAAGGAGTTTGAGACAGGTTTTCCATTTCTTAAATTAGAGGCCGCCGCTGCAGTAGGAAACGGCATCGTGGCTCCTAACGAGAATGAGCGCAAGCAATATGTGAAAGCGTGGGAGGACTACAAGGCTGCAGGCAAGCGTATCGTAAAGTTCGTACCCGCCTCTGGTGCCGCCAGCCGTATGTTCAAGAATATGTTCGCATTCGTGGATGCCGACTACGACGTGCCCACCACTGATTTCGAGAAGAAATACTTCAACGAGATTGAGAAGTTTGCCTTCTACGAGGCACTGGATGCTGTTTGCGTGAAGAACGAGGGCAAGGGCATCAAGGCGCTGATGGCAGAAGGCAACTATAAGGCTGTGGCTGCCAACATGCTGAAGGCCGAGGGGCTGAACTACGGACAGCTGCCAAAGGGTATGCTGCTGTTCCATAAATATGCCGAGGGTGCTCGCACACCTATGGAGGAGCACTTGGTAGAGGGTGCGTTCTATGCCGCCTCAAAGGGTGAGGCCCACGTACACTTCACCGTGAGTCACGACCATTTGGAATTCTTCAAAGCAAAGGTGGCTGAAAAGGCCGACGGCTTTGCAAAGAAATACGGCATCAAATACGATATCACCTTCTCTGAACAGAAGCCAAGCACAGATACCGTAGCAGCCAATCCCGACAACACGCCTTTCCGCGAGGCCGACGGCTCATTGCTGTTCCGTCCAGGCGGTCACGGCGCCCTGATAGAGAACCTGAACGAGATTGAGGCCGATGTGATCTTCATCAAGAATATCGACAACGTGGTGCCTGATCGTTTGAAGCCAGAGACCGTAGAATGGAAGCAGGTCATTGCCGGCGTACTGGTGAGTCTGCAGAAGCAGGCCTTCGAGTATCTGCGTATCCTCGATGGCAACCCATCAGAGGCTCAAATCGCCGAAATCGCCAAGTTCGTAGAAAAGAACCTCTGCACCAACCCCAAGAATAACAAGGTAGATGCCGCCTATCTGCGCAAGAAGCTGAACCGCCCCATGCGTGTGTGCGGCGTGGTGAAGAATGTGGGCGAGCCTGGTGGCGGTCCGTTCCTCACCTATAATCAGGACGGCACGGTGAGCCTGCAGATTCTGGAGGGCAGTCAGATTGATACCAACAATGCTGAATACATGAAGATGTTTACACAGGGCACGCACTTCAACCCCGTGGACTTGGTATGTGCCGTAAAGGACTATCAAGGCAAGCCGTTCAACCTGCCCGACTTCGTGGATAAGACCACAGGCTTCATCTCCAGCAAGTCTAAGGGTGGCAAGGAACTGAAGGCATTGGAGTTGCCCGGATTGTGGAACGGTGCCATGAGCGACTGGTCAACAATCTTCGTAGAGGTGCCCCTGGGCACGTTCAACCCCGTGAAGACGGTTAACGACCTGCTGCGCGAACAGCATCAGTAAACTCATGATAATGAAACGAAAAAGAGCAAAGTATTACCTGATTCCAGCCATCCTCTGCATGGCTGGAATCGTAGCTATTGGCTACTACTACTTCTTCACTGCTTTTGCTGCACAAAGCGACAGCAAGCAGTATGTTTATATCGATGATGACGATACATCTGACTCGGTATATGCAAAACTAGAAACGCTGGCATCACATAGCGCCCTCACAGGATTCCGTACGCTGGCCCGTCATTACGACTATGATGAGCATGTACGCTCAGGACGCTATGCCATAGAGCCTGGCATGAACACAGTCAACGTGTTTCGTATGATGAAAAACGGGCGTCAGGAACCCTTGATGCTGACCATCCCCGAGTGTCGCACGATGGATCAGATGGCTGCCAGACTATCAAAGAAATTGATGCTCGACAGCACCAGCATCGCACAAGCTCTCAACGATGAGGACTTCTGTGAGCAGTTGGGCTACGACACATGCACCATCGCCGCCGTGTTTGTACCCAACACGTACGAGGTGTATTGGAACACCAGCATCGATAAATTGATGCAGCGCATGAAAAGCGAGCACGACAAGTTCTGGACGGAAGAGCGCAAGCAGAAAGCCAGGACGCTGGGATTATCGACAGATGAAGTGTGCACGCTGGCCAGTATCATTGACGAGGAGACGGCCAACAATGCCGAGAAGCCCATGATTGCAGGGATGTATCTGAACCGTCTGAAGATTGGTATGCCACTGCAGGCTGATCCCACGGTGAAATTTGCCTTGAAAGACTTCACCCTGAAGCGCATCTACCATAACCACCTGGAGGTTAACAGTCCCTACAACACCTATAAGAACACAGGACTGCCTCCCGGTCCTATCAAGGTGGCTTCTATCCATGGCATCGATGCTGTGCTCAATCGCGTGGCCCATAATTATATATATATGTGTGCCAAAGAAGACTTCTCGGGCACGCATAATTTCGCCACCAGTTATCAAGAGCATCTCAACAACGCAGCACGCTATGCAAAGGCGCTCAACGAACGGAATATAAAATAATTAAGAATTAAGAATTAAGAATTAAGAATTATTTTGTACCTTTGCAGTCTCAAAATTTAAAATACAAGAAAAAGCATATGGCAGAAATGATACAGAACGAAGGCGAGGAGAAGAAAAGCCTCAGCTTCATAGAACAGATGGTGAAAGATGACCTGGCAGAAGGAAAGAACGGTGGACGTATGCAGACACGTTTCCCACCAGAGCCCAACGGCTACTTGCACATTGGTCACGCTAAGGCTATTGCCATCGACTTCGGACTGGCAAAGAAATATGGCGGCGAGTGCAACCTGCGCTTCGACGATACCAACCCTGTGAAAGAGGATACTGAGTTTATTGAGAATATCGAACAGGATATCAAATGGCTGGGCTACGAGTGGGCGCACGTCTACTATGCCAGCGACTATTTCCAGGAGTTGTGGGATTTTGCCGTATGGCTCATCAAGCAGGGACGTGCCTATGTGGACGAACAAAGTGCTGAGGTGATTGCCCAGCAGAAGGGTACCACTACCAGTTCTGGCACCAACTCGCCTTATCGCGACCGTCCTGTGGAAGAGAACCTCAAGCTGTTTGAATTTATGAACAGCGGTAAGTGCCAGCCTGGCAAAATGGTGCTGCGCGCCAAGATCGACATGGCTCACCCCAACATGCTGTTCCGTGACCCCCTGATCTATCGCGTACTGAATATTCCTCACGTGAAGACGGGTGATAAGTGGAACGCCTACCCCATGTACGACTTCACCCACGGGCAGTGTGATTTCCTTGAGGGCGTCACACACTCATGGTGTACACTCGAATTCGTGGAACACCGTCCCTTGTACGATCTCTTCGTAGGCTGGATGAAGGAATGGATGAAATCTATAGGATCTATAGAGAATCTAGGGTATCTAGGAAATCTAGACAAAAAAGCCCTTGAGGCCTTCGAGGGTCCCCGTCAGACAGAGTTCAATAAGTTGAACCTGAACTATATCCTACTGTCAAAGCGCAATCTGCGCACACTGGTCAGCGAAGGACTGGTCAACGGATGGGACGACCCCCGTATGCCGACTATCTGCGGTTTCCGTCGTCGCGGCTACTCTCCCGAAGGTATCAAGAACTTTATGGAGAAGATTGGATACACCAAGATTGACGCGCTGAATGATATGGCACTCTTCGAAAGTGCGCTGCGCGATGATTTGAACACCCGTGCCCTGCGTGTCAGCGCCGTGCTCGACCCCGTGAAGGTGGTTATCACCAACTATCCCGAAGGTCAGCAGGAGATGCTCACGGCTATCAACAACCCTGAGAATGAGGCAGATGGCACACACGAGGTGGAGTTCAGCCGCGAATTGTGGATCGAGCGTGACGACTTCATGGAAGAAGCCGAGAAAAAGTTTATGCGCCTGGCTCCAGGGAAGGAGGTGCGCCTGAAGAATGCCTATATCATCAAGTGCGACGAGGAACACCCCTGCGACAAGGATGCCGACGGCAAGGTGACCACCATCTATTGCACCTATGATCCCGAGACACGTAGCGGACTGCCTGGTGCCAACCGCAAGATTAAGGGTAAGACCCTGCACTGGGTAAGTTGTCACAACGCCGTGAAGGCTGAAGTTCGCCTATACGAACGCCTGTGGAAGATGGAGAACCCACGCGATGAGTTGAAGCGTCTGGAGGAAGAGGAAGGTATCAAGGGGGCTGATGCATTGCGTCAGATGATGAATCCTGATAACCTGCATATCCTCACCAACTGCTACATCGAGCCTTTCGCAGCAAAACTGCCTGCCTTGAGTTATCTGCAGTTCCAGCGTATCGGCTACTTCAACGTAGATCCCGACTCTACACCAGAAAAGCCCGTATTCAACAAGACCGTGGGGCTGAAGGACACGTGGAAAAAATAAAATCTGCCAATGAAGCAAACAGGTGATGACTACTTTGATAGTGCTGATTTCCACCAGTTGCTGTCAGCATACGAGACATCCATGAATGCAGGCGAGCCTGTGTTCATGGATGCCGATGATTTAGTAGACATTGCCGACTATTACCAATATACAGGCCATAAAGACGAAGCAGAAAAGGCCATATCTATGGCACTCAGTCTTTCACCTGGTGCCATCGGACCTCTTACCTATCGCATACACGAGGCATTATACAAAGGGAATACTCAACGTGCCTGGGATTTTCTGGATCAGATTATCGACACAGATGAACTTGACTACATGTATGACAAGGCAGAAATTATGCTTGCCGAAGGCTATATCGAGGAGACTGATGAATATCTACGTCAACAGCTGTCAAATATGGACAAATATGAACGACAAGATTTCATCAATGACGTAGCAAACATCTTTACCGAGAATGAACAGCCAGAGAAGGCCATGCAATGGATGTCAATGGTTCATCAAAAGGACACACCAGATTTCAAAGAACTGATGGCCCGCACTCTTTTCTCTTTAGGGAAATACAAAGATAGCGAAAGGATTTTTCGAGAATTGGTTGACACAGACCCCTTCTCGAAGAACTACTGGAATGCGCTGGCTTCCGTTCAGTATATGAATGAAAACTATCAAGAAGCAATACAAAGCAGCGAGTATTCCATTGCCATTGATCCTAATAACCCAGAGGGTTTACTGGCAAAAGCCAATGGGCTCTATCGACTAGAGAATTTCGAGGAGGCGCTGAAATATTATCAACGATACTCGGAGCAAGTGCCAGAAGATGAATTCGCACTACTTTACCAAGGCACATGTCTAATCTGTTTGGAAAGAGCAGAAGAAGGCATCAGCGTACTTCAGAAGGCAATCTATACGGCTCCTAAAGAATCACCCTATATTGACGATATCTACCAAGAACTTGCCTTTGCATACTGTGAGCTGAAAGAGACTGACAAAGCCCTTGAGGCTCTCAATAAAACTGACGAGTTGGATTGTGACCATATACACATACAGGTCATCAAAGGCCATGTATTGCTTGCTGCAGGGCGATTGGATGAGGCAGAACAAGCATTTCATAAAGCCATCAGCCTGAGTGACGATCCACGTCAGACGCTGCTACGGGTCATCGTCTCGTTTTACGACAACAAGTATCTTCATGCTGCCTACAAATTGTTTAAGAACTATTTTGCCTATTACGAAAACGAAAACGAAGGCACTCCCACTACAGAAGGTTATGCATACATGGCACAATGCTGCTATGATTTGGAATACTACGATGAGTTTCTTAATTATCTGAAAAGGGCCTGTGCTGTCAATCCAGAAGAGTGTAGGCAAGTATTGGGGCATTTGTTCCCAAAAGAGATGAAGCCTGACGATTATTGTCAATATATCAAGAAGAAATTGAAGATTGAAGATTAAGAATTTAGGATAGAAAATATGAACTGGATAAGCACCTTACTTGGAAACCTGAATTACGGTACAATCCTATTGCTGATGCTACTGGAAAGTACCGTTATTCCTGTACCATCGGAACTCGTAGTAGCACCCGCAGCCTACCACTCGGCTAGCGGCGAACTCAACATCTTTCTTGTCATACTCTTTGCTACTATAGGAGCAGACTTAGGTGCCTCAATAAACTATTTCGTAGCGCTATACGTAGGACGCCCGGTTATCTACCGATTTGCCAACAGCAAATGGGGGAAGATGTGTCTGCTCAACCAAGAGAAAGTGGAGAAAAGTGAGCGTTATTTCGACAATCATGGCGTGATGGCTACATTAACAGGCCGCCTGGTGCCAGGAATCCGCCATCTTATCAGTATCCCTGCCGGGCTGGCACGTATGTCCTATTGGAAATTCTTGCTCTACACAACAATAGGTGCAGGTGTATGGCACACTATATTGGCAGGAATGGGTTGGTATCTAAGTACTATTGTATCAGAAGACCAACTAAATGACAAAATCAAGGAATGGAATCATTATATCGTCTTTGTGATTTTGGCTATTGTCATTATCGCCATCACATACATTGTAATTAAAAATATCATAAAAGCAAAGAAAGCATAATAGATAAAACATAAAAAAAGCAATTGGTTATGGCACAGAAAAACAATCATCTCGTGATTATGGCTGGTGGCGTGGGCGCCCGATTCTGGCCGATGAGCACAACAGAGAAGCCCAAACAGTTTATTGACGTGTTGGGAACAGGTAAGACACTGCTCCAACTTACGGTTGAGCGTTTCGGAAACTTGGTCGCTCCTGAAAACATCTGGGTAGTGACCAATCAGAAATACCTCGACATCGTACATGAGCAGTTACCTCAGATTCCCGTTGGGAATATCCTCTGCGAGCCCTGCCGCCGTAACACTGCTCCATGTATTGCCTATGTATCATGGCGTATAAAAGCCAAAGATCCAAAGGCAAATATCGTAGTGACACCAAGCGACCACATTGTGATGAATGTGCAGGAGTTTCAGCGTGTTATTGAGGAATGTATGAATTTTACGGCCGATAGCGATGCTATTGTCACACTGGGTATGAAGCCTACCAGACCAGAGACTGGCTACGGCTACATACAGGCAGACCTCTCTGTGTCATCACTACGAAACAAAGGTATCTTCCGCGTGGAATCATTCCGCGAGAAGCCTGACTTGAAAACTGCTGAACAGTATATCAAGAAAAATAATTATTTCTGGAATGCTGGCATCTTTATCTGGAACGTCAGTACCATTGTCAACGCTTTCCGCATCTATCAACCAAAGATCAACAAGATTTTCGAACAGATGCTACCTGTTTATGGTACGTCAGAAGAGCAGGCTCTTATCAATGAGAAGTTCCCTTTGTGCGAAAATATCTCTGTGGACTATGCCATTATGGAAAAGGCGGAAGAGATTTTCGTATGTCCTGCCGACTTTGGATGGAGTGACCTTGGCACATGGGGCTCACTGCAAACACAATCAAAGCGCGATATTTATGGAAACGCAAGTATCGGTGAGAACATCAACCTCTTTGACACCCACAACTGCATCATTCACACCACACAGGAAAAGAAAGTCGTTGTTCAGGGACTTGATGGTTACATCGTAGCCGAGAACAACGACACGCTATTGATCTGCAAACTCTCGGAAGAACAGCGCATCAAGCAATTCTCCGGAGAATCATAATACCATTTATTATCTGACAACCACTTTCTTGTTGTCGATAATATTGATACCACCATAAGGTCTATCCAGTCGTTTTCCGCTGATTGAATAGACCTTATGTTTTTTATCATTTGAAGTTTCTATTGACTTTATATCGGTGAGCTTACCTTCCATCACCTCTTTCACTTCATCGGCAGTTAAAGCATAATTATAGATGCGAACATCATCATAGTAAGCGCTTATATTTCCATCGCTGTTGAACTGGCTACGTCCAAGATAATTCAATAGCGGATGAATATCGCTTGGCTTGATGGTTATACCCGTCGTAGAAGCGGACTCCTCTCCATCAACATATATTGCCGTCTTGTCTTTTCCTATCGTCACAACAATGTGTTTCCACTGGTAGCCAGGCAACTTATTACCACAATCGAGTGTCTGCTCATCGCCGCCATTCTTAATAGCGAAACGCATCTTATTAGTATAACTATTATAGGGCGTAAGGAACATATAATGATCGGTATCATTGCCAAAATCAAAGATACGCTGCCACTGGGTGGTTGATGTACGCCAATAGATCCAAGCTGCAAAAGTCAACTCTTCGCTGGCAGCGATCTCGTATGGAAGCTGTACGAATTGGTTTGCCAGATTAAGCGATTTTTCTCCAATCTGATGCTCTGACTGATATTTCGCAGTACCATTAGCAACGACATCCATCATATTATGAGTATCATCATAGAGGTTGTCCTCAAAATTCCATCGTGCAATCAATGCTGGTTCACTCAAAGGAGATGCCTCAACAATAGTAGATGCCTCAGAGATATTCTGTGACTTGTCAATAGCCTTTACTTTATATAGATAAGAGGTATTAGGTTGACAGGTGTTATCTACAAAGGTGGTCTCAGTCAACTGACGCGCAATAACATTCCAGTCTTCTGTTCCTTTAGGTGCTCGTACCACGATATAGCCCTCTAGATCTGCCTCACTGTTTGCCGACCAACTCAAGCTCACTGATGCCGAAAGGCCTGTTGAGACCAAGCCAACAGGCTGTGATGGTGCTTGAGTGTCGTATTGTACATCAATAGGTATAAAACGGAACAGCAAGCGATCACGCTTATCTTCATCGAGCATAGATGACTGATAGATCTTTGCAAGTGAAGATGTAGAAGCCGAAGCAAGATATAATGCGCTTTCTCGGTTTCTGATATAATAATAGCCATTACCCGCATATTCCAGATACCACAGTTCATTGGATGATGGAGTTTCTTGTTTCCATGCAATTACATCAGCTTGAGATACCGTAGAAAAATCGCGCACATTCATATGAACTTGCGGGTCTGCAATCGAAGCAATCTCATAGAAACTATAGTCGCCACCTATACGAGGATTACAAGGTTTGACTGTCCATTGCTGATATGACTTTCCCGAGAATTTACTTTGTGAAAGAGAAGAACCAACAGCAGAATAGCTTACAACAGAGCCTGCTGTACCAGATGCTTTGTTGATAATTTTATATGTGCCATTAATAATGCAAGGGGGCACATCCTCGCCCCAGGTTATGTCAACCACACGCTCGGCATTACTCTGCCCATTCTGATAGCTCGTTCCGCCAGGAATCTCCATGAGCATTTCACGAACGGGGCCATAACCATCATAATAGACATACCGTTCTGTTGACAGGAACTGGTAGGTTGTCGTTTTTGCCTGACGCTCACTAGAACCGATGAAAACTTTCACTCGTCCATCATCATGACGATAAACACTGGCTGCAGTCCAGTTGTCACGATGTTCGCCGTAAGCAAGTTCACTACCATGACGACTAATCTGACAGAACTCACCACGTGCACGACTATCGAATCCCCACCAGATACCAACCGTCATACCATATTTCAAGCCAATCATTGCCTCGCCCACATTATGCATCTCGTCGGCATAGCCCACCTTGCCGTCTTTCACCATCTGCTGATAGAAGCCTGCGAAATTATCAAACGAACCAGCTAGCTGGTGGGTGTTGCCCCATCCGAAATACTGCTTACCCGTGTTATACCAATCCAAGGCCTTATCATTATTGAGGGTATTACCCCCCACCAGGGGAATATCGGCACAACGAGGGTAATTCTCCTTCAGAAGCTTGGCCACCTGCAACTGTTTCTGAACAGTAGCCCCCTCCTCAACAGTCCAGTAATCGGGCTCGTTGAAGATGGATATACCCACAACGGGATGCTTGGTCTTCTCCTGAAGATAGTGCACATGACTATTGATCATCGCTGCCCAATGGTTGACATCGGCACTTTTGTCTTTCACAAAATACTCATCAGTGCCAGCTTCCTGATCGGCTGTGAGCACGAGCGGCAACGTGTTAGACATACGATTGAAAATTCTGTTGCGCTCGTTGATCATATTGATTACCGAAGAGGACAATGCAGAGTCGTTGACAAGGGCATCGGTAAACCGGAATGCAGAACGTCCTATGCCGATATTATCTTTCCCCATATGATTAATGCCCTTCAGCATATTTTGCTCATCTTTCCATGCTTGGTCCAGTCCCCAAGTAGGCGTATAACGAATGCCCTCGGCAGAAATTGCGAACGGCACATACACATCAGCTTTCTTGTTGGCCTGCAGATAGCGGCTTGACGAACTACGCAAGTTACTCTCTTGCGAAAAGGCAGTGGAAGCACCAAGCGCTACCACTGCTAATATGACAATGCGTTTCATCTGTATTATCATCTCTTTCTTTACCTTATTATGGTCTTAAACGTACGGCCATCAACAGACCTGAGATACAAACCTGGCTTAACGCAGTTTTCATTAACGTAACGGCCATCAAGCGTATAAAGGCCATTCTGACGCTGGTTCTTGACCATCAGTCGAATACCCGTCTGTACCTTCTCGTTGTTTGCTATTTTCTCTTCATCGGTCACGCCATTGATAGGCATCATCTCTCCATTCCAATCCTCAATGACTGCTACGACCTTACTACTATTATCTGTAAATGGTCGTAGGTTACCTGTGAAGGGCTGACGAGCTGGACGGTCGCCAACAACTTTCTCAAAGACTCCATTCTGTTCGTAATAATAACCTGTTTGAACATTTCCAGGCACATTTAAGAAACCTCTCAAGTTACCATCGCCATTCTTTCCTGATGTCAATGGTTTATCTCCATATTCTAAGAAATAAGCCTCTGTCTCAGTTGAACGGAAGATACAAGGCACGCCAGCCTCAACCTCATCCATTTCTTCCAAGCACAACATGGTATATTCAGGATTGATACCTACTATCTTGTAAAACTTCATCGTTGACGACGAGTGAACAGCATAGGGCAGACATACTGTAGAGAACTGATTGGGCACTACATTCCTAATATATAAAGGTGTGTAACGGATTGCGAAATCTGTAGCGCACCACCATCCTTCACGCTTATCATTCTTCTTTGAAGATGACGTATTACCAATCTCAAGCCATGCTCCATCCTGAGCGCCCTGTTTTGAACTCTCAAAGCCTATCGTCAGTTTACTATTGTCAGGCAAATAAATGGGTGCGGAATAAAGATAGTCCCAACGATTAGCTACAGGCATATTCAAATCCAAGAAATCGGTTTTCAGATTCGCAGTCTTCTCAATGTTTGTACCATCGGTGATATAACCATGCTGATCTGATAGACAATAATGTTCTGTGGTTGCCTTACATTCTATAGCATATAAGCCATGAGTACCTGCACTGTTTATATCTTGTTTGATAGCAAGAGACTGTTCCAAGTCATTCGTTTCAACCCCACTCCACCATGCATTCCAACATGTTACGCCATTCTGGGTTGCCAACCTTTGGTCACCATCTTTATATGTACCAGTTTTAGTTGTCCAGCCAGTTGAAGAAGCGAAAGACGAATTTTTGATAATGTCTGTCTTACGAGTATAAATCATATAATCATCTATAGCCAGCTCCAAAGCAGAAAGGCTGGCAACGGCCTCACTCACAGTTCTTGCACCTTTAGCAGCAATCAGCAATGCCTCAAACTGTTCATAACCATAGAGTTTCCATGCTGCTATCTTCTCAGCATAAGCCAACAAAGTGCCATCAGCCAAATACATATAAGCGGTAAGGGCATCTTCAACTGCCTTCTCTGCAGTAGCCAGTGCTTCAGCATCAGCGTTTGTTATAGCTGCCATTGTAGCTGTCAGGTCACTATTCAGATAATCGAACTTGGTGTTATATGTCTTGAATACCTCAGCTTTCGTCTTAGCTTTTTCTATACCATCGACTATAGCCGAATCTTGGGTCATGAAGAGCTGACATAGCAGAACCTGATCCATCTGAGCTTTGGCCTCAAGACCATAAAGTTGCAAACGTGCCATAGTGTTATCTCCACTATTAAAGTTTCCGAACTGAGTTACCCAGTTTGTAGTTGTATTATTAATCCACACTTTTGGCGATATTGCAGAAGAGCCTTCTCGTGACAACCCCATCTTACAGTTATATCCACTAGGCATACGGGCCGACGTCATGGAGAAATAATAATTGGCATTAGCCTTTATACTAAATGTTGTATTGATGGCAGACTCCGTTGACGAGCCACCATTACCATAGGCTTGCAGATAGGCCTGTCCGTCATTGCCCCCAGCACTCACAACTTGGAAGTATGGGGCAGACAATGTAGTGTCCTTGCCATTTGTCCAACCAGTGAATCCCATCTCAAAACTACCATTAGCAATCACATTTCCACCAAGATAATAGGTTTTTCCATCCAAGTCAATGGCATCACCAGCTTTCAATGTGGCACTGGCAGCAGTTACAATAGCTGTTTTACGTTCACGATTATTGGCATCTTTTATCACTATCTGATACTGACAGCCATTCGTGGCCTCATTATCCTCATATGTATAGGTGCTCGCATCATCCTTCAAGGCTATATTTGCAATGGTCTCCCATTGCTTACCAGCACCAGGTCGACGCTGTACCACCATACTATTATTCATCTCACCATTGTGGTCGTACCACTGCAATTTTGCCACCTTTTCGTTATTATCAAACTCAATAATAAAATCAGACGGATCAAACTGTTTCGGAACATTTGGTACATAATCATACTTTCCATTGTATCCAATACCAGAATTCATTTTCGAATACATTTCTCCTGCAGGAGTAAGTTGTCCTCCATAATAGAGTTTTGAGCAGTTTGCCTCAGAATTCCAATAATAATAACGTTCAATATAGTCAAAGCCATTCAGTGCATTACATATACGCTCTACCACCTCCTTATTTTTGTTCAGCAGTGCCGTTGTAGGATTATCACGATCTGCTTTTGTAGTTGCTTCAGCAAAAATACCGTTATTACCCCAAGAAGAACCCCAAATCCATTCTGAAATCCAAACAGGACGATGATGGCGGTCAACCCATGGTCCTTTAATCTGATTGGAGAAATTCCATTCGTTCCAGTAGCAATGCAAGTCAATGATATCGCACCGCCATCCGCGTGCATCAATAGAGTCCAGGAAAGCATGATGCTGCGTTAAAGCGCCATCATGAGAAGCAGGTGAACATAGACGCATACCCGTACGCATCATATTCTCCCAGTTATTCAAAATCGTGTTCAAGTCCTGTGGATGGTCATCAGAAGAGTTAAAGGGTTCATTATTAGTTTTAGTATGAGGCGACTGCGTAGTACTACCAATAGTACTTGAGGAAGGCCAATCCTCGTAAATATGATTGGGAACCCACTCATAGTCAGGAAGAAGACTGCTGTTCCCTTGTCCCCAGTCATAACTACTTTGGACGTTAAGCGCTGATAGTGCATTTTTGTCCCCAGCAGCACTAGCCAACTGTTTTTTCCCTGCATCGTACCATTTAAAAACGCGATATGACGATATACTATTATTCAAAATCGCAGGCATCTGTGCCATTTCTATATCTGCATCGGCTGCTACGAAACATCTACTATAGCCACGTCCGCTGGCCTTAAGTGAAAAAGTTACCATATAGCCACGTTTCAGTTTAAACGAGCTAATTCGGTTATTCAATTTTGCATCAGTCAGCGTGTTCATGTATCCTCCAGAATTCTCCAGGCCAAAATCATCACACATATCGCCCTCAAAATTTGGCTCAGAGTAAACAGTCAGCGGCTTAAAAATGTCACCACCAGCATAAGGCAATATGATACACCCCAAATTATAGAGTTTTACCTGACAATTAGTACCATTCACAGCACTCTCTCCATTGATTTTTATATATTTCAACCACGAAGAGATCTTTGAAGGTTTGATGTTATCAAGTATCAATACAGCATGATCTGTATTGGTAATATTTACCAATCCACCTTCTACAAAAGGTGTCGTACTGGTAATGATATAGTCCACATCATTACTTAGTGTCACCGCAGAAGTGACTTGACTGACTGTTGTTTTTGTGTTAGCAGCCATCATGTTTATCTGGCCTAATGTCAATATGACAATTAAAGTCAGAATGGCAGAAAATCTTTTAGTCATTCTTTTTATGTTTTTAGTTAGCAATCAATTTTGTCGTCTGCAAAGATAATATATTTATATTAAACCACAAAACAAAATCATGTATTTTCGCTCTTTGGTATTTGTAACTCCAAATTATTCCTATGGGCAAAAATATGTGGTGACATAATTTCCACTCCAGCCTCATGGAAGTGGTCTAATATATTCTGATGCAACTCTGAGTATATATCTGACAGTTTATCAGTGGAATGTGTATATGCATTGATTTCATATTCCACATAGAAGTCATCAAGTGCTGTAACTCGTACAAAAGGTAAAGGCTTTTGTTGTAAATGTTTGGTGGCCTTAGCAGATGACAACAGCAAGTTTTCTATCAGTTCGTGCTTCATATCGTATCCAATCGTTACTTTGGTATGGACAATAATACCGAAATTATCGGCTGCAAAAGAATAATTTGAGGTTTGAGCACTCATCAAATTAGAATTTGGAATGGTTATAACCTCGTTCTTTCGTGTCCTAATACGAGTCACTAAGGCCGTCTTCTCCAATACAAAGCCTTCCACCTCACCAAAACGAATGAAGTCACCTACATGGAAAGGGCGCATATATGTCATCACCAATCCAGCCATTACATTTCCTACAATCGATGTAGAACCCAAAGAGACAATGACACCAATGAACACTGAAACGCCCTGGAATATCTCCGAATTGGAACTTGGAAGCAAAGGCCATATCATAACAAACATGAACGAATACAGCAAGAGACGCAAAATAAGATAGGTTGGCTGTGCCCAATCGGCATAAAAGCCATTGATTTTCAGTTTACCTGTTGCCACCTCGTTCATCAAGTAATGAACTGCTTTCACTATATAGCGGAAACATATAATAATGACTATTATTTTGAAGAGGTTGGGCAAATAGCCTATTACCGACATCACAATATCTACGAAAGGATTCCAGATATAGCCTAATAAAGTAAAAGTTATGGTCTTAGTCTCTGGAAACACATAAAAGAGCAGAGGCACACTAATTAGCAACTGCCATATAATAATGAAAAAGCGAAGCAGACGATAGAAAAACGAGAACGTGAGTCCTCTTCTTCTCACATTCAGTACCTCGTAATCTCTAATTCTCAAAGGGATATTCCATCTCATCACCAGTCTCAACAGACGATAGCGCCATTTGCGGTAGATCCAAAGAGTAGCCCTGATTAGCAACGTTTGTACAACAATAATAATGACTACCCACATCAGCCCGTATAGTTTCTGACGCAAGCCGTATTCCTCATGAAACTCAACAATTTTCGCCTTGATAATCTCCGCATACTGGGCTGCCAATTCCTGGCGCGTCGTATTTTGCCACAAGGCATCAATATCCGTGATACTTAAGATGACCTCATCGCCAGCCATGATATCGCTGAAGAAATCACTTTCATACACATAGATGGAATCAGCAAACATCGTCATCCGTTTGCCTTCAGAAAGAATAACTGTATGTGCCTGTTCAACACGAGTCTCTGGATACACTCCACCCTTACGAGCATAAAGCACCAACAAAGTGTCGCCATCAACAATAAGCGGTGCTCCAGACGTAATTTGTCGTAAAGAATCTATTCGAGCCTTACGTTCTGCTGTTCGCAAAGAGTCACTACGCCCCGACTCTGCCAGTTGTTCTTGCATCATGATACGCTGCAACTGTAATTCTTGAACCTGACTTCGTAACACCTGAACCAAAGAATCACTTTCAGATACTACGGAATCGCACTTTATTTCTGTTTGCGCATCAACACACAAGCAGTATAACAGGCAAAAAACAGCTAATAGCGGTTTATAGAAATTGGTCATCATAACAATTACTTATCAATTATCTCTGCAAAAATAAGAAAAATCTTTCTAATAACGAAAGGAAGTCAGATAAAAATTATTAACTTTGCAGCCAAAATAAGCAGAACACAGAGAAGACAATGGCAAACAATTTAAGATTTCAGGTAGTAGAAGAGGCGTTTAAGAAGCACGCTCTTGATGTGAAGGCCCCATCTGAGCGCCCATCTGAGTATTTTGGCAAGTATGTTTTCAATCGTCAGAAGATGTACAAATACTTGCCAAAGGACATTTACGACAAGATGATTGACGTGATAGATAACGGTGCCAGACTGGACCGATCGATAGCCGATGCAGTGGCTGCAGGCATGAAGCAGTGGGCACAGGAGATGGGCGTGACACACTACACACACTGGTTTCAACCATTGACAGAGGGTACTGCCGAAAAGCACGATGCTTTCGTAGAACACGACGGCAAGGGCGGTATGATTGAGAAGTTCTCTGGTAAGTTGCTGGTACAGCAGGAGCCTGACGCCAGCTCGTTCCCCAACGGTGGCATTCGCAATACCTTCGAGGCCCGCGGATACTCTGCCTGGGATCCCACATCACCCGTGTTTATTATCGACGACACACTGTGTATCCCAACCATCTTCATCGCCTATACAGGTGAGGCCTTAGACTACAAGGCTCCCCTACTCCGCGCTATCCATGCGGTGAGCAAGGCTGCTAAGGATGTATGCAAGTATTTCTATGACGACGTGACCAAGGTGCAGGTGAACCTGGGTTGGGAGCAAGAATATTTCCTTGTGGACGAGGGCCTCTACTCTGCCCGTCCAGACCTACTGATGACCGGCAGAACGCTGATGGGTCACGAGAGTGCCAAGAACCAGCAGATGGACGACCACTACTTTGGTACTATCCCCGATCGTGTGCAGGCCTTCATGAAAGACCTTGAGATACAATCATTGGAGCTGGCCATCCCTGTGAAGACACGTCACAACGAGGTTGCACCCAACCAGTTTGAGTTGGCACCTATTTTCGAAGAGTGCAACCTGGCTGTTGACCATAACATGCTGTTGATGAGTCTGATGAAGAAAGTAGCCCGCAAGCATGGCTTCCGCATGTTGCTCCATGAAAAGCCATTCGATGGCATCAATGGTAGTGGTAAACACTGCAACTGGAGCCTCAGCGCCGACAACGGAATACTGCTTCACGCCTCTGGTACCACACCAGAGGAGAACTTGCGTTTCATCACTTTTATCGTGGAAACGCTGATGGCTGTTTATAAGCACAACGGATTGCTGAAGGCCAGTATTATGAGTGCTACGAATGCCCATCGTTTAGGTGGCAACGAGGCTCCTCCTGCCATCATCAGTTCATTTTTAGGCACACAGCTCACCGAGGTATTGAACCATATCGAGACATCAGAAACCAACGAACTCTTCAACCTGAAGGGTAAGCAGGGTATGGAGATTGATATTCCTCAGATTCCAGACCTTGTAGTAGACAATACAGACCGTAACCGCACATCACCCTTTGCTTTCACCGGCAACCGCTTCGAGTTCCGTGCTCCAGGTTCCAGCGTGAACTGCGCCAGTGCCATGATTGCATTGAATGCTGCAATGGCAGAAGCTTTAAACTCTTTCAAAGAAAGAGTAGATGCCAAAATCGCCCAAGGAGAGGACAAAATTCAGGCACTGCTTGAGGTTCTGAAAGACGACGTGAAGGCCTGTAAGCCTATCCGATTCGATGGTAATGGCTACTCAGAAGAATGGGTGAAAGAGGCTGCTAAACGCGGACTGGATGTAGAGAAATCGTGCCCCGTAATTTTCGAGCACTACCTCGATGACTCCAGCATCAAGATGTTTGAGAGCACGAAGGTGATGAACAAGAAGGAGTTAGAAGCCCGCAACGAGGTGAAATGGGAGATGTACGTGAAGACTGTACAGATTGAAGCTCGTGTGTTGGGCGATCTGGCGATGAACCATATTATCCCAGTTGCTACTCACTATCAGAGTAAACTCATCAAGAATGTGCAAGGTATGAAAGAGGTATTCAGCGCTGAACGCGCAGAACGTCTGTCAACCCGTAACATGAAACTTATCGAGGAAATCGCTGAGCGTACAGAGAAGATAGAGCAGTTGGTAGAGGATCTGACAGATGCTCGTCGTGTGGCCAATCGCATCGAGGATATACACGAACGTGCCATCCAGTATCACAACACCGTCTGTCCTCACATGGAGGCTATCCGCAAACAGATAGACAAACTGGAACTGATTGTGGAAGATGGTCTCTGGACGCTGCCAAAATATCGCGAATTGCTGTTTATCAGATAAGACAGATTCGCTCTAGTTTTGCTCGCTTGCTACCGAAGGGACGCAGGAACTCATATATAAAGACAAATTAACAGAATAACATAAGAACAAACTGACACAGATGGAACAGGACAAACTGAATGAGGTGCTACAAAGAAACGTAGCAAAACTGTCAAAACTATCAGAATGCGAGCGCGACATGATGCCCGCTGGAACAGCGCCTATGCCTAGTGTAGAAGAGGTAAGAAGGATTGTGAGTCTGTGTAAGGATATTATCTTCACCGACTATTTCCACAAGCGTCAGAGTGATGAGAAGATGCGCTCTTACCATATCGGTGTGAGTATGGATGAGCTTTTCAACTTGCTGAAGCGTCAGATTGCTCGTGGTATGCAGTTTTGCGAGGATTGTGACTGTTCTGAGGAGCAAGTACTCCGTTCGGCCGAGGCTCAAGCCCTGCAGTTTATTGACCAATTGCCTGAAGTGAAGCGTCTGCTTTATACCGATGTGGAGGCGATGTTCCAGAGTGACCCCGCCGCCACCAACTATGGTGAAGTAATCTACTGCTACCCTGTGATGAACACGATGACCCACTATCGCATAGCGCATGTGCTGCACCTGATGCAGGTGCCCGTCATCCCCCGTATCATTACAGAGTTGGCCCATTCAAGGACGGGTATTGACATTCACCCTGGTGCAAAGATAGGTGAGTATTTTGCTATTGATCACGGTACTGGTGTGGTGATTGGCGAGACTGCAATTATCGGCAATCACGTGACGCTGTATCAGGGTGTGACTCTGGGTGCCAAGAGTTTCCGTTACGATGAGAACGGTAATATGCTGAACATTCCACGTCACCCCATTATCGAGGATCATGTCACCGTTTATTCAAACGCTTCTATCCTTGGACGTATCACCATTGGTCACCACTCAATCATCGGTGGTAACATCTGGGTAACAAATGATGTACCGCCCTACTCTCGCATACAGCAGAGCAAGGCGGTAGATTTATCGTTTCAAGGAGGACTGGGTATCTAAAAATCTTCTATTGTCTGACGGCTATAGTTCCCATCATAATAGTCATCCGGCGACTCAACCTTTATCAGATTGAAGGCTGCTAATTGTTCCCCAGTGTCGTAATTATCAAAATAGCCACGGAATCGCATTCTACTCATAGCCCAATAGGTTTCAAAATCACGGATTACCACATACACGCCATCTTCATAATGTAAATAGATACGTCCATCACGCACCGTCCAGTCGAAGAAAACCTTCGTATAACGACGGCTTTCGCGATGATAGTCAATCTCATATCCAGTACCCCCACTTCCCCAGGAACCTGCCTGTTTGAACATAATCTGGGTATCATAATCATTCGTTGTGTACCCACGATAAGAATAGTAGTTACCCGTAATTGTTCCCTCCCAGACTCCTTCCAGATTATAAGCGAGGTCTGTATCTTCATCGCAACTTGTAAATGCCATCATTGCTATCATAGCAACGACTATCATTTTTGTGTAATAGTACATTTTTTTCATACAATATAATGATAATTCTTTATAAATATTTCGGAAGTAAGATTGGGGTAAGGATTGTAAAGACAGACAAAACCATTGCCAAAACAAAGAAAGAATTATAGCCCAGTGGCTGTAACAATAGCCCAGACACAACGCACCCTAGCATCAACGAAAGAGCCATTATCGACTTTCCCTGTTCACGACACTTTATCCGTTTTAAATACGACAGATAGACCGTGAAGCCTATACCATAGGCCAACTGTTCAACAAGTACACAGCAACCAATAACCATCAGTTCCTTGGGTTGCCAGTAACTCAGTGCAACATAGACGCCACATGGAATAATCATACTAAGGGTCATAGGCCACAGACAATGTGAAAAGCCGAAACGGGCAATCGCTTTCATTCCTAATAAACCACCCACAGTAAGTGCAACGATACCCACTATACCCATAACAAAGCCGAACTCCTGTGGAGCTAGTCCCACACCACCATTACGGAATGAATCTATCAAGAAAAGAATGCTCACCTTGCCTACCATTGCCTGTGCAAAAGCGAAGAAAAGCAAGAATAATACACCTCGTCCCCAGCTTGTGATTATCCGTTCTTGCGATATAGGAGCATTGAAAAAATTCCGTCGCGAACGCGGCAACGTCAATATGTGCCAGAAGAACAAAATCATAAAAAAACCTGACATGAAATAAAACAGTACCCTCCAAGCATAAAGCATTTCATTACGATAGAAAATCTGCAGATTACCAGCCAGAACCAAAAGAATGCCTTGACCTACTACGAGCGAAAATTTTCTGAATAGTTCCTGAACAATAGTATGACGATAGGCCAATGGATGCAAACGGGCAAACTCATCGGCAGCCACATTATGCAGGGCTGTGAGCCAAGAAATCAGCATCAGTAGGCACCACGTAATCCATTTAACCGATAGCGAGAATGCAAGCAAGCCAAATGCTGTAGCCAACAAGAACTGCGTAAAGAGAATCCATAGGCGGTAGTCCATCGCTTTCCCTACAACCGGTTTCCACCACACCTTAAGCACCCAGGGAAGATAAAAGACAGCCACACCCAAAAGACTTTCGCTCAAGGAATAACCCATTTGGTGAAACAAGAGAAGGGCAATCACAAAAATGACTACACGAGGCATTCCCTTTGCAAAATACAAAGAGGATAGCCAAACTGTAGTACTGCCCTGCTCGCTCATCAGCCTTTATTTCTTTTTACCAAACTCAGGGTCAATCTTTACAAACCAAGCCACCAAAAAAGTGACACCACACAGAGCCATAACGATAAGGAAGAAGGTCTGATAGCCCACAGCATCCTTCAAGAAGCCTGAGAACATAGCTGGAACTTGCAAGCCCAGATACGACAACCCCGTACAGATAGCGTAAAATGATGTCTTGAAGGGGCCCATACTGAAATAAAGCATATAGAGGGTGAGTGCTGTGAAACCAAGGCCGTAGCCAAACTGTTCAATGAAGATACACGAGCTGACAAGCACCATATTCTCGGGCATAGCATAACTCATATATACATAGACCACATCAGGCAAAGTAATAGCACATACCATAGGCCATAGCCAGCGCTTCAGTCCATCGCGACTGGCCAGCCAACCACCGACGATACCTCCCAGCAACAAGCCGATGAGTCCCACGGTACCATAGCTAATACCATATTCCGCCAAAGAGAGTCCTAGTCCGCCGTCCTCCTGAGAACGTGTCAGGAATGTCTTACTCATCGCATTCAACAAAGCCTCAGGGAAGCGATAGAACATGATGAACACTACGGCACAGAGCAGTTCGCGCCAAGGCATACGAGTGAAGAATACCTTGAACATATCAAGGAGTCCACGTGTCACCTCTTTGGCTGTCACGTGATTACGCACATCGGCATTCGATTTTGGCATGAGGTAGCAATGCCACAGCCAGAAAGCGATAAACAGGGCGGCTACGCCATAGAACACCAGACTCCATGTAAAGGCATTCTGATCAGGATAAAGCGTCTGCAGATAGCCTGCCAAAGGTACCAACGCGCCATTGCCGAAAATGACAGCCAAACGGTAGAATGTGTTACGTATTCCTACGAACCAGGCCTGCTGGTGTTCGTCGAGTTCCAACATATAATAGCCATCGGCAGCGATATCATGCGTGGCACTCGAGAAAGCCATCAGAAAAAAACAGAACATTGTGCCTTGAAACCAGAAATCCGTATTCAGTGTGAAGGCGATACCTGCCAGTGACGAGCCCAACAACAGTTGCATAGCCAGTACCCACCAGCGCTTCGTCTTGCACAAATCAACAAACGGGCTCCATATGGGTTTGATAATCCACGGCAAGCCCAACCACCCCGTATAAAGTCCTATCTCGGTATCGCTCAGTCCCATCTGCATATAGAGCACCACAGCGACAGATGTCACAATCACATTTGGCAGTCCCTCTGCCATATAGAGCGTGGGTATCCATGCCCAGGGATTTATTTTTTTCATATCAGTATTCCTGCTTTATTTCTGCACCTCTATAATAATATAAGAGGATATCATCGTAATCATAGCCTTTCTCGCCCATCACGGCTGCACCAATCTGGCAGAGACCTACACCATGGCCCCATCCGCGACCTTTGATGATGAAGCGATTATCTACTTTCTTCACCTTGAAGGCGCTGCTGTAAAGATGTGTCTCGCTGAGCGCACGACGAATCTCCAGTTCCTTACCAATGATAAACGAACGTTTTGTGCCAACAATCTGCAGACGCCAGATACGTCCACTCATTCCACGATCCAACGGCACAAGGTCTACTATATCACCGAGGTCGAGTTTCGTCTTGCGATTCACCAGTTCCGTAAGTTCTTCCTGCGTATACTCCACTCGCCATTCATAGAAATCGGGAGTCTCTTGATCGTAGTCGTTAAGCACCTGCGATAAGATACGCTTGTCGTTGGTGTGACAGAATGGATCGCTGACCGATACCAGATAAGGCTTCTTGATATTCTCCCAGCAATATTGGAACTCCTCCGTCTGTCCACCACAGCATTTTGAGAAACGGGCATCACAGAGTTCGTTATCGAATGTGAGCACCTGACCGCGAGTGGCCTTGATAGCCTCAGCCACAGCAGGCGACGAAGCACGGGTGATACCCTGATAGCGCTGGCAATGGTCATCAGCACAGACATCAAACAATGTATGGTCCTCACGGTCGTACCAGCGCAGCAGTTCGTCCTCTTTCTTCACAAACGAGAAGAAGCTATTGTCCTTGCGCTCACCACTTTCCATACGTTTCTTCATCTGATAGAGCACCCACGAACGGGAGATGACAGCATGAGCCTTCAACAGTTCAGGTGAAGATGTGGCACTCATCTCACTGGATATCACACTCTCCAAATACTGTTCTACAGGCAATTCATTGATAGCCAACACTTTGTCGGCCTCAACCACCAATCTGAGGGCTCCACGAAAAGTCTGTTCCTCCTGACGCTCCCAGTGGAAACCTACACCAATAGTGACATCATGAAGTGTAAACGACACCTCATCACCCTGTGGTTGGAAGCGCAGTTCACGATAGTTTTGGCCACGCCAGAGCAGTCCGCCTTCAGCCAATTCCACGGTCTGCAGTCCAGTAAGCGTCTCGCCCTTAGCCGTATAATTTCCGTTCAGACAGAACACGATTTTCTGTGCGCTCACAATACCCACCGTAATCTGTGGTTCCTCACCCATCTTTGATGGGCGCTGCACGTTGACACCAGTTTTCTTCAGTCGCTCTTTCAATATCTCGAACTCGTCGTCAGGGAGCGCACATTCTTTCAGTATTTCTTCTGCCTGCTCGGGCGTGATACGTTCAAAGTCTTCACGGCGAGGCGTGATAAATAGTCCTGACATATCTAATGCACCAGGACTCACCAGCAACTGTTCATCACCAGTTTTGAAATAACAGTCAGGACGATGTTTCTTTCGGGGGAATACTACAGAAATATACTCCTCACCCGTATGCCAGGCCACGATATTCACCATGGGTTCCGACTGATCGGCCATCTTTGGCAGATCATGATACAACGTAGCAAACATACGCTCGCTGGCACGACGATTATTTGCACGAATAACCAATGCCGCACAAGGATAATCTTCTACCACGCTAAGCGTAGCGTCTTCCCCACGTCGAGCCACCTCAGTGAGGTTGCGCGACAGGCGCTGCCACTCCTTCTGCAAGGGTAGTACACCTGAGGTACCGGCCTGAAGATGCGCATGATCTGGCGCCGAGGCTCCACAAAGCGGGCCATTATAGAACACCATCAACTCAGGATAGTTGACCAACAGCTGAATCATCTCACCATACATACCACGAATCTGCTGAGGCTGATGCCTACGGGTGGGAACAGTGAAATGCATTGGCAGAATGGGATATGGGTTAACCAGCAGTTCGTAATCCACGTTCTGAACCTTTGTCAACTGCTCCTGCGGACGGTTCTTTCTACATAGGAAACAGGGACGTGCTGCCACTGCCTGCTTTGTGATGGTAGCTCCTGTAGATCGGATACGGGCGGGATTGAACTGCACCTCGAAAGTGGAGGTACCTACGTTCAGTTCGCGTGTTTCCACATGACTCAACTCACGATAGCGGTCGCGCGTCTCTGGCCACAGTGTCAATTGACGGTCGAAGAAGCGGTCTAGGGGAGAAAGGTGTCGGTTAATGGCTGAAGGGTGTTGATTTATAGTCTGTCTGGCCTTGATTTCAAACGTGCGCAGACGGTCTTTGTACAGATTGTTAGCATTGATCTTATCCACAGAAAGGGCGGCATCACTATTGCCTCCCCACCGGCGACACAGATAAAGTTCGTCATAGATTCGTCCAATGCGATAGTTACGTGAGAACCAGAGTCCCATGGCATAATCCTCACCATAACTGGTATTGGGCAACTGCACCTGGCGCAACAATGGTGTAAAGAAAGCACGTGGAGCACCCAGTCCATTTATACGCAGAGCATTATTCGGTCCGTTCTCATCAGTCCATTCCTTATGTGCAATGAGTCCTGGCGGCAGGGTATTCAGGTCGAAGTCGCACATCCTGTAAGAGCCTACTATCATCGCTGCTTTCTGTTTATAGAAAGCATCCACAATGGTCTGTAATGTTTTAGGCGATGAATAGAGGTCATCACTATCCAACTGTACGGCAAAGCGTCCGCAATGAGTATCATTGATAGCCATGTTCCAACAGCCGCCAATACCGAGGTCGTGTCGTTCTGGAGTCAGGACGACAAGTTGAGAGTTGAAAGTTGAAAGTTGAGAGAGGATTTCTCCTGTGCCATCTGTGGAGTGGTTATCTACCACGATAACATTGTATTTGAACTTCGTCTCTTGTGCCAAAGCACTCTTCACTGCATCAGCGATGGTCTTGGCACGATTAAATACAGGGATGATGACAGAGGCCTCCAGTTCAAAGGGCTGTTCGTCGAAATCCACATTCTGCAGACTGGTGGTATCCACCACTGCACCAATGGCTTCCAGATGGCGTGTGACCACCTGTTCCATTTCTATCTGCACATCACGGTTGGCTGGGTTTACATAGTCAAACTGTTTTACTCCGGATGCTCGCGTATCGCGCTCCACCTCAGTATAGAGCAACTCGTTCAGATGAAGTATTTGTCCCTGCCGACTCAGATAGAGACGCAGGTCGTAGAGTCCACCATATTGATATTTCGCTGTTGACTCATGTGCCCACTGACGCAACATATCGCCACGCACCAGCCACAACGAACCGAAATCGAAATCATCACGAACAGAGCCCAGTTGATAATCGATGGCTGGATGTTTCTCTGTTTTCCACTCGCCATTGATTTCTTTCTTCTCGTAGTGGTCGGCATATACCATCATGGCATCACTGTCGCAAGCCACCTGCACCAGACGTTCCAATGCCCCCTGTCCTAATTCCAGCGAGGCTTCCTTGACCACCAAAGCCACGTATGGCGATGTTGACTGCAACGCAATGGCATATAAAGATTCACTGGAGTGCATACCATCAACGAACCAAACACCCTGTACGAGCGTACTGGCCAACAATTCTGCCTTGAGCCGTTCTGCCTGCCGCTCATCCGTGCGAGGCAGGAAAATATCTACACGTTCTTTCATTTAAACAAATAATTTCGTGCAAAGATAGTAAAAACCACGCATTTCACAAAAACTTGTGCTCATTATTTTGAGAATAGCTCTTATACAATAATAAAAAAGATTAAACACTTTGTTAATTCGACATTTTTTCGTACTTTTGCACCTTACATGGAAAAAACGGCCAACGATAGTAATACAAGCAAGAAGAGACTGCTGGGACTGACTACTGCGGAACTGAAACAAGTGGCGCAACAGTTGGGTATGCCAGCCTTCACTGGCGGACAGATAGCCAAGTGGCTCTATGAGAAAGGCGTAATGAGCATCGACGAGATGACGAATCTCTCGAAGGTGAATCGTGAGCGTCTAGCAGCCGAGTATTGCGTTGGTGCTATGGCCCCCATCGACTGTCAGCATAGCATGGATGGTACGATTAAGTACTTGTTTCCTGTTCGAACGGTATGTTACGACGATGTCGCAAAAAACGGAACCGAAAAATTTGTCGAGACCGTCTTCATTCCTGACGGCGACCGTGCCACACTTTGCGTGTCATGTCAGGTGGGCTGCAAGATGAACTGCCTGTTCTGTCAGACGGGCAAGCAGGGTTTCGATGGCAACCTTACAGCTGCCGACATCCTGAATCAAATCTACGCCCTACCCGAGCGCGACCTGCTGACCAACGTAGTGTTCATGGGTCAAGGCGAACCGATGGACAATCTGGACAATGTACTGAAGGCGACAGAGATACTGACAGCTGCCGACGGCTATGCTTGGAGTCCTAAGCGCATCACCGTAAGTAGTGTGGGCATAAAAAGCAAGCTGAAACGTTTCCTTGACGAGAGCCAGTGTCATGTCGCCATCTCTATGCACTCGCCCCTGCACGACCAGCGCCTGTCGCTGATGCCTGCAGAGAAAGCAATGGGCATCAGCGAGGTGGTGGAACTACTGAAGCAATATGACTTCACCCATCAGCGCCGCTGTTCGTTTGAGTATATCTGCTTCAGCGGCCTCAACGACACTTTGGAGCATGGGCATGAGATTGTACAACTGGTCAAGGGACTGGAATGTCGCGTCAACCTAATTCGCTTTCACCAGATTCCTAATGTTGACTTGCCTGGGGCCGACCTTAACAGAATGGAGCAGTTGCGTGACTATCTCACCGCCAATGGCGTGTATTCGACCATTCGAGCCAGTCGCGGCCAGGACATATTTGCGGCCTGCGGCCTGCTTAGCACAGAGAAAAAGAAAAATCAAATACTATAAATAAAATGGAAGATAGAAAAATTCGCGTAGCCATTACACACGGCGATACCAACGGCGTGGGCTATGAAGTGATATTAAAGACATTTTCAGACCCTACCATGTTGGAGCTCTGCACCCCCATCATCTACGGTTTACCAAAGGTTGCCGCCTACCACAGCAAGGCACTGGAAATTGAGGTTCCCTTTGTAACCATCAAGGATGCAAAAGAGGCACGTGATGGTAAGTTAAACTTGCTAGCTGTTAGCGAAGACGAGACGAAAATAGACCTTGGAATAACCACGCCAGAATCTGCTGAAGCTGCCAAGATGGCCATCGACAAAGCTCTGACCGACTACAAGGCCGGTCTTTTTGACGTGTTGGTAACTGCTCCTGTAAGCAAAAACAGTATAAAGGGATTTAACGGACACACCAATTATATAGAGAATACCCTTAACGACGGCAAGAAAGGACTCACCATCCTAACCAATGATGACCTGCGCGTGGCCCTGGTCACCAACAATGTGGCCATCAAGGATATTGCGGAAGCCATCACGAAACAAAAGATTGTGGAGAAAGCCACAATCTTCCATCAGGCTCTACGCCGCGATCTACGCGTCAGCAACCCGCGCATTGCCGTGCTGGCACTCAACCCCCGTTGCGGTGAGGATGGTGTTCTAGGCGATGAAGAACAGACAATTATCAATCCTGCCATCAAAGAATTGGCAGAGCAAGGAATTCAGGTATTCGGTCCCTACGCTGCCGATGATTTCTTTGGCCGCTGTGCCTACTACCGTTTCGACGGTGTGCTGGCAATGTACCACGACCAGGGTCAGACTCCTTTCAAAGCAGTGGCCTATGAGAACGGCGTACGTTTCACCGCTGGCTTAGACCTCATTCGTACTGCTCCAGCCCATGGTGTGAACTTCAATGCAGCCGGAAAGAACACTACCGACGAACAATCACTGCGCAATGCTATCTATGTGGCTATCGACGTATGGCGCAATCGGCAGAACTTCGATGAGCCTTACGAAAATCCGTTGCCCAAACTCTACCACGAGCGTCGCGACGAAAGCGAGAAGGTACGCTTCCACAAGAAACCCGAGGAATAATTTTTCTGCCATTTTTGCAGCCGTTTCAAAAAAAATGTGTAATTTTGTCAGCCAATTATGAACAACGCTGAGTTACAACGCATCAAACAGAGGTATAACATCGTGGGCAACTGCGAGGCTCTAAACCATATTCTGGACGTTGCCCTTCAGGTGGCGCCCACCGATTTGAGCGTTCTCATTGTTGGCGAAAGTGGTGTTGGTAAGGAGATTATCCCCCGAGTCATCCACGACAATTCACCCCGCAAGCGAGAGAAATACTTTGCTATCAACTGCGGTTCTATCCCTGAGGGTACCATTGACTCCGAACTCTTCGGTCACGTGAAAGGTTCCTATACTGGTGCTATCAATGACTCGCCTGGCTATTTTGGCGTAGCAAATAAAGGTACACTGTTTCTTGACGAGGTGGGCGAACTGCCTTTAGCTACACAAGCCCGATTGCTACGAGTTTTAGAAACGGGTGAATACATACCCGTGGGTGGTACTGAAATCCGCAAGACCGACGTGCGCATTGTGGCTGCTACAAACGTGAACATCCGCCAGGCCATCAGCGAAGGCCGTTTCCGCGAGGATCTTTACTATCGTCTGAACAGTATCCCCATCCAAATGCCTCCCCTGCGCGAGCGTGGCGAGGACATTGTGCTACTGTTTCGTCTCTTTGCTATGCAGATGGCCGAGAAATACCGTATGGAGCGCGTCACGCTGACCGACGAAGCTAAGCAGTTGTTGATGCACTATAAATGGCCAGGCAATGTGCGCCAGTTGAAGAATATTACGGAACAGATCTCCGTGCTGAGCCAAGAGCGCATTATTACCCCTCAGATTCTGTCGAAGTTTATTCCTCAGGATCAGGACACCACACAACTCGCTGTAATTAAAAACAATAGCGACCATTCGTTCGAGAATGAGCGCGAGATTCTCTATAAGATTCTCTTTGAACTGCGCGGCAACGTCAACGATATGCGACGCGAGATGAGCCAGCTGAAGAAACAGATGGAAGATGTCAAGACGACACCCTCATCTGCTATCCAACCCATACAGCCCATTCACCCCATCAACCCCATATTCGAAGATGCCGAAGCAGAGGAATACATCGAGCCGACACCTGAGCAGGAGAACCTGAATCTCAGCGAACTGAGCCGTCAGATGTTGGAGAAGGCACTGGAGCGCAATAATGGCAATCGTAAGAAAGCTGCTCAGGAACTGGGTATCAGCGACCGCACGCTCTACCGTCGACTGAAGCAATACGGGTTGATGCTGGTATTCTTTGTTACAACATTCTTCATGTCGTCGTGCTACTCCTTCAACGGAGCTAGCATTGACTACAACAAGACGAAGACCATTCAGATCAGCGACTTCCCCCTGCGCACCAACTACGTGTGGGGTCCAATGGCCAGCATCTTCAACAACCAGCTGAAAGACCAATATGCCAACCATACCAAGCTCATTCAGGTAAAGCGTAACGGCGACTTGAGGGTTGATGGCGAGATAACACGGTACGAACAGCGCAACAAATCTGTATCGGCCGAAGGCTATTCTGCCCAAACCGAGTTGTCGATGACCGTCAACGTGCGTTTCACCAACAACGCCAATCACACAGAGGACTTCGAACGCCAGTTCACAGCCACTACGACTTATGATACAACACAGTCACTCAATGCTGTGCAGGAGGAGTTGGTCACCCAGATGGTCAAGGACATCACCGACCAAATTTTCAACGCAACCGTAGCAAACTGGTAAACCTATGGATATAGTAGAACTCATTGAACACCCAGAGCGAATGGATCGCGACACACTCTACGAGTTGCGGTCTATGCTGGCACTATATCCCTATTTTCAGACGGCACGCCTGCTGATGCTACAGAACCTCTACTTGCTCCATGACCCGTCCTTCGACCAGGAGTTGCGCCGCGCCGCCATCTATATTACCGATCGCAAAGTGCTCTTCCAGATGATTGAGGCCGCACACTACAAGTTAAAGGCAGCCCAATCAACCAACAGCCATCAGCCAACAGCCATCAGCCAACAGGCTACAGCTGAGGAACGCAACAGCCGCACCATATCGCTTATCGACGATTTCCTCGACTCGCTGCCAAAAGAGGAAGAGGAGCCAACTCCTAAGAAAGGCAAGCGCAAGCCTACACCTGCTGATGCCGCCGTTGACTATGTGGCCTACCTCCTTGAAAGTGAGAGCGAAGACGAACAGGAACAGGCTTCCGAGTCGCCCCAGCTTATCGGTCAGAGCCTTATTGACTCTTTCATCAACAACGAAAAGGGGAAGATTGTACTCAACGAATCCCCTACCCTCAAGCCAGAGCTCCCTACCGACGACCCTGACACACAAAATGAGGTCGAACAAGGGTATTTTACCGAGACTTATGCCCGAATTTACATCAAACAGGGCAATTATTCCAAGGCTTTAGAAATTATTCAGCAATTAAGTTTGGATAATCCGAAAAAAAATGTTTACTTTGCAGACCAAATTCGCTTCTTGAAGAAATTAATAATAAACAACAATAAAAAATAGCTTACAAAAAATGGGAATTTATTATCTTTTAATTATCCTCATTGTCATTGCTGCCGTACTCATGGTAGGCATTGTACTGATTCAGGAATCTAAGGGTGGTGGTTTGGCATCAAACTTCGCCTCTTACAATCAGATTGGCGGTGTCCGCAAGACCACCGACTTCATCGAGAAAGCCACTTGGGGGCTCGCTATCTTCATGGTAGTTGTCAGCGTTGCATGTGCATACTTCGCACCCAAGGCTGCTGGCGACACCAACCTCATTGACCAAGTAGAGGCCAACCCCATTACCAGCCCAAGCAACACCAACGCTATTGAGGCTACTCCTGCTCAGGAAGCTCCCGCCGAGATTACTCCCGAGGCTGCTCCTGCTGAGAATCAGTAATTCATAAAAGGATTAAAAAAAATCCCTCGCTTTTCAATCGAAAGGCGAGGGATTCATTTTATTCAGAACTTCCGTTCTATCGCTTATGCAAAGGGATTCTCTGTGGGATAGTAGTCACCCTTGGGGAAGTTGTAGTCGATCTCGTCAACGGGGATACCCATGTACTTGAGAACCTCCCACAAGTACTTACCCTGATGGCCGAACATAACGGCGCAGTGGTGTGGGTAGTGCTTCTCGATGAGGACGTGACGATAGAAGCGGCTCATATTCTTGATACCGAAGATACCGATGCTACCGAATGAACGTGTAGCCACAGGAATAACCTCGCCCTGAGCGATGTAAGCGCGGAGCTTGGTGTCGGCAGTAGACTGCAGACGATAAACAGTAGCCAGACCTGGCTGGATGTCACCCTCGAGGGTACCGTTGGTAACCTCAACAGGCAGAGCGCGAGCCATAATGCGCTGGAAGCACATCTGGCAGTTGCAAACCTTAGAAGAAGCAGTGTTACCGCAGTGGAAGCCCATGAAGATTTCCTTCTCGGTATAGGTGTCGCAAGCAAACTTCTTACCCTTGATGCTCTCTTCGTACATGTCGGTAGGTACGGTGTTGTTGATGTCGAGCAGGGTAACAGCATCCTGAGAGATACATGTTCCGATATACTCTGACAAAGCACCATAGATATCAACCTCGCAAGCTACAGGAATACCACGACTCGTCAGACGGCTGTTCACATAGCAGGGAACGAAGCCGAACATGGTCTGGAATGCAGGCCAGCACTTGTTGGCCATAGCCACAAACTGACGAGAGCCCTTGTGAGCCTCAATCCAGTCAGTCAGGGTCAGCTCATACTGAGCGAGCTTAGGCAGAACTGAAGGAATCTTGTTACCGTGACCGAGCTCTGCAGCCATATCCTTCACAACCTCGTCGATACGTGGATCGCCCTGATGCTTCTGGAAAGCCTCAAGCAGGTCGAGCTCTGAGTTCTCTTCGATCTCAACATCGAGGTCATACAGGGCGCGGATAGGAGCGTTACAAGCCAGGAAATTGTTAGGACGAGGACCGAAGCTGATGATCTTCAGGTTCTGCAGACCAACGATAGCACGTGCGATGGGCAGGAACTCGTGAATCATCTCAGCACACTGAGCAGCGTCGCCAACGGGCTCCTCAGGAATGTAAGCGCGAGTCTTGCGCAGAGACAGAGCCTGGCTAGCATTCAGCATACCGCAATATGCATCACCACGACCGTCGATCAGGTCGTTCTGAGTCTCCTCAGCAGCAGCGCAGAACATGGTGGGACCCTGGAACCAGTCAGCAATCATGGTCTCAGAAATCTCGGGACCAAAGTTGCCAAGATAAACGCAGAGAGCGTTACAGCCGGCCTTCTGCACATCTGCCAGAGCTTGCTGAGCGTGGATCTCACTCTCAACAATGCAGATAGGACACTCGTAGATGCCTTCCTTACCAAATTTCTTTTCATACTCAGCAATAACGGCCTTGCGGCGGTTCACTGCCAATGATTCGGGGAAACAGTCGCGACTTACAGCGACAATTCCTACTTTAACTACAGGTACATTTTTCATTTTAATGAAACTAAAAAAGTTATAATAATCTTAGGTTTACTTTTTCGGGTCAACATTCTGATGCAAAGATACAACATTCTTCACAACCCTCCAAATTTAAAAGGCAAAAAACATCAATATTATAAAATTTTTGAAACAAAATTACAATCAATGCCAAAACACAACATGAAACAGGCTGAAACGCGAGACGAAACAGGCCAAAACGCAACCTAAAACAGCCTAAAACGCAAGCTAAAACAGGCTGAAACGCAAAGCGTTTTAAGCCAAAACACAAAATTCAACATTCTAACAGCCCGAAACGGAAAAGGGCGCTCGAATCATTTTGGGCGCCCTTTGCTATGATATGAGGGAAAAAAATTACAGTTTAAAAACCACAGCTCCGCGAGCGGGGAGAGTTATGGGCACCTGCTGGTCACGCATCAGGACGAGGGAGGCGTGACTGCCCGTGAGCAAGTCGGTGGCCTTGTAGGCCTTCTCCTGAATCTCCAGGTAGCTGAAGGCGTGGTCGGGAATGGTGAGCTGAATCGTCAGCTGCTGGTCGTCGAAGTTGACCACCACCAGCAGTATGTCGTTGCCCGCCTTACGCAGAAAGGCATACTGACGGAAATACTGCTTGTTGGCATACATCACGTCGAACATCTGACCCTCGGCAACGGCCTTCTCGGTCTGGGCTATCTGAAGCACCTTATTATATACAAGGGTAAGGTCGGTGAAATGTGATGAGAGCGACCAGTAGTCAAAGATAGTGGTGCGTCCGTCACGCCCGCTGAAGCCTTCCTCGTCCATGCCACGCTCGCCCCACTCCTGTCCGAAGTAGAGCATGAAAGGGTTCTTCTGCATCAGGGCGTTGACCACGAGTGCCGGCACAGCTTTCTCGCCTGAGCCTGCAAAGAAGTCGCTAGCAATGCGCTGCTCGTCGTGATTCTCGAGGAAATAGAGCATGTGGTCGCGGATATCGTCGGTCAGCTGCCAAGCCCAGGTGATAGCATCGGTGCCCCGACGATGGCAGATGACGTCGCGCATAGCGTCGTACATACCCACCTTGTCGTAGAGATAGTCGAAGCCCGAGGCGATGTAGCGGCGATACTCAGCAGGATTATACACCTCGCCGATGAAGCGGATGTGGGGGTACTGCTGGCGAACACGGGCTGTGGCCCAAGCCCAGAATTCGGCAGGCACCATCTCGGCCATGTCGCAACGGAAGGCATCGACACCCTTTGAGGCCCAGAAGAGCAGGATCTGGAGCATCTTCTGCCAGGTGGAGCATTGCTCGTTGAGCATAGACCAAGTACCATTATAGTCCTTACCGTAGTTGAGCTTCACGGTCTCGTACCAGTCGTTGCGGCCTGGCGCGTTATGGAAGCAGTCGTTACCCGTAGCCTTGGCTGGCATCTCGGTGTAGGGTTCTTTCTCGCCATGATAGAGGTCGAAATAGGGCAGGAAAGGCTGGCCTGGGCAGTAGTAGAAATTATTGTGTACGGGGTCGAAGCCATTCTCAGGGTTGTCATCCTCGCCAAGGTCACGCACACCGGCGGGCTTGCAGATGCTGTGGTACTGACGGGCCACATGGTTGGGCACGAAGTCGATGATCATCTTCAGACCGGCACGATGGGTGCGGCCGACGAGTTTCTCAAACTCCTCCATACGCTTCTCTACATTGACAGCCAGATCGGGATCCACATCATAGTAGTCGGTGATGGCGTAAGGCGAGCCTGCCCTACCCTTCACCACCGCTGGATGCTGGCGGGGAATGCCGTAGCGGGTGTAGTCGGTCATCGTAGCGTGACGGATGACACCTGTGTACCATACATGCGAGACGCCCATCTCGCGAATCTGCTTGAGCACGGAGGGCGTGAAGTCGTTGAACTTGCCGCAGCCATTTTCCTCGATAGTACCAAAAGGTTTACGCGTCTGACAGCTGTTGCCATACAGACGCGTAAAGATTTGGTAAATAATAATTTTAGAACCTTTCATTATTTACTGTTTTATTCTTATTCAATGCCGTGAGCGCTGACTTCCTTGTTGATCTTGGCTATCATGCCCTGGAGCGCCTTACCAGGACCACACTCGGTGAAGTCGTCGGCACCATCAGCAATCATGTTCTGAACACACTGTGTCCAGCGTACAGAAGAGGTGAGCTGTGCAATGAGGTTCTGCTTGATCTCGGCAGGCTCAGTGTGGGGCTTGCCATCCACGTTCTGATAAACGGGGCACTTAGGAGTCTGGAACTCGGTCTTCTCGATAGCAGCCTGAAGCTCGTCCTTGGCGGGCTGCATCAGGGGGCTGTGGAAAGCACCACCCACCTTCAGGGGCAGCGCACGCTTGGCACCAGCGGCCTTCAACTGCTCGCAAGCCTCGTTGATAGCATCTACGTTACCAGAGATAACCAGCTGACCGGGGTTGTTGTAGTTGGCGCAAACCACTACGTTGCCCTCACGGTTGATGCCAGCGCAAATCTCCTCCACTTTCTCGTCGGGCAGGCCGATGATGGCTGCCATCGTAGAGGGTGCAGCCTCGCAAGCCTTCTGCATAGCCATAGCACGGGCATAGACCAAACGCAGGCCATCCTCGAAGCTCAGGGCACCAGCAGCCACGAGTGCCGAGAACTCACCCAGAGAGTGACCAGCAGTCATAGCGGGCTGAAAAGCGTCGCCCATACAGATAGCAGAGATGACGCTGTGAAGGAATACGGCAGGCTGGGTGACCTTGGTCTGCTTCAGGTCATCGTCCGTACCCTCGAACATAATATCAGTGATTCTGTAGCCAAGAATCTCGTTAGCCTTCTCAAAAAGTCCCTTTGCTGTTGCGTTGTTGTCGTAGAGATCCTTACCCATTCCTACGAACTGTGCTCCCTGTCCAGGGAAAACAAATGCTTTCATTTCTTTCTTCTAAATTTTAATGAATAAATGTTTGCGGGTGCAAAGGTAGTGCAAATCGAGCGAAAAACCAAATTTATTTGTATTTTTCCGAGATGCAGCCTACCTTAGCCAGATTTTATTTCCGGCAGAGGTACAAATAAAAATTGATAATTGATAATTGATAATTGAAAATTTTATTGTAACTTTGCAACCTGAATAAAACAATTCAGCCATTTATGGACAAACATAATTTCGTCACCATTGCCGACCTCACTCGTGAGAAAATCCTCTACATGATTGAGATGGCACAGGAGTTTGAAAAGCATCCTAACCGCGAACTGCTCAAGGGCAAAGTTGTTGCCACACTCTTCTTTGAGCCCAGTACCAGAACCCGCCTTTCTTTCGAGACAGCAGCCAACCGACTTGGCGCACGCGTCATAGGCTTTGCCGACCCCAAGGTGACTAGCGGCACCAAGGGCGAGACGCTGAAGGACACCATCCTAATGGTGTCAAACTATGCCGATGTCATCGTGATGCGCCACTATATCGAGGGCGCAGCACAGTATGCCTCGGAGGTGGCTCCTGTGCCTATCGTGAATGCTGGCGACGGTGCCCATCAGCATCCCTCACAATGTATGCTCGACCTCTACTCTATCTACAAGACACAGGGCACGCTGGAGAACCTTAATATATATATGGTGGGCGACTTGAAATACGGACGCACTGTGCATTCACTGCTCATGGCTATGCGCCACTTCAACCCCACGTTCCATTTCGTGGCACCAAAAGAACTGGCTATGCCCAAGGAGTACAAGCTATACTGCGAGGAGCATGGCATCAAGTATCAGGAGCATACGGCCTTCAACGACAAGGTGATTGCCGATGCCGACATTCTTTATATGACACGCGTACAGAAGGAGCGCTTCTCGGACCTGATGGAGTATGAGCGCGTGAAGAACGTCTATGTGCTGAACAACGAGCTACTGAAGAGCGCCAAGCCCAACATGAAGATCCTGCACCCCCTACCACGCGTCAACGAGATTGCCTACGAAGTTGATGACAACCCCCACGCCTACTATATCCAGCAGGCCGGCAACGGACTCTTCGCTCGCGAAGCCATCTTCTGCGATGTGCTGGGCATTACACTCGACGAAGTTAAAAACGATAAAACAATCATACGATGAACAAGAAAGAACGCCTGGTTGCCGCCATCAAGCACGGCACCGTCATAGACCATATACCCGCTGACAAAACCTATCAGGTGGCCAGCCTTCTGGGACTCTTTACGCTGAAGACTCCTGTCACCATCGGTTTCAACTATCCCTCGCAGAAGGTGGGCAGCAAGGGTATCATCAAGGTGAGCGATAAATTCTTCACCGATGATGAGATCTCGCGCCTCTCAGTCGTAGCTCCCAACGTCATCCTTAGCCTCATTCGCGATTATGAGGTGGTAGAGAAAAAAGCGGTGGTAACCCCCGACGAGATACGCGGTATCGTGAAGTGCAACAACCCCAAGTGCATCACCAACAACGAACCCATGCAGACGTATTTCCACGTGAATGACGGCATACTGACCTGCCACTACTGCGAAAAGGAACAGGATATAAATAAGGTAGAGCTCGTTTAAGAGCCCTACCTTTTTTCATCACTCAGATAAAGAGGACTTTAGTCCTCCTTATCCAACAGAATCTTCATCATTTCAACAGCAGCCTTGGCCACAGAGGTACCAGGGCCGAAGATAGCTGCCACACCAGCCTTGTAGAGGAAGTCGTAATCCTGAGCGGGAATCACACCACCGGCAATGACCATGATGTCCTCACGACCTAACTTCTTCAACTCTTCAATGAGCTGAGGGATGAGCGTCTTGTGACCAGCAGCCAGTGACGAGGCACCAACCACGTGGACATCGTTCTCTACAGCCTCACGGGCTGCCTCGGCAGGTGTCTGGAACAAGGGTCCCATATCCACGTCGAAGCCACAGTCGGCATAACCCGTTGCTACGACCTTAGCACCACGGTCGTGACCATCCTGTCCCATCTTGGCAATGAAAATACGAGGACGGCGACCTTCCTTCTCTGCGAACTCATCGGTCAGCTTGCAAGCCAACTCGAAGTCGCTATCGTTCTTGGATTCTGAACTATACACGCCTGAAATTGTTCTGATTACTGCTTTATAACGACCTACGATCTCTTCGCAGGCATCTGAAATCTCTCCTAACGTACAACGCAACTGGGCGGCCTTTACAGCCAGATCGAGCAGGTTGTTCTCACTCTTGCGGCCTTCCTTAAAGTCGCGCACGCACTCGGTGATAGCCTTGAGTGCAGCCTGACAAGCGGCCTCGTCACGGGTTGAGCGAACCTCCTTCAAGCTCTCTTCCTGCTGTTTGCGTACAGCAGTGTTATCAACCTCGAGGATATCGATAGGATCTTCGTGATCAAGACGATACTTGTTGGTACCCACGATGGTTTGCACGCCACTATCGATACGAGCCTGAGTACGTGCTGCAGCCTCCTCGATACGCATCTTGGGCAATCCGGTCTCGATGGCCTTAGCCATACCACCAAGCTTCTCAATCTCCTGAATATGCTCCCAAGCCTTGTGAACCAGCTCGTTGGTCAGGGTCTCAACATAATAAGAGCCTGCCCATGGGTCGATCTGCTTGCACACCTTAGTCTCATTCTGGATATAGATCTGGGTGTTACGAGCGATACGAGCCGAGAAGTCGGTAGGCAGAGCGATAGCCTCATCAAGCGCATTGGTGTGCAGCGACTGAGTATGACCCAGCACGGCAGCCATAGCCTCGATACAGGTACGACCTACGTTGTTGAATGGGTCCTGCTCGGTGAGCGACCAACCTGATGTCTGCGAGTGGGTACGGAGAGCCAAAGACTTAGGATTCTTAGCACCGAAGCTCTTCACGATCTTAGCCCACAACAGACGGCCAGCACGCATCTTGGCAATCTCCATAAAGTGATTCATACCGATAGCCCAGAAGAAGCTGAGACGAGGTGCAAAAGCATCCACGTCGATACCAGCATTCACACCTGTACGCAGGTAGTCCATACCATCAGCCAAGGTGTAAGCCAGCTCGATATCGGCTGTAGCACCAGCCTCCTGCATGTGATAACCTGAGATAGAGATACTGTTGAACTTAGGCATCTTCTGCGAGGTGTACTCGAAGATATCAGCGATAATCTTCATTGAGAATGCAGGGGGATAAATATAGGTATTACGCACCATGAACTCCTTCAGAATATCGTTCTGGATGGTTCCAGCCATCTCCTCAAGCTGAGCACCCTGTTCCAGACCTGCTACGATGTAGAATGCCAGAATAGGCAGTACGGCACCGTTCATGGTCATCGACACAGACATCTTGTTCAAGGGGATGCCAGAGAAGAGCACCTTCATGTTCTCCTCGTTACAGATAGATACACCAGCTTTACCAACATCGCCCACTACACGAGCGTTATCGGGGTCGTAACCACGGTGGGTAGGCAGGTCGAAGGCTACAGAAAGACCTTTCTGACCTGAAGCCAGGTTACGGCGATAGAAAGCATTCGACTCTTCGGCCGTTGAGAATCCGGCATACTGACGGATAGTCCAAGGCTTGAAGGGGTACATCATCGAATACGGACCACGCAGATAGGGAGGGATACCAGCTGTAAAGTCGAGGTGCTCCATACCCTCAAGGTCCTCTTTAGTATAAACTGGACGAACCTCGATGTGCTCTGGGGTTTTCCAGTTGGCCTCAATACCATTATCTTTAATCCACTTGGCACCATCCTGAGCCTTGATGCCTGCATAGATATCAATATCTTTAAACTGTTTACGCATAATTCAAGTCTCCTATTCTTTAGATACCAAGTTTCTGATTATATTCTTTCAATGTTTCGAGCACGTTACACTTGACATGGATGTAGTTCTCGATGCCAGCTGCCTTCAGATCCTCCATGCAGGCAGGGGCACCAGCAACTACGAACATGGCACGGCCATTCAGGTACTTAAAGGCTGGGATAGCATACTCGGCATACTCATCGTCAGAAGAACAGATGACCACGATGTCGGCCTTAGCCTCGAGAGCGGCATCAACACCCTCTTCAACGGTCTTGAAGCCGAGGTTATCGATGACCTTATAACCAGCACAAGCCAGGAAGTTGCACGAGAACTGTGCACGAGCCTGACGCATAGCCAGATTGCCAATGGTCAGCATGAAGGCAACGGGCACCTTCGCAGCTTTCTCGGTGGTCAGACGCAGGGTCTCAAAATCAGAAGCCAAACGACTGGTCTTCAAGCCAGGCACATCAGCATCACCGGCGTGGGTTGCAACACAGTCGCAACATACCATCGGCTGCTTGCCCTCGCTCTTCTCCGTGAAGTTGGGGAACTGGTTGGTGCCTAGTATGAACTCCTTACGCTTGGCAGCATCACCATGACGCTTCACATTGGTAGCGTTGATATCGTCCTGTACGATGCCTTTCTTCACAGCCTCGAGGAATCCACCCTCATCTTCGATCTTGAGGAACAGTTTCCAACCCTCCTGTGCCAAAGCATCGGTGAGGTGCTCAATATAGTAGGAACCTGCCGAAGCGTCAACGATACGGTCAAAATGAGATTCCTCCTTGATCAGCAGCTGTTGGTTGCGGGCTATACGCTCGCTGAAGTCCGTAGGCTTCTCATAAGGTGCGTCAAACGGAGTTACCACCAAAGAGTGGACGCCACCCAAAGCAGCACTCATCGCCTCAGTCTGAGAGCGTAGCAGGTTGACATAAGAGTCGAACACGGTCTGATTATATGTCGATGTAGAGGCGTTGATGATCATCTTGCACGAGCAGTCGCACTTAGGCTCATACTGCTTCACGATCTGTGCCCACAGCATACGGGCAGCACGGAACTTCGCTATCTCCATGAAGTAGTTCTCGCTGACGCCCATGTAGAACTTGATCTTACTGGCAGCAAGGTCGGCATCCACACCGGCATCGGTGAGCTGCTGCAGGTACTCGTTACCCCATGCAAGGGCATAACCCAGTTCCTGTACGATATAGGCGCCGCTATTATTAAGCAGATCGCTGTGAACCATCACGCAGCGCAGGTTGGGATAATCCTTCAGTTTCTCAACAAGCTTTGGCATATCGGGCAGCAGGAAAGTAGAGTCCTTGCCCTTCATCAGCATACGCTCGATGGGGTCGAAGCCCAGACCACCGACAATCTTCTCTTTGTCGTAGCCCTTCTTTTCGAAGTAAGCCACCAACAGGTCGGCCAACTCCAAAGCATGGCGCAGACAGGCACGGTAGCTCACCTCCACGATGTCCAGACGGATGTCCTTCAGCAGAGCCTCGATATACTCGGCGCTGACCTCATCGTGTCCCAGCTTGAAGCCTATACTGTCAACACCCTTCATCAGGATGTCCAGCGCCTTCTTGTTGGCTGCCACAGGATCGCCGCCAACAACGATATTCTGGCGGACGTACCACTCGTTAGAGTTTTTCTTGTTACCACGTACAAAAGGGAACTCACCAGGCAGAGCGTCTGGTGTCTTCAGATTCGCCAAGTCTTCACGGCGATAGAAAGGCTGTACATTGAAACCTTCGTTTGACCTCCATACCAAGCGCTTCTGGAAGTCGGCACCTTTTAGATCGACTTCAATCTTGTCCAACCACTCCTGAGTGGTTGGCGCAGTAAACTCGGTAAAAAGTTTCTCTTTGATGTTTGACATAGTTAAATTGTAATATTATATAAGTTTTAAATTCTAGTCTGCAAAGATAAACAGAATATCTGAAACCAACAAATGAAAAGCAGTAAATTTCACAAAATAATTTTCTGTTATTCACAATTATTTCTTAATTTTGCACCATAATGACAAAAGCGGGTTAGCTATTGTCACAACAAACAACATGATTACGATGAACATACAAACCATTTTTGCAAAACTCATAGCCCAAAGCCTGAACTTGAATATCGAGGCTGTGGGTAACACCTTATCTTTATTAGAAGAGGGTTGTACGATTCCCTTTATCTCGCGCTATCGTAAAGAGCGTACAGGCGCACTCGACGAGGTGCAGATTGCTACCATCAACGACGAGAACGAGCGTCTGAAAGAGATACAGAAGCGTAAGGAGACCGTTGTCAAGACGATTACGGATCAAGAGAAGATGACACCCGAACTCCAAAAGCGCATAGAGAATTGTTGGGACAGTACGGAACTGGAGGATATCTACCTGCCCTTCAAGCCCCGTCGTCGCACACGTGCACAAGTGGCTCGCGAACAGGGACTTGAACCCCTGGCTCAGATTCTGATGATGCAACGCGAACGCGATCCAGAACGTGTGGCGCAAGCCTTCGTAAAAGGTGACGTCAAAGATGCAGAGATGGCTATCAAAGGTGCTCAGGATATCATTGCTGAGATGGTGAGCGAAGACGAGCGATCACGTCAGCAGTTGCGTGGTGCCTATCGGCGCACGGCTATCATCACCTCAAAAGTGGTGAAGGCAAAGGCCGACACAGACGAAGCTGCGAAATACCACGACTATTTCGACTGGCACGAACCTCTGAAACGCTGTTCCAGTCACCGCTTGCTGGCTATGCGCAGAGGCGAGAACGAGGGTATTCTGCGTCTGAGTATCGACCCTATCGATGATGACGAGTGTATTGAACGCCTGCAGCGCCATTATGTCTATGGACATACACCTTGCGGAAACCTGGTCGCCGAGGCTGTAGAGGATAGTTACAAGCGACTCCTCAAGCCCAGCATTGAGACGGAGTTTGCCAATCTGAGCAAGGAACAGGCTGACGAAGAAGCCATCCGTGTGTTTGCAGAGAATCTGCGACAGTTGCTGCTTGGTGCACCCTTAGGACAGAAGCGTGTGATGGGTGTTGATCCAGGATTCCGTACCGGATGTAAGGTAGTCTGTCTGGATGCACAGGGCAACCTGCTACACCATGAAGCAATCTTCCCCCACCCTCCTATCAACAAGCGTATGCAAGCTACGGTTCACGTACAACAAATGTTGGAACAATATCATATTGAGGCAATCGCTATTGGTAATGGTACAGCGAGTCGTGAGACAAAGGCCTTTGTGGAGGATGCGATCAAATCACTCCCCTCGCCATTCGGAGAGGGGGCGGGGGTGAGGCTTTATGTAGTCAGCGAAGACGGTGCCTCCGTTTATTCTGCCTCAAAAGTTGCACGCGACGAGTTTCCTGACGAGGATGTCACCGTTCGTGGAGCCGTGTCAATTGGACGTCGTCTGATGGACCCATTAGCAGAGTTGGTGAAGATTGACCCTAAGAGCATCGGAGTAGGACAATATCAACATGATGTCGATCAGACAAAACTGAAACATCAGCTTGACCAGACGGTAGAAAGCTGCGTGAATCAAGTGGGGGTCAACCTCAATACTGCCTCAAGCCATTTGCTACAATACGTCAGTGGATTGGGGCCAACGCTTGCCAAGAACATCGTAGACTATAGAAAAGAGAATGGTGCTTTCGCCTCTCGTGCCCAACTAAAAAAGGTACCCCGTTTAGGTCCATCAGCCTATCAGCAATGTGCAGGATTTTTACGTATTCCTGGTGCCAAGAATCCACTCGACAATAGTGCCGTTCATCCAGAGAGCTACCCCATCGTAGAACAGATGGCGAAGGATTTAGGATGTACATTAAAAGACCTTATTGAGCAAAAGGATTTGCGCACCAAGTTGGATATCAAGAAGTATGTGACATCAGAGGTAGGACTGCCCACGCTGACCGATATCATAAAGGAATTAGAGAAGCCTGGACGCGACCCTCGCGAACAACTCGAAGCTTTTGAATTTGACTGTCGCGTACAAAGTGTTGAAGACTTGGAAGAAGGTATGATTCTGCCTGGCATTGTGACCAACATCACCAATTTCGGCGCCTTTGTCGATATCGGCGTACATCAAGACGGATTGGTTCATATCTCGCAGATGGCCAACAGACGTATCGCCCATCCTACTGATGTCGTAAAACTACATCAGCACGTCACGGTGCGTGTGATGGAAATAGACCACCGCCGCAATCGTATCTCACTCTCCATGAAAATATAGATTACTGCTCTACCAGTCGGATGACGCGGATGCCCGTATGGGTAGGATGTTTGTAGAGGTACTGGCGCAACGTCATCGGCTCCTCTACAACCTTATGGTGGATGGAAGAGGCATTAAGCAAATGCAAGCCGTCTTTGTGCCATACGGCAAACCCAAGGTGGGCAATATCGAGACCTGACTTCGAACAAGTGATTGCCAGTATGTCGCCGTCTTTTATCACCTCCCTTAGACGACTGGTGTTGCTGACTTCAGCCTTGGGAATATAGCGGAAGGACATTCCCTTCAATACCTGTTCCTGAGCTGCAATCTGTTTGACGAATTCCGGATGAACCCTCAGCGCACTATACGACTGAGGATGCCGACTCATATAATTGACGTTAATAGTCTGAAGTGCTGTGAAAGGTTTGTCTTCCTTTTGCACCTCCTTAACGATTCCCATAGCCTGCTTATCAACTATCCAGTCTGTAAAATAATGCAGACGAGAGGGGTATTCATCCATTATGCCCTGTCGATAGCGTAAAGTTTGAAGCGTTTGACAGAAATCACGAAACAAGTATTTTCCTTGCTGATGACAGATAGTCAGCGCGACGACGTTCTCTACCAGCGTGGTACAATCCAGTTCACGGGTATTGACGATGAGGGTCTCATGTCTATCATTCTCTTTCTGCTGAAACGTATCGACATAGTTCACCTCCAACGTATGCGCCACGTATGGGCATCCTAAGAATAAACGGGCAAAATGTAAGGTACCAGCTTTAGCGGGAGCTTCTCTCAAGACCCGTTCTATAAAGATGCTATCGGAAGTCTGGCAGAATGACTGGTCACACAAAGATAGCATCATAAATAATGATACAATCAAAGTCCTCATAATTCTTTCTTCCTGTATTTCTTCTTCAGACCAAAATTGCAGCCTACATAGAGATTAAACGAGCCGAAGGTGTTGTTGGTCGAGAAACGCAACTTGTGATAATTGTAAGAATGAACGATTGCACTGGCTCCTGCATACCATCGCATATTATTATATACAATACCCATGCGACCAATACCATCAATATTCAAATTACTAAAACTGAAACGATCTTTTTTGTTATTATTGGCCATCTGACTGGTACTGCGCTTATGGGCCACGGCGAGCTGGGCACTCATGCCTAAAAGCCAATTACGTGCAAACACCCAGTTATAGGCATAACCACCTGACAGACTGAAGTCAACATATTTGATTCTCTTGAACATCAGTCCACTATCCAGAGGCACAGTCTGAGCCCCCATATGCAGATCTACCAATTGCTGTAAGCGTTCATGGTCCAACTCAATAGAATTATGCATGTAGCCAAAGCCTGCCAACCAGGAACCGCAACTTATCTTCTGTATGGTACTCTGTGCAAAGGCTGCCGGATACGAGAATTTTCCGTGATTGAAGATATAGTAGATATTAAAACCCGTAATGCCTGCTTTGAGGCCATCAAACGATTGGTCCTCAAGGGCTGAAAAATCCTGTCCGCTACGTAATGACGCACTACGAATCTTGTAGTCACTACCTGTACGTCGATAAAACAAGTCAACACCTATCTGTGAACTGTAGATGCTCAGGTCAAACTCGTGCTTACCAGAATGCATATCCAGATTATTGAGCGAGAACGTATAACCAAGGAATATCCATTTCCATCCAGCATAAGGTCCAACACGAAAGTCCTGGTCTGGAGCAAATGTCATCGACTGCCTATTGTTGCCCGATGAGCGAAGCGTATAGACATCATAGTTGCGCGTTGCTTGCAGCATTGCGGCAAACACATAATGCTGGGGTTCAATATAGCGATTGTCAAGTCTGTCAAAATCACGTATCACCCTGCGTATCAGACTCAATTTCTTCTTTGGAGCAGGCAATGGCAGCGTATCTGTCAGCGAGGCCAATTGTAGTGTATCAGAAGTCTGAGCCAAGAGCAACGTATCCCCAGGCTCCTGAGCAACTGAGGAAAGCGTCCCAAAAACAAATAATATATATATAAGGAAAGTCCTCACTCTTAGAATTCTCAATATTTTCCAAGTATTCGATCCATCACCCAGTTGATAGATGTGGCAGAAACGCTCGTGGCAGTACATATTCCCCTCCCCTGCAGATGTTCACACACATTCTTGATCAACGGATATTGTACATACTGCGGATTCGGCACCTCAATGCGCTGTGTACCCTCACTGGTATGTACCTCTATGGGCGAATAGTTGAACACGGAGAAACTCAGCGACCCCTGATTACCAATGAGCAGAATGCGGTCGTTACGAGCCGACTCATGTCCCACGAAACACCATGATCCGCTGCCAGGCAGTCCATTCTCAAACTGGAATACGGCACTTACAGAGTCCTCTGCACTATACAGACTACCACGATTGGCACAGATACCTCGTGCCTCCAGAATCATGCCAAACATCTCTTGAAGCAGGTCTATCTGATGGGGAGCCAAATCGTAGAAATAGCCACCGCCGGCTATCTCTGGCTTCAGACGCCAGGGCAAGTTCTCAGGATGAGCATAGTCAAGCGGACGAGGAGGCCATGAGAAGCGTATCTGCACATTGATGACCTGTCCTATCGTACCCTGCTCTACCAGTTGCTTCACCTTTTGGAAATACGGCAGGTTACGACGATAATAGGCTACAAAACAGGGGATACCCGTCTGTTCTGAAATACGGTTCACACGAATACAGTCCTCGTAATTGGCAGCCAGGGGCTTTTCTACATAAACCGGTTTGCCGGCTTTCATGGCCATAATAGCAAAGGTAGCATGACTGGATGGTGGCGTAGCCACATACACGGCATTCACATCAGGATCATCAATCAGTTCCTGTGCATCCGTGTACCATCGAGGCACCCCATGACGCTCAGCATAGGAACGGGCTTTCTGCTCCTTGCGGCTCATCACAGCCACTACCCTGGAACCTTCTACCTGATCAAAAGCCGGTCCACTTTTCAATTCGCAGACCTCGCCACAGCCAATAAAACCCCACCTTAACTCTTTCATAGTGTCTTATTTTTGTGCAAAGGTACAAATAATTTTTAATTCACTATTCATTATTCATAATTATTTCGTACCTTTGCAGCATTAATAAAGAATACACTATGGGTAACAATAATGATTTGACATTTCAAAGGAAACGCAGCATAGCGAGCATCATTGGCGATGCCTTTCGTCTTTATATGGACAATTTCAAGAAAGTGTTCCGAACCTCATGGCCTTTAGCTATTATCTATGCCGCCGTTTTCGCCCTGACCACCAATCTTCTGACACGCGACATCCTGCCTGTTATTACTACAATCAACGATTGGTCGATGGTCGATTGGGGAGCTGTGCTCGACAAATGCTGGTTGGCTATCTGCTCCATCGTTCTGTTTGTCATTGCAGCACTTCTTCTCGCATCTTCTGCATTCTGGGCATGTAGGACTCATAGGCAGACAGGCAGCATAAGTCGTCCTGCCCATTGGTGGGGAGTATGGCCAGGCTTATGGTATCCAAAGGTTCTGTGCAAGAGTTTCAGGTGGCTCATCAAACCAGGTTTCCGTTATATGGGCCTATTCTTTGCCACACTCCTTATCACCCTGATTATTACCACATTCATCACGCTTTTCTGCGAGTTGCCTGCCGTGATTATTGCCATTGCCAATATCAAGGCCTATACAGGTGCAGCAATGGGCGACCCATTGGGAATGCCCGATTATCTTCCTCGTATGACTTTCGCAGCCTTCTTTATAGCCGGATTTGTACAGGCCTACGTCCATTTGGCCAGCATCTTTCCGCTCTATTATGCCTTTGGCTCGGCAAATACCATTGAACTGGAACGCAATAAAATGAAGATATGAAACGTATATTGTTTATCGACCGAGACGGTACACTCGTCGAAGAACCTCACGACGAACAAGTTGATGCTCTCGAGAAAATCAAGTTCAAGCCAGGTGTATTCCGCTGGCTGGGCTTCCTTCGTAAAAAGACAGACTTCCTATTCGTCATGGTGAGCAATCAGGACGGACTGGGCACCGATTCTTTCCCTGAGGACACTTTCTGGCCCTCACAGAACTTTATCCTCGATACGCTGAAAGGCGAGGGCATTGAGTTTGACGACATCCTCATCGACAACCATTTCCCTGAGGACAATGCTCCTACCCGCAAGCCAAATACGGGCTTGGTAAAGAAATACATAGATAATCCTGAGTACGACATTGCCAACAGCTATGTTATCGGCGATCGTGAGACCGATGCTAAACTGGCTGAAAATATTGGATGCAAGGCGATGATTCTGGGCGATAACCTCACGTGGAAACAGGTAGCTGAGCAGATCTTCGACGGCGAGCGTACGGCAGAAGTCGTTCGCACCACCAAGGAGACAGACATCCATATTCGTCTTACGCTCGATGGCACAGGCAAGGCCGATATTCAGACTGGACTGGGTTTCTTCGACCACATGCTGGAGCAGATAGCACGTCATGGACAGATGGATCTCATGATTCATACAAAAGGTGATCTCAATGTTGACGAGCACCACACAATCGAGGACACAGGCCTTGCCCTGGGGCAATGTATTCGTGAGGCTTTGGGCTCGAAACGCGGCATCGAGCGATATGGTTTTTCATTGCCTATGGACGACTGTCATGCTCACGTCACCCTCGACTTCGGCGGACGTCCTTGGCTTATCTGGAAAACGGAGTTCCATCGCGAACACGTGGGTGACGTGCCCACTGAGATGTTCTTCCATTTCTTCAAGAGTCTCTCTGACGCAGCCCTCATGAACCTCTATATCGAGGCCGATGGCGACAACGAGCACCATAAGGCTGAAGCTATCTTCAAAGCCCTTGCCCGTGCCCTCCGTGCTGCTGTGCGTCGCGATATAGACCACTACCAGTTACCCTCTACCAAGGGCACGTTATAATATGCCACGCAAAAAAAGTATAAATAATGTGTAGTTTCTACCCGTTATTTCAATAAAATATCGTAACTTTGCAACCAGTTTAATTTGTAATTTTTAATATTGTAAAAAAATGACTATCAACGAATTCAACTTTGCCGGTAAGAAGGCAATCGTACGTGTAGACTTCAACGTACCCCTCGATGAGAATGGTAAGATCACAGACGACACCCGTATCCGTGGTGCCCTGCCTACCCTGAAGATTCTGGCTGATGGTGGTGCTACTATCATTATGAGCCACATGGGTAAGCCCAAAGGTAAGGTAGATGCCAAGAAGTCACTCGGTCAGATCCGCGAGGCTGTTGAGAAGGCTCTGGGTGTTCCCGTTGCTTTCGCTCCCGACTGCGCTAAGGCTGCTGATGCTGCTAAGGCTCTGAAGATGGGTGAGGCTCTGCTGCTCGAGAACCTGCGTTTCTATCCTGAGGAAGAGGGTAAGCCCGTAGGTATCGACAAGGCTGATCCTGCATACGACGAGGCTAAGAAGGCTATGAAGGCCAGCCAGAAGGAGTTTGCTAAGAC
>CACYXD010000010.1 GCA_902778255.1 uncultured Prevotellaceae bacterium
CATCAAAGTGGCCGAAGGCTATAACGTGCTGTCAACCAGCGGTCTGCTAACCTATCGTAAGAGCGACAAAAAACTGTTCTACTTCTACAACAACAAGGGTGTGACCAGCGGTAGCAACAAGACCACCAACGAACCGTTCTTCCGCATCGCCGTCATCAATCCCGAAACCATGAAGGTGGAGAAGGAGATTGTCAATCAGGAGGCTTCCCAGATACAAGGCTCAGCCTACGGCGAACTGCTGCAGGACTTCATCTTCTTCGACAAGGATGACAACCTCTATCTCACGGCTTTCAGCACGAAGAGCAAGAAGAACTACGGCCAGTTGATTCGCATCAAGAAGGGCGAGTTTGACTTCGAGGCTGGCTACAATGCCTTCCCCGACACCAAGGGAAAGATTCTCACTATCCAGTATCTTGGCGGCAGCAAGGCCTTGGCTTACTCAGGCGACAACGAGGTGGGCACCGGCATTCAGGATGTGGCCTACTACTACTCTATCGTCGACCTCAACGCCAAGACCGCCACACGCTTGCAGTACAACGGCACCGACCTGCCTTATTGCGCAGGCAGTTTCTCGCAGCGCTCAGTATACAACGCCAACGAGAACAAGGCCTACATTGGCATCAGCAATGACACCGAGAACCGCATCTATGTCTACGACGTGACTACAGGCAAGGTAACCCAAGGTGCAAAACTGACTACCGGTGTCTACTTCGACCAGATTCGTTTCTTCGAGAAGTAATGCTATGAATCCCATTATTTTCCTGTCGCTGGGGCCTGGCGACCCCGACCTGCTGACCGTCAAGGCTGTAAAAACCTTGAAGGCAGCCGATGTCATCATGGTTCCAGCGACAGGAAGCAGATCTCGCGCCGCCGACATTATCCGCGAGTGGTGCGACAAAAGCCGCCTGACGGTCTATGAGTTACCCATGCTCAAAGACCGCCAGGCGGTTTCCGCTGTCTACGACCGCATCTATGCCGACTGCGTCAGCCTCTACCACAAAGGGAGGCGCGTGGTCGTGGCTGTCGAGGGCGATGTCAGCATCTATGCCTCCATCCACTACGTGATGGACCGCCTGCAGGCAGCAGGCATCCCTACAGAGCAATCGCCCGGCATCCCGTCGTTTATCGCTGCAGCAGCCGAGGCCGGCCTCTCCCTGGTCAGCCAGCAGCAACAACTCACCATTCTGCCAGGCGATGCTGACGCAAAGATGCTTCATCAGCTATTGAGCAGCAACCATGTGGTTGTCGTGATGAAACTATCACAATGTCAGGAGGCAGTCAAAGAATTCCTGCGTCGGAACCCACAAACCGTTTGTCATTACTTCGAGAATGTAGACACGCCTGAAGCCTATCATACCACACTACATGAGGAGATTATATCTCGTCATATCCCCTATTTTTCACTTTGCGTCATCTATCCTGCATGATTTCGCAAAAAACTTTGTACCTTTGTCACCTGTATGAAATCCGCATTTCTCATAGCAGCACCTACCAGCGGCAGTGGTAAGACAACCATTGCACGCGGACTGATGGCTCTTCTTACGCAGAAGGGCCACAAGGTACAACCCTTTAAGTGCGGACCCGACTATATCGACACGAAATTTCATGAGGCAGTATGTGGTCGTCCAAGCATTAATCTGGACTCCTTTATGGCCACCCCTGAACATATCCGCAACCTCTTTGAGCATTATGGGAAAGATGCTGATGTATGTGTCGTAGAGGGTATGATGGGGCTCTTTGACGGCTACGATCGTGACAAGGGCTCTTCTGCTGAGATAGCCAGCATACTGGGGCTGCCCGTCATTCTGGTTGTCGATGCCAAGAGTGCCTCCTATTCAATGGCTCCGCTGTTGCAAGGCTTTGTCAACTTCCGAAAGGAGGTGCATATCGCAGGCGTTATATTTAATAAGGTGGGATCAGAAAAGCATTTTATGATGCTGAAACAAGTGTGTGATGACTTAGGTATCAAATGCTTCGGCTATCTCTCCAAGTCATCCGAACTTGAACAAAGCTCACGCTATTTGGGGCTTGATTTCTCGGAGAAGGCGGAAAACAAGGAGCTCATCAAACAGATTGAAGCACTAGTCGATTGGGAAAGTATCTGTTCGACATCAGTCCGAAAGCAGCGGACTAACAGTCCGAAAGCAGCGGACTGGCAGTCCGAAAGCAGCGGACTAAGAGTTTGCTGCGCTTCGAACTCTGAGAGTTTCTGTTTTCTCTATCAGGAAAGCATAAACTCTTTTGCCTCCATCTGCTTCTTTGACCCAGAAAAAGACGTGCCTTCATTGGACGATATCGACCTGCTCTACCTGCCAGGCGGTTATCCAGAGAAGCATTTAGAGGCCTTGGTCAGGAATGAAGCCTGCAGGAAAGCCATTCGAGACTTTGCCGAACGTGGAGGAAGAGTCGTTGCGGAATGCGGCGGTATGATGTACCTCTGTGAAAAAATCATCAACGATGAGGGCGAATTTCCCATGTGCGGCGTTCTGCCCTACGCCATCACAGCACGCAAGGCAGACCGCAAGTTATCCTTGGGTTATCGCCGTTTCATGCTTGGTGGTAAGGAGTATCGTGGCCACGAATTCCATTACACCCAGTTCGTAGAAAAAACAGAAAGCGTCACGCAGGTCTATAATGCCAAAGGCGAACCTATGCCAACACCAGTATTCAGATACAAAAACGTATTAGCTTCATACACACATTTGTACAACATTTAAATCGTAAATTGTAAATTGTCAAATTGTAAATCACTCCATCCCATCATGTTTGCTGGTACAGGCAGCGATGTAGGTAAAAGCATCGTTGCAGCAGCTTTCTGTCGCATATTCAAGCAGGATGGTTACAAGCCTGCACCTTTTAAGGCACAGAACATGGCGCTTAATTCCTACGCCACGCCCGAAGGTCTGGAGATTGGACGTGCCCAAGCCGTACAGGCCGAAGCAGCCGGCATTCCCTGTCATACAGATATGAATCCGCTTTTGCTAAAGCCTCAAAGCGACCATACCTCGCAGGTCATCCTGAACGGACGGCCCATCGGCAATAAGGATGCGTATGACTATTGGCACCCCATCCCAAAATCGCCCATTAATCCCACTAGCCCCATTACCCCCATCGACTTCAAACAAGAGGTTCATGCCGCTTTCGACCGTCTGGCCTCACGCTATAACCCCATCGTGATGGAGGGTGCAGGCAGTATCGCCGAGATAAACCTGAAGGATAGAGATCTTGTAAACATGACAATGGCTCGCCACGCTAAGGCAGATGTTATCTTGGTGGGCGACATAGACCGAGGTGGTGTCTTCGCCAGTGTCTATGGCAGCATCATGCTTCAGTCGCCAGAGGACCGCCAGCTCATCAAGGGCATTATCATCAATAAATTTAGGGGCGACATGCATCTCTTCGATGAAGGCCGAAAGATGTTGGAAAATATCTGTGGAGTGCCTGTGCTTGGTGTCATACCTTATTACAAGGATATCTTTATCGAGGAGGAGGATAGCGTCAGTCTAGAGAAAAAATGCAAGCAACTAGCAGAGGGCAAGGTAAACATCGCCGTCGTTCTGCTACGTCACATCAGCAACTATACCGACTTCGATACGCTAGAGCGCGACCCACGTGTCAACCTCTTCTATACCAACAACACGTCGGATATCAGTCAGGCCGACATCATCATCCTGCCTGGTACAAAATCTACACTCGACGACCTCATGGAACTGCGTCGCAACGGATGCGCACAGGCCATCCAGCGTGCCCATCGTGACGGAAAGATGGTCATCGGCATCTGTGGAGGTTATCAGATGCTGGGTCAGACCATTGACGACCCTGAAGGCATCGAGGGTGACATCAAGCATCTGCCAGGACTCGGTCTGCTGCCCATCCACACCACCATGGGAGCAGAGAAAACCACCAAGCAGGTCACGTTCCTGTTTGATGGGCAAACATGTCAAGGCTACGAGATTCACCAAGGCATCAGCGATACCAACGAGACCATCCTGCAGACCGACCATTGTATCGGCACCTATATTCACGGTTTCCTCGACAATGCCCCCGTCATAGAACACATACTGAGCAAGCATGTGGCTCAATGTTCTCCGTTGAGCACCCAGAGCTATGCCGACTTCAAGGAGGAGCAATACAACAAGCTGGCAGCCCACGTGCGACAGTACGTTGACATAGACCGAATCTATGAAATCATGAGAAAATGAGTAGCGTACTGGCTTTGTTTATTGGCTGGGGGCTTGACCTGATATTCGGCGACCCTGCACGACTGCCCCACCCCATCGTGTGGTTCGGTAAAGCCATCGCTTTCTTTGAGCATCGACTCAACAAAGGCCGTCATCGAAAACTCAAAGGAGCCTTCGTCGCCATTGGGCTCATCATTTTCGTTTATGCATCCACTTGGCTCCTCTTATGGGGCATTTCTCATCTCTTCATCTACTTTTCTCATTACTCATTTCTCATTTCTCATTTGGCCGAAGGCCTTCTTGTATTCTTCTGCCTGGCTGGCACCACCCTCATCCGCGAAGTGCGTGAGGTCTTCCTGGCCATTGACCGTTCTTTAGAGGAAGGCAGGAAACAGGTGGCTCGCATCGTGGGACGCGACACATCAGAACTTTCGGCACAGGAGGTAAGGACAGCAGCCTTGGAAACGCTCGCCGAAAACCTGAGCGACGGTGTTATCGCCCCTCTTTTCTGGTTTGCCATCCTTGGTGTGCCAGGGATGATGGCCTATAAAATGATCAATACCCTCGACTCGATGATTGGCTATAAGACAGAACGCTATAAGGATTTTGGCTGTTGGGCAGCCCATATCGATGACATCGCCAACTATATCCCTGCCCGACTGACGGCACTTTTAATGGCAATCGCCTCGCCCCGGAAAGGTCTACTCCGCTTCATCTGGAGAAACGGCCGATGCCACGCCTCGCCCAACAGCGGATACCCAGAAGCCGCCCTTGCAGGCATTCTGAATTGTCGGTTTGGAGGTCCTCACTATTACTTTGGGCAACTATTCGATAAGCCTTTCATTGGCGAAAACGAACGCAAACTCACGACAGACGACATGAAGCGTGCCGTTCGCATCAACCGTATCGCCGAGGTGCTGATGGTTTTTCTCGTAACGATTTGCCTCATTCTCAGAAATATTCTCTAACTTTGCAGCAGTATGAAGAAGATTATTATTGCAGGCTTAGGACCTGGTAGCCCAGAAGATATGACACCCGCTGTGATGGAGGCTGTGAAAGAAGCCGACATCGTGGTAGGCTATAAATACTATTTCCAGTTCATCAAACCATTCATCAAGTCTGATTGCGAATGCATTGACACAGGCATGAAGAAAGAGCGCGAACGAGCTGAGATGGCATTTAAGCTGGCTGAGCAGGGAAATACTGTTGTCGTTATCTCAAGTGGCGACGCTGGCATCTACGGAATGGCTCCACTCATCTACGAGATGCAGCGAAATCGTGCAGCCAGCGGTTCCCCCGCTGACATCGAAGTAGTGTCTCTCCCTGGCATCTCCGCTTTCCAAAAGGCAGCCTCATTGCTCGGTGCCCCTATCGGACATGACCTCTGTATCATCTCCCTTTCCGACCTCATGACACCATGGGAGGTGATTGAGCGCCGTATCAAGGCTGCTGCCGTGGGCGATTTCGTCACCGCCGTTTATAATCCCAAGTCACATGGCCGCTATTGGCAGCTATACCGTCTGCAAGAGCTTTTCCTACAAGAAAGAAGTGCCGACACACCCGTAGGCTATGTCCGTCAGGCAGGACGTGAAGAACAGAAAGTGAAGCTTACCACCCTCAGCCAGTTCGACCCGGAGGATGTGGATATGTTTACCGTTGTGCTGATTGGCAATTCTCAGTCATATATCAACGACGGAAAATTCATCACGCCTCGCGGCTATTACTCCGGCAGTGTGCTCAGCGGTTCTGTCGCTGAGAAACCAGGTCAGCAAATCATGATGGAAAGCTTCCGCACGATACGTTCCGAGATGCAGCATCCTGACGTGCCGACGTGGCGTCTATGGCCGTTGCTGCATGCCATTCACACGACGGTTGACTTCGGCATGGAAGATTGCCTTTGGATGGACGATCATGTTACGGAGATATTGTACGGGAAAGTGGTTGACGGCAGCCTGAAACATATTGTTACCGATGTTACAATGGCTGCCAGCGGTATCCGTAAGGGTGCTTTGGAGCGACTGGGCATCGAGGTGCATTGTTACATCAATGACCCTCGTTCCAAGCAGATGGCCGACGAGAAAGGCATCACGCGCAGTCAGGCCTGCATGCAACTGGCATCGGAGGAATATCCCGAGGCGCTCTATGTGGTGGGCAATGCGCCAACGGCACTCTTCGAGATTTGCGATTTGGTACATAAAGGCAAGATGCATCCCGTGGGTATCATTGCAGCTCCAGTTGGTTTTGTGCATGTGTGCGAAAGTAAACATGCCGTCAAGACGTTGAAGCAGATACCCAAGATAATTATTGAGGGCCGCAAGGGAGGAAGCAATCTTGCCGCCACACTCTGCAACGCCATCCTGACCTTTGATGATGCCGCCCAGTTAAAACCAGGAAGAGACTTATGAAGTTTATTGTCATAGGGATTACAGACAATCCGCATCCTTTCTTCCCGCCTGAGGTAATGAACATTATCAAGAACGGAAAGGTTTTCTCTGGGGGCAAGCGCCATCATGAGATAGTTGCTTCGTTGCTGCCTGCTGATGCAGAATGGATAGATATCACCGTACCTCTGGAAGCCGTTTTCGATGCCTACCAACGTTCCCCTCGGTTCTCCGAGGGGTATCCCATCATTGTCTTCGCAAGCGGTGACCCCCTGTTCTTTGGCTTTGCTAATACGATTCAACGTAAGATGCCAGAGGCAGAAATCGTAGCTTATCCTACGTTTAACTCCTTACAGATGCTGGCTCATCGTATTGTGATGCCCTATCACGATATGCGCATCGTATCCTTGACGGGACGACCTTGGCATGAATTCGACCGAGCCCTCATAGAGCGGGCAGAGAAGATTGGCATCCTCACAGACAAGGAGCATACTCCTACCGCCATCGCACAACGTATGCTGGAGTATGGCTACAAGGGCTACACGATGCATGTTGGCGAGCATTTGGGCAATCCACGACAAGAAACGGTCAGCACACTCACACTCGAGGAGGCAAGCAAACGCGAGTTCTCTATGCCTAACTGCGTGATTCTCTACGAGGAAATCGCAGAGTACACGAAGCCTTTCGGTATTCCAGACACCTGCTTCGCCCTCCTTGATGGTCGTGAGAAGATGATTACTAAGATGCCCATCCGCCTGCTGACCCTTCAGGCTCTCGACCTGCCCCATCGCGACGTGCTATGGGATATCGGTGCATGCACGGGGAGCATCAGCATCGAAGCGCGTCTGCAGTTCCCCCATCTCCAGATAGAAGCTTTCGAGATTCGCCCTGAGTGCGAAGCTATCATTCAAGAGAACGCCCGCCGCTTCGGAGCCCCCGGCATTAATGTGCATATCGGAGACTTCCTTTCGGTATGTTGCGACTCAGTCGTAACAAATGCGAACCCCGACGCAGTATTCATAGGCGGTCACGGCGGTCACCTCAAGGAGATTCTGGAGAAGGTACTCCCGGTGCTGACAGATGACGGCATCATCGTCTTCAACTGCGTCACCTCTCCGAAAGTTCCTACCAATAGTCGTGTTCTCTGGGACGAGGCATGCCAAGACCTTGGACTTCAACAAGGGCATCCCCTTCATATTCAACTCAATGACTATAATCCTATAGAGATACTAACAGCATCTAAATCTAATAAACTATGAAACAAGACATCGCAATATATACTCTAACCTCCGAACTACATGACGAGAAAGCTGTGACAACGATGACAACAGCTTTTCTTGAGAGCCTGGGAATAGACTATCAGCTGAAAGGCACCGACTATAGCGACTATGGCAGTCACGCCGTCAATCTGATATATGTCCGCACAGGCGGAACCGAAGGGATATTCCGTCGCCTGCTACCTGAACTGCAAAGCAAGAGTCATCGTCCTTTCTACCTACTGACATCGGGTAAGAGCAATTCACTTGCCGCCTCTATGGAAATCCTGTCATTTCTGCGTCAACACGACATCAATGGCGAGATTATCCACGGCGACAGCGATTACATTACCCGTCGCATCCATCTGTTATCAAAGGTTGAAGAAGCCAAGAAGAAACTTTGCGGAACCCGCCTGGGCATCATCGGTGAACCTTCCGACTGGCTGATTTCCAGTCATGCAGACAAAGCAAAGGTAAAGGATATCTTAGGAATAGAACTGATAGACATCCCCATGCAGGAACTGTTTGATGGAATCGGCGACTCAAAGTATATCTACGAGGCACTGAAGGTACTCATCAACAGGTATCAGTTGCAGGGCTTTACCCTAAGATGCTTTGACCTGCTCACTACCGTTAAGGATACCGGCTGCATGGCTTTAGCCAAACTGAATAGCGAGGGGTATGTAGCCGGTTGCGAGGGCGACGTACCCGCCATGCTTTCCATGATGATAGTCCGTTCATTGTTGGGCGTCTCTGGCTTCCAGGCCAACCCCTCACGTATCAATCCTGAGACCGACGAGATGCTCTTTGCTCACTGTACCATACCTCTTGACATGGTAGAGCATTATGAACTCGACACCCATTTCGAATCGGGCATCGGCACGGGCATCCGTGGCTATATGAAAGAAGGTCCCGTCACCATCTTCAAGGTCGCAGGTAATCTCTCTCGCCACTTCATCGCTGAAGGTAAACTAATCCGTAACGAGGCAAAGCCAGACCTCTGTCGCACTCAACAGGTGATACGACTCTCAGACAAGAGTCTCGCCACCAGTTATTTTCTCACGAATCCAATAGGCAACCATCATATCATCATGCCTGGACACTGTAAAGAACTCTTAGAACACCTACTGATAAAATGAAGAGAATTGCTATCATTCAGATAAGCGAGGCAGGCAGCGCCATCGCCTCCACCTTGCAGCAGCATTTCCCCACCGCCGCTATTGTAGGCCGCGACTCAGTCGCGACAAACTGGAAGAAGTTCGATGCTTTCGTCTTCATCGGGGCCATGGGCATCTGCATCCGCACCATTGCACCTTATATCAAGGACAAGCATAGCGATCCCGCCGTGGTATGCATCGACTCCCTGGGGCAAAACGTCGTCTCCGTGCTCAGCGGACACGTAGGCGGTGCCAACGACCTGACGCGCGAAGTTGCCGCACTGATTGGTGCCCACGAGGTCATCACCACCCAGAGCGACAATGCCGGTCTTTGGGCGCTCGACACTTTTGCAGAACGATTCAACTGGGCCATCGCCAGCGACGACGATATGAATGAGTGTATTTTTGCTTTCGTCAATCGCGAACCAACTGCCCTGCTGATGGAAATATGCGATGAGGGTACGGACTATCTGGAGAAGACATTACCTGAGCATGTAACCATTGTGAAATGCCTCGAAGAGGTAGATCCTAAGAAGTTTAAGTTGGTCATCCTGGTTACGCCCTACAATCTCTGTGTACCATACGGCGTACTCGAACTGCATTTCGTGCCGATGATAGCGTCTTTGGGCTTTGGACTCGCCCATCATCCTGCTGACTATGAAGACATCTACGACGAAATTGACGAGGCCATGAGCCAGATTGGTGTATTGCCTTGCTACAAACGCTATTGCACCATCGACGTAAAGCAGGATGAAGAATTCTGTGCGATGCTAGTCGATGATTTAGGAGAAGAACTGGTATTTTACACAGCAGAGGAACTCGCCAAAGTTGAGGTGCCCAATCCCAGTGCCACCGTTGAGGAACACGTCGGCACGCCCAGTGTCTGTGAGGCCGCTGCCATTCTTGGAGCAAACAATGGAAAACTGATCGTTCCTAAAGTAAAAGGTAAGAACTGGACAGCAGCCCTCGCCATCGACTACAAATATTTGCGAGAGGAGAAAGGACATATAGAGATTGTAGGCGCAGGTCCTGGTGATCCAGACTTAGTGAGTGTTAGAGGCAGAAAAATGTTGGAAAGAGCCGACCTTATATTATATGCAGGCTCGCTGGTACCTAAGGCTTTGACAGAATGCCACAAGCCAGGTGCCGTAGTCCGCAGTTCAGCTGACATGAATCTCGAAGAGCAGTGCGTCCTGATGAAGAAGCACTACGACCAAGGCCACTTCATCGTCCGCCTGCATACGGGTGACCCTTGCATCTTCGGTGCTATTCAGGAACAGATGGCCTTCTTCGACAAAGAAGGAATGGACTATCATATCACCCCTGGCATTTCGTCATTCCTTGCTGCAGCCGCAGAGCTCAGAAGCCAATTCACCATCCCCGAGCGTACACAGACCATCATCCTGACCCGCGGCGAGGGGCGTACACCCATGCCCGAGAAGGAGCAGCTGCACCTTTTAGCCAAAAGCCAGAGCACCATGTGTATTTTCTTGAGTGCTGCCATAGTGGATGATGTACAACGAGAACTGTTGCAGGAATATCCTGAGGATACACCCGTAGCCGCCTGTTATCACCTAACGTGGCCAGATCAGAAAATCTATCGTGGCATATTGAAAGACCTAGCAAAGATTGTTCATGACAATAATCTTACCCTCACCACAATGCTTGTCGTAGGCGAGGCTATTGACAATCGACAAGGACTCTCAGAGCTCTATTCTAAGTATTTCACTCATCTTTTCAGAAAAGGCGAGGCATGATATTAGTATTCGGAGGAACAACAGAAGGACGCAAGGCGGCAGAGGTGCTGGAAGAGAGCGGCTCGACATTCTTTTATAGCACAAAGACGGGCGAACAGGACCTGACGTTACATCATGGACAGCGCATTGACGGTGCCCTGGATGGCGAAGTTATGCTGGCATTCTGTAAGGAGCAACATATTCGCATGATTATCGATGCCGCACATCCCTTTGCCTCAAGACTACACGAAACTATAGCACAAGTTTCCGCCGATTTACAGATACCCGTTGTGCGCTACGAGCGCATCTATCCACCACGCGATCCTGATTTTACATGGATTGATGACTACAGCGAAATAAAAGCTGCTGACTTACATAAACTTACACTCCTTGCAACGACAGGCGTACAAAGTATTAGCAAGCTGAGATGGCTGGAAACTCAGGGAGTGAAGGTCATCTATCGCATTCTGAACCGCGCGAGCAGCATCGTGTTGGCTCATCAACAAGGAGCCTCAGACGACCAGCTATGCTTCTACGAGAACGACGCCATGCCCAATGCCGACGCCATTCTGATGAAAGAGAGCGGCATCAGCGGCGGGTTCGTTGAGAAAGTAAACGAAGCTCGCGCCAAGGGGATGCGCATCATCGTCATCAAACGACCGGAAGGCTTCATGGAAAATGGTGGATGGTTCATTGTTAACGGACCATACGGATTGAGGAGGATGGTAGAAAAATTACTGCCCGACTTTTTCCCCCTGCACAGCGGACTAACCACAGGGACTTGCGCCACCGCTGCCGCCATCGCCGCAACCATCCGCTTGCTGAAAGGCGAGACGCCTGCCGAGGTGCCAGTCCTGCTACCCGATGGCGAGACCATCAGTGTACCCGTAGGGTATGCCGAGGGCTACGCCTACTGTATCAAGGAGGCTGGTGACGATCCGGATGTCACCGATGGCATAGAAATTCGCGCTACCTGCCAACCCACCCCCAACCCCTCCCTGTATGGAGGGGAGTGGTTAGTCATTGAGGGTGGTGAGGGTGTAGGTCGTTTCACCCTCCCCGGCTTCGACTATCCGCCCGGCGAGGCAGCTATAAACAAAGGCCCGCGCGAAATGATTCGCAGGAACCTAGAAAGTCTAATCACTCCCCTCCATACAGGGAGGGGCTGGGGGTGGGTCTGTAGGTTTTCCGTCCCCAACGGAAAGGACATCGCCCGCCGCACCTTCAACCCTCGCCTCGGCATTGAGGGCGGCATCAGCATCATCGGTGTCAGCGGCATCGTCAAACCCTTTAGTGAGGAAGCCTTCATCGACAGCATCCGTAAGTGTATGACGGTAGCCAAGGCCAGTGATACCGACCGCGTGGTCATCAATAGCGGTGCCAAGAGTGAGCGTTTTCTCAAGGCGCTCTACCCCAGCCTGCCCCAACAGGCCTTCGTGCAATACGGAAACTATATCGGCAAAACGCTCCGTATGGCTGATGAACTCGGCATCCCCAACGTCACCCTGGGCGTCATGCTGGGCAAGGCTGTCAAACTGGCGGAAGGACAACTGGATACACACAGCCGCAAGGCAACGATGAACAAAGACTTCGTTCAGAAGATGTTGAACGAAGCCAAAATAGAAATTTCACTGAATAATATCACGCTGGCAAGGGAGTTATGGGAAAGAATTTCTGAAAATCAACTTCCGACCTTCTGCGATGTCGTCATCTACAATTGTGAGAAGTATTGTAAGCCCCTGCTGCCCCATGGTCATCTAACTATCCTTCTGATTTCCGACGACGGAACAATACACTCGCGATGATAGGAGCGCCAACTAATGCCGTGACGGAATTAACGGGCAAAGCGCCCTCGAATCCCGGCATACGGGCAATGAGGTTGCACAACAAGGCTAATGCGGCACCGGCCAACATTGTGGCGGGCATTAGCACACGATGATCACTGGTACGGAAGATGGCGCGCGCCAAATGGGGAACAGCCAATCCGATGAACATCACTGGACCGCAATAGGCGGTAACGATAGCTACCAGTGTGCCAGAGCAGACAATCAGGAGCAGACGGGTGCGACGGATATCGAGTCCTAAGTTACTAGCATAAGCATCACCCAGCATATACAGGTTCATGGCCTTCACTGTGAGCATACTCAGGGGCAACAGGATGCACATCAGAACTACGAATAGCATCATCTGGTCTCCCGACACACGAGCAAAGCTGCCCAGTCCCCATACTACATAGGCACGTATATCCTCCTCGGCTGAGAAGAATTTCAGTACGCCAATGATGGCCGTAGCGAGATAGCCTATCATCACACCAATAATCAGCAGTGTCACACTGCTTTTCACCTTCGTAGCTATCCACAGAATGAGACCCATCACAGCCAGGGCACCCACGATAGCAGCAATACTGATAGCCACATCTCCCATGTACCCCAGTCGGCTTAAGGCTACACCCCCAAGCGAGCCCGACAGCAGTACCACGCAGGCCACGCCCAACGAGGCACCATTGCTGATGCCCAGCACGGAGGGTCCTGCTAGCGGATTGCGGAACACGGTCTGCATCTGCAAACCGCTCACGGCCAATCCCGCTCCTGCCACCATGGCCGTCAGGGCTTGCGGCACGCGCGAAGAGAAGATAATATTCGTCCATATCTCGTTGTCGCCACCTCCTAGCAGGATACGGCACACCTCCGAAACGGGGATGCGCACCGTGCCCAACAGCAGGTTAAGCACAAAGAGCAACACAATACCTAGCAGCAGGAAAAACAGCAACAACGGACGTTTCATTTCAGCATACGATAAAAAGTCGGTTCATAGTCTGCAGGCATCAACTCCGGATGAAAGATAGCCACAAGATCACTCAGCAATACATCGGGCATCACAGGCGATTTCTCATAATAGGGCGTCTGTTTCATATTGCAATAGATAACCTTCTTCTCCTTGAACGCCTTGAACAGTTCATTACGTGGTTCGCTGGCCTTCAGTGCCTCATAGGAGAAGTCGCCCTCATAGCTATTCAGTATACGCCAGTAATCAGCATTGGCAGCTGCGGCATACATTTCTTCGAACTCAATATTCACGCCGCCTGTATCGTCATTGTCAAAAACATAATGTGCACCGGCATCACGGAAGATTTGAGCCAACGAGTTCTTGCCTCCTACAGCATACCAGTTGCCGCCATGCATCTCACCACTAAAGACAGTTGGAGACTTACCCCCTGTTTCTCCAAAGGAATTAGCGACCTTCTCTTTCAAGTCGTTGTAACGATGTTCTATGCCAGCGAAGATAGAATCAGCCTCATGCTCCTTGCCAATAAACATCCCCACGAAACGTATCCATTCCGCCTGACCAAGCGGAGTCAATTCCTTATACCCCAGATGCGGAATGAGCGTGATCCCCGTTTCCTTGATGGCATCATAGCCACCACGTTTGAATGGCGAGATAAAGATGACCTCTGGATGAGCTGCCAGAATCAGTTCGGTGTCAAAGTTGCCTTCCATGCCAATCTTCACCATACGTCCATCCTTCACGCGCAGACGAATATCTTTGTTAAAGAGATTCTTCGTGCCCGTGATACCGCGTACGATATCAAGCGCATCAAGAGCTGTAAAGTTAGACAACTGCAACATGGTCATCACCAGCGTGCGGTCAATGGGAACCTCCACTTTCGTATACCCCTCGGGCACCTCGGCCTCAGTGCCCCTCTCAACCAATGCGAAGTGATAACTCACAGGCATCTTTTCCTCATCATCCTGCGGGTCAGCCACATCAATCAGGCGGACGCCATTGTCAAGAACCTTGACGGAATAGCCCTTGGCATAGCGGGGAGCAGCGCTCAGAGAGTCAGCCTCGATATTCGCACATTGTTTTTCCTTGCCATCACAGGCGCTGAACATCGCGCCCATGACTATCATGCATATATAACAAAAAGTTTTTGTCATCATCATTTCTCTACTTTGTTTTCGATGGCAAAATTACAACTTTTTTCTGAATAATTTGGTTATCTCACTAAAAATCTGTACTTTTGCACCCGCTTATCAATACAGCACCCGCAAAGAGTTGCGCCTGTGGCGGAATTGGTAGACGCGCTAGACTTAGGATCTAGTGTCTCGCGACGTGCAGGTTCGAGTCCTGTCAGGCGCACATTTCAAAAAAAGCACCTCACATTTGTGAAGTGCTTTTTGTTTTTTATCATTGTATCTTTTTCTTGCTATTACCCTTGCCATCGGTCTTGATGATGACACCACGCTGGGAATCTTTCACGCGATGACCTTGCAGGTTGTAGAATATTGAGGGTTGAGGGTTGAGGGTTGAAGTATCTATTCCCGATGGCCCCAGTTCATCTTCTACGCCCTCAATGGGCATGGTCATGCCACCCCAGTTATCCAGAACCTCCATGCCTGCAGCCTTGGCTATAACGGCAGAATAGGCAGGCTGGTCCTCACGTTCCGTAGAACGTACCCATACGCCATTCTTTAATATGTAATAGCCCACCGGCGCTTTGCCATACACCTCGAAGGTGCCTCGCAGGTTACTGTCGCCACGTCCCGGGGCTTTAGCAGCATTTCCGTTGGCATAGAACGTCACATCAGTCTGTTCGGACATATAGATATAAGGTGTAGCGGCCTCGGCATAATCAACCTCTTCGAGACAGAGCTTGGTATAGTCACAATACAGACCAGCTATACGATAGAGTTTCACACCTGCCGGGGCACGATAAGCGTAAGGCAAGCAGACTGCCCCCCATTGGTTGGCCAACAAAGTACGTTTCAGTACAGGGTGGAACATCAGGCGGAAGTCGGTGGCGCACCACCAGCCCTCACGCTGGTCGCCCGTATTCTTATCGCTCTCGTTGCTGCCGTAGCGTCGCCAAGCAAAGTCAACAGCTCCCTGCTTGGAACTCTCGAATCCGATCGTCAACGTATCATTGGGGCCGCTGACATAGATTGGCGGGGTAACGAGTGTCTGCCATGCACTGATGGAATTGGGGATGTCGAGGTAATCACGAGAAAGCAGTGGTGTCACAGCATTCTCCGACTTGGTTTTAAGATAACCATGCTGGTCGGACAGACAGTAGTGTTGGGTCGAGGCCTTGCACTCCATAGCATAGATACCCTCTGGGAGCCCGCCTATCTGCTGACTGATAGCCAATGTCTTTGCCGTTCCTTCACTAGCAGCCACCCCACTCCACCATGCATTCCAACATGTCAGCTCCTGCTGCGTTGCCGTGCGCTGGTCTCCTTCGGTATAGGTACCCACTTTCGTCTGCCATCCAGTCGTCTTAGAGAAATCGGGAGACTGGGGCTGTGTGGCCGATGGATTCATTACGAGAAAATAGTCAAGTGCCGCGCGTAGTTGCTGACAGGCCTCAGTAATCTGCGAGGCAGTTGCCTTTGCCTCGTTGGCTGTCTCCATCGCCTCAAGCAGTGCCTCACGACCATCGAAGTCCATAAAGCTGACGGCTCGTGCTACTGTCAACAGTGAGTCTATCTGCTGACGATCGCTGACGGCCTGTAACAGATCATTGACGGCCAATGTCATGGCTGCTAGTTTCTCGTTGTCATCACCCGTAGCACTACTCATGCGCTGCTGCAGTTCATCATTAAGTAGTGGATATGCCGTATTCCAGGCCTTCACCACCTCTGCCTTACGACTCATCCAGGCTACACCGTCGGCCAGTGCCTCCTCACGAGTTGTAAAGAGACGGCACAGTTCGATATCACCCAACTGGGCCGTTCCAGCCAGCCAGCGGAATGAGAGCAACGCCTCGTCATACTCACCACTATTGAATACGCCTTGCTGTGTGCGCCAATAAGGATAATTGGTCATCATCAGCTTGTTTGCATCACCTGTATCACCCTTCTTACGGACATCCAGTTTTACATAGTCGCCGATATTCTGGCCAGCCAGACGCAACACATAGTCCTGACCAGACTCAATATCGACAGCTGTCAACAGCGAGCCCTCACCTTCCTTACCATGGTTAGCAAAAGCCTGGAGGAAGTAGCCATCGGAGAGTCCTTGCGGATAGACGCCAAACCACGGCTGTCCGATGGGCTGACCAGCACCATTGGTCCATCCCGTCATACCCATGCGGAATTGTCCGTTGGGAATCACGTTACCGCCCACATAGCGCAGACCTGCCGATGTCTCGATAGCCTCGCCCGGCTCCATATCCTCGCTACTGAAATAGTCGCGTCCGCTATAACTCTTGATATGCAAACGATAGCGCACGCCATCGGTCCAGGTCTCATCCGTGATGGTATAGTCGGCCTCCTCATCCTCAGGACTGATGGTCTTCCACTGCTGCCAGGCCCCTGCGGGCTCCTTGCGCAGCACTTCCATCACCTGATTGTACTCGCCATCGTAGTCGTGCCACGAGATGGTAGCCTTGCCAGCTCCTGTAACCACACGGAAGTCACTGAATCCGCCCTTCATCGGGGGAATATTGGGTATTTTCTCATAACTCTTGTTGTAGCCCATGCCTGTAAGCTGGTTGGCATACCACTTACCTGCAACGGTGAGACCACCGTCATAGATTTTTCCTTTACTTTCGCTGTTCCAATAGAAATAGCGCTCCACGTAGCCATAAGAGTTGAGTTTACCACAGATGGTCTTCACAGCCCACTCGTTGTCCCAGTCTGTCTTTCCGCTCTCGAAAGCACCATTCTTATTCCACGAGGCACCCCATATCCATTCAGAGATCCAGATAGGACGCTTGTATTTCGAATGCATGGCACCCAGATTGTTGAAGTTGTCAACCAGCCAATAGCAATGCAGGTCGGCAATGTCACATCGCCAGCCACGATTATCAATGGCCTGGAAGAAAGAGTTCAGGAAACCCGAGCCATCGGTATAGTCGCTGCCATCCCACGAAGAGGGCGAACAGAGACGCATACCCGTACGCATCAAGTTCTGCCAGTTGGCAAGAATGGCCTCGAGTGACTGCGGTTTGTCATCGCTGTTGTTGCGCGGCTCGTTGTTGGTCTTCATGTGACAAGTCCATGTAGCCTTACCACATTCTGCTGATGTGGGATAGTCCTCATAAAGGTGGTTGGCCACACATTCCACGTCGGGGTACATATCATGGCCCACGCCCCAGTCGTAGCAACTAATAACATTCAACTCATCGCAGGCCGTGCCGTTGGTACTACTGGCCAGTGCCTTCTTGCCAGCCGTGTTCCATTTGAAGACACGGTAACTGGATATTTTGCCATCGAGGATCTGGGGTAACGTAGCAAACTCCAAGTCTTCGCTATTGGCAATAAAGCAGCGCTGATAGCCATAACCGCTCTTACCTGTGGCGAAAGTCACCATATAGCCTCGCTTTAGCTTAAAGGATCGGATGCGGTTGTTCAGCTGTTTGGCGCTCATTGTGACCATATAGCCGCCATCGTTCTCCAGTCCGAAGGCATTGCTCGACTCACCCTCGAAGTTCTGCTCGCTATAGACGGTAAGAGGCTTATCGGCCTTGGCGTATGGCAAAATCATACTGCCTCGGGTACCATAGAGGCGTACCTGACAGTTGACACCATCTTGGGCTTTAGCACCTTTAATGCGCACGTGGCCGTCCAGCAGGGTGCTGATGACCTTTGAGGGCTTGATGCGCTCAATGATCAGCACGGCATGTTCTGTGTTTTGCAAATCCACCAAGCCATCGGCCGTAAAGGGCGTCTCACCATTGACAATATAATCCACATCGTCAGTCACCGTAACAGCCTCACTAACTTGGCTCACTGTTTCTTTCACATTAGCTCCCAGTGCCGTCAGCGTCATCATCGCAGTGACAAGGGTTAGAAGTTGTCTTAGTTTCATATTTTAGTTACTGTAATTATTTTTAATTAGCAGTTTGGCTGCAAAGATAAACAAAAAAAAAGAAATCAGCAAGAAAAATGGAAAAGATATTGTTTTGGAGCCTTGCAAACGCATCGTAAGGAGGCAGCATATCGAGAGCTAGGGGTTCGAGGATGACGAGCACGCCGTTCGAGGATGACGAGCACGCCGTTCGCGGGTCACGAGCACGCCGTTCGCGGGTCGCGAACGGCCACATCTCACCCCGCGAAGTGCCACATCTCGAAATCTCAGTGCGGACTACAGCAGACTCACGAACTTTTCTGGAAAGAAATTGGCATAATTAGCAGAAATGACATTCAGAAATGAACAAATGAAAGAAAACGCAGCTTTTTTGAGAAAAAAAACCATAAAAAATGATTGAAGATTAAAAAAATTATCGTACATTTGCACCAATAAAATTCGAGACTAACTTTATTTATTGTATTACTAACTTCATTTTAAAATGAGAAAACTATTACTTATCGCAATGGGTGCGATGATGTCGATGGCATCGTTCGCACAAGAGGAGGATGTGACCAGTTACATCCAGAATGCGGGATTTGATGAGGACCTGACATTCCAGGCCGATGGAGCCATGAAGGAAATTGTCAAAAACTCTACGAAGATTGGACGTAGCTTCGCATGGGAGGCTGCTGATAGTACAATCTATGCACATCCCGATGGCACATGTGATGGCAAGCCCAGAAGTGATGGAAAATGGGAATCTGCTGTTAATGGTTTCATTGGCCGAATCAAGGGCTGGACTCTTGACACCAACAATGATTATCCAAAATGCGAATGGGTTTATTTTGGTTCTGTTCCCTATGCCATAGGCGAGCAAGCCATACCTATTGCAGATAACGGTGACACATATTTAGCTGCGCCAGCAAAGCCCGAAGATTTCAGTGGCGATGACAACATCGGTTTTGCTTATTTACGTGCCGGTTGGGGTGGACGCGCTACTTATAAGCAGACTGTGAAACTGCCTTGCGCCAAGTATCGTCTGGAGTATTGGTCTATCAATTTGAACCCCAATGCCACAAAAGGTAAAAATCTGTCAAAGGTAACCTGCCGTAACGAGAGCTGGCCTGACGAGACTGGCTTCAACGCTACAGAGTGGACTAAGCACGAGATTGAGTTCACACCTACGGCTGAGTTCACCATGGAGTTCGGTTTCGAGTCCGAAGGTGGTTCAGGTTCTAACCCCTTCCTCTGCATCGACGGCATCAAGCTCTATATGATTGAAGAGGCCTACAAAGCAGAGATTTTCCAATCTGAGCTGTACGAGATTCAAGGCGAGGCAATGACTAATGGTCTCTCTTCATTAGCTGTTTACATGAGTGAATACGTGTATACCATTGAAGATTTACTTGCTGCTGACGAAGATGCAGCTGTTCCTGTCATTGAGAAGCGTCTGAAAGAGTTTAAAGCTGCCATCGAAGAGGCTATCGCTGTAAAGGCTCTGGCAACAAAGATTGACAATATCTTGAAGACCACCAACTATCCTGGGAAGAATGCACTTAATGAGTTTTCTCTCAAGTTGAACGAATATCTAACAAAGGACTATTCTCAAGAAGCAGGCGTAGATGTAGTAGCCCTGATTATGGGTGCCAAGGCAGAAGCCAAGGAGGCTATCAAGGCTTACTATCTCTCACAGGTTGACGTAGCTACTGCAGAGAATCCTGCAGACCTGACCGTATTCATCCAGAATCCGTGGTTCATCAACGAGGAGGCAGAGCCTATATTCAACGAAGGTATCTGGGAGTTCCCCATGCAATTTGATGCTGATGGTGCCGACCTCTATAAAGAAGGCAGCGCTTCAAGCCCTGACCTGAATAGCGATGGTTGGTATATAGCTGGAGCAGGTGGTGGTGACCAGCGTCTGAACTGGCAGCGCGGACGTAGCTGCTGGAACGCATGGTTCAACAACAGTACAGAGACCTATGCTGTGGCTCAGGATCTTACAGGTCTGCCTAATGGTTACTACACCCTGTCTGCCGACCTGATTACACAGTCAGAATGCATGAACGACCAGCACGTATTCTTGAAGACCATCACCGACACCAAGAAGTCGGCCCAGGTGCTGACCGTTGAGGGATGGGATAATAATGAATGGACTACTATCAGTATGACTGCCGACGAGAAGGTTCTCGTGGTCAACGGCAAACTGACTATCGGTGCCGAGGGTACTGGTACCGGCAGTGGTTCTGTAGGCTGGTTCCTCGCAACCAACTTCAAGCTCAACTTCGTAGGCAAGGCTTCTCAGGAAGAGTTGGAGAAGGCTGTCAACGATGCATACAATGCCACCGTTGCTGCTGCCAATGAATATGCTAATGCCATGCACATCACTGGCGACAAGAATGCTTTGAAGGACACTATCACCCTTTATCAGAATGCTACTTCTTTCGATGCCAAGGCCTTGGCTATCGAGAAGATCGACGCAGCTCTTGAGGAGGCCAAGAAGAGTGAGGCTAAATATACAGACTACGTACCCGATCCCGTTCCTGAGAACATCTCAGACAAGACTCTGCTGTGGGTGAAGGCCGTGCTGGAAGACAAGAAGGTGGAAGGTCATATCGCACTGGGGGCATCGAAGCCCATTGTACAGTTCGCTTACGACTACGTACAGAGCTGGATTGCCTGCGACAGTTCTACCTACACCAAGTTCGACGAGACTGTTGACCTGCTGAAGAACTACGTCAACACCTACGCTCCCGTTTATGAGGATGCCGACACACTGGCTGGCAAGGTTTCTGATGCATCAAAGGGCGTGCTGCAGGGTGTGATGGCCGTACAGAAGGACAGCCTGACTAAGCAGATGAACACCAAAGAGCAGGTATCTGCCTATGCTGAGGTGCTGAAGAGCGTAATCGCCAACGTCAACAGACAGGAGCTCTGGGAGAAGAACAAGGATGCTGAAGACTTCACCACATTCATCCAGAACCCGAAACTCGAGTCTGAGACAGGCTGGGTATTCGACAAGGGTAACGGAAACACCAACACCACCAGCGGACAGTGGTTCGACGGTTCTGACACTCGTTATATCGACTCTTACAAGAGCGATGGTCTGAAAGGCTTCATTGCAAGCCAGTTGATCCAGGGTCTGCCCAATGGAACTTATAAGGTAGGTGTTTACGCACGTACTCCGGCCGAGGGTGCCTACGTCTTCGCTGGTATTCCTGCTGACACCATCAAGGGTATCGCTGCCGACACTACAGTAGTTGAGATTCCTCTGAGCTATCACCTGGATGAAGGTGGCTCAACTACTGGCGAGGACACCACAGTTGTCGCTGCTGACAAGTGGGGCGAGATCTGGGAAGCCATGAAAGTACGCTATGACAACAACGAGGCGTTGACTGAAGCAGAGTTGGCTATCTATACTTGCAACGGTGAGCAAGGCCGTGGCTGGAAGACCATGGAAATTGCTGACATCGTAGTCAAAAACCACGAACTGCTTATCGGTACGATGACTGGAGTTGAGGGTAGCAAGGCTGCTAAGGTATTCGCAGGCGCATGGTACTCTGTAGGTGGTTGGACACTAACTCGCACTGCTAAGGGCGACGATGGCGACTGGACTGGTCCTCTCACTGGCATCCAGGAAGTGAAGACTGTGAAGCAGGTTGCCGACGGTATCTACACTATGACCGGTATGAAGGCTCATCAGCTGCAGCGTGGACTGAACATCGTTGTTCGCAACGGTAAGACTCTGAAAGTACTTGTTAAGTAAATACTAATCTATCAGCCCTGTGCTTTCCTGGATAAGGGAAGCACAGGGCTTTTTTACCTTATATTCCGCTACCAACGGAGAGACACACCTAAAACTGGCAGCCAGACAACTGGCAGCCCACCAAAAGAGAAACCTCAGAGAGTACACCTTATTATATATATGGGAGCTCCAACAGATATATTTTCACAAGCAATAACTATAAAAAAGAAAACTAATAAATCTAAATGTATGAACGACCTATTTAATGGTATGGTAAGACGAGCCCTGATGGGAGGCTTCTCACTGGCCATCATCTATGGGGGCTTCACTGCATGTACTGATGACTACGACCTGGACGATGAGGGCAACTACCCCTCATGGATGGGCGGCAGCATCTATCAGACGCTGAAAGACCCTAGTTCACTGCAAAGTTCTGGTCGCCAGATGCTCACAGGCACGTTTAACAATTACCTGCGACTGATTGACGACCTGGGCGAGACAGAGACGATGAACAAGACTGGTTCACGTACTATTTTCCCCGCCAACGACGAGGCCTTCGCACGTTTCTTCGCTGACAACGCGTGGGGCGTAAGCAGCTATGAAGATCTGACACGCACACAAAAGCGCCAGCTGCTCTACACTTCGATGCTTGAGAATGCGCTATTGGTCGAGATGCTGTCAAACGTCAGCCGCGATGCTACTAGCGTGACACAAGGACAGGCCATCAAGCACAGCACGGCAGCCAATGTGATTGATGCCATCACATTCCTTCAGAAGAAAGAAGAGATGCCTGCCAACAACTCTTTCTGGGAGAAGTACTATGATAAGGGTATCCACATCGTCTCTGACGCGACGACATCCAACATGATTCATTTCACCAAGGAGTATCTGCTCAACAATGGTATTACCATAGTGGGCGAGGACGGCAAGCCCAGCGACTTTGAGGTACTAACTGGTTCACCCTTCGACGACAGTCAGAACACGGCATATATCTTCCGCAATAAGATCATCAGCCCTGACATCACCTGTAAGAACGGCTATATCCATCAGATGCAGGATGTAGTGGTGCCTCCAGGAAATATGGCTGAGATCATCCACAACAGCGGCGAGAGCAACCTGTTCAGCCGTATGCTGGAACGATTCAGCATCCCCTATTTGGATCAGACTGTGACCAAGAACTACAACGACTATGCCGTGGTCTATGGCGAGGCAACCATCGACAGCATCTTCGAGAAACGCTATGTCAGCGAGCGCTCACATGGTGGTATCCTGAATAAAGCGCCCACCGACAACCCTGGTGCCATCAATGCCACGCTGACCTATGATCCAGGATGGAACAACTATAATGACGGCACAACGGGCTCGGACATCGCGAACATGGCAACCATGTTCGTACCTACCGACAAGGCACTTAGTGCGTTCTTCCTACCAGGCGGACAGGGCGAGTTCCTCATCACACAGTTCGGCAAATTGCCTAACACTGAGGAAAACCTGGCCCAGAACATTGACTCCATCCCCATGGACAATATCAGCGCGATAATCAACAACCTGATGCAGCCCTCGTTCAAAGGATCGGTACCTTCGAAGTTCAACAACGTGATGGACGAAGCCATGGATCCCATGGGACTCTCACTTGACGTCCTGAATAAAAATAGTGACAACACCTACGACGTGAAGATTGCCAACAATGGTGCCGTCTATATGCTGAACACCATGTTCGCCCCACCCTCACTGATCTGTGTGGCTGCGCCTGTGAAACTGAGCGACGATATGCGAGTAATGCGTGAGGCCGTCTATGATGGCGATGCACATAAAGACCTGGCACTGAACCAGAACTTCTATGTCTACCTGCTGGCCATGAGTGCCAACTATGCCTTCTTCATCCCCACCGACGCTGCCTTTGAGCAGTATTACATCGACCCGATGTATCTGAACGAAGACCAGCCACGTGCCCTGAAGTTCACGCCTCTGGGCAAATCGCCGTACATTCAATGCGAGGCTTACAAATACGATCCGACAACAGGCGACATTGGTGAGCTGATTGGCGAGGTAAAGAAAGCGGAATTCCAATCACTGCTGGTCGATATCCTGAACTACCACACCGTGGTATTGGGTCATGGCGAGACAATGGGGACGCGCAAATACTACAAGACCAAACATGGCGGCACTATCAGTATTGATTTCGCCACCGACAGTCTGGCAATGGCCGGACAGCAGGTCAACTATAATATGAACGGCTATATCCCACGCCCCGCATCCAAGATTACCAAGACCTTTAATCAGGCTAACGGTAAGTCGTATGCCATCGACCACGTCATCCAGGCTCCTTTCGAGTCAGTATATCATGTGCTGAAGAATACCGAAAGTAATGGTTCGAAGAGCTTTTCTGAGTTCTTTGACCTGTGTACCAACCGCGACATGGACGATATCCTGCGTTTTGCCAGTGACAAGATGACACAGACCAATAGTAGCGGCAACATGAACTCCATGGCTTACCACCCCTTCATCAATGGTGGTGTGGACATGAACGTCAACTATTTTAAGTCCTATAACTACACGGTCTATGCCCCCGACAACACTGCCATGAACGAGGCCTACAGTCTGGGACTGCCACGCTGGAGCGACATTAAAGTGCTCTACGACACGTATAACGACACCCTGCAGGCTATCAACGCTGGTGCAGAGACCACCGATGCCTTCAAAGCCGAACTGCAGGCAGCTCGCGATAAGGCGCTAGCCATGGCGGAAGAGATTAACGACTTTGTACGTTATCACTTCCAAGACAACTCTGTCTATGCAGATGTTACCGTCGATGGCGGTGACTATCCTACTGCCAGTTCCGACACGCTGGGTCTTAGTCAGACACTGCACATCAGCGGCGGTGGCGGTACATTTACCATCAAAGACCGCCGCGGACAGACTATCAGCGTCAATGCCAACGATGACACGAAACTGGTGAACAAGATGACACGCGACTATGTGTTCAACACGACCACTGATGACAAGAATGTCAAGACCAAGAAGTTGAGCACCTCGTCATTTGCTGCCATCCATCAAATCAGTCATCCGCTGAACGCTCATGCCAACGGCCGTTATGACTCGATGTGGACTGGTGCCGGAGCCCGTAAGCGGCTAGCCAACTATCGCCGCCTGTGGGAGACGACCCTATATAAACGCTATCAAGGAAATTAAAGAATCATCAACATTAAAAAGACAGCAAGGATTATGAAACGACTGATAATTTTAATATTTGCATTTTTTAATTTCTGCATCATCTCCCTAGCACAGGAGGTACGCATCTCCGGTACCGTTAGCGATGCGTTCGGGCCTGTCATGATGTGTAACGTCGTAGAGGTTGACGGCAACAACCGTAACATCTCCTACACACAAACGGATATGAACGGTAACTTCTCGATGACCGTCAAAAATGCAAAGAATAAGTTGAAGATATCGTACGTAGGCTACAAGACACAGATACTGCCTATCGGCACGAAGACTCGATTCGTCATCACGATGAAAGACGAGACCACCCTGAAAGAGGTACAGGTCGTAGCCAAGAAAAAGTTCAACAACGGTGGTCTGGCCATCCCTCAGCGCGAGGTATCCGTTGCAGCTCAGACATTCAACATGAGCGAGGTGGAAGGTCTGGCCTTCACCTCGGCCGACGAGGCCCTGCAGGGACAGATTGCCGGTTTGGACATCGTAGCCGTTTCTGGTAACCTGGGATCTGGTACATCGATGCGTCTGCGTGGCGTTACCTCCATCAACGGCTCGGCAGAACCTCTGATTGTGGTCGATGGTAATATCTTCGACAACCCCGACGAGAACTTCGATTTCCAGAATGCCAACGAAGAGACGTATGCCTCGCTGCTATCTGTCAACCCCTCGGATATCGAGGATATTCAGGTATTGAAAGATGCTGCAGCCACGGCTGTATGGGGTTCTCGCGGTGCCAACGGTGTAATCCAGATCCGCACCAAGCGTGGCGCACGCGGCGACACCAAGGTAGACTACTCCCTGCGCGTGCAGGCCAGCTGGCAGCCTAAGGGTTACAACCTGCTCAATGGTGACGACTATACCATGATGCTTAAAGAGATGTATTATAACCCCGCCCAGAATCCCATGGCCACTAAAAACATCAATGAGATCAAGTATGACAACCGTTGGCCAGAGTACGAGAACTGGAACAACAATACCGATTGGGTGGACGAGGTGACTCAGACAGGCATCAGCCAGTACCACTTCCTCACCATCACTGGTGGTGGTGAGAAGGCTAACTTCCGTGTGTCGGCAGGTTACGACCACCAGAACGGTACCATCATCAAACAGCGACTGGACCGCTTCACCACGAAACTGGCACTCGACTATTTCGTGAGCGATCGTATCACCTTCCGCACCACATTCCCGCTGACCTATACGGCCAACAAGCGTAACTACGATGACAACATTCTGGGACGCGCCCAAAAGACGGCACCAAACATGAGCGTGTATCGTCAGGATGCCAATGGCAACAACACCGATGAGTATTACATCATGCTGCCCAACCCCACAGAGTCACAATGGGAAGGTGGCAATTTCTCCAGCGACCGCGAGGCAGGCTCATACTACCCCGGCACGTCGTCAGCACAACTATCCGACATCCGTAACTGGGGCAATCCTGTAGCCATTGCCAACCTGGCCTGGCGCAAGGAGAACACCTACCGCATCTCGCCAGAGTTCCGACTGGACTATTATCTGATGAGTAAGGATGACGAGCACACCCAGCTGAACTACTCGGGATTGGTCTATATGGACATCTTCTCTAAGAGTGAACCGAAATATCTGCCCGGTTCACTGGCTACTAAGGGATGGACTGACAGCGACTACAACCGCAACACACAATACGACTATAACTCACTGGCGTTTACTACCCGTCATACGCTGACCTTCACCCCGCATTTCAAGGATGAAGACTGGTTTGCCACGATGATGGGGCGCTGGGAGATGACCTCAGGCAATGACAATAGCCAGACCGTGGTCAATAAGAACACGCCCAACGGCACAACATCACCCACCGTCGATGCCAACATCGTGAGCATGAGCACCGGCAACGGCCAGTGGCGCTCCATGTCAATGGTCTATAGCGGTCACTTCTCTTACAAGTCACGCTACGTGCTTGACTTCTCATTGCGTGCCGACGGTACCACGAAATTCGGTGACGACAAGAAATGGGGCTGGTTCCCTGGTTTGTCGGCCAAGTGGATTATTGGCGACGAGCCATTCATGAAATGGGCACGCCCCGTGCTCTCAATGCTTGCATTCCGCCCCACATGGGGTATCGTGGGTCAGCAGCCTGGCTCGCAATACCTGCAGTATTCGAAATACAACTCCTCGGGTATGTATGGTGCGCTGAACAACAAGCGCAGCGTGACCTACCTCGAGGGTCTGCAGCTCAACAAGCTGCAGTGGGAGCGCACCACACAGTATAACTTGGGTGCCGATATTGGTTTCTTGGATGACCGTATCACAGCTGATTTCAACTACTATTACAAGCGCACAAAGGATCTGCTGATGCAGAACGTTGGTATACCTACCACCTCTGGTTTCAGTTCACTCCCCTGGTCTAACGTAGGTGAGATGACCAACAAGGGTTGGGAGTTCAATATGAACCTGAACAAAATCGTCAAGATTGGTAAGTTTAGCCTGAGCGCCAACTTCAATATCTCACAGAACTTCAACGAGATTGTGGATATGGAGTCGAGCGTGCTGGAGAGTATCAACAAAGACTGGGATGCCAGCAAGATCGATGAATATCTGAACCGCATACAGATTGGCAACCCGCTGGGCTCTATCTACGGTCTGCGCTACAAGGGGGTATATCAGTACACCTACGAGTACCTTACCAACCAGTGTACGAGCGATGGACGATGGATTAACGATCGTAGCGTGAGTTTCGAGGACTATGTGCGCCAGTTTATCAAAGACGGAAACACCGCACCTATCGCACTCGACAAGAACGGCAACCCGATGTTTGATGCTAAGGGACAGCCCATCCGTCAGGTATATAACTTCTCTGACGGCTCATCAACCTATGAGTTCCAGGGCGGTGATGCCTTCTATGAAGACGTGAACCATGATGGTCAGATCAATGCCCTCGATATTGTTTACTTAGGCAACTCGAACCCGCACTTCAACGGTGGTTTCGGCTTTAACCTGCAATATGGCGACTGGTCACTGAAAACCAGTTTCAACTATCGTGAAGGCATCAAGATTGTGAATTCTGCCAAGATGAATCTGGAGAAGATGTACAACGCCTATAACCAAAGTTCTGCTGTTAACTGGCGTTGGCGTAAGAATGGCGACGTGACCATCATCCCACGCGCCATGTACGACAAGGGCTACAACTTCCTGGGTAGTGACCGTTACGTCGAGGATGCCTCGTTTATCCGCATGAGCTACATCCAGCTGTCTTATAATTTCAACAAGAAGATGCTGAAAACGTTGGGCCTGCGCCGTCTGACCACCAGCCTGTCTGGCCAGAACCTGTTCTGCTGGAGCAAATACAGCGGTACCGATCCTGAGCATTCTCCTGGTGCATGGGGTATTGCCTATGACAGTTCTCAGACGCCTCGCAGCAAGTCTGTGACACTGAATATCCAAGTGGGATTCTAAGAGACCCTCCCCCAACCCCTCCCTGTGAGGGATGGGAGTGGATAGAGAAAAACGATAAATATTATTACACTTAATCAGTAATTGATTATGAAGAATTATATTATAAATAAGACAAGAGAATTCCTTCGATTCATGGTCTATATACTCCTCCCACTCATAGGGGGAGGCTGGGTGGGGGTCTCTTGCAACGACTTCCTGACCATCTACCCCACTGACCGCATCGTGGCTGAGGATTTCTGGAAAACAAAATCAGATGTTGAACAGATGGTGGACGGCACTTACCAAAGTATGTTGTCCTACGACATACAGGAACGTGCCATCATCTGGGGAGCTTTCCGTTCCGACGAACTTATCAAATATTCGGCATACAGCGATAATACGCTCGACAATATTGAGGGTGTTAACCTGTTGCCCACCATGAAATATTGCAACTGGTCGGCCTTTTACAAGGTCATCAACAACTGTAATATCGTGCTCAATCATGCTCCTGGCGTGATGGCTGAAGATCCTGAGTTCACCGAGGGTGACTATCAGGTAGTGAAGGCTCAGATGCTAGCCCTGCGCAGCCTGTGCTATTTCTATCTGGTACGTACATTCCGTGATGTGCCGTATAGCGTCAAGGCCGTAGAGGACGACAGTCAGATAGAGTTGCTACCGCAACTGTCTCCTGGTGAGGTGCTGCAACACTGTTTGGACGACCTGGCTGCTGCCGAGCCATATATCATGCGTACCGGTGCCTATGGCGACTGGCGCGACAAGGGTTACTTCACCCGCGATGCCGTCCATGCCCTGATGGCCGATATCTATCTGTGGCGTGCTGCCATGACCCACAACAAGAGCGACTACAAGCAGGTCATCGGCCTGGTTGACAAGGTGGTGGCTGCCAAGGATCAGTATTATGTTGAGAATTATACCAAGTCGGTGACAGGCGAGGAAGACGACAGTCTGCATCTGTATGAGGCCGCCGAGGCGTTCAACATGATTTTCAACAATAATAACATGAACTCCCACGAGAGTATTCTTGAGTGGCAGTACAACGGTCAAAACAACTCTAATAAAGCACTGGAGAACTATTACTACCAGTCGGGCAATGAGGACAATTACAAGTCAACGAGTATCGTGATGGCCTCATCACTCTTTGCTACACCAAAGAAAGATGGTACACAGATCTACATCTCTACCAACGACTATCGCTTCTGGAACAACGTCTATGGTGCCAACAGCGATGAAGCGGAGCAGTTGAGTATCCGCAAGATGGTTGACGCATCCGGAAACACCGTATCGCCTATACTTGGCACTGGTGCAACCAAGAGCAACAGCCGCCAGTTTAAGGAGTTCCGCCAGAACTGGATTGTCTATCGGTTCACCGACCTGCTGCTGATGAAAGCTGAGGCACTGGTAGAGACGGCAGCCGACAGCACTGACGCAGTCACTCTGCAGAAGGCCTTTGACCTGGTAAAGGCCGTCAACGACCGCTCGATGACAAAGAATGCCGGTGACAAACTGGTCTTTACCGACTACGGCACTATGGCAAGCATGGAACAGCTGGTGCTCGACGAGCGTGAACGTGAGCTCTGCTTCGAAGGCAAGCGCTGGTTCGACTTGATGCGCTACAGCTATCGCCACATGACTGGTGTGAACATCAACCAGCGATTGGCCGACACCGATGCATGGCCCGCTCTCTATAATCCCATGCTGAAACTCATTGCCAGGAAGTACAGTGGCGGTGGCGGTGAGGCTGTGACCTATAAGATGAAGAATGAGACCCAGCTCTATTGGCTTATCCGCGAAGGGGAACTGAAAGTCAACAGTCTGCTCAAGCAGAACCCCGGCTATCAGATAGTGGAAACTATTAGCAAGAACTAACCAATCCGTAAGAGTATATGAAACGTATAAGCATATTTCTGTTCACTTGCATCAGCATCTTGAGCTTTAACGCCTGTAAGGAGGATATTGACGAGTCGAACCTGTACACATTTACGGGTGAAACCATCGAAGACTATCTGGCCAACAGAAGCGACCGATTCAGTAGCTTCAACTACATTCTGTCGCGTATCGGCTACGACAATATCCTGTCGGCATACGGCACCTACACGTGCTTTGCACCCGACAACAACGCTATCAACGAATATATTGACAGTCTGTATAACGATGTGACTCAGGCCAACGACAATCCTCACAACGGCATGACGGCACCAGGTCTGGAAGGTCTGACCGACTCGCTGTGCAAAGACATCGCCCTGTTCCATCTGCTGAGCACCGAATGGCGAAGCATCGATATGAACGGTGAGAAGACCATCCCCACCCTACTGGGACGTGACATCAACACGGCGCTTGACTCGGTATCGGCTACCGTGGTGCTCAACCGCGAGGCACTTATTCGCACCGATGCCATGGATGTGGACTTGGAAAATGGTATCTTGCATGAGATCAGCCACGTCATCACACGATCCAACCGACTGGTATCCGGTGAACTGGCCGAGCTGCCTGGGTTCACCATTTTCACCGAGGCATTGGTACAAACAGGCCTTGCTGACTCATTGACCGACCAGGTGCGCTACGACTTCGACACACGCAATGATGCAGAAGGTCACTATGTGCCGGAAGAATGCAAGATGGGCTACACCATCTTTGCCGAGACCGACGAAGCTCTCCAGGCAAAAGGAATCAACTCTTTCGCAGAACTGGTTCAGTATGCCAACAAACAATACGAAAAGTGTGCAGATGCCAAGAACCCCGACACCCGCGAGGGCTGGTACGACTACTACCGCAACCACAATATCAAGGTGAGTACGAGCAACGACTATCGTAATCCCAACAATGCGCTGAGCATGTTTATGCGTTATCATATCGTGAAGTGCAAGGTAGCCTACGACAAGCTTGTCTATCATCACGACACAAAGATCTCGGGTTCCGACAACACCAACCCTAAGGCCACTCGTGTAGAATACTACGAGACGATGCTTCCCTACACATTGCTGAAGGTGACTGAGCGCTCTAACAAACGCTATATCAACCGCTGGATCAGCAATGCCTCACTCACCAACAAGGTGGAACGACTGGGCACCGACAATCCCGATGCCATCAGCGATGTGAAGTTTGAGGGTATCGAGATATTGCGCGACAACAAACAAGCGCTCAATGGCTATATCCATCCTATCACCGATGTGCTCGTTTACAACTGGGACGTGCCCAACGGCGCACTCAATGAGCGTATGCGCTTCGACTATGCCGCCCTCTTTGGCGAGATGATGTCCAACGGTTTCCGCCATGTTGATGGTAATGTGATCAAGTCATGGAACGGTGGCAAGAGCGGTTCGCTTGGCGATGAGATCCGTATCACCGACGGTTTCTTCCAGAACCTGAGACAATACAGTCCTGAGACTACCAAACTGACCTACGGCCCCATGCAGACCAGCAGTTGGTATAACTACCAGAAAGACGAGTTCCGTGCACGTGGCACCTACGACTTCGCCATGCGTCTGCCGCCAGTGCCAGATGGCTCCTATGAGCTGCGCATCGGCTATACCGCCGAGAAGAAGCGCGGTATGCTACAGTTCTACCTTGGTACCTCATCGGAACTGACCGACATGAAGGCTCTTGACATTCCTCTGGATATGCGTGTGATGCCTGGTGATGGTGTCACGGCAGTTATCGGAGGTACAACGAAAACGGGAGAGCAAGCCCTTACCGAAGACATACCCTGCGTCTATACAGGACAGGTGTATATCAACAACACCAGCGACAAAGGCGTGAAGAGCGATGCCAACATGCGCAATCTGGGCTATATGCGCGGACCGTTGGCCTACTCTGGCGAGAATGGCTATGCCCGCTATGCTACGAAAGACCTGCGCCGCATTCTGACGCGTGATATGTTTAAGCAAGGCGAATACTGGCTGCGCTTCAAGAGCGTGCTCAACAGCGAGGAGAGCGAGTTCCACATGGACTATATCGAGTTCTGCCCGGCCAACGTCTATAACAATGCCATCTATGCAGAAGATATGTATTAAGTCAACAATACTGAAAACATACAACTATGATGAGAAAATATAAAGTATTCGGTGTAGGTTGCAGCATCCTGGCTGCACTGACATTGGGAGCCTGCAGCGACTGGGACGATCACTACGAGGCCGAGACCTCGCTTTTGCCCTCTCAGAAGATGACCCTGTGGGAGACCATCAAAAGCAACGGTGAACTGTCACAGTTTGCCTCGCTACTCGAGCGAGTGGGCTATGACAAGACATTGGGCGAAGCGCAGTCATACACCATCTGGGCACCTAAGAACGATGCGCCAGGCTTTGACTTCACCACCCTCTCGGGGCTGAATGACTCGGTGCTGCTCAATGATTTCGTGAAGAACCACATTTCGCGTTCCAACACGCCGCTTACAGGCACAAATACCGACCTGCGCATATATATGCTCAACAAGAAGGTGATGTATCTGAACGGCACCGGCACCTATCAGATTCAAAATATCAACCTTAGCACGCCGAATATCGCTACCAGCAACGGTACACTCCATGTGCTTGAAGATAAGATTCCCTTCACGCCCAATATCTATGAGTCGCTCGACACCCTCAATCCGCAGATATACTCCATTGCCAAGTATTTCCGCAATTACCACAAGTTCGAGATTGACAAGAACCAGAGCACGATGGGACCTGCCAAGAATGGCGAAATAACCTATATCGACACGGTCTTCTATGAAGGTAATAGCCTCTACGATCTTTATAATGCGTATATCAGCAGTGAGGATAGCAGCTACACCATGATACTGCCATCCGAAAAGGCATGGGAAGAGGCCAAGGAAAGCATCAAGAAGTTCTATAACTACATTCCGAAGTTCGCTGTGCTGGAAACGGTGCAGTCAACCGAAGGACTCAAGGATACGACTTTCAGCGTCATACTGCGCGACCCCGAGCAGCTGAGGGACTCCATGGCGACTCGTATGCTGGTGCAAGACCTGTTCTACAACAACAATCTCTATGACAACAAGAAGTTGAAGAAACTGCAGACAGGCGAGACGATGACCTGCGACTCACTGATCAGCACTCACAAAAAAGGCAGCGAATACGATGTCAAGATTTACAAGGAAGATGCCCAAGCACTCTTCAATGGTGCCACACGCATTGACAAGAGCAATGGTGCCATGTGGCTGACCGACCATCTGGCCATGCGCCCCTGGATTACATGGAATCCCGAGATTCGCATTGAGGCAGAAGCAAGCACCGCACTACTGAAGACCATGTACTGCACCACAGAGACACCTACCATTGCCGCAGGCACACAGAATCCTGAGGTCAAAGGCCATGTATCCAACAACTCGTATCTCGTGGCCAATCCATCATACGACGGTGCACACCCCGACCTCTATTTCAACCTGCCCAGCATCCGCTCTACCGAGTACTGCATCTACGTGGTCACAGTGCCCGCTAACATCACCCGTGTCAATGCCGACACCATCAGGCACCGCCTGCAGGTAGATATCAACTATGCCAATGAAAGCGGATCGCGTAAGAATCAGTCACTTGGAAACGCATTCTATAACGACTCACGTATCATCGATACCGTCTATGTAGGAAACTTCACTTTCCCTGTTGCCTATGTCGGTACAGGTTACAAGCCCTTTATCCGCATACGCAGTAGGGTGACGTCACAGGACCCATGGGACGACAAGTTGCGCATCGACTGTATCATCCTGCGCCCGAAAGCACTCGACGATTATCTGAAAGCCCATCCCGATTACAAATATAATCGCGGCACCTATTAATAATCACCCTCAAAAATTGTAAGAAACATGAAAAGTCATCATATTCTAACATCAATAACTCTGCTGGGAGCACTCCTCCTCGGCACACCAGTCTTTGGACAGGAAGAGTTCACGGAAGTGAGGGGATACTGCGAGGATGCCGTCACCAAGAAACCACTAGGCGGTATCATGGTGAATGCGCTCAACGACAAGCGCTATACGGCCATGACCGAGGAGAACGGTGAGTTTGTCATCAAAGTGCCCACCTTCGTTACTGCCCTCTACATCCACGCCCCGCAATACCTCAGCCAGCAGGTAGGCTTGGGCAAGAGTGGGTCTATGGTTCAGGTACAAATGCTGCCCGACCAGTTCCAAACCATGTTTGACAACTCAACACCCATTCTGGCTGCTGCAACGGCAACGATACGCACCACCACGGCACAGACCATGGAAAGCGACATCGAAGAGAGGCTGGGAGGCGATATACGTACCATCACCCGTTCCGGCGGTCCCGGCTATGGCGCGGCCATGTTTATACGTGGTCTTAACTCGCTGAATGCCAACGCACAGCCACTCATTGTCATCGACGGTATCATCCAGGATATGCAGCAAAACCGTGCGTCGCTCCATATTGGCGACTACACCAACCTGCTGCTCAACATCAACCCTGAAGATATCGAGAAAGTCACGGTGATGAAGAATGCCACGGCGCTCTATGGTGCCAAGGGCGGCAATGGTGTCATCCTGATCGAGACCAAGCGCGGCCACTCTATGGCAACCCGTATCGATGCCAATATCGGCATTGGGGTTACACTGGAGCCGAGCACGCCCGAAGTGATGAATGCCAGTCAGTACCGCCTCTATGCCACCGAGATGCTGGGCACCTACCCCACCATCCACAACTACACCGTCAACGAGCAGACATTCCGTTTCCTCTCTACCAACGAGAATGTGTATCCCTATCGCAAATACCTGAACGATACCGACTGGAAGGACGAGGTCTATCACACAGCCCTCAACCAGAACTACAACATCAACGTGCAGGGTGGCGATAATGTGGGCATGTACAACCTCTCACTGGGCTATACCGACGGACAGAGCACGGCACGCGAAAATGGTTTCAACCGCCTGAACGTACGTTTCAATACCGATATCAACATCATCAAGCGGCTCACCACCCGTTTCGATATGTCATATACCAAGGTCAACCGCGACGTGTTTGACAACGGCGCACCCGAGGATCTTACATCGGGCACCATCTCGTCGCCCACGTTCTTGGCGCTCATCAAGTCACCCTTCCTGCATCCGTACACCTATAATAACGTGACGAAGCAGCTGTCAACGACCCTTTCAGAGGCCGACGACTTCCTGAGCACGCTCAGCAGCGACCTGTCGTTGGGTAACCCCACGGCTCTGCTCGAGAATGGCAGCGCCATCAACAAGAACCGTGTGGAGACCACTCATTTCAACACCGTCATCGCACCACGGTTTGAATTCAGCAAGAACCTGACACTCACCGAGACCTTCAGCTACACCCTCGACCGTGTGTCGCAGCGTTACTACCGTCCTACCGGTGGTATGCCTTCATTCCTCATCGAGGGTATCGGTCGTGTACAGAATATGTCCAAGTCGATGTTCTCCAAGGAGGTCAGCGTGGTGAGCGACACCCGTCTGGAGTTTACCAAGCAGTTCGGTCCTCATTACCTGAATGCCTACGGTGGCCTGCGCTTTGCCTCGTTTGCCTACGACGACAATGAGCCGCAAGGACAGTATGCCTCGGCAGGCAACGACAAGACGCCAAACATCTCGGCCAGCATGGACTATATCGAGGCTACTGGTGCCGATGACGAGTGGCGCAACCTGACCTGGTATGCCAATGCCGACTACAACTACCGCAACCGCTACTTCGCACAGCTCACACTGGCTATGGAAGGCAGCAGCCGTTTCGGCAAAGAGGCCGACGGTCTGAAGTTGGGCGGTGTGCGTTGGGGCATCTTCCCCAGCCTGCAGTTGGGCTGGGTGGTCAGCAACGAGTCTTGGTTCCCCCAGAACCGCGTCATCAACTACCTGCTGTTGCGTGGCGGCTGGGATCTCAGCGGCAATGATGATATCAACAACTACGCTGCCCGCACCTCGTTTGGCGTGAGCAAATACCTGTGGCGCACCACGGCTGCCCAGCTCGACAATATCGGCAACGAGAGTATCTCGTGGGAACAGACCAGCAAGTGGAACCTGGGCTTCAAGGCCAGCCTGCTCAACCATCGTGTGGGCATCGACTTCGACTATTATCGCCATCATACCAGCAACCTGCTCACCTTGAAGCATTTCGAGAACCCCATTGCAGGTATCAACAACTACTGGAGCAATGGCGGCTCGCTCGAGAACCAGGGCTTTGAGACCACCGTCACCGCCAAACCTGTTGTGGCCCGCGACTTCACCGTTGAGGTGGGTGCATCGATAGGCCATTATGTCAACAAGATCAAGACCCTGCCCAATAACGACCAGCTCTATATCGGCGGACAGGTGGCCACTGGCTATACCAACTCCATCTATGGCACCGACAACATCGCCACCATCGTAGGTCAGCCTCTTGGCGTGTTCTATGGCTACCGCACCAACGGCGTCTTTGCCACTGATGCAGCAGCCCGCGTCAACACGCCATCGACAGACAGCCCCAACGGCTACCTCTTCATGCGTGACGAGACCGGTGCGCCACAGTATTTCAAGGCTGGCGACGTACACTTTGTCGACCTTGACGGCAATGGCGAGATCAACGAGAAGGACAAGACCATCATTGGCGACCCCAATCCCGACATCTACGGAAATATCTTTGCCAACATCTGCTGGAAGAACCTCACCCTGCGCATCGGCCTCAACTACTCGCTGGGCAACGATGTGTTCAACTATCAGCGCAGCCTGCTCGAGAGCGGCAGCAACTTCTACAACCAGACCACGGCAATGACCAACCGTTGGCGTGCCGACGGACAGCAGACCGACATACCTCGCATCAGCTATGGCGACCCCATGGGCAACGCCCGCTTCAGCGACCGCTGGATTGAGGATGGCTCGTACATCCGTCTGAAGACCGTCAACCTCACCTACAAGGTGCCCGTAGAATATTCGTGGCTGCAGGGACTCACCGTATGGGCCGAGGCCAACAACCTCCTGACCCTCACCCGCTATCTGGGCAGCGATCCTGAGTTTGCTGCTGCCAATGGTGTGCTCTATCAGGGCATCGACACTGGCAACATCGCTCTGGGACGCACCTTCACCCTCGGTCTGAAGATTAATCTATAGACCCACCCCCTACCCCTCCCTGAATGGAGGGGAGTGGTTTGACTTGTAAAAACAAAACACTAATAAAGAAAAGTATATGAAAACTCAAATAAAGGAACAGATGAAGAAATTATTCCGTTTCGTTGTCTATATACTCCTTCCCCTCACAGGGGGAGGCTGGGTGGGGGTCTCCTGCGAGGATTTCTTCGAGACCGACTCCAACCGCCAGATCTTCGACCCCCAGCTGGACGAGAAGACAGACTCCATGTTCTACATGCTGGGCATCATGAAAGGCGTACAGCAGGTGGCCGACCAGTATGTGCTCACCAACGAGATGCGTGGCGACCTGGTAGCAACCAATTCCTACACGGAGACCTCGCTGAAAAACCTGGCACAGTTCAGACTCGACGAGATGAAGACCAACAAGTATGACTCGGCCTATCTCTACTACCGCATCATCAACAACTGCAACTACTTCATCGCCCACCGCAAGGACTCGGCGCTGATGACCGGTAGTCGCTATGTCAACATACCTGAGATTGCCGAGGCTCACGCCGTGCGCGCATGGACCTATCTGCAACTGGTGAAGACCTACGGTCGCGTGCCCTTCTATACCGATCCGCTCGTCACCATCGGCGCTGCCAGCGAGATTCGCGACAGCGTTGACCTGACCAATATCCTGTCGAAGTTCGAGGCCGACCTCATTCACTACAGCGGCATCCCCGTGCCCAGCTATGGCGAGGTGAGTGCTGGGCATATGTATGACTACTCAGAAAACAAGACCAAGGAGAAAAAGGTCCACTCAAGCAATATCATGCTACCCGTCGATGTGGTGCTGGGCGATCTCTATCTTGAGAGCCATGAATACGAGAAGGCTGCCAAGAGCTACTTCAACTATATCAAGCTGGTAGGCCTGTCGCTGAGCAACTACTATGTCAACCTTTACAAAATCGATCAGATTAAGGAGAAGGTACCTACCACCATGATTTATTCCCCTTCAGGCAACGACTGGTCGTCTATCTTTGCCTTCAGCAGTCCCAAGGACAGCATCACTTATATCCCGCTGGCCTCCAACCGCCTGCGCGGCGTCACCACCAACCTGCCCCGCTACTTCGGCTACGACCTTTATAGCACCTCTGCTTCTGAGCGTTTTATCGTAGAGCGACAGATCGAGGCCTCCAATGCCTACCGCACCCTCTCTGCAGCTCAGGACTTCTACTACAGCCAGCGTCTGCAGACAGGAAAAGACACCGTGCTCACCGCTCCCCTGGGCGACCTGCGCCGCTACGCCACGTTCAAGTCGGCTACAAGAGACAATTCCGCCTTTGACGTGATGATCAAGTTCAGCTTTGCCAACATCCCCATCTACCGTGGTGCCACGGTCTATCTCCGACTGGCCGAGGCCATCAACCGCTGGGGCTATCCCGATGTGGCCTTTGCCATCTTGAAAGAAGGCATCAACTCAGGACTGGAGAAGCGAGTCATCACCTCGCCCACAGAGGCTGTCAGCCGTCGTCAGTACATCCGTCCAGAGTCGTTCCGTATGCTCATCGACAAGCTGCCCTTCATCAACGAACTGATTACCAAAGGCGTCACCAAAGACGACACCACCTATACCTCGCGCTATGGCAACGCAGGCATACACGCACGTGGTGTCTATCAGTCCAACGCCCAGAATTCGCCCTACCTGCCCGATGCCATCATCGGCAAGAAGATTGCCGACCTTGAGGCTGCCGGCACCTTGGTGCGTATGAACAATATCAACGACACCATCAACGCCATGGAGGATCTGATTTGCGATGAGATGGCATTGGAACTGGCCTTCGAGGGTTCCCGCTTTGGCGACCTCACCCGCATTGCTCGCCATAAGAACAATGCCGGCTGGTATGCAGCCAACTACGGTTCGCAGTGGCTGGCCAATAAGCTGGCCTTCAAGAGTCCTGCCGTTGACCTAAAGGACGAGCGCAACTGGTTCCTACCCTTCCAGTAAGGGAAAATACCCATCAGCCTGTTGTCGCCTGGCTTTTAGCCTAAAACGCACTGCGTTTCAGCCTATTTTACGTTGCGTTTCAGCCTGTTTCACGTTGTGTTTCAGCCAGTTTCGCCTTACGTTCTAGCCTGTTTCGCAGTGCGTTTTGGCCTATTTCGTAAATGCTACAGATTATTCCTGTCTCGTTGCGGCCATTCACTTCTTATAATTTCGCCACAAGATCTATCACTTTCTGCTTGGTTTCTTCCGTTTTTTGCTCGTCAATCTTCGCAGAGACAAAGCCCATGTTCTCAACCTGCCAATAGTTGCAGATGTCGCGGAACTCGGCTGTGGCTCCGTCATAGACATTGGGAGAGTAGGACGACATCAGCAGCGCCATCTTCTTCACGTTGGCAGGCTTGTTGACGCAGTACATGCGCTGGATGGGAGCCTGAATCTGAGCGCAGAGCGTGAAGTAGTAGATGGGTGCAGCCAGCACCAGCACCTCAGCCTCGTTCATCAGCGGCTCAATGGGCGGAACTGGCACCTGGACACAACCAAAGGCATCTACCTCATCGATGGGAAGAAAGTCATCGTGAAATGAAACATTTACTGCTTCTTCACCCAATTCTCCAAATCTTTCTTCGATGCTTGATTCAACAACTTGCCTTCCTTCCAGTTGACTTCAGTATAAGTGGCTTTCAGGTCTTCGCACGCTTTCTTAATGCTGCTACCGCCAGAGGTGGCGAAAGGAATGACGGTCTTGCCCTTGAACATTTGGAGCAGCGAGAGCCATCATGCTTGCATGAATGGCCGAGTCACGACAAACGAAGACGAAGTCAAGTCGTATGCCTCCATGAAGGTGTTGATAATCGTCGGACAGGTGTACCACCTTTGAGCATCCCCGCCAAACGGGGAAGCGGCGTAAGCCAAAGGAGCAGATATCCCTGGCTTAAGCCTGCCCCTTACCAAGGGGCTTCAAACATCAAGAGTGCCGCCATCATCATAATAATAATCTTTTTCATATAAGTGTTTGTTTAGTTTATCTTATTCTGTATAGTTATGATCCACCACGATGACAACTTGCTGGTTGGGAACTAAAGGCTGAAGCTCTGCGGTAAGCTGACTGACAAAGGCGGCATCGTCGTGGACGGAGATATCTGGCACGACATCGACGGACAGATATTTGTTCTTTTCTGAATAGTAGAAACCGTGTACCTGAACAATATTCTTGTGGGCAGCGAGGGCCTGCATCACCTTTGACTGCAACTCAGCACGACGGTTCTCGCCCGTAGCCACAGCATAGACGCCAACGGTCATGATGATGCCGTGACGCTCGTACATCTGCGTGGAAATGCGTCGTGTCAGACCGTGAATGTCGTAGGCCGACATCGTGTCATAGACGTTGATGTGCAGCGAACCAATCTTTACGTCTGGGCCGTAGTTGTGCAGGATGAGGTCGTAGACACCATGAACGCCCTCGAAGTCGGATACCTCCTTCTGAATCTGCTTGGCGAAGTCTGCCGAAATACTCGTACCCAGCAGTTCGTTGACAGGCGAGGCCAGCATCTCGATACCTGCCTTGATAATCACTACCGATATCAGGGCGCCAAGGATGCCATCGAGCGACACGCCCCACAGCAACATAACACCCGCTGAGACAAGTGTTGCCAGCGTGATGACGGCATCGAACAATGCATCAGAACCAGAGGCAATCAGTGCGTCGCTCTTCAGTTGTTCGCCCTTCTTCTTCACATACTGGCCGAGGATGAGCTTTACCACAATAGCCACCACGATGACCACCAGTGTCACCGTTGTGTATTCCGGCTCCGTGGGGTCAAAGATCTTCTTCACCGACTCGATGAGCGAGGTGATACCTGCCGACAACACAATGACGGCAATGATGATGGCGCTGAAGTACTCAATACGTCCGAAGCCGAAAGGGTGTTTCCTGTCGGCTGGACGTTGGGAGAGTTTCGTGCCTACGATAGTGATGACGCTCGACAGCGCATCGCTCAGGTTATTGACGGCATCCATCACAATAGCTACACTACTGGCCAGAATACCTACAGCGGCCTTAAAGCCTGCCAACAACACGTTGGCGGCAATGCCTATCCAACTGGTACGGATGATTTCTTGACTACGATCCATCGCTTATTTCTCCTTATTCTTCATTTTTATTTGCAAAGGTACTCATAATTCCGCGATTATTTGTACCTTTGCACCAATTATTAACATAAGTTGAATGATAGAAATAGGACTGAAACATACAAGTGAACTGACAGTAAACGAGGCTCTGACCGCTATTCAAATGGGGTCTGGCGATATGCCTGTACTTGCTACCCCTGCCATGATGGCCTTGATGGAGAACGCTGCCATGCTTGCTGTCGCTGATGAACTGCCAGAAGGTTGCACGACTGTTGGCGGTCATATAGAATCTTCGCATCTGAAGCCTTCAAAGATTGGGGACAAAGTATCAGCTATAGCCGAAGTGACGAAAGTTGAGGGTAAGAAGATAGAGTTCAAAGTGTCTGCCTATTCTGGTGAAGCGCTACTTGGTGAGGGTACACACCTGAGATTCATCGTTGACAGGGAACGCTTCATGTCAAAACTTGGTTAAGTGAATTATCTGGAGCTTGTAAATCCATCAGCAAAACGAGGAACCCCATTTCTGAGATTCCCCGCAAGTCCTCTTTCGAGGCATATAGAGAGTTTCCGGAATTACCTGCGTCCGCCGAAGTGACCAGAACCGCTGTGGTGACCGCTAGTGTTTTGTGCAATCTGACGATTGGGCGTATTGTGATTGCCATTGCTAGCGTTATGCCCTCTGCCATTATTCACATTCGAATTTGAGTGGCCATTGTTGCGCCAAGTCTTGTTGTCATTGTTGTAAGCAACAGGCTTGTTGCCATGAGCCGTCGGAGTGTTGTGATGCACTGCAGGAGCGGGCTTGCTCACGTGACGGTCAGCATAGAAGCGATCGTGCTTGTGACTGTTTCCACCCTTATAGGTAACGAATACCTTCGGACGGTCATTGTAGAAATGGCCCCTGTTGTAGTGGGAGTACACTGCGAATGTCCAGCCACCTGCATGCCAAGCTACAGGACGATAGAAGTGAGCCAGGCCCATGTACTTATCGAACTGCCAGCTGTTAAGCACGAAGCGGAGGTCTGCATTACGACGATCCCACCAGATGCCGAAGACATCACCGTGTCCGTTCAGGCTCATCAGGTAGTCGAAGTTAATCTCATAGACAGCCTCATACTGTGCAGCAGTGAGGTTCAGCTCGTAAGCCATCTTGTCGCTCAAGAACAGTGCCTCATGCTTTGCAGCGTTGTAGCTCATTGCGTTGGCCGAGATAGTCATGACCATCATCATTGCCAGGATCATCAAATGCTTCGTGCTCACGATCATTTTCTTCATATCTTAATCTCCTATACTTTAAATGGTGAGACATTAATTTCTTTTTCTCGGTGCAAAGTACGGCATTTTTCTTGGTATTTACAAAGGAAAAATCATAATCTGGAGGGGGATTTTCCCGAAAAGATAATAGGGAAATCTCCACATATCGATTTTTATTCGTACTTTTGCAGCCGGTATGGTACAGCAAATTGAAATAACCCTGAAGCCGAAACGTCGCGGCTTCCATTTGGTGACAAGCGAGATAGTGAGCCAGTTGCCAAAACTCCCGAAGACAGGCATCGTGAACATCTTCACGAAGCATACCAGTTGCGGACTGAGCATCAACGAGAACTGTGATCCTGATGTTCGCATCGATATGGAAACCATCTTCAATCGCCTCGTGCCTGAGAATCGTCCTGAGTACGAGCATACGCTGGAAGGTGCAGACGATATGCCAGCCCACGCCAAATCGACGCTGAGCGGTGTCAGCATTACCATCCCCATCACCGATGGCCGTCTGAACCTCGGCACCTGGCAAGGGATATACTTTTGCGAATTCCGCAACTATGGTGGTTCCAGAGAGTTGGTAGTAACAATTATTGGAGATTAAAACATGAAGGAATTACTCTTAGTCTGCATCGGCAGTTTCTTTGGAGGTGGCTTACGCTATCTGGTCGGCAAAGCTGTGCAGTCGTGGGTAGCCGTCTCGTTTCCTTGGGGAACGATGGCAGTCAATGTCATTGGCTGTTTCCTGATTGGCCTGCTTTCAGGACTATCGCTTGGAGGACAGATTTCACCTACGACTAACTGGTATTGGTGACTGGCTTTTGTGGTGGCTTTACTACCTTCTCGACGTTTATGAACGAGAATCTGTTATTAGGTCGCGACGGAGCAATGCTGGTAATCAGATACTAAAAATGGGAACCCGTAAGGTTCCCATTTGTGCTATTTGGCGGAGAGAGAGGGATTCGAACCCCCGGTGCCTCTCAGCACGGCGGTTTTCAAGACCGCTGTAATCGACCACTCTACCATCTCTCCAGTGCTCGAACTGCTTCAAAGCGGGTGCAAAGGTACAGATAAAAAATGAGAAATGAGAAATGAGAAATAAGAAATTACACGTCGTTAAGTAATTTTAACACCAAGACTGTTAAAAAACTCTTCACTCTTAACCCTTAACTCTTAACTTCTTACTACCTTTGCAGCATGATTTACCCAAGCAATTTTGAACACAAGATAGGTTTTGACGAGATACGGACACTGTTGAAGGAGCGCTGTCAGAGTTCACTGGGCCGTAATATGGTGGATGAGATGGCTTTCTCTACCAATGCCGACGAGGTGAACGAATGGCTGCTGCAGACAAATGAGTTTCGTAGGATCAAGGAGACGACCGACGACTTCCCCATGCAGTATTTCTTTGATATGCGTGAGTCTGTGGCCCGCATCCGTCTGGTAGGCACGCATCTTGAGGAGAACGAAGTATTTGACCTGCGTCGCTCACTGGAAACGATCAGCAACATCGTCATCTACCTGAACAAAGGAAATGCGTCAGAGAATGACGAGAAGGTGACCTACACCTACCCTGCCCTGCAACGTCTGACAAATGATATCATGACCTTCCCCGCCATGATACGGCGTATAGACTCTATCATGGACAAATATGGGAAAATCAAGGATGGTGCCTCGATGACGCTGGCTGGCATCCGCCATGAACTACAGAAGACGGAGGGCAGCATCTCACGCACGCTCTACACCATACTTCATGCCGCGCAGCGCGACGGACTGGTGGACAAAGACGCTGCGCCTACCATGCGCGACGGACGACTGATGATTCCCGTAGCACCTGGACTGAAACGAAAGATCAACGGTATTGTACACGATGAGAGTGCTACGGGAAAGACCGTATTTATTGAGCCTGCCGAGGTGGTAGAGGCTAACAACCGCGTGCGTGAGTTGGAAGCAGAAGAGCGCCGTGAGGTGATACGTATCCTCACCGTCTTTACCGACGAGGTGCGTCCGCACGTCAGAGGAATTCTGGACTCCTACCGTTTCCTGGCTATCATAGACCTGGTACAGGCCAAGACTGCTTTTGCCGAACTGACGAAAGCCTTCGAGCCAAAGGTAGAAAATAGACCCCATATCGACTGGATCAAAGCTATCCACCCATTACTTGCCCTCTCGCTGGAGAAACAAGGGAAGAAAGTGGTGCCACTGGATATCCTTTTGGAACAAGCCAAGCGTCTGCTGATTATTTCCGGACCTAATGCTGGCGGAAAGTCAGTCTGTCTGAAGACCGTTGGCTTGCTGCAATATATGCTGCAATGCGGACTGCCCATACCCATCGGCGACCGTTCCACCTGCGGCATCTTTGAGAATATCATGATAGATATCGGCGATGAGCAGAGCATTGAGGACGATCTGTCAACCTACTCCAGTCATCTGATGAACATGAAACAGATGATCAGGAACTGCAATGCCCACACCTTATTATTAATAGATGAGTTTGGAGGCGGCACGGAACCTACAATTGGGGGAGCCATTGCCGAGGCCGTATTGAAGCAGTTCTGGAAGAAGCAGACCTTCGGCGTCATCACCACCCACTATCAGAACCTGAAGCATTTTGCAGATGACCATGACGGCGTGGTCAATGGTGCCATGCTCTACGACAGACATGAGATGCAGGCGCTGTTCCAACTCAGTATCGGACAGCCAGGCTCATCGTTTGCCATCGAGATAGCCCGCAAGACAGGACTGCCTGAGGAGGTTATCAAGGATGCCTCTGATATCGTGGGCTCCGAATATATCCAGAGCGACAAGTACCTGCAGGACATCGTGCGTGACAAGCGCTACTGGGAAGGGAAGCGCCAGACCATCCATCAGCATGAGAAGCGGTTAGAGGTAAGCGGCAAGAGGCTGGAGGATACTATCGAAGAGATAGAATCGGAACGCAAACAGATACTGCGCCGCGCCAAGGAACAGGCCGAGGAACTGCTGCGCGAGAGTAACCGCAAGATAGAGGCCGCCATTCGCGAAATCAAGGAGCAACAGGCTGAGAAGGAGGCTACCAAGCGCGTAAGAGAAGAACTGGAGGCCTTCAAACAGGAGGTCAACGACATCGATACTAAAGCCACCGACGAGGCCATTGAGCGCAAGATCAGACAGATACAGGAGCGGAAAAAGAGGAAAGAGGAGAAGAGGAAGAATACCAATTCCGCCCACGAGGGAGGAGAAAATGAATACGCTCAGGGAAAAGCCTCTACAGCCAATTCATCGGCTGCTCTCTCTGAAGGCGAGGCTCTTACCATTGGTTCCACCGTACGTATCAAAGGACTCACCTCGATAGGCAAGATAGAAAAGATTGACGGCAATCAGGCCACGGTAATCTTTGGCGATATGCGCACCAAGATGCGACTGGAACGACTTGAGAGAGCAAAAGAGATCAAGTCGCAAAGCAAAGCCGAAGAGCGAAACACACAGATTGTGGGGGCCTATGGCAACCTGTCGAACGAGACACGCCAAGCCATCGACTCACGTAAACTGAACTTCCGCCAAGACCTGGACGTGAGAGGTATGAGAGGAGATGAAGCCATTAATGCCGTGACCTATTTTATCGACGATGCCATCCTGGTGGGGATGTCGCGCGTACGCATCCTTCACGGTACTGGCAACGGCATCCTCAGACAGCTGATACGCCAGTATTTAAAGACCATTCCCAACGTGTCCTCATACCGAGATGAGCACGTGCAATTCGGCGGTGCAGGCATCACTGTGGTCGATATTGAATAGGCTTGAGGCATGTCAACAAGACGAGGCTTGATGAAATTTTAACACAAAAATTTGTTGCACTATGGAGTTTTTTATGTATCTTTGCACCCGATAATCAAAGACAACGCCCGTCACTTCTCGTGAGAGATAGGGCAGAAAGCATAGAAACACGGGCCTTGGAAAAGCCCCTATAACCATAGTGAATATGAGAAGATTAGTAAAGCTATTCTGTCTGAGCTTGTCGGTACAATTCCTAACGTCCCTCAGTGCTGGGGCTACTAACAATGAGACAAGCGAAGAGCCATTTGATTGGACCCCTGTGATAGAGGCCATCATGATGGTGGAGAGCGAAGGAAATCCGAATGCCGTAAGCGGAAGCTCGGTAGGTGCCTTGCAGATCACACCTATTGTAGTGCGCGAATGCAACTACATTCTGAAAGCCAACGGCAGTAGTCTGCGCTACACATTGGCCGATCGCTATGACGTGGCCAAGTCAAAAGAGATGTTCCTTCTGATTCAGTCGAAGTACAACAAAGAGAACAGCGTTGAGAAAGCAATACGTTCTTGGAACGGTGGTCCTCGCTATAGTAAACGTGCCACCCAGAGTTATTACAACAAAGTACTGAGACACATGAGATGAGCATTTGGTTGAATGCTGTTTAATGAATCCAATACAATCCGGTTGTGAGGTCTTGAGCCTTGCGACCGGATTTTTTTCGCTTTCACACTAAAAAAACACTCTAAAGATTTCTCCTATTGAAATTTTGGTATTACCTTTGTAGTGACATTCATCAGATGCTTATGAGACCTATCCTCACCTTGACTGCCATCTGCTTCTGCCTCGCCACCTTACAGGGTCAGGCACAGCATGTAACCTACCGTTCAACCTCCCACTACAACAAACGAGTGGCACAGTTTGAGCGCGAAGGCGGCATTGACGAGAGCTCCATTGTCATGCTCGGCAACAGTCTGACTGAGAATGGCAAGGACTGGGCTGCAAGGCTTGGCACACCAGGTGTCATCAACCGAGGCATCATAGGCGACAACACCGTGGGCATGACTGAACGTCTTTGCCAAATCACGTCCCACCATCCCAAAGCCATCTTCCTGATGGCAGGCATCAACGACATGGTCAACGACAACCCTGCCGTCAATGTGGCCAGCCGTGTCATCAGCCTCATTGACAGCATCCGTCAACAGGCGCCCGACACTCGTCTCTTCGTAGAGAGCCTGCTACCCATCAACGAAAGCAACGGCCGCTGGCGCACACTGACAGGACGCACAGATGATATCCCAGTAGCCAATATGTACATCCGTGCCTATTGCGAGTCAAAAGGGATTACTTTTATCGACCTTTTTCACCAGATGACCTATCCCAACAGTAATACACTTCGGGAGGAACTAAGCCACGATGGTCTTCACATCACCGAGGCTGGCTATCAGATATGGGCAACAGAAATCAAGAAGCATTTAAACTTTTGATGCGGGCTATCGTCTAAGAATACAGATAACCAACGACTAGACGAATGAACCTACGTTTTTTTGCCCTACTGTCCCTCTCATTTCTGTGCACAGCCCTTGCTTATGCGCAAGGGGAGAGCATATCAGGACGCGTCATTGACCAGGACAGCAAGGAGGCGATGCCAAAAGCCACCCTGCAGCTCTATAGAATAAAAAACGCGAAAGACACCACATTTGTTGAAGGTACCCTCTCCAACGAACGTGGTGCGTTTGTTTTCAACAACGTCAGCGCAGGTTCTTATCTTCTGAAAATATCATTCCTTGGCTATCTGGAACAAAAGAAAACGCTAACGAAGATACGTCGTCAGGCCCTCAATCTGGGCAACATCAGTATGAAACCCAACAGCGTGCTGATAGATGAAGCCGTGGTAACAGCCAACATTCCCAAGATGGTCATCAAGGATGATACTGTAATCTATAATGCCGATGCTTTCCGAGTACCAGAAGGCTCCGTCATCGAAGCTTTGGTGGAGGCATTGCCAGGTGCCAAGATTGACGATGACGGCAAGATTTCCGTCAACGGCAAGGACGTAAAGAAATTCAAACTTGATGGACGCGACTTCATGACAGGCAACAATGAAGCCGTGATGAAGAACCTGCCCTCGTATGTGATTGATAAGGTAAAAGCCTACGACGAGAAGAGCGACCTGAGTCGCATGACAGGTGTTGACGATGGCAACGATGACTTCGTACTGGAGTTTGTCACCAAGAAAAGTGCCCGACGCGGTCTGCAAGCCAACCCCGACATAGGCTATGGCACCGACCATCGCTATGGTATCCGTCTCACGGCCATGAAACCTTTTGGCGCTATGCGTTATACGTTTATGGGGAATGCCAACAACGTAAACGACCGCAACTTCTCTGGACGTGGCGGACGAGGACGCGGCAACAACAACGGTCAGCGGCACACCAAAACCGCAGCCCTTGACATCAGCTATGAGAACGACAAAAATCTGAAGACCAGCGGGCGTGTCACCTGGGCCCACGGCAACACTAACAACTGGAACCGCACGGGATCGGAGAACTTTGTCAACACCCGTGGCGGTGCTTTTTCGAACAGCGTCAGCCAAAGCTATTCACGCAACAACTCATGGACGGGCAATATGAACCTGCAGTGGAACATCGACTCGCTCACTACCCTCTCGTGGCGCCCAGACGTCAGTTTCTCTAGCAATGACAACCAAAACGGTTCCAACTCAGCATCATTCAAGGCCGACCCCTACGAGTATGTGGTCAACCCGCTGAGCGACGAGGGTCTGCAAGACCTGAGCAAAGACAGTCTTGTGGTCAACAGCAGGAAGAACAAGTCGCTGAGCTATGGCACCAATAAGAACCTGAGATCACAGCTGCAACTCTATCGCCGCCTGAATAGCAAGGGGCGCAACGTCGCCTTTAGCACCAATGTCAACTATAGCGACGGCAGCAACCAGAATGCCAACCTCTCAGGCGTACACCTGTGGCTGCAGAAAAACAAGCAGGGTACCGACTCCACCTATCAGACAAACCGCTACACCACCTCTGAGAGCAAGAACTACAGCATCTCACTGGGTACCACCTACACCGAACCTCTATATATGTTCAAGAAGAAAGCGACACCCGAGGACACCCTTCAGCAGCAGCAGCGCGGACGAGGTCCCTTCGGCAATCGTGGCAGGCGCATGGTGGGCCAGGAAGGTATCTTTCTACAATTGAACTACCGTTTCAGTTATAGTCACCAGAAAAACGACCCAAGTACCTACGACCTGTTAGGCATTAGTGAACTGGAATTCCAACAAGCCCTTGAAGACTATCGGGACTTCGGTTTCCTGCCCGATGACTACGAGAGTCGGCTCTCAAAGAGCCTGAGTCGCTATTCCGAGCGCACAGAGTATGGGCACAATGCCGATGTACAATTGAGGTTCAATCGCGAGAAATACAATATGAACGTGGGAGTGAATATCCAGCCTCAACGCTCGCATTATATCCAGCAGTACCTGGGTAAGCCCGTTGACACCGTGCGCACCGTGGTCAACCTCTCACCCACCCTGAACCTGCGCTACCGTTTCGACCAGCAGACCAACTTGCAGGTGCAACTACGTGGACAGACTCAACAGCCCAACATCACCCAGTTGTTGGATATTTACGACGACACCAACCCCCTCTCCGTCACCATGGGTAATCCAGGACTGAAGCCCTCGTTCACCACCAACCTAAGCACTAATTTCCAGATGCAACGCAAACCCGTTCTGGTAGAGGACAGCATGGGATTCATGGTGCCCAAGAACGTGCGCAACTGGACTTTCAGCGCCAACGGTAGTTTCCAGCGTACCACTAATTCTATCGGCAACATCGTGACCTACGAGGAGAATACCGGCCGACGTATCAGCAGGCCCGACAATTACGATGGAAACTGGAATGCCAGTGGCGGCGTGATGTTCTATTTAGGACTCGACACCCTAAACCGCTGGGACATCAGCGGCAGCATACACGGCAGCTATCGCCATCAGGTCAGTTATGTCAACCTGAACATGGACGATACGCCCGATCGCAACGTGACCCATAGCTATAACATAGAGCCGCAACTCTCACTGAGTTTCCGCAACAAGTGGCTTAGCTTCTCGCTCAACGGACGTACCGCCTATGCCCATGCCGACAACCGACTGCAGGCATCCCGCAACTTGGAGACATGGAACTTTTCTTATGGAGGCAACACCAAGATCACTTTCCCTTGGGGCACCAACCTATCTACCGATGTGCATATGTATAGCAAGCGCGGCTATAGTGATGCCACGCTCAACACCAACGAACTGCTCTGGAATGCGCAACTGTCGCAGAGTTTCCTGAAAGGCAAGAAACTCACCGTCATGTTGCAGTGGTATGATATCCTGCACGAACAGACTAATTTCAGTCGCACCGTCAACGCCAACGGATGGCGCGACCAGGAGGTCAATGCCATCACCTCATACGCCATGCTCCACGTGAGCTATCGTCTCAACTTCTTTGGCGGACGCGACAGTAGCGGATGGGAAGGCGGTGAAGGACGGCGAGGACGCGGTGAAGGCGGCTTCGGAGGCGGACGTGGCGGTGGTCGCGGCGGTTTCGGAGGAGGATTTGGCGGCGGAGGTTTCGGAGGAGGCCGCAGATAATAGAAAAAGCCCAGTTACTACTGGGCTTCTTAGTTGCGGAGGCAAGACTCGAACATGCGACCTCCAGGTTATGAGCCTGGCGAGCTACCAACTGCTCCACTCCGCGATATTACCAATAAAGGAAAAACAGAGGATTTCTGTTTTGCGGGTGCAAAGGTACTACTATTTTCTGAGATGTGCAAATTTTCATGCATCTTTTTTCATTTCAACTATAATTTCTGCTAAAAAACTTGTCCAATTCAAACAAAAGCCGTACTTTTGCACACGTTTTTAGAGTGTGCAATAATTATTTCCCAACAATAAGATGTCAATATCCAAGACCAGACAACTACTTGTAGATGTGGCTCGCCAACTGTTCGCTAAGAATGGTTTGGAGAACACCACGATGAACGATATTGCACAGGCCTCAGGCAAAGGCCGCCGCACGCTCTACACCTATTTTAAATCGAAAGAGGATATCTACTACGCTGTTATCGAGACCGAGTTGGAGCGTCTAAGCGACAAGCTTGACGAGGTGGCAGCCCGCAAGATCAGTCCGCAGGAGAAGGTCATCGAACTCATCTACACCCATCTGAGTATGATCCGTGAGACCGTGGTGCGCAATGGTAACCTGCGTGCCGAGTTCTTCCGCAACATCTGGATGGTAGAGAAGGTGCGCCGTCATTTCGATGATGCCGAGGTAGAACTGTTCCGCAAGGTGTTTGCCGAGGGCAAGGAAAGTGGTGAGTTTGATATTGACAACGTAGATCTGGTGGCCGACATCACTCACTATTGTATCAAAGGACTGGAAGTACCTTATATATATGGGCGCATAGCCCGTGGCATGACCGAGGAAGCCACGAAGCCCCAGGTAGCCAAGTTCGTCTATGGTGCTTTGGGAAAGAAAATCAAACAGATATAGTTAAGAGTTAAGAATTTATACTTTATTAAAAATGGGATTATTAGAAGGTAAGACTGCGCTGATCACTGGTGCAGCACGCGGTATCGGAAAAGCTATCGCACTGAAGTTCGCCGCTGAGGGCGCAAACATTGCATTCACCGACCTGCAGGTCAACGAGGAAACAGAGAAAGAGATTGCTGCTCTGGGTGTCAAGGCCAAGAGCTATGCTTCAAATGCTGCCGACTTCGCTCAGACCGAGGAAGTGGTAAAGGCTGTAAAGGAAGAATTTGGTTCTATCGATATTCTGGTCAACAACGCCGGCATCACCAAGGATGGACTGATGCTCCGTATGACTGAGCAGCAGTGGGACGCTGTGATTGCCGTTAACCTGAAGTCGGCATTCAACTTCATCCACGCTTGTATACCCGTGATGATGCGTCAGCGTGGTGGTAGCATCATCAACATGGCCTCTGTAGTAGGTGTTCACGGCAACGCTGGTCAGGCCAACTATGCTGCTTCAAAGGCTGGTCTCATCGCTCTGGCAAAGAGTATTGGTCAGGAGATGGGTCCCAAGGGTATTCGTGCCAACGCCATTGCTCCTGGCTTCATCGACACTGCCATGACTCAGGCTCTGCCCGACGAGGTTCGCAAGGAGTGGTGCAACAAGATTCCCCTTCGCCGTGGAGGTACTGTTGAGGATATCGCCAACTGTGCTACGTTCCTGGCCAGCGACATGTCAAGCTACATCAGCGGACAGGTCATCCAGGTTGATGGTGGCATGAATATGTAATGAGAAAAGCATGAACAAATGATAAAAGGAGTGCAAATCTGCACTCCTTTTTCTATTTCTATCGCCTCGCTGAGACGCCCTTCTCAACAATAATAAGCCTTATACCACTCGGCAAACTGTCTCAGTCCCTCCCTCAGCGTTATCTTTGGCGTAAAGCCGAAGTCACGCTCCAAAGCCGTAGCATCGGCATAGGTCGTGGGCACATCGCCAGGTTGCATGGGTACCAGCTGCTTATGGGCATCAAAGTCGTAGTCCTCGGGCAGTACCCCCGCACGGAGCAACTCCTCCTTCAGAATATTCACGAAGTCAAACAGGTTTTCCGGCTGTCCACCACCGATATTATAGACAGCATAAGGTGGAACAGGCAGGCCATCCTCACCATTCTTACGCTCTGGAGCACCCTGCATCACGCGCACTATTCCCTCCACGATGTCATCGACATAGGTGAAGTCACGCCGGCAATTGCCGTAGTTGTAGATCTGTATGGTCTGTCCCTTCAGCAGTTTATTCGTAAAGCCGAAATAAGCCATGTCTGGTCGGCCGGCAGGGCCATAAACAGTAAAGAACCTCAGTCCCGTAGAGGGGATGTTATAGAGTTTCGAATAGCAATGCGCCATGAGTTCATTGCTCTTCTTCGTAGCCGCATACAGCGAAACGGGGTTGTCCACCCTGTCGTCTGTACTGAAGGGCACCTTCTTGTTGCCACCATAGACACTTGAGCTGGAAGCATAGACCAGATGATCTACAGGGTTATGCCTACAGGCCTCCAGTATGTTATAGAAACCAATGATGTTACTCTCTATATACGCATCCGGATTCTCAATACTATAGCGCACGCCAGCCTGTGCTGCCAGGTTCACCACCACATCAAACTGATACTGAGCGAAGAGGGCATCAATGGCGGATTTATCGGCTATGTCGCCCTTGATGAAAGACCAGGTGTTTCCCTTCGGAGAAACCGCAGGGCTCAGTGCCAACTCCTGAATTACCTTCAGGCGGTATTCCTTCAGGGAGGGGTCATAGTAGGCATTCATATTGTCGATGCCTACGATGGTGGCACCAGTGAAATCCTTCAACAGACGCTTTACGAGGTTACTACCAATGAAACCGGCTGCACCAGTGACGAGTATCGTTTTTCCGTTTAAATCAATCTTTTCCATATAATTCAACTATTTGACTTCGTCGAGCCTGCTTACGCTCGACATCCAAAATTATATTTTGCCTGTTCTCGCTAAATCGCAGGCTTCATAATAAGTATCTAAACTGCCGATGTCAAAGCGCCCTGCGCTCATCGGCCAGGCGTGCATCGTGGTATGTTCGACCATGTAATGGGCCAGGTTGCCTGGCGCATCCTTGCCGCATCCGTTTTCTACGGAATGGCGCACCAGGTCGAGGTCTTTCTGGAGGTAGATGTAGAAGGGAGGGACAGCCCAGTGGCTCTTGGGGGCTTGGGGTTTTTCCTCCATACCAAGGACACGGTTGTTAGCATCGAGCTCTACGACCCCTGTACGCTGTAGCTTCTCTATCGATGGCTGCTCGTGGCACATGATGCAGGAGGTGGCTTTTTCTTTGGCGAATTTGACAAATTCGCTGAATGAGAAGAAGAGAAGGTTGTCGGCTGCCACCACGAGCAAGTCATCGTTGATGCTGAGTTTGTCCATTGCGAAGAGGAGGTCGCATACTGCCCCCAAGCGAGTATCGTTGGTCTCGGTGCCATCGTCGATGATGGTGATGGGCTTCCGAGCAGCAGAACTGCCCGACACACTGAGGCGTTCTTTCTTCCATTCCTCGAAGATATGGGCAAACTTATGGTTGGTGATGATGATGTGCTCATCAATCTCCGGGATTTGGTCGATGTCGTCGAGCATACGTCCCAGGATGGTGTTGCTGCCTATCTTAAGCAGCGGTTTGGGGAAATTTTTGGTCAGTTCTCCCAGTCGTGTAGCATAGCCTGCGGCTATCACAATATTCTTCATACATTGAGATTTAGGGTGCAAAAATACAAAAAAAAGTGAAGAGCGAAGCGTGAAGCGTAAAAAAATTGCCACATAACGAATAATTTTCATTTTTCAACAATCCTTTTTCAATTTAATTCGTACCTTTGCAAGCTAAGAAGAAACAAAGACCATGCAAGTAGTCTACGAAGACAACCATCTTATCATCGTCAACAAGGAGAGCGGCGAGATCGTACAGGGCGACAAGACCGGCGACCGTCCCCTCTCGGAAATCGTCAAAGACTATATCAAAGAGAAATACCAGAAGCCCGGGGCTGTATTCCTCGGGGTGGTCCATCGTCTGGATCGCCCTGTCAGTGGTCTTGTCATCTTTGCCCGCACCTCGAAAGCCTTGACCCGACTGAACAAGATGTTTGCCGAAAAGGACAACATCAAGAAGACCTACTGGGCCATCGTAGAATCAAGGGGACAGGTCCATGATTCATGCGTGAATCACGCGACCTGTCCCCTTGATTCCTGGCATCTGCTGGAAAACTGGCTGGTACGCAACGAGCAGCAGAACAAGAGTTATGCCTACGACCATGAGGTGCCCCGTTCTAAGAAAGCCCAGCTGCGCTATAGACTGCTGACCCATGGCGACCACTACGACCTGGTAGAGGTAGAGCTGCTGACGGGGCGTCATCATCAGATCCGCTGTCAGTTGGCTGCTATGGGATGTCCTATCAAGGGCGACCTGAAATACGGCGCCAAGCGTTCCAATCCCGATGGCAGCATTTCATTGCAGAGCCACCGTGTGGAGTTCGTTCACCCTGTGAGCAAAGAGACCATCTGTATCGAGGCCCCCATCCCCGACGATTCACTATGGAAAGCATTGGCAGAAGATAAATGAAGAAGCGCCTGAAACATATTGCCATCGGAGCCGTAGTCGCGGTGATTGCCATCCTGGCCCTGCCACTGCTCATCTATGTGCCGCCCATCCAGAACTGGCTGGTGCAGCAGGTGGCGAGTGTTGCTTCTGAAAAGACGGGCTTCGACATCAGCATCGAGCATATCGATCTGAGTTTCCCCCTCGACCTTGGCGTTGACGGCATCACCGTGGTTCAACGAGGCGACACCATCGCCGACATCCGCAGGGCCGTCGTGGATGTAGCCTTCCTGCCCTTGCTAGAAGGTGATGTAGCTATCGACGACATTGAGCTACACGATGCCCACATCAACACCCTCGACCTTATCAGCGATGTTCAGGTGAAGGGTGGCTTAGGACTTTTCACGCTGAGTCCCAGCAAGATACAACTGACCAACAGCCACGTCAAACTGGGCGATGCCCTGCTTTCCGATGCCGACATCACTGTGCTGCTCAGCGACACTGCCGCCGTTGACACCACCGAATCCGAGCCCCTACCCTGGCTCATCGATGTGAACCACATCAACATTCAACACTCCACATTCAACATCCACCTCCCTGGCGACTCGATGCTCATCGGCTTGAGTGCCGAGCAGATGCTGGCTGAAGGCGGACGTATCAACCTGGCCGACGAGCACTACGCCGTGGAGACGTTCTCATGGCAGAACGGCACGTTCCTCTTCGACATGCCCTACGAGCCCCGCATGGAACCAGGCCTGCTGGACTACTTCCACATGGATGTGAGCGACATCAACTGGACCATCGACTCCCTGCTCTATGCCAGTCCGATTACCAATATGAACGTGCGCCACGCAGCGATGAAAGACATCTGTGGCCTGACTATCAACGAGTTGAAAGGCCCCGTCACCCTCGACGACCGAGGCATCCGCCTGCCCAGTCTGACCCTCCAGACCCCCTTCACCAACATCTACGGAAGAGCCGATGTTGACTTCAACATTGCCGACTCCATCGCCCCTGGACAGATGGACGTCGTGCTGGATGCCCTGATGGGCAAGCAGGACGTGGCCTGGTTCTACAACGGCATCAGCCTGAGCCGACTGCCCGACTGGCCCCTGCATCTCAAGGGCGAGGTGAAAGGCAACCTGCAACACACCACCTTCGACATTCAACAGCTGTCATGGCCCACGCTGCTGGAAGCCAATGCCCGCGGCACCATCGACAACATGCTGGACACCGACCATCTGAAGGCCGATGCCGAACTCTATGCCAAGGCCTACAACCTGCAGCCCCTACTGGCCACCTTCGATGTGAAGAGCAATGATTTCCGCATTCCCTCGGGTCTCAGCATTGCGGGCGATGTCCATGCCGACGGTCCCCGCTACACCACCAGTCTGCTGGCTCGCGAGGGCAAGGGCACGGCAAAGCTCAGCGCCTTTTTCGATGCCAACCAGCTGGCCTACGATGCCCAGGCCAATGTGCAAGATGTGGACCTGAGCCACTTCCTGCCCACCCTGCCACTCTCAACGCTCAACACCCAGCTCTCCGTTGCCGGCAAGGGCACCGACTTCCTTCAGAACGCCACCTGGTTTAATGCCGACGTCAACATCCAACACTTAGGCTACGAACAGCGCAACCTGGAGGATATCAAGCTGCAGGCTCACGTCAAGAACAGGCACACCATGATCGACCTGCTGTCGTGCAACAACTTCGTTGACGGCACGCTCAACATGGATGCCACCCTCGACAAGGATGGGAAGACCGACTGGCTCCACTCCACGCTGTCGATGGAGATGAGTCATATCGACCTCTACGCCCTGGGCATCGTGACCGACCCGCTGACCATCGGTCTGGCGGGCGACTTCGAGGTGACGACCAATATGGACGACAGCCACAAACTGAGCGGCCTCGTCGACCGTATCTCGCTGCGCGACTCCGTCAAGGTCTATCGCCCTGAGAAGGTGGGCATCCTGATGAACCTGAACCCCGACACCACCTACCTGCGGGCACAGAGCGGCACGCTCATCATCAAGCTCGATGCCAGCGGCGCCTACCAGCCACTCTTCGCGCAGCTCTCGGCCCTGGGCGACAGCGTCGTGTCGCAGTTCAACCGCCGTGTCATCGACCAGCTGGCACTGAAACAGATGTTGCCCACGACCCGCCTCTACCTGAGCAGCGGACGCGACAACCCCATGTCCGACTTCCTGAAATCAGTGGCCAACACCGATTTCAAGGAGTTGCTCATCGACATCAACACCTCGCCCGCCACGGGCATCAACGGCGAGGCCCACCTCTTCAGTCTCAATGCCGACTCCACCCGCATCGACACCATCTATGTGACGCTGAAGGACCGTCCCAACCGCGGACTCACCTTCCAGAGCCGTGTGGCCAACAACAGGCGCAACCCCCAGTTCGTCTTCACCGCCCTGGCCGACGGACATATCCAGGAGCACGGTCTCACCCTGGGCATCCGTTTCTTTGACGACAAAAACCAGCTGGGCCTGCGCATCGGCTCGAAGATCGATATGGAAGACAACGGCCTGCGCTTCCACCTGCTGCCCAGCAATCCCACCATCGGCTATCGCGTCTTCACGCTTAACGACGACAACTACCTGTTCCTCCAGAACAACCTGCGCCTGCAGGCCAAGGTCAACCTGCTGGCCGACGATGGCACTGGCGTCAGGGTCTATTCCGAAGACCAGGACTCCACCCTGCTGCAAGACCTCACCGTCAGCCTTAACCGCTTCGACCTGGACAAGGTCACCGCCGCCATCCCCTACGTGCCCCATATCACGGGTATGCTCGATGGCGACTACCACCTGATGATGGACGAGAAGAAGCAGATCTCCGTAGCCAGCGACATGCAGGTCAGGGATATGACCTACGAGAGCTGTCCTATGGGCAACCTCAGCACCGAGTTCGTCTATATGCAGCGCGAGGACGACACCCACGCCGTCGAGGGGTCGCTGGCCCAGAACGGACGCGAGGTGATGACCTTCACCGGCAACTACCGCAACAAGAAGGTGACCGATGGCCACGAGCATGTCGATGGCACGCTGACCCTCTTGCGGGCACCCCTCGACCTGCTCAACGGCTTCATTCCCGACCAGATCATTGGTTTCGAGGGCTTTGCCGAAGGCGAGATGAGCGTGGTGGGCTCGCTCAGCAAACCCGATGTCAACGGTGAGCTCTATGTCGATTCCGCCTTCCTCATCAGTCAGCCCTACGGCATCCGTATGCGCTTCGACAACGACCCCGTGCGCATCCAGCAGTCCAAGCTCCTGCTCGAGAACTTCACCATGTATGCCTACAACGACAACCCGCTGAACATCATGGGCAACATCGACTTCAGCGACCTGGACCACATGACCATGGACCTGAGGATGCGAGCCACCAACTATCAGTTAATCAATTCCAAGCAGACGGCCAAGTCGATAGCCTACGGCAAGGGCTACGTCAATTTCTATGCTGTCATGAATGGTCCGTTGGAACATCTGAAGATGCGGGGCCGACTCGACGTCTTGGGCACCACCGACCTCACCTACCTGCTGCTCGACTCGCCCCTCTCTACCAACAACCAGTTGGACGAGCTGGTGAAGTTCACCGACTTCAGCGACACCACCCAGACCGTCGTCCAGCGCCCTGCCCCTGGCGGACTCGACATGGACCTGCGCCTCAACATCGATCCTGGCGTCCACGTGAAATGCGGACTCAATCCCGACCTGAGCAACTATGTCGATCTCTTCGGAGGCGGCGAGCTGCGCATGGTCTATAACAATATCGACGACCTGCGCCTCACGGGGCGCTACACGCTCAGCAGCGGCGAGATGAAATACTCGCTGCCCGTCATCCCCCTGAAGACCTTCAGCATCCAGGACGGCAGCTACGTGGAGTTCACTGGCGAGGCCATGGACCCCACCCTCCATATCACCGCCACCGAGCACACCACCGCCAACGTGGGTCAGGAGGGCGAGCAGTCGCGCAGCGTGGCCTTCAACTGCGGTGTGGCCATCACCGGCACGCTCAACAACATGGGACTGGAGTTTATCATCGAGGCCCCCGAGGACTATACCGTCAACAGCGAGCTCAGCGCCCTGTCCACCGAGCAGCGCAGCAAACTCGCCGTCACCATGCTCACCACGGGCATGTATCTGGCCGACGGCAACACCAGCGGCTTCTCCATGAACTCCGCCCTCAGCTCGTTCCTCGAGAGCGAGATCAACAATATCACCGGCAACGCCCTCAAGAGCGTCGATCTGAGCGTAGGACTTAACAACACCACCGACGCTGCAGGCCAGTCGCACACCGACTACTCGTTCAAGTTTGCCAAACGCTTCTGGAACAACCGCCTGAAGGTGCAGATTGGCGGCAAGGTATCGTCGGGCAACGAGGCTGCCGCGCAGACCGGCCAGAACCAGTCGTTCTTCGACAATGTCACCATGGAGTATCGCCTCAGTCCCTCAAGCAACCAGTATGTCAAGCTGTTCTACGACCAGAACTCCTACGACTGGCTCGAGGGCTACACCAGCAAATACGGTGGCGGCTATATCTGGAAGAAGAAACTGCAGACGCTTAGCGAGCTCCTCAAGCCTACCCCCACCACACCTCTCCGTGAAGGTGGTATGCGACGCATGACCAATGACTCCATAAGGACTCAACGCCCACAACGAGATGAAAACAGATAGAACACACATATCGACATTCCTCATCAAGGGGGTATGCGTAGGACTTCTCCTACTCATTCTCTCGGCCTGCTCTACCACCAAGTTGGTGCCCGACGACGACCAGCTCTTTATCGGTCTGACCAAGATTGATTATAAGAACTACGTCGATGACGACAACTTCGTCACCACGCAGGAAGAGGTAGAGGCAGCGCTGGCAACAGCCCCCAACGGAGCCCTTTTCGGCAGCAGCTACTACCGCTCGCCCATCCAGTACCGCCTGTGGATCTACAACTACGCCTACGGCTCCAGTGGTAAGTTCAAGCAGTGGCTCAACCGCTCCTTCGGCAAGGCCCCCGTGCTGATGAGTCAGGTCAACCCTGCCCTGCGTGCCTCCGTGGCCCAGTCGGTGCTCCGCAAGAACGGCTATCTGCATGGCTCGGTGAGCTATGAAGAAAAGCCACGGCGCAACCCCAAGAAGATGAAGATAGGTTACACCGTAACCCTCGACACCGTCTTTACCATCGACACGCTGAGTTACGTCAACTTCCCCCCGCGGATGCAGGCCCTCATCGATTCTACTCTAAGCGAAGCCCAAGCCAAGAAAGGCGACCCCTTCAATGTGGCTACCCTCGATGCAGAGCGTACCCGCCTGAGCCAACTGTTCCGCAATAACGGCTACTATTACTATCAGTCCGGCTATGCCAGTTATCTGGCCGACACGTTCGATGTGCGCAATCGTGCCAAGATGCGCCTCCAACTGGCCGACTCGCTGCCCCCGCAGGCCCTGCATCCCTGGTATGTAGGCAATATCCGGATGCAACTGCGCCAGACGGCGCGCCAACAGATGACCGACAGCATAGGGCGCCGCTTCCTAAAGATTTTCTATGGCACAGGCAAGAAATATGCCCCCATCAGTCCGCGTGTCATCCTTCGCGAACTGAAGTTGCGCCCCCGCCGCCTGTTCAGCTACAGCGACTACACCGAGTCCGTTCAGAAGATCAATGGCTCGGGCGTCTTCTCTTCCGTCGATCTGCAGTTCACCCCGCGCGACCGCGACACCCTCGACCTCACGCTCAACTGCACCTTCGACAAGCCGTGGGATGTCTATCTGGAGACCAACTTCGTCAACCGCACCATCGGGCGCATGGGCCCCGAGCTGAAGCTGGGCTTCACCCGCCGCAACGTGTTCCGCGGTGGCGAGAAACTCGATGTCAACCTCCACGGCTCGTATGAGTGGCAGACCAGCTCACAGGAGTCCAACATGAACACCTACCAGTATGGTGCCGATGTCTCGGTGGAGTTTCCCCGCATCCTGCTACCCTTCACCAGCGACAGTCCTAAGCGCGACAAGGACGGACGCCTCCGTCGCGACAAGAACGGACGAGTAAAACGTCCCCGCCAGTTCTATGCCACCCCCTGGACCATTGCCAAGGTCTCTACCGACATCATCAACCGCCCCGACTACTACAAGATGCACATCGTCAGTGGCGAGTGGACCTACCGCTGGCAGCCCCGCGAGAGCCAGCGCCACGAGTTCTCGCCCCTCACGCTGAAATATCAGTTTATCAACACCCGCACCGCCCAGTTCAACCAGCTCCTGCAGCAGAACCCCTATCTTATGACCTCGATGGACGACTACTTCGTGCCCAAGATGCGCTACACCTTCACCTACCAGGGCTCTGCCAAGCGCCACCACTCGCCCGTGCGCTGGGAGACCACCGTCGAGGAGTCGGGCAATGCCGTAGCCCTCTACGACGTGCTCATCCAGGGCCATGGGTGGAACCAGAAAGAAAAGACCCTTTTCAAAAACCCCTACTCCCAGTATGTCAAGCTCGAGACCGACCTCACCAAGACGTGGCCCCTCGATGCCAAGTCGCAGCTGGTGGGTCATATCAACGCTGGTGTGATGTGGTGCTACGGCAACTCCGCCGAGGCGCCCTTCAGCGAGCGTTTCTATGTGGGCGGTGCCAACAGCATCCGTGCCTTCACCGTGCGCAGCATAGGCCCTGGCGCCTACCCCTCGCTGGGCGGCGTTGGCAACCGCCAGATGTCGTACCTGCTGCAAAACGGCGACTCCAAGCTGGTGCTCAACCTCGAATACCGCCGCCAGCTCTTCGGCAGCCTCTATGGCGCCCTCTTCCTCGACGCAGGCAACATCTGGAGCACCAGCGACTACACCCTCACCGCCGATGCCTCCTCAGATCAGACCTTCGTCAACCAGTGGAACAGCGACGTCTCCGACATCAAGTTCCGCCCCTCGCGCCTGTTCACCCAACTGGCCACCGGCACTGGCCTCGGCCTGCGCTACGACATGGACTTCCTCGTGATCCGCGTCGACTGGGGCTTTGGCCTCCACCTGCCCTACGACACTGGCAAAAAGGGCTACTTCAACATACCCCGCTTCAAGGATATGCACGCCCTGCACCTCGCCATCGGGTACCCGTTCTGATTTGACCCAGTTGTCACTTGTCACTTGTCACAAAATTCTCGCTTCTGGAATAAATAAAGGGCTTCCGAGAAATCGGGAGCCCTTAGTATAGTCAGGTATACATGCATACACCTGCAGTGCTATCACGTTCCGCGCGGTGGTGTGACAAATGACAAATGACAACTGGGTCTGCGCAGAACCGAAAAATCCGTTGAAAAAGTTTTAAGTTTATATTATATATAAATATATATAATATTAACTTAACTCAAACCCCGAAAATTTCCAGTTGTCACTTGTCACTTGTCCTAAAATTCTCGCTTCTGGAATAAATAAAGGACTTCCGAGAAATCGGAAGCTTTTTTCATAGTCATACACCTGCATACACCTGCAATATGAGTAGTCTGCGGCAGAACATGCCGAGATAAGATAAAGATTCGCGCGCGAAAATGAGGATGTGCCCGTTCGCAGGTCACGAGCACGCCGTTCGCGACCCGCGAATGACGTGCTCGTCATCCGTGAACGGCATGCTCCTCTCCCTCGAACCCTAAGTTCCCGTTTTTTTGACTTAATGATATTGCCTCACAAAGAATAGACAACAGATAACTAGGTGATTCTATTCACATTTTTCTAAAAAAAATAATAGGGGGAATCGGCTTGTTTTTGAAATATTTTATGTATCTTTGCAGCGGAGTAGGAGAAATCCGCTACGAACAACTGAAAAGCAAAAGAATAAGAACAATAATAACTAAAAACAATATCATTATGAAGAAACTATCTTTACTTTCAATTCTATTGTGTACCTGTCTGATACAGGCATTTGCCTATGAATGGACAGACGGTAACGGTGTAACGTGGACGTTCAGTCAACAAAATTATTCGTGGGACGAGAACGGTGTGAATACCAATCATAAGCTATGGACTATTACTGGCGTTGCCAACTATGGTGACGAGGTGGTCGTACCTGAAACGGTGTATGATGGTGTAACGCCTTATACCGTTGAGGCGATTTACGGTGGCTTGTTTAAAGACAATCTCACGCTGAATAGTGTTACTCTGCCCACTACCATTAAACTGATTAGCGGTAGCGCCTTTCAAGGCTGTACAGCCCTGACTACGATTACAGGAACTGCCAACTGTGAACAAATTGGGCACGACGCATTTAATGGCTGCTCCAGCTTAAGCTCTATCGACCTTACTAACTGTTTGCACATTCGTTACTATGCATTTTACAATTGCAACAGTCTGACGACCATAGGCAGTCTCGCCAACTGCAGTATAATTGAGCATGAAGCTTTCCGATGCTGCAAAAAGTTGGAAGAGGTTGATTTGTCGAGTATAGTTAGTATCGGTGAATATGCGTTTGAGGACTGCAGCGCCTTGGAAAGCGTTGGTGACATTTCGGCATTTACGACCATTCCGAATGGCTTGTTTAATGGTTGCACCAAGCTCGGCAATGTAAGCATTCCCAATGTAACTGCCATCGGTAATAATGCATTCTATGGCTGTTCGTCTATCACAGAGCTGACGCTACCAAAGGTGAATACGATTGGCGAAAATGCTTTTGCTGGCTGTTCGTCACTCAATGCTCCTAACATCACTTCTACAGAACTGACCAGTATTGGCTCTAACGCATTTAATATGCCAGGAATCATTACGCTGATGGGCACAACACCAGCAACATTAGCATCAAATAATGCCTTTGGATCATTGATGGTAGTGCGTGTGCCCGATGCTGCTGTTGCTGATTATCGTGCCGCAGATAAGTGGAGCGACTTTAAGGCTCGTATCGTAGGCATCAGTACTCAGTTAGACTATAATGTAAATGTGACAGCCATGACCAACAAGTCTGCCCTGATCGAAGCGATTGGTGAGGACAATACAGGCCTGGTGGTATCGCTGAAGATAACAGGTGATATTAATGGTTATGATATTATGGCCATGCGTAATAAGATGGACAATCTGCATTATATTGACCTGAGCGATGCTAATATCGTAGCAAATGACTATGAGTATTATACTGGTTGTCATACAGAAGACAATATCCTTGGTGAAAATAGTTTCCGTGAATTGACGAAATTAGTTGAAGTCAAGTTACCCAAGACGATTACAAGTATCGGAAGCAACGCTTTTTATGCTTGCCGCAATCTGAAGAATGTAGTATTCCAGACTGGTACGGAAAGTATTGGTAATGATGCATTCCGAGGTTGTGGAAATCTTGCAAAATTAGAATTGAAAGCTGGGTTAAAGAGTATTGGAAATGGTGCTTTCAGTGGTAATTACTACTGGATTGGAGATGACCTCATATTAGGTATTGCACCAAAGTTTGAAGAAGTAATATTGCCTGAAGGATTGGAAACCATAGGCAAAGAAGCCTTTGATCATAATTTTAATCTTAAACGGATTGCCTTCCCTTCTACTTTGAAGACAATAGGAGCTAATGCTTTTCATAGTTGTAATCAATTAGGTAGCATCAGTCTGCCAACGAGTCTGCAAAGTATTCCTGGAGAAGCCTTCCGGGGTTGCAGTAGCTTGACGGAGGTGAGGATTCCGAGCACTATCACTTCGATTGGCGACTATGCTTTCTCTGGTTGTTCACTGCTCAACGATGTCTATACCTACATCGTAGAGCCTACACAGATTAACATGAACACATTCAGCACCTATACTTCGGCTACACTACATGTGCCTACCACCAGCTATTACAACTACTATTACGACACAGAATGGAGCCAGTTCCGTGAATTGCAGACCTTCGATGCTGAATACGAATATTTCTATCTGAACAATGATTTCATCATTACTGATGATCAGGGCACCATTCAGGGCGAAGGTGGGGATGATCCTGACGTCGATCTGTACCCTGGCTCTGGACTGATTGTAGAGACAACAGACGATCAGGAACTGGATGAAGTACACATCAAGGTAGATGGTGACAAGGCAGGCTCAATCATTGCTGATGATAATATCAAAGCCAACAAGGTGTATTTCGATATCACCATCAAAGGCGGACGCTGGTACTTCCTGTCGTTCCCCTTCCGTGTGAATATCACTAACATCACCGCTCCTGGCGCGTATGTGTTCCGTTACTATAGTGGTGCCAATCGTGCCAACGGCTTGACAGGCTGGCTGAACTGGTTGGAAAGCTGGCTGTTGCCTGGTCAGGGATATATCTTCCAGTGTGCCAAGAGTGGCGTGCTGTCATTGTGCGTGGAGAAGGCTGACATGAATTGGAAGGCAGAAAACCGTCCGCAAAATTTGGAACAGCACCAAGCCGACCTGGCAGAGAATGCGTCGTGGAACTTTATGGGTAACCCACACACCTCTTATTATGACATTGACAAGACTGGTTACACGCAGCCTATCACGGTATGGAACGGCAGCAGCTATGAGGCCGTGCGTCCCGGTGACGATGACTACAGACTAAGTCCATTCGAGGGATTCTTCGTTCAGAAGCCTGATGGTGTGAACGAGATGAACTTCCCCGCAGGCAACCCAGCAACAGATGGCCGCAGCACCTATAGCCAGTGGAAGTCTGGTGCGCACAGTCGCGCTGAAGCTCGTCACGCTAAGGGTGTAGATGTGGATCGACAGCTGATTAACCTGACGCTGACTGATGGCACTTCTACTGATAAGACCCGCGTTGTATTCAATGAAAAGCAGAGCCTGAGCTACGAAATAGCTTGCGACGCGGCTAAGTTTATGTCAACAGAAAGCGTGCCTCAGCTCTACAGCTTGGACCAGACGGATACCAAATATGCTATCAACGAGCGTCCGTCGGGTGAGGTTCGCTTGGGCTATGCAGCTACGAAGAAGGGCGAGCTGACCATCAGCGCCGTACGTATGGATCAACCTGTGATGTTACGCGACAACCTGATGCAGACAACTCACGACCTGTCGTTAGGCGGCTATACATTTACTACAGAGGCAGGAACCATCAACGACCGATTCACACTGGTTATGAATAACGAATTCACCAGCATTGGCAAGATGTACAAGGATACTGGCGTGAGTGCGATGGCAGATAAGGGCGGTATCAACTTCAGCGGCATTGACCAGCAGGAGGTTACCATCTACTCCGTATCAGGTATCACATTGGGCAGCCATGTACAGAATGGCTTCATCCAATTGCCTTCAGCAGCCTATATTGTTAAGGTTAATAACGAAACGACCAAAATGATTGTCAGATAATGAACAGAATATTAAGTGTCTTCGCCGTGCTCCTGCTCAGCATAGCAGGGGCATGGGCTGACGGTTACGACCCGCAAAACCCACCTGACCCCTACATATCGTTTAAGCTAACGGTCAGCGCGTCGCCCTCAGAAGCAGGCTACGTCTCTGGTGGCGGACGATACAAGGAGGGGCAGCAGGTGCAGCTGAGCACATCGCCCAAGGCTAACTATGACTTCCTGTATTGGACCTGCGACGGCGTACAAGTCAGCGATCAGGCATCATTCAGCTATACCATGCCTCAGAAGCCAGTGAACCTGGTGGCTGTATATGCTTTCAATCCCACCAACCCTCAAGAGCCGACACCAGCAACAAGCAGCTATCGATTGTATCTGGAGAGCAACATGGCTGGGAGCTGCACGTTCAACATCACAAGTGGAGCGAAGCAGAATGCCAACCAATACATAACGGTAAGTGCGCAGAATGTAAGTCAAGGCTTCACCTTCTTAGGCTGGTATGAGGGCGAAAACAAAGTGAGCGAGAGCTTGTCGTTCCAGTATCTGATGCCCGCAAGCAATGTGACGCTGACGGCCCGCTTTGAATATGATCCCACCAACCCTGACGACCCCCCGACAAGCCAGACGGACATTGATAATCCGGTGGCGACCAAGGGCGATGTGGATGGCGACGGTGACGTGACTGCACAGGACGCGTCGCTGGTGCTGCAGTTGGTGGCTGGCAAGATAACATCTAGCACGCCAGGAGTGATCTACGAGGCTGCTGATGTAGATGGCGACAATGACGTGACAGCACAGGATGCGTCGCTCATCCTGCAACATGTGGCTGGGAAAATAACGATTGGAAACTAACAATACACACATAAAAGAAATGAAGAAATCATTGATAAGTTTCATGCTCCTCCTCTTGGCAATAGGAGGGGTGAAAGCACAGGAGGTAACAGTAGCCGATGTGGAGGCATTGCCTGGAGAGACAATTTCCTTTTCAGTGAACCTGAGCAATGGTCAGGCCGATACCTATACATCCTTGCAGTTTGACTTAGGTCTGCCAACGGGCATCACCCCCACAGGTACCCCCACCTGCTCTGCATCATGGCCTGGAGCCACGGGTGTTGTGTCAGCAAAAGGAGCATTTGCCTCGGCTGAAGTCATGGCAGGCACTGACATCGAAGGTCTCGTATCTGTTTCACTCAAGGTGGATGAAGGCATGGAATACGGCTCGTATGACGTGACCCTGAGCAACATCCAGTTCCGATATGGTACAGAGGGCGCTCACGACGATGCGCCAGACGTGACCTTCAAGGTGAACGTGGTCAGTATGCACACCATCATACTCGATGAGAACAGCACACAAATGCCCGCATCGGCAACAGGCGTTATAGCCAAAGTGCTCCGCACCATCAGGGCCAACGAATGGAGCACCATCTGCCTGCCCTTCGCCATGAGTGAGGAGCAGGTGAAGGCTGCCTTCGGCGACGACGTGCAACTGGCAAACTTCAGCAGTTGGTCGTCGGAAGAGGATAATGACGGCAACATCATACGCCTGAATATCAGTTTTAACAATGTGACAGCGATAGAAGCTAACCACCCCTATGTCATCAAGGTGACTGGGGCCATCAGCGAATTTTCCGTCACAGGCGTAGATCTCGTAGTGGAGGCTGAGCCAACCGTACAGGTGGGCACAAAAAAGGCAGATCGAGGCTATTTTACTGGCTGCTACGTGGCAAACACACTGGTTCCTGAAGACGGTCTGTTCCTTTATGGCAATAAGTTTTGGTACTCAAAGGGACTGACTATGATGAAAGCCTTCCGTGCTTACTTCGAACTGGCCGATGTGCTGACAGCTGTAGAAGAGGCCGATGCCCGCATCACGATGTTGTTCGAGGATAGCGAGACCAATGGCGTGAACGATATAAGAGGTAAGAAGGAAGCTGTAAGATGTGAGATCTACGACCTGCAGGGTCGCAAGATACAAAAGCCGGCGAAGGGCCTATACATCAAAAACGGAAGAAAGGAGCTTGTAAGATAAAAAAGGTATATCTGACCCCAAGGATAAAAGAAATAGGGGTAGATTGGGCCATATTGATCTGCGGTTCACAAGACATCACCTCAGACAAAGGCATCGACTTCGGCGGCGTGGACGATGATGGTAAACTGAATCCCTCCTCGCGCTGGTATGACGTGTGGGATGAGGAGGAGGAAGTCTCTTCACAATTTTTCTAAAAAAACAAGCGATTTTGCAGTGGTTTGGGAATAAATTCGTAAATTTGCACGCAGAAACAAACATTTACTCGTTAACAAAACTAATAGAAGTATGAAACCAACTCTATTCTTACTCGCTGCAGGAATGGGTAGCCGCTATGGTGGCCTGAAGCAGCTCGACGGTCTGGGCCCAAACGGCGAGACCATCATGGACTATAGTATCTACGATGCCATCCAGGCTGGATTCGGCAAAATAGTATGGGTGATACGTAAGGACTTCGAAGAGCAGTTCCGCACCCAGATACTCGCAAAATACCAGGGACAGGTGCCCTGCGAGCTGTGCTTCCAGGCACTGGATGCGCTGCCCGAGGGATTCAAGGTGCCCGAAGGTCGCGTGAAGCCATGGGGCACCAACCACGCCGTATTGATGGGTAAGGACGTGATCAAGGAGCCGTTCTGCGTGATCAACTGCGACGACTTCTACGGCCGCGATGCGTTTATGCAGATTGGCAAATACCTGAGCAACCTGCCCGAGGGGGCGAAAAACCAGTATGCCATGGTGGGCTTCCGCGTGAGCAACACGCTGAGCGAGAACGGCACCGTGGCACGCGGCGTATGCGCCTACAACGAGAAGCGCCACCTGACCGACGTGGTGGAGCGTACGGAGATAGTGCGCTGCGCTGAGGACGGCTCGAAGGCTGGTGAGGCTGGGCAGCCCATCCGCTACAAGGACGAGCAGGGCAAATGGCAGCCCCTGGGCGAGAACGTGCCCGTCAGTATGAACATGTGGGGCTTCACACCCGACTACTTCCAGTACTCGGAGGCTTACTTCAAGGAGTTCCTGAGCGACAAGAAGAACATGGAGAACCTGAAGGCTGAGTTCTTTATCCCCCTGATGGTCAACAAGCTGATCAACGACGGCACGGCCACCTGCGAGGTGCTCGACACTACCAGCGTATGGTTTGGCGTGACCTATGCCGCCGACCGCGAGGCCACCGTGGCTCGCATCAAGAAGCTGGTGGACGAGGGCGTGTATCCCAACAGGCTCTTTTGAGAAGTTGAGAAGTTAAAGAAGTTAGAGAAGTTAAGAGTTAAATGCTCGAAGATATTATAAGCGAACAAGCGTGCGAGCAACTCCGCACGCTTGTTTCTCATGCTGAGACCATCGTATGCGTGTGTCATCGCAGTCCTGACGGCGACGCCATCGGCGCCTGTCTGGGCTGGGCGGAGTGCGTGAGAATGATGGGCAAGGAGGTGCAGGTTATCATCCCCGACCAATACCCTGACTTCCTGCAGTGGATGCCCAACACAGAGAAGATCATACGCTACGACAAGCACCAGGAGGGCTGCGACTGGACGTTGCGACATGCCGACCTGATATTCTGTCTGGACTTCAACACCGCCAGTCGTACTGGCGAGATGGCCACGGCGCTGTGTGAGTCGAAAGCACAGAAGGTACTGATAGACCATCACCTGGGGCCCGACGTGGAGGCAGCGCTCACCATCTCACGGCCACAGGCCTCATCGACCTGCGAACTGGTGTTTCGCCTGGCATGGCAGCTGGGACTCTTCCCCGATGCCACCAAGCATTTCGCTGTGCCCGTATATTGCGGCATGATGACCGACACGGGGGGCTTTACGTTCAACAGCAACGACCCCGATATTTTCTTTATCATCGGACAGCTGCTGACCAAACAGATCAACAAGGACAAGATCTATCGTAACGTGTATCATAACTACTCGGAAGACCGCCTGCGACTGATGGGCTACGTGCTCTACGAGAAGTTGGTGTATGATGCACGCCGACATGCGGCCTACTTCACCCTAAGCCGCGACGACCTGAAGCGTTTCCACTTCATCAAGGGTGATGCCGAGGGGCTGGTGAACATACCCCAGCAGATCAAGGGACTAAAGGTGAGCATCTCGCTACGTGAGGACACAGAGAAGGAGAACCTGGTATGGGTGAGCCTGCGCTCGGTAGATGACTTTCCCTGCAACGAGATGGCGGCACAGTTCTTCAACGGCGGCGGCCACCTGAACGCCTCGGGCGGCAAACTGGAATGCTCGCTTGAGGAGGCCGTGAAGATAACCGAGAAAGCGATTACCGCGTTCCTGGGAAGTTAAAGAAGTTAGGGAAGTTAAAGAAGTTAGGGAAGTTAGAGAAGTTAAGAGTTGTCGGCTAAAGCCGATTAAGAATTAAGAATTGAGAATTAAGCATTAAGCATTATATATATATGAAGAAATTTATTTGGATCATCGTCGGATGCCTGTTGCTGCTCACGTCGTGCAACGACTATGAGACCTACGGCGAGAAGAAAGACAAGGAGCGCGCTGCCATCAGGAGCTTCATTGCCAGAGAGGGCATCAACGTGATTTCAGAGAGCGCCTTCCACGCCAAGGGCGACGTGACCGACACCACGAAGAACGAGTTTGTGTATCTGGACAACGACGGCGTGTATATGCAGATCACCCACAAGGGCTACGGCGAGCCCATCAAGAGCGGCGAGAGGGTCACGCTGATCATGCGCTTCTTTGAGATGTGCATCTCGGACTCTACACAGCTGTACAACGACACCAAGCCCTACGACCCCGACTATATGGTGGTGACACGTACAGGGGCCAACTATGAGGCTTACTATCTGACCAACAGTCTGATGTATGCCACCTACGGCTCTACCTCCGTGCCCTCGGGACTGATAACGCCCTTCCAGTATATCAACGTAGGACGCGAGACCGACGGGGATGGACACATCGCCAAGGTGAAGCTCATTGTGCCCCACAGCAAGGGTCACGCCATCGCCTCCAGCTACGTCTATCCGTACTATTACGAGATAAGCTACCAGCGTACCAATTAAGAGTTAAGAGTTAAGAATTAAGAGTTGTCGGCTTTCAGCCGATTAAGAGTTAAGAATTAAGAGTTATGACACTGATAAAATCTATTTCTGGCATCCGCGGAACGATAGGCGGACATACAGGCGACACGCTGAACCCACTGGACATCGTGAAGTTTACCACGGCATACGCCACGTTTATCAAGGGTAAGAAAATCGTCGTAGGACGCGACGGCCGCATCTCTGGTCCTATGGTACGCGACGTGGTCTGTGGCACCCTCGTGGGCATGGGCTACGAGGTCATCGACATCGGACTGGCCACCACGCCTACCACCGAGTTGGCCGTACGCTGGCACAAAGCCGATGGCGGCATTATCATCACCGCCAGTCACAACCCCACCCAGTGGAACGCACTGAAGCTGCTCAACAGCGAGGGTGAGTTCCTCACGGCTGCCGACGGCGCCGAGGTGCTGGCCATTGCCGAGAAAGAGGACTTCGACTATGCACCCGTAGAAAAACTGGGACACGTTGTCAAAGACGACACGATGAACCAGCAGCACATCCAGTCGGTGCTCGACCTCCGACTGGTGGACGTAGAGGCTATCAAGGCGCGTAAGTTCCGTGTCTGTGCCGACACCATCAACTCGGTGGGCGGCATCATCCTGCCCGACCTGTTCAAGGCGCTGGGCGTAGATTTCGAGATACTGAACAGCGAGTGCACAGGGCAGTTCGCACACAACCCCGAGCCGCTGGAGAAGAACCTGCAGGGCATCATGGATAAGATGCGTCAGGGCGGTTTTGACCTCGGCATCGTGGTTGACCCCGACGTGGATCGTCTGGCATTTATCTGCGAAGACGGAAAAATGTTTGGCGAGGAATATACGCTGGTCAGCGTGGCTGACTATGTACTGGGGGCTAGTAAAACTAGTCAGACTAGTTCTACTAGTTTGAATACCGTCTCTAACCTGAGCTCTACCCGTGCGTTGCGCGACGTCACCAAGAAGCATGGCGGCAAATATACCGCTGCTGCCGTGGGCGAGGTCAATGTCACCACAAAGATGAAGGAAGTAGGTGCCGTGATTGGTGGTGAAGGCAATGGCGGTGTGATCTATCCTGAAAGCCACTATGGTCGTGACGCTCTGGTAGGCATCGGCCTGTTCCTGAGCAGTCTGGCTCAGAAGGGCATGAAGGCCAGCGAACTGAGAAAGACCTTCCCTGACTATCAGATTGCCAAGAACCGTATCGACCTGACCCCTGAGACTGATGTTGATGCAATCCTCGTGAAGGTAAAGGAGATGTTTGCACAGGATCCTGAGGCCGTGGTCAACGACATAGACGGCGTGAAGATTGACTTCCCCACAAAATGGGTACACCTGCGCAAGTCGAACACAGAGCCTATCATCCGTGTTTACAGCGAGGCACAGACCATGGACGAGGCCGACGCACTGGGCAAGCGCCTGATGCAGGTGGTTTACGATATGCAGTAAACACATTATTAAACCCATATATTTGTCTTCCAGATATGCGAATGCGTTTCTGGAAGACATTTTTTTCGGGGGAATGTCCCATTCTTCGTATATTATATAAATATAAACCTATACCTATATAATATTATCATACAATGTGGACTAGTATTTTGTCTGTAATTGTAGTCATCAATGAGCTGATGGCTTCCAACGCAGGAGTAGAGATGAGCCCTGCCACAAATTTCGACAGTTGGATTGAACTATACAATCCAACAGAGCAATCCATTAATCTTGCTGGTATGTATCTCAGTGATGATGAGACGAACCTCAAACGCTGGCAGATGCCAAGTGACATGGGTACGATCCCTGCCAAAGGATTCAAGGTTGTATGGCTGGGCTCTAACGACATCAAGGATAATCAGGCACCGTTCAAGCTAGATTGCGATGGCGGTACCATATACCTCAGCGACAAAAATGGCCAACTCGTTACCAGCCAGACCTACCCCGAGGCATTAAGTCGTACGTCATACGCCCGCATCACCGATGGTGGCGACGAGTGGAGTTGGACTTCTACTCCAACACCAGAGGCCACGAACGCCACAGCCATCTTCGCCAACGAGCGACTCAATGCCCCCGTCATTGATAAAGGCAGTACCCTCTTCAAGAATTCCCTGAGCGTAAAGGTGACCATCCCTGAGGGCACCCGTCTGATGTACACCACCGACGGCAGTCTGCCCTCTGCCCCCAAAGGCGATGATGAGGAAGCGTCGCCCTGGACGGACTTTATCGTGAATGGTAACTGTGAAGGCACTGATGCTACCTGCCTTGTCAGCCGCGATGCTGATGGCAATGGTGATGTAGAACGTATTGTTGACGGTGCTGGCTGCAACGGTTCGCGAGGTATTAAGATACACAGCACTGCCAATGCTGCTAACGACTGGTCGGCACAACTCTTTGTCTATACCCCCAACCATGTATGGCAGAGCGGTGAGAAATATCGTTTCCGCATGATGGTACGTGCCGACAAGGCCGCCCGCATCACCACACAGACACATGGTGCGCCCCACAGTTATATCACCAACAATATCATGGACGGTAGCTACAACATCACTACCCAATGGCAGGAAATCAGCTACGAAGGCACCATCACCGACTCTCAGACGGGTGCCAGCTATGACTATTGGAGTGGCCAAAGCACAGCAGGCAAGATGCAATCCATCGTTTTCAACCTGAACGTTGACAAGAAAGATAACTACTACTATTTCGACAACGTGAGCTGGGAGCTCTTCACTGGCGACGAACAGGTAGTAGAAGCCAGCAAGGAGAGTAAGGACGGACTCTTCACCTTCGATAATACCACCAACCTCACCGTGCGCCTCTTCAAGGACGGCTACCTGCCCAGCGTGCCCGTCACACGCTCGTATATCAAGACGTCAAACGCCTACACCCTACCCGTCATCTCGATCGTCGGCGACAAGAAGTTCTTCACCGACCCGAAGATAGGCTTCGACTGCGATGGCGACGGCACCAACGGCAAGACTGGCAACGGACAGAGCAGTCCGAAGAACTATAATCAGGACTGGGACCGTCCCGTGAACTTCTCGTATATCAGCACCGATGGCGAGATGCTGTTCAATCAGGATGTGAACATCAGCGCCTCAGGTGGCTATACTCGCAGTCAGCAGTATCGCTCGTTTAAACTGAAGAGCAACAAGGTGTTCGACGGACAGAACCAGTTCGACTATCCGTTCTTCCCCCAGAAACCCTATATCCGCAGCAAGGTCATCCTGATCCGCAATGGCGGCAACGACATCTGGAAACACAATGCACGCTTCATGGACCCCGCACTGGAGACCATCATCCAGCGCTCGGGCATCGACCTCGACGTGCAGTCGTACGTACCCGTGATAGAATATGTCAATGGTCAACTGAGGGGCGTGCTGAATATGCGTGAGCCCAACAACGACAAGTTTGCCTACGCCAACTTCGGCTATGACGACGAGGAACTGGATGCCTTCGAGAATCTCAACATCAAGAATGGCGACGACGTGGCTATCAAGCGCATCTTTGAACTGGGCAAACAGGCCACCGACAACAGCGCATACAAGGAGTTACAGTCGCTGCTCGACATCGATGAGTTCACCAACTACATGGCAGCCACGCTGTTTGTCCACAACGACGACTGGCCAGACAACAACATGAAAGCCTACCGCAGCCGTAACGACGGACGCTACCGCTTCGTCAGCTTCGACATGGACTATGCCTTCAACAGCTGTTGGAACGAGAGCGATGACAACCCCTTCGTCAACTTTGCCAAGTTCAAGGACGACGCTACTGCCCCACGCACAAGCTACAACAAAGACATCGTGAACCTCTTCCTTAACCTGCTCAACAACGATGACTACAGGCAGAAGTTCATGACTACCTTCGCAATCATGGGAGGCAGCGTCTTTGAGCCTACCCGTGCCAATGCCATCGTCGATGAACTCCTGGAAAGGGTGCAGCCCATGTGCCAACTGATGCGGCAGCAGGGCATCAATGATGGCCATCAGCCCGACCGCGCTGCCACCACCATCAAGAACAACCTCCAGGGACGGGCAAGTCTGATGGCCGACTATATGAAACAGTTTGACCTGTTCAAACTCAGCAGCACAGCCAAGCGTGCCATAGAGATCACCACCGACGCCGAGGGTGCCACCCTGACCATCAATGGCATCAAGGTGCCCTATGCCTCATTCAACGGCTACCTCTTCGGCACCGTCAACCTCGAGGCCAAGGCACCTGCAGGCTATCGTTTCAAGGCATGGATGAAAGACGGCAAGCAATATGCCACCACGGCTGCCACCAGTCTGACCGGCACCTCGGCAGCTAAGATGAAGGCCTGCTTCACCGCCCTCACCGCCGACGAGAAGGCCGCCGTGGGACTCACCCCTGTACGCATCAACGAGGTCAGCGCCGCCAATGGCATCTACGTCAACGAGTTCTTCAAGCGTAACGACTGGATAGAACTCTACAACACCACCGACGAGCCGATCGACGTGGCTGGCATGTATCTCAGTGACAACGAGAAGAAGCCCCTGAAATATCAGATTTCATCTTCTAACTCTCAATCCACAATAGTTCCTGCTCACGGCTATCTCATCGTCTGGTGCGACAAACTGGAATCCGAGAGCCAACTCCACGCCTCGTTCAAACTCGATGCCGATGGCGGATGCGTGCTCCTTACTGCTGCCGACGAGTCATGGTGCGACCGTCTGAGCTATGCTGCCCACACTGCCGATCAGACTGTAGGCCGCTATCCTGACGGAAGCAGTGATGTGTTCGTCATGAACATCCCTACCATTGCCCAGAACAACATCGCCACCAGTTATCTTGTGCCTGTTGAGCAGCCCGACCTCACAGGCATCGACATGGCTCAGACCTCAAGCGTCAAATCTCATGTCACCATCTATAATCTAGCCGGTCAGCCTGTTGTCACCCCGAAACCCGGTGTATGCTACATAGCACGCATCACCGATGGCCAGGGACACACAAGGGCCGTCAAGTTCGTACAGAGATAAGAGACACACGCACATAGAAAAAGGGGCGCATCCGGATGTCACATCGGTTGCGCCCCTGTCAGTACTTAAAAGCAAACAATAACCTAAAACAAACCTATGGAATCTCGATTGATTCTGGTGCAAAGATAGATATTTTGGGATTACGACACAAAAGGAAAACCCTAAACCTTATGGGGAGTTTCCCTATTTCGATGGGGAAAATCCCTAAAACAAGAAAACTTTGAACCTTGATCTTTGAACTTTAAACTAAATACACTACCTTTGCAGCCATGAAAAGAATATACCTTATTATATATTTAAGCATAGTTAGCCTCGGGGCCATGGCTCAGACGGAAGGCTTTTCCGCTGACACGCTCAGCAACGCCGTATTTGCACGGATGCAGGGGAAATCGTATCCTGAAGGATGCTCGATAAAACGTAGCGATCTAAGATATCTTCAGGTGTTACATTATGATGCCGAGGGGAAAGTGAAAAAGGGAGAACTGGTATGCAACAAGAAGATAGCCGACGACCTGCTGGATATCTTCCACCAGCTCTATGAGGCCCACTACCCTATCGAACGGATGACACTCGTGGATGACTATGATGCTGACGACGAGTGTTCGATGACAGCCAACAACACATCATGCTTCTGCTACAGGCAGATAACAGGCAGCAAACGACTGTCAAAACATTCTATGGGCATGGCCATCGACATCAACCCACTACAAAACCCCTGTGTGAAGACACGCAAGGATGGCAGCACATGGGTACAGCCGAAGGCTGGACGACGTTATGTCAACAGAAACGGGAAATACCCATACAAAATCACTAAAGGAGACCTCTGCTACAGGCTTTTCATGGAACACGGCTTTTCATGGGGCGGCAATTGGCGCAGCACGAAAGACTATCAGCACTTTGAGAAGTGAGAGATAAGGAGTTAAAGAAGTTAGAGAAGTTAAAGAAGTTAAGACGATAGTTTACATTAAGAGGTGTTCCAAGGAGGGAATCTCGATGATGCCACGGCGCAAGCGAAGCAAGCCTTCGTCCTGCATCGCATTCAGCACGTGGGACACATCCAGACGACTGTCGCCTACCTCCTGAGCCAACTGGTTCATCAGGATACGGAAAGTCTTAGGACCTGCAGGATAGAGGCTGTGATCCAGGAAGAAGCGGATAATGCGCTGACGCAAATTGGCTGGCGCCTTACGCCAAGGCCAGCGTCCACGACGCTGAGAATACGTGGCCAACATATTCAACAGGTTCAGACGGATAATCAGGAAGTCGTCCAACAATCGGAGCACCTCATCCTTAGAAAGGGTAATAAAATGGCTCTCGGTAAGCGTGACCACCGTGCTTTGATGATTGGGGTTGGCACCAAAAAGCCCCTCGGGCTGCAAGAGCCAGGGCGCAGAGAGGCGTTCGGTAACATTGTAATGTCGGTCATCGCTGAAGGTGGTCACTGACAGCACACCACCGATAAGGAAATAAAAATGCTGAAAAGCGTCTCCCTCACGAACTACCGTCTTCCCCGCAGCCAACTTCTCGAAGCCGAACTTTGTCTGTCCTGCCAACTGAAGTAGCTCCGCACGACTCAGTCCCTGAAACAGGGGGAAGCGCAACAGACTATCGTATAGGCGGAAGTCAGACATAGTAACTTATTTAAATCTTAAAAGACGCAGTAACTTTTTTAAAGACACAGTAACATATTAACAAATTATTGATAGGCTGAGAGGGCAGGCGAAGCCCAAACAGCAAGCTGTCCGTCCTCATCCGAATAGATGAGATAGGCCATGAGTTCAGGATGACGCTGAAGTACAGCCTGAGCACCCTGCAAGCCAAGCACCATAAACGAGGTGGCATAGGCATCGGCAGTGGCACAGTTGTCGGCAAAGACAGTGGCCGACAGCAGACTATGCTGTACAGGATAGCCTGTGCGGGGATCAATGGTATGAGCATATTTGCGGCCGCCTTGGTAATAGAAATTACGATAGTTGCCACTGGTTGCCATGGCACGGTCGGTGATGGCGAGCACGGTCTGCATCTCACCCTCTACACTCAGCGAGTCATCAGTGGGCTTGGTAATGCCTATATGCCAGTCCTGCCCTTTGGCATTGCGACCCTTGACCACGACCTCACCACCAATCTCCACCATATAGTTCTGAATGCCACGCGACTCCAGCAGACGTGCCACCACATCGCATCCATAGCCTTTGGCAATGGCACTGAAATCCAACTGATGGCGTATCAGCAGCAGGCTATCTACCTGAGCTGGCGTTGGCATCTGCTCATGCTTGAAGCCGAAGCCCCACGCATTGACCAGCGGAGCCACAGTAATATCGAAAGCGCCATCTGTTTCCTTGTTTACCGTCCGTGCCAACTGGAATACTTCCTGAAACATAGCACTACGTTCCACTGCCGAGTCTCCCTGATTGATGCGGGCCACGGTACTCTCGGGGTTGAACATCGAGAACTCACCATCGACCTTCATCAGTTCGGCCTCAATCGCCTGTTGCAAATCCTCACTACTCTGATAGGTGATATTATAAATAGTACCGAACACGAAATTAGTGTTCTGTCTATACTCCTTCTGTGTACAGGACACCAGGCAAACGCCCAACAACCAACACCATACACCTAACACCCAACACCTCATAAGCCTCAGATATCTATGATGACATTAAACGTGGCACCAAGACTCGACGTGTCCTGAATGCCGTAGCCAGGCACATACCACGTCTTCCCCATCACTCCGTCTCTATGACTCAGACGGTTACGATAGCGGGCACTCCAGCCCAAATGCAGCGGACCGGCAATCTTGGCATCGACACCAAACAGTATCTCAGCCCAGTGCTGCTTACAAGGCTCATCCACTATGCCATACGATGTAGGCCACTTCCATACGGGATCAGGAAAGGGCTTGCGATCGATGCTCACCTTGTAACTGGTAAAGCCATAGCGCACTCCGACATAGAGACGATTGGGTGCGTGCTTGTTTTTCATAATGTTGAAGTCAACACCCAAGCGAAAATAAGGCGCTGTGGTCTTATACGTGATTTCAGTCACCTCGTCTTCTACATGATTAGCCCTGCCGACACCTATCTCCAGAACAGGGAAATACTGGTCGTGGAGATTCAGACGCAGAGCGCCCTCGTACTGGCCATGGTCGCTCAACTGCATCTGTGCCATGCCAACAAGGTCGGCCGAGACAGCAAATCCCCTGAAGAAAGGCACTGTGTCGCGTTCAAACTTCAAGAAGCCCTGAGCAGAAGAGGGGGTAAGACAAGCTAAATGGAAAGTGAAAAGAACCACTAACCACTGCTTACTTCTTAAAGTGGATATGAATATGATCGGCAGACGGGTCATAGGTTACAGACGGATTTTTAATAAAGATGGTATCAATACCAATATGGGTGCTACGTACGTCAGTGAGTGTATGGAAGAAATGGGCACTGCAGTCAACAGACTCAAAATGAGGGATATCCTCTTTCTTCAGCCATACGGTGTCAATAGTAGCCACATTGTTGGCTTTGAGAATACAGAACACAAGTTTATCCTCTGGATGGGTGTAGCTGATAGGCAGCGAGAACGACCTTTTATCGTAGGCACGATTGAGAATCAGCGTATCCTCATTGTCGCTGCGGGTTGACCATACAAAGAGAGTATCCTTCAAGGTGTCGGCAATCTCCACCCCATTGCTATACGTCTTAATGGAATAGTTCAACGCCACCTTGTTCTGTACAGGACAATCAATGGTGGAACAGGCTGCGACAGCCATGACAAAGGCAAAGAGGAGTAAGTGCCTCATATTTCCGCTTCTATCTGATAGTCATTACGCACATTCGACGTGCGACTGATAAGGTCGCCCAAGAAACCAGCCAGGAAGAATTGGGTACCTATTGTCATCGCGGTGAGCGAGAGGTAGAAGAAAGCAGATTTAGTAATATAGAGCAAGCCCAGCACCTTGCCAACGCCCAGGATGAAAGCTGCAAAGAAGCCGATAAGGAACATGATAGTGCCCAGGAACCCGAACACGTGCATGGGTTTCTTGCCGAAAGTACTGAGGAACCACAGCGTGAGCAGATCCAGATAGCCATTGACAAAGCGGTTCCATCCCATGAACTTCGACTCACCATATTTACGAGCCTGATGGTGTACCACCTTCTCGGCAATCTTGTCAAAACCAGCATTCTTAGCCAGATAAGGCATATAGCGGTGCATCTCACCATAGACCTCAATATTTTTCACCACATCACGACGATAGGCCTTCAGGCCGCAGTTGAAGTCGTGCAGGTTCTTGATACCACTCACGGCACGAGCTGTAGCATTGAAGAGCTTGGTAGGCAGAGTCTTCGACAGCGGGTCGTAGCGCTTCTGCTTATAACCACTCACCAAGTCGTACTTCTGCTCCTTGATCATACGATAGAGCTCAGGTATCTCGTCAGGCGAATCCTGCAAATCGGCATCCATAGTGATAATCACATCGCCCTCAGCCTGTTCAAAACCACAATAAAGGGCAGGGCTCTTTCCGTAGTTACGACGGAACTTAATTCCTTTTACGTGCCCTGATTTCTCTTTCAGGTCTGTGATGATTTCCCACGAGCGGTCTGTACTACCATCGCTGATAAAGATGACTTCATACGAGAAATTATTCTCGTTCATTACCCGCTCTATCCATGCAAAGAGCTCAGGAATCGACTCCTCCTCATTATACAGAGGTATTACTACTGATATATCCATTGTGTTTACTAATTTACAATTTTTGTTGTTCCCTTTCTCATAATCGCCGCAATTGGCAGTCCAAGTATAAAGCCAGACAGCATAACCGTTGCCAGCATGTTCAGTGCGAAGTCAATCGGTCGGAGGCTCTGCAACACGTGCAGGCTTTCGTTAGCCCAATCGGTTAATCCCTTCTGGTTTAGAGCCTCAACAATCTCTGGTGCAGACATCACACGTCCAATAGTCATCACCAGATACCCCTGATCCATATAGGCCAGATAAGCATAAACAGCCAAGGCGAAGAGCAGTCCACCATAGAGGAACATCTTGCTCACATAAAACCAGCCACGCAAGAATGAAATAGAGCCTTCCAACCCGTTGTCACGGAAATGCTTCAGACGTGTACCGACGAAAAACGGCATCACGATAAGCGTCAGCAACGAGAGAAAGCCATAGAGAGGCGAAGTCAGCCCCACTACATAGCACGCAAAACCGGCTATCATCAAGACTGAAAGCATTGCTCCATCAATACGGGCAAAGGCATTCAGTTGTCTATATTCGGGTGCAGTCACGTTAATTATATATATAAATATGTAATCGCCTGCAAAAGTACGCATTTTCTTGCACATAACGAGGGCATTGTCTTAAAAAATAGTTAAAAACGGGAAAAATATGAATTACGGATTATGATTTATGAATAAAAAATGTTACCTTTGCACCCGCAAAAGCAATACGGGCAAGTCCTGTACGACCAGCTCCCTCGGAATCCTCCAGGACGGGAACGTAGCAAAGGTACTTGGTTGTAGCGGTGCGATATAGACCGCTTGCCCACCCCGCCTCTTTAGCTCAGTTGGCCAGAGCACGTGATTTGTAATCTCGGGGTCGTTGGTTCGAATCCGACAAGAGGCTCAGGATGATAATTAGGAAAAGGATAGGTACACAGACGACCTATCCTTTTTTTACTATAAAGGAAACTTAAAGCAAACAAGATAATGAAACCTACACCGATTAAGAAAGAAATCGTAGATACACTCGTAGAGAGCCTGGGCATCAAGGATTTTGCCAAGGCCACTATTCGTGAAGTAAAACAGGTAGCTGCTAAAGCCGAGAAGGAGAGCGGCGTGGAATATCTCAAGATGGAAATGGGTATCCCTGGTCTGCCTGCCGCAAAGGTGGGAGTGGATGCTCAGATCAAGGCTTTGCAGGATGGCATTGCCCACTCCTACCCCGATATTCAAGGCTACCCAGAACTGAAGAAGCAGGCCTCTCGTTTTGTCAAGGCTTTCATTAATGTGGACATCGCCCCTGAGGGTTGCGTCCCCGTCTGTGGTTCTATGCAGGGCACCTTCGCTTCTTTCCTCACCTGTTCGCAGGCTACAAAGGGTAAGGACACCGTTCTGTTCATCGACCCTGGCTTCCCCGTTCAGAAGATGCAGCTGCAGGTGCAGGGCGTGAAATACGAGACTTTTGATGTCTATGACTTCCGTGGCGACAAATTGGGTGCCAAGTTGGAGTCGTACCTCTCTACAGGAAAGATCTGTGCCATCGTCTATAGCAACCCCAACAATCCCGCCTGGATCTGTATGACTGAGCAGGAGTTGCAGACCATCGGCACACTGGCAACAAGGTACGATGCCATCGTGATGGAAGACCTAGCCTATTTCGCTATGGATTTCCGCCAAGACCTTTCCACGCCATTCCAGGCCCCCTATCAGCCCACCGTGGCCCGCTATACCGACAACTATATGTTGCTTATCTCTGGTTCCAAGGCTTTCTCGTACGCTGGTGAGCGTATCGGAGTGGTTTGCATCAGCGACAAGCTATTCCATCGCCACTTCCCCGACCTGGCCAATCGCTACGAGGGACTGCCCTTCGGACTGGTATTCTCTACCCGAATGCTCTATGCCCTCTCATCAGGCACCAGTCACTCGGCCCAGTATGCCCTGGCAGCCCTGTTCCGTGCCGCCTGCGATGGCGAGTATCGTTTCCGTGACGATATCAAGGTGTATGGTGAGCGTGCACATAAACTAAAGGAGATCTTCTGTCGCCATAATTTCTATATTGTTTACGACAAAGATCTCGACAAGCCTATTGCTGATGGTTTCTATTTTACTATTGGCTATCCAGGCATGACCAGTGGCGAGTTAGCTCGTGAACTGATGTACTACGGTGTTTCCGCCATCTGCCTCATCACCACAGGCTCTCATCAGGAGGGTCTGCGTGTGTGCACCTCATTCATTGAGGATCACCAGTATGACCAACTGGAAGAACGCATGACCATCTTTGCAGAAAACAACCCACGATGAGAAAGGTCTGCTTTTCTTTGTTCTTTGTACTTGGTACATTGTGTATCATATCTGCTGGGGTTGTTTCATGCGGAAAAGCAAGCAGGCACACTGAGCAGAACGATGTCACTCTGAAGTTCAACAGTACCTGGAACATCTACGAGCAATGTGCACTTGATGACAACGAGGACATTGTCTATAAAGCCGTAGCCTGGGGCGGCTTGGTGGGATCGTTCCTTGAAAGGAACATGACTGTTGACCTGTCTGACTACGAGTCCATCACTTTTCAGTTTGCAGAACCTCTGCCTGTACCCGTTCAAGTAGTAGTTGCCAACAGATTCAAGACCGTTGGCAAGCAGGGACTAACCTCACTCACTTGCTATTTTGACGGGCAGGATGTCACGTCTGTCAACGAGATTGTACTCCAGCCCCACGATTCGTGCGATATCGTTGTAAAGGACGTCTATCTCACGCCAAATAACGCCCAGTGGGAATCCGCCCCCATTTGGAAAGGAGCCTGTCAGCTTGGCAATTGGGAAAACGGCTTTGTCGTCAAGCCCGAATTTTTTGCCAATGCCTACGAAGGAGACAAGATCGAATTCGTGTTCAACACGGACCAAAACGATCCTGACGTGAAATACTGGCTGATTAAAACCATTTACAACGGCACCTCGGAAACACTCGAAGGCAATGACAGTGAGCTAAACAACTATGGATGTGCCAGCGTCAGTTCTCATGCCACTATTTACAGAATTCCACTCACAGCCACCGACATCGCGAACCTACAGACAACGGGACTCTTTGTCAATGGCTACTTTGTCAATATCAAACAGGTGAACCTGCTGAGCAGAGTCTATTCCGACAACGCTACTGAGTAAGCCTATTTCTCTACCAATATACGGGCATCAACCGCTATGACGTTAGTTTCATCGGCAAGCAGCGGATTGATGTCCATTTCTTTTATCTCGGTAGCAAAGCGCAGGAGCGTAGAGAGACGCACAATGATTTCGGCATATTTACGTTCATTGATACCTTTTTGGCCTCGCGTGCCTTTCAATATCTTATAGCCACGCAGGGAGCGAATCATGCTATAGGCCTCCTCATAAGAAAGCGGAGCCAGACCAGAAGAAACGTCTTTCAACACCTCCACAAAGATACCACCCAAGCCACAAAGCACCACATGACCGAATCGAGGCTCGTACTTCGCACCGATGAAGAGTTCCGTACCGCGAATCATTTTCTGCACCATCACTGCTGTAGCATCAGGTATCTGCATCATACGGTCGAACTCAGCACCGAGCACTTCCTTGGAACGAATGTTCAGTGCCACACCGCCTACATCACTCTTATGCACAGGGCCAACCACCTTTGCCACCACAGGATAGTCCACCCTCTCTGCAAAAGCCACTATCTCATCCTTATCGGCACTCACGAACTCAGGCACCGTAGGAATACCAGCTGCAGAAAGAAGGTCGTGAACTAAGTCGGGAGCGATATAACCATTTTCTGTTATTCCATCGATGATACGACGAATTCTGGGCACATCCACCCCATTCACCACCACATTCTGTTCTGCAGGCGCAGGTGTCTTCATAATCTGCGTGAGAGCAGTGGCCAACGTCACCTCATCGCTGAAGTTCACATGTCCACGTTTCAGAAATTCCTGTACTTCAGGACCTGCCGTACTCACACTGGGCAGAATGGGGAAGATTGGCTTCTTGCACTCCTGAATCTTCTTATGCAGCACATCATAGACCTCAAAAATCTTAACCAGTCCTGGTGTGCCAAAGATCACCATGATGGCATCAATATTATCCATCCGCTCGCAATAGTCGATAGCGATACCCAGATGTTCGGCCGTTCCTGTTGCGAGGATATCAATGGGATTAGCCACACTGCTGCCGGGCAGCAGCTTTTCTTTGAGCTCTTCGGCAACAGGCCCACTTAATGGCGGCACATTCATACCACCTTTTGACAGCGCATCCGTCAGCATCACACCAGGGCCACCAGCATGGGTGACGATGGCAAAATTTAATCCACCTTCCCTTTGATACAAAGGAGGCAGACAGAGAATGCATCCCACCGTTGTCAACTCTTCCCTTGAGAAACAACGTACGATGCCAGCCTTGCGGAACAGGGCCTCAACAGCAGAGTCGCTGGAGGCAATGGCACCCGTATGACTGCTGGCTGCACGACTGCCCGCCTGCGACGAACCTGCCTTGATAGCAGCAATGCGACAGCCCTTCTTGATGAGCGATGTGGCATGATAGAGCAACTTATCAGGATCGGCAATATTTTCGATATAGAGCAACTTCACCAGCGAGTCGCGCTCGGCATCAAAATGTTCGTCCATATACTCCAATACAGTTTCAATGCCATTCTGCTTACCATTTCCGATACTCCATACGCTATTAAACTGAAGACCCTTGCTCACAGCGCTCTCAAGGATAAAGACCGCTGTAGCACCAGAGCCTGAGATAAAGTCAACACCCTTAGGATTGAGGTTGGGGATAGGACGCGTGAAGACAGAGTGATGCCAGCGCGTGAGCAGTCCGATACAGTTAGGACCTATCAGCGCACAGCCATATTGTTCACAAATATCCAATATGCGCTGTTCGAGCAGTGCACCCTCGTGGGTCTCCTCACTAAAACCTGCTGATATAATAATGAACGCACGCACCTGCTTCTCCTTAGCCAGCAGTTCCACATAGTCAGGACAATACTTGGCTGCCACCACAAGGATGGCCAAGTCCGTAGGCGGCAACTCGCGTGCATCATGGAAGGCCTTAATGCCCTGTACCTCATCCTCTTTGGGATTCACCACACGCAGCGTACCCTCGTAGCCACCACTCAACAGATTACGCACTACGGCACCTCCTGGTTTATGCACATTGTTCGAGCCGCCAATGACGACGATGCTCTCTGGCTGAAGAAGTTGTTTGTTTATCATAGCTATTTTTAGTATTTTGTTGCAAAAATAATACAAATAAAGGAAAAGCCAAAAAGTTTCAAAAAGATTTTTTGGCTGAAAGCAATAATTGTTGTACTTTTGCACAACACAAACCTAAAGACATAGACATGATTTGGAATCCCAACAAAGAGTGCATGAGTCGCGACGAGATGAGTGCACTGCAAGGCAAAAGGCTGCACAAGATTGTAGAGTACGTGTATCACAACGTACCCTTCTATCGTAATAAACTTCAGGCAATGGACATCCGTCCTGATGACATTCAGACCATCGAGGATATCAAGAAACTGCCTTTTACCACAAAGCAAGACCTGCGCGATAACTATCCTTTTGGACTGCAGGCTGCCCCTCAGAGCGAAATCATCCGTATTCATGCCTCAAGCGGCACTACAGGAAAGCCTACCATCGTAGGTTATACACGTAAGGACATTGGTATATGGAGCGAGACGATGGCTCGCTGTCTGACTGCCTTTGGCGTCTCTCGTGACGATATTTTCTCTGTGGCTTATGGCTACGGACTGTTTACTGGCGGACTGGGCGCCCACTATGGGGTGGAGCACATGGGTGCCAGCGTCATCCCTGCCGGCACAGGTAACACAGAGAAACACCTAAAACTGATTCGCGATCTGGGCATCACTGGTATCGCCTGTACCCCATCGTACGCTCTCTATCTGGCTGAGACGATGGAGAAGTTGGGCATCAGCAAGGAGGATATCCGCCTGCGTATCGGTGCTTTCGGTGCTGAGCCCTGGACAGAGCAGATGCGCAAAGAGATTGAGGACAAACTTGGTCTGAAAGGCTTTAACATCTACGGACTCTCAGAAATCATGGGTCCCAGCGTGAGCTACGAATGCCAGATGCAGAACGGCTCCCATATCAACGAGGACCATTTCTATCCTGAGATTATCAACCCCACCACGCTGGAGCCTCTGCCATTGGGACAATCGGGTGAGTTAGTATTCACAACACTGACCAAGGAGGGTATGCCGTTGCTGCGCTATCGCACACGCGACCTCTGCTCGCTGATACCTGGCACCTGTGACTGTGGACGTACCAACGTACGTATGGGTCGCATCCAGGGCCGAAGCGACGATATGCTCATTATCCGTGGTATCAACGTGTTCCCATCACAGGTGGAGAGTGTCATCCTGTCGCTGCCTGAGTTCGCTCCACGCTACATGCTCATCGTAGATCGTGAGAAGAACCTCGACACCCTGCTTGTACAGGCTGAGTTGCGTCAGGAGGTGTTCACTTCTACCTTCGATACGCCCGCTGCTGTCGATGCCCTGGAGAAGAAACTGGCCTCTAAACTTAAGAGCGTGCTCAGCATTGCTGCCAAGGTACAGCTCAAAGCACCTGGCACCATTGAGCGTAGCCAGGGCAAGAGCGCCCACGTGATAGATAACCGAAAACTATAATATTCAACAATGAACAACAATTCACCTTACTTTAATCCTGAACGCGAGACCATGAGTCGCGAACAGATTGAGGCGTTCCAATTGGAGCGACTCAAAGAGACTGTTCGCCACTGCATGAACAACGAGATCTATCAAAAGAAATTCAAGGAACTTGGTATCACACCCGATGACATCAAGACGTTGGACGATGTACGGAAGTTACCTTTCACCACGAAATCCGACCTACGCGAAAATTACCCCTTCGGTATGGCTTGCGTACCTCTGCGCGACTGCGTTCGCCTGCACTCATCATCAGGCACCACAGGCAACCCCACCGTTATTCTTCATACGAAGAAAGACCTTGACGAATGGGCCAATCAGGTGGCCCGTAACCTGTGGATGGTTGGCCTACGCCCTGACGACGTATTCCAGAATTCTTCTGGCTATGGCATGTTCACTGGTGGACTGGGCTTCCAGTATGGTGCCGAGAAGTTGGGTATGCTCACCGTACCTGCTGCTGCAGGCAACTCTCTGCGACAGATCAAGTTCATCAAGGACTTTGGCACCACAGCCATCCATGCCGTTCCCTCATACGTTACCCGACTCTATGAGGTGATGCAGGAGCAGGGCGTTGACCCACGTCGCGACACCAAACTGAAGATGCTTGCCATTGGTGCCGAGCCTCACTCAGAGGAACAACGTAAACGCATTGAGGACATGCTAGGTGTCAAGGCCTACAACTCATTCGGTATGAGCGAGATGTGCGGTCCTGGCGTAGGTTTTGAGTGCCAAGAACAGAATGGTCTGCACTTCTGGGAGGACTATTATATCGTAGAAATCGTAGATCCAGAGACACTGGAGCCTGTGCCCGATGGCGAGATTGGTGAATTGGTGCTCACCACGCTATGTCGTGAGGCCATGCCGCTGCTGCGCTATCGCACTCGCGACCTCACCCGTGTGTTGGGACGCTCTTGCCCCTGCGGACGTAATCACATCCGTCTGGATCGTATGCGTGGCCGTTCTGATGATATGATGGTGCTTCGTGGAGTAAATATCTTCCCCATCCAGATTGAAAAGATCCTAATGAACTTCAAGGAACTGGGCAACAACTACCTCATCACCCTGACTACTGACGACGACAACGACAATATGACTGTTGAGGTAGAGTTGGCCGAGATGTTTACTGACGATTATGGCCGACTGCAGCAGCTCAGCAAGGACATCACCCGTGCCCTAAAGGACGAGATCCTGCTCACGCCACGAGTGAAGCTCGTACCTCGCGGCACGCTGCCTGTAAGCGAAGGCAAGGCTGTGCGTGTCGTTGACAAGAGAAAAGTTTACCAATAACATCGAAATATCGAAAAATCGAAAAATCGAAAAAAACAGAAATATTATGACAATTCATCAATTATCCATTTTTATCGAGAACCGCTCAGGCACTCTGATCAAGGTTCTTGAAGTACTGAAGGAGGCAAAGATTCAGATTGTTGCCTCTACCATTGCCGACACGGCAGAGTATGGCATCTATCGCCTCATCTGTAGCGAGCCCCTGCGCGCCTACGAGGAGTTGAAGAAAGCAGGCGTGGCTGTAGCCCTGAGCGACGTGCTTGCACTGGAGCTCGACGACGAGCCTGGACGTGCTGCCGACGCCGTGAAGATTTTCAGCGATGCAGGCATTAGCATTGCCTATATGTACACCTTCCTGTTGCGTGGCAAGGGAATCCTCGTATTCCGTACTGACAATCGTGAGAAGGCTCGTGAGGCCATCATCCTCAACAACATGAAGTTTATTGCAGAACAAGACCTAAGTAAATGGGTATAAACACTGTTAAATACTTGCTGTCAGCGCTGCTCTTACTGGGCTCGCTGACAGCATTTTCTTTTGAACATCCTCGCCGCCACATGCTGCCTCAGAGCATCAGCAGTAAGCGCGCTGCTGCGGCAAAACGCGCACAATCATATACTGGAGAAAAACGCCAGTTGGTAGTTCTGGCCTCGTTTAGCGACCTGGACTTTGAGAGCGAAGACCCACTGGCCTTTTGGCATCAGATTTTCAATCAGCCCAACTTTCACGAAAGTCCCTTTCATGGTTCTGTTCACGATTATTTCTACGACCAGAGCTATGGTAAGTTCGACCTGCAGTTCGACCTTCACGCTATCAAGGTAGACACTGTTCACGCCATCTATCACAGCACTAACGATGACGATGCCAATGCCGCCTTACTCCTCTTGGCATTGGCCGACTCCCTGAAAAACATCGTGACCGACTGGGCTCCCTACGACTGGGACGAAGATGGCTACATAGACCAAATACTGGTGCTCTATGCCGGACTTGGACAAAACGATGGTGGCGACCGTACCACCATCTGGGCACATCAGGCATCGCTCATCTCTTATAATCAGACCCCTGTCACCGTAATCAGCGATAAAAAAGAATATACTATCGACCATTACGGATTCCTCCCTGAGAAAGGCAAGACAAGCGCGACTTTCGGCACCTTCTGTCATGAGTTCGGACACTGTTTGGGGCTTCCCGATTTCTATTATGGTTCCAACATCTCCACTGTCAAGGAATGGGACATTATGGATTGTGGCAACTACAACGAAGGAGGTTATCTTCCACCATGCTATTCTGCCCACGAGCGTATGCTCATGGGATGGCTCGACGTCAAGGAACTGACAGAGCCAGCATCCATCACCGATATGCCAGCCCTGAACGATGAGCCTGTGGCATATATGATTCGCAACGACAACTACCCCAACGAATATTATATTCTGGAAAACCGTCAGAAGCAAGGATGGGACGGGTCTCTTCCTGGTAGCGGACTCGTCATCTTCCACGTTGACTATGACGAGGAACTGTGGAAACGCGGTATTCCAAACACCTATATGGATAACCACTATACCATCTTTCCTGCCAACGGTATGAACTACTCTTCTTTTAATAGCGGATGGGCTTATCCTTATGGCGCGAAAGACTCACTGACCAACAACTCCTACCCTGCTGCCACACTGCGTCATGCTGCTCAAGACAACACTAAACTGATGTCGAAGCCCATCACGAATATCCATGTGAGCGATGGACTCGTATCATTTGATTTCATGGGTGGCGAAGGCAGTCTGACAGCCATTCAGCCAAAAGCCCAAAACCAAAACCCCCAAACCAAAACGTATTACGACCTATACGGACGCCAGATTCCACGCCAATCGCTGAAGTCTGGCATCTATATCTTCCGAGGAACCACAGGAACTGGCCGCTTGATTCATAAGTGAATCATGGGTCTGTTCCTGTGATTAACTCTTCCGCCTAAACCATTAAAAATAGCACTTCGACATTTTTTCGAGAAAAAAATTGCGATAGTGCGAGATTTTTTCCTAAAACTGTCGTATAACAAGTAGAGAACAACGAGAAAATGAGTGCTCTGACAGAGACAGAACTTGTAGTGGCCGTCCGGCAAGGACGGCGCGAGGGACAGACAGAGATGGTCAGTCGCTATGCCGAGCGCGTCTTCGCCATGATAGCAAGACAGGTGCCAGACACAATGGACGCTCAGAAACTGACACAGGACACCTTCCTACGCGCCTTCAGTCATATCGACAACTACGACCCTCACAAGGCTTCACTCTCCACTTGGCTCTGTTGCATCGCCTACCGCCTGACACTCGACCATCTGCGGCGACGACGGCCCATGATTGTCTCTATGGAAGACGACACAGGCATCAGCAATGAAGAGCTGGAGGCAGAACTGAGCACTGGGCGCGAAGAGAGAATCGAGCAACTGATGGAAGTGATAGACGAACTGCCTGACGACGAGCGAATGCTCCTGACGCTCTACTACTTCGAAGACCGTCCGCTCACTGAGATAGCCTACATCACAGGTATCGAACCTGCAGCACTGGCCAACCGTCTCTATAGGACGCGAAAGAAACTCTACAAGAAATTGAAACAGAGATGAACAAACTCAAAGATACAGACCTGCGCGAGGCGCTACATCGGAAATACGCTGAGACACCCAAGCTACCTGCCGACTTCATGGCGAAGATGCAGGAAAAACTGGATGCCGCGCCTGCCAGTGTGCCCAGCGATTCCGTCGCTGGAAAAGCACGCCGCCCTTGGCGCTGGATAGCAGCCGCCGCCTCGCTGCTCCTCCTCATCGGCATAGGCGTCACGCTGATGCCTTCAGGGGAAGAGAGCGCCTCAGAAGGACTGATAGCGCAGCATACAGAGACGACACCACAAGCAGAGACGTCGGAAGTACGAAGCCAGCAAATCGACAGTCCGAAGCAAGCGGACTCGCAGTCCGAAGCAAGCGGACTCACAGTCCGAAGCGAGCGGACTGAGACGAAGCAGCCAGTTTCCGACCAGGTAGAAGCCATCAAAGAGGAAACGTCCTCAGTTCTAGATGACGATCCCAACCTGCATTACGCAGCCCATACGGAGGAGCAAAAAGATACCCTGCCCTATCAGGATCCAGCCCGAATGGATGATTTCATTGCCAAGATGGCAAGCTATTACAATGTGAAGGAAGGCGAACTGACTTGTTCTTCAGTCAAGGACAGCAATGTGGTGAGCGCCGTCTATGTATTCCCTGACAAGAAAATGGCAAGCAGCAGTCAGCAAGAAGTAGATGTGTTCAACCGACTGCTTCAGGCAGCCTGCTGGTATAGCAACGAAACGCCAGGTTATTTCCTGAACTTCTCGCACCAGCAGTTCTTCTTCGAACTGAAGGATATGCGCCACCAGTTGCACTACCGTTGGATTGCAGAACGCGTGAACGGAAAAATACTACTCTACGGCACCCACGCCCCTCTGGGCACCAAAGAGTCGTCAACCTGTTATCAAGAATATCGCGATGAGCTCATGCATATAAAGAGTATTAACAACAAAACAAGAAAGATATGATTATGAAACGTATCCTAACCCTTAGCCTATTGGCAATTGCCTGCCTCACGATGCAGGCACAAACAACCTGGCATCAGGCAAAGCCTATGCAGACGCAAACGAAGAAGCAGGACGTTAAGTTCCTGGCAAGGTGCGACGCCTATTTCATGGCAGCAGTTCCTGAAGCAACCATTGATAAGAAAACCAAGAAAAAGACTGTTGTCTGGAAAGACACAGAAAACAACTCCTGGCACGAGAACATGGGTTTCGTCAAGAATGTCCCCACCATCGATAACCTTGAGAGCATCTTCCCCGATTTTCATATGCCAGAAGGTCAATCCTATCTCCCAGTCCTGTGGCAACTGACAGAAGAGAACGACGAGACCGTGCTCCATTGCTATTTCCGCATGCCTGCCGATATCGTGACCAACATGTGGCTTTGCAGTAACGAGTGCGTCATCCTCGACAAGGAAACAGGCGTTATCTATCAGTCGCGTCGCACCAATCCCGACTGCTACGGAAAGGTGTTCAGCGTGAAAGAGAAAGAAGGCACCATCCTGGACTTCCAGATCTTCTTCCCCAAACTGCCTGAGACCACCAAGGAGATCTGCATCTATGGCGTGCCCAACTGGTATATGCGAGGCATGGATGTAAGCCTCAGCACACAGTCAGGCCACTTCTGGCAGGACTACAAAGGCATAGAAAGATACGACGAGAATCCTACGTTCCACGAGGCTCACCTCGTCAGCGAGGCAAAGGATTACGACAAGGACAACCACCAGTCGTGGGCTGTCTATAATGATGCCCACCTCATCAAGCCTGTACCAGAGGGCACCTATGCTATGTGGTGTACACCTGAGGCCACCTATCTGGCTGAAGCCTGCGAGATGAACTGGATGCGCGAGTACTTTGGTCGTGGAGGCAACAATATCCTTGTTGACCAGAGAGGTCATCAATATAAGTGCAAGGACGTGATTGGTTATCCTAACAACGATCTGTTCTGGGTAGAAGGATGTTCTGGCGACTACTTCGCTATCGTGATGGTCTTCGAGCCTATACCGATGGAGACAGAGACGATTACCTATATTGTTCCTGAGGGCGAGCCCTTCGCCATGTGGGGTGCCAACTGGAGCGGATCCGTGCAGTCCTTCAATATCAAGGAGTTGCGCGACAACCAGAAACTCTTCGAGTATCATCCAAGAAAAATAGTGAAATAAGATAGTGAATAAAGTTTTAAGTTAACAACATGGAATCAGCATGGGGCGCAGCGATGCGGCTCATGCTGTTGGTGGATAGATAAGGGAAACGATACGAAGTATTATGAAATTTTAACGCTATCCTTTGCCATATTTTTGTCATTCAAACGTATATAGAAATAAAACCATAAATATTAACGATAATGAAGTCTATCATTCTAACCGCATTGCTTGCCCTCATCAGCATGACGGGCTTGGCACAGAAACAGGTCGTTTGGGAGAACCCATCAGCATTCATGGGATCATACAACGGCGAGTTTAAAATCACCAAAGCAGAGTTGAAGTCCAATGAGACCGTGCTTCACATCATTGCGAACTATCAGCCTCACAGTTGGATTCGCTTCGACAAGAACTCATATCTGCAGACGCCCGATGGCAAGAGGTATGGCATCACAAGTGGCGCAAAGACCAACGAAGGAGAGGCCGACTACACGCTCGACTCACTCTTTTGGATGCCAGAAAGTGGAACAGCCAATCTGGCGCTCCACTTCAAGCCCGTACCCATGGACACGAAGCAGATGGATTTCTTGGAAAGCGAGGCTCCACAGGATTTCAAGTTTTGGAATATCTGCGATAGTAAGACAAAGGAGAAGCTGGAGCTTCCTACAGAATGGAAGAATGTGAAGTATGCGAAGGACGAGACCCTTCCCGCTGCCAAGATTAATAAAGGAATCGCTACCATCAAAGTGAAGATGCTGGGATACAAGCCGGCCATGAAACTGGAGTTTTATGTAGGTGGCCTTAAACCGCTAGGATCAACAGAGCGCATCGACAAGGTATTCCCCTTTGCTGCCGACGGCACCGTGAAAATAGAAATTCCCATGTGGCTCACGCGTCAGGTGAATGTCGGCGTCAGGGGCTTGGATTATAGCGAAATCGTTATCGGCCCAGGTCAGGAGACCGATATCCTGATGAAGGTCTGCAACGACAACAAGCCGTTCGTTGCCTTCAAGGGCTATATGGCAAAGACCAATATGGACATGACTAAGGCAGAAGACACATTCAGGGTTTCATTTGACGACTTCAGCGTCTATCCGAAAGTCAAGGACTGCAAGACGAAGGAAGAACGCCTAAAATGCCTGCAGGATATCTTCGACCAGCGCGTGGCTACAGTCAAGAAGAGCAAGTTCACGACGGCTGCAAAAGACCTGATTTGCATGGCAGCAGAAGAAGACTACGTGAACTGGACGCGCGACTTCGCCTTCTATTATAGCCAATATTACATAGACAAAGACGGAAAGGTCATCATGTCGTACAAGAATCTCGAAGAGAAGATGCAACAAAACAAGGACCTTCTGCCTCTTACCAAAGAAGAGCGTGCCTACACTTGGAAGTATCTCAACGAGACCTGCTCACCTTGTAGCGATGCCTTCTGGAACATTATTATAACTTATGACGAGCAAAGCAAGGAAAGGAATGCGTATAATGATGAGCTTAAGATGATTCAACATCTGTTGTCCAATGATGATGACAACTTGGTAGAAACGATAGTCAACAATAGAATGAAATACGAGGATTGCAAAAACGTCATCCGTGAGTATCAGGCAGAGCAGAAACGCTTGGCCGAGGAACTGGCCAACAGGGAGAGCATATTCTTTAAGAAACTCGACGATGTAGCCCCTGAAAACATTCTGCAGACCATCCTTAATAAATATAAGGGTAAGGTGGTGCTCATCGACGTTTGGGCTACGTGGTGCGGTCCTTGCAAGGCTGGGCATCAAGTCATGAAACCCTGGAAGCAGGAGCTCAAAGGCAAGAATATCCAGTTCGTCTATATCACCTCGCCCACGTCGCCCCTCGCCACTTGGCAGGAGATGATCAAGGATATTGATGGTGATCACTACTACCTGACAAAGGAGCAGTACCAATACATCCTCAGCAAGTACGAGTCGCAAGGCATTCCCACTTACGCCATCTACGACGCCGAGGGCAATCAGACCTTTAAAACTATCGGTTTCTCTGGCCTCGACATCTTTAAGAACGAAGTTAATAAAGTGCTGAAATGAAACAGACTCTCATCACCATATTGCTCGCCCTCATAACATTGACGGCACATGCACAACGAATTAAGGTAAACGAACCTTCCATTAGTGACTATCTGCCCCTGCTCGAGGCTCAAGGCTTCAAGGCCTACAGCTTTGACACGAAAAAGCTTAAGGGTGCAACGGCCCAGACCGTCGTGATGGAATACGTCAAAGGTCAGGAGCCGAGAGAGGTCTCTGGATTCAGTATGTCCGTCGACTTAGACGAGAAAGTTGTCATTGGCTTCGTACCATCTGACAATGATTCATTAGCCAGATATGTTTTTAAATTCAGAGAAGACCGTAGTTTCTCCAGTCGACTCTATCTTAGGCCGATATGCGATCCGCAGCATCCAGAAGAAAAGTGGTACATGTATAATTCGCGTCCCTTTGAACTCACTGCGCCTATCGAGAAAGGAAAATTCATTCCTCTCGTCCTTTATGGCTCTTATTGGTTCGATTCCGATTGTAACGCTTGCCGTTTCTGTGGCGATAACTTCATCAAGCCCGACCTCACGTCCGACATTGTGAAATACATCCCCCATTTCTTTGTCCTTGGTATCAAGATACTATAAAATAGAAATACTAATGAAAAAAATCATCCTTTCCGCATTTCTCGCTCTCATCGCGCTGACAAGTCAGGCACAAGAGATTATTTGGAATGATATTGTTATGGGGTATGCCAACGTTCCCATCATCAAAGTGAATCGTGTGGCTATGTACACAGACCGTACAGATGTAGACCTGCAAATTAACTTCCGCAAAGGTCAGCAGATAGGCTTTATGCCAGGAACTGCCCTAAAAGCCGATGGCAAGGAATACAAGGTGACGGAGGCTACCGTCATCAAACTGGGCGAGCCCTACATGATGACGGAAGACACGCTGAAACTGACGATGTCGTTCGAGCCGCTGCCTGTAACAACGCAGAGGTTTGACTTCACGTCGCCCGATGGTCTGCAACTGCTGAACATCCGCAATGCCAACTGCTTACCAGAAGGTATCACCCACACCTACTGGCGCAACGAAGCCACAGGCGACTGGCTCATCGGTATCACGCCTCAGCACGTCATCTATAAGAATAAGGTTTGGGACATCGTGAGTCAGACGGAGAAAAAAGACACCTATACGCTGACGCTTGCTGATGGTCCCGCCATCATGGTCGGGAAGATGAAAAAAGGCAAGCGCAGCATCACTATCGGCAAGGAGAAGGCTGTGACGTGCAGTCCTATCGTTACGGCAGCACTGCCTGACTATCCCACGAAGGATCTACGCAAGGGCTTTGTTGACAACGGCTACCGAACAAACGATAGCGTGACTATCATTGGCTGGCTGAAGGATATGCCCCAACAGGCGTGGGAGCGAGGAAAAGAATTTGGTATCGGTATTGAAAACATCTTCAGCGACAAGGAGGAAAGTTCTTATGCGAAGATGGACTCCCTAGGACGTTTTTCGTTTAAGATGCCGATTCTGAACTCTTCGCAGGCGTTCCTCGACTGGGGACGAACAACGAAGAGCACCCTGCTGGAACCAGGCAAGACCTACTTCTTCCTCTATGATTTCTTGACAGGACAGATGCTATGGATGGGCGATGACGTCAGGTTGCAGAACGAACTGTTAGCCCATCCTCACGACTGGAACAACGACCGTATTGAGGACAAGGAAGAAGGTAAAGTAACTGCGATGCAGTTCAAGGCTCGGACAGACGACTCGCGTGCTGCCAGCATGACAAAGCTACAGAACTGTCTGGCCCAGCATCCCAACCTCTCACAGCGATACATCGACTATCTTTCTGGCTATTATCTGACCAGTCAGGGTGAAGCGATGATGCAGGCCCGCTACTCCATTCCTGGGTACGATCTTCCCAAAGAATATATGGACTATGTGGGCAACGAACTCTGGCAGAAAGCCTGCAAGCCCTATACGCTCTATAGAGACTTCAGCACCTTTGTTCGTGACTATCTCAATCACCTCAGAGACACGCAGCAAGGAGACTGGGGCATACACTTCAGAAACACAGTGCTGCGTTTAGAACAGCAAGGTATGGTGACCCTGACCGACAAAGAACGTGAGGCGTTGAATCATTATATCGTCATGCACGATCAACTGGAGGCTGGTATCAAGAACGATATCTCACAGCAGGAGCGCGACTCCCTTATCAATGCCTTCAACTCCAGCGAGACCGTCACCACGCTGAACGCCCTGATAGTCCGCATGGGAGACCCACTGCAGGACGAGATGAATCTTACCGGCTACCGCCAGACAATGGAGGTGCTCGACTCTGTGGGGGGCGATCGCGCACTGCGTGACATCTCTTTGGCACGCCAGTTCTGTCGGGCCATCAACGAGAAGCGTACCATCCTTCCCCCTGCTGCCATGAACATGATGAATTTGGAAGTGCAACTGCCTTCCGCCAAAGCTGCCGTTATGGCGCTGCAAAACAAGTATCTGGAAATACAGCAACGTGACATCACTAAGTCGGGCAATCTGAAGACTAACGACGATGTGGCAAATATGAGCGATGGTGAGCAGATACTCCGCAAGCTTACTGAACCCTATCGCGGTCGTCTTGTTCTGCTCGACATCTGGGGCACTTGGTGCGGTCCTTGCAAATTAGCACTCTCGCACAGTCAGGAGGAATACGAGCGACTGAAGGACTACAATCTCGTGTATCTCTATTTGGCCAACCGCAGCCCTGAGGATGGATGGAAGAACGTCATCAAGGAGTATAATGTCGTTGGCGAAAACGTCGTCCACTACAACCTGCCCGCCTACCAGCAGAGTGTCGTAGAGCATTTCCTGCAAGTTCACAGTTTTCCAACTTACAAACTCATCGACCGCAACGGAAAAGTGCTTGATGTCAATGCCGACCCTCGCGACCTCGAAGGTCTTGCAAAACTATTGGATCAGATGAAATAAAACAGCCCAAAACTTGCCGGTATCGGCAAAAATCAGTATCTTTGCGGCAGAAAATAAGCTAAAAACTTGCCGATAGAAGAAAATGGAGTATATATCAGTCTTGCAGTTTGCCGAGAAGTTCGGCATTTCGGAACGTACAGCCCGCAACTACTGTGCGAGCGGAAAGATTGAAGGGGCATTCCTCACAGGAAAGACGTGGAACATCCCTGCGGATGCAGTCCTTCCACAAAAAGGAGCCGTCCAAAAGAAGGTATCGCCCCTGTTGACGGCGTTGCGAGAGCAAAAAGCCTCGCGACTGAAGGGTGGTATCTATCATCGCACGCAGATTGACCTGACCTACAACTCCAACCACATTGAGGGCAGTCGGCTGACGCACGACCAGACACGTTACATCTTTGAAACGAACACTATCGGCATTACTGACGAAACGGTAAATGTGGATGATATCGTTGAGACGGTAAACCATTTCCGCTGCATCGACTACATCATCGACCACGCTGAGGAACCTGTAACGGAAACCTTTGTCAAGCAGCTTCATCTGCTTCTGAAGACGGGTACATCAGATAGCCGCAAGGATTGGTTTGCTGTGGGTGAGTACAAACGACTGGCCAACGAAGTGGGTGGTCAAGAGACTTGTCCTCCCAAAGAGGTGCATCGTCAAATAAAGTCTTTGCTGAACGAGTATCATCGCAATAAACACAAGACGCTGGAAGACATCCTCGATTTCCACGTTCGCTTCGAGCAGATTCATCCTTTTCAGGACGGCAATGGTCGCGTGGGACGCCTGCTGATGTTCAAGGAATGTCTGGCAAACGGCATCGTACCTTTCATCATCAGCGATGACCTCAAACTATTTTATTATCGTGGTCTGCGTGAGTGGGGACACATTAACGGTTTTCTCACGGACACCTGCCTCACCGCCCAAGACAAGTATAAATCATTGCTTGACTATTTCAAGATATCATATTAACTATGCAGAAAACCATCTTAACCACATTACTCGCCCTCATCGCAATGACAGGCTGGGCACAAAAATTCACCATTAGCGGTGACCTGTCAGTCATGACCAACAAGTTCGACCTCCCCCCCGCAAAGGCAAATATCGTATATATATGGAACGACTCTTTGAAGGGTACGCCTATTGAATACGCCGTGAAGGACGGGAAGTTCGAGATAAGCGGAAGCCGGCCCATCTATTCGAAACTCATGGTACAACTGGAAATAGAAGTCGAGGGGAGAAAAGACACAACTACCGAAGGCATTCCCTTTATCCTTGAGTCTGGTAATATCAAGATGGATAGCGAATGGGCGCTGTTGAAGGGGACACCCCTCAACGATGCGAGTATTGCGATGTGCATAAAATTAGGCGAGTTGGCGAAGGCTGGCGAGAAAGAGAAACTGAAACAGGAGGCTTTCAACTTCGTGAAGCAACATGCCGCTGACCCAGCATCAATCTTTGTCATCGTTCAAGCACCAAACTTTATGGAAGCCAAGGACATTCTGACTATGATAGATATGTGTAGTGAGGATATGCAGCACACCAATATCGATTTTTCCCTGCTGAGAGAAAAAGTGACGCTAGAGGCACATGCACCTCAGGAGGGCGACAAGTTTGCCGACTTCGCCGTGGAGTACGAGGGTAAGACCACCCGTCTCAGCGACTATGTAGGCAAGGGGCAGTATGTACTTGTAGATTTCTGGGCCTCATGGTGCGGCCCCTGTCGTCGTGAGATTCCTAACCTCATCGCTGCCTACAACAAATACAAGGATCGTGGCCTTCAGGTTCTCGGCATCGCCGCTTGGGATAAGCCAGAGGACACGAAGAAAGCCATCGCAGAAGAGCATATCCCCTACCCTCAGATCATCAACTCACAGAAGATTGCCACAGATGTTTATGGTATCAACGGCATCCCAGAGATTATCCTTTTCGCCCCTGATGGCACTATCCTCGCCCGCGGTCTGCGTGGAAACCAGATAGAAATGAAACTGGCGGAGGTTTTACTTCACTAAAACCTTTTTGGAGTCTTTGATATAGATGCCCCTTTGCATAGGCTGCCCCGGCTGACGGACGCCATCGAGCGAGTACCATGTGGCATTACGCTTGTCTGCTTGTTGCAATTGGATATTGCTGGGATTGCTTTCCACATCCGCCACTATCCAGTTCTTGGCCTTGGCTGCTGCTACCTGTGCTGGGGTAAAGACGTTACCTTCGCTTTCAACGGTGCTGTCGTAGGCACGGAAGTATGTTTCCCATTCTTTCTGAGGCAGTTTGTCGATAAAGGCATCGATGACGGCTCCCTTCAGCTGATTGACAGAGATGTCCACTTCGCCGAGTTCATATCGGTAATCCGCATAATCAGCGGGATAGACGATAGGTGTTGGCATCACCAGATTGGTTAACTGGTTGTTCTGACACTCCAGCCACTGCATCTGTCGACAGCCCGTCAGGTCGAGCGATGTCAGTTTGTTGTTCTGACATTTCAAAGTGACCAGCTTGCAGGAGCTTGGCATCTTCAGCGTTGTCAACTGGTTGTCACTGACTTGTACATTGTCCAGGTCTAAGCAGCCTGACAAGTCCAGCGTTTCCAGTGGTGTGTTGGTACACTCCAATATACTTATATCAGGGCAATTCTTCAGGTCGATGCTTGTCAATGCAGAATTGCTGCACCACAGGCCAAACAGTTTCCTGCTGCTTGTCACATCGACAGTCTGCACCTTCGTGTTGCTGAAGTTCAGGGTGTTCAGATGCTCATTGCCAGGTATGGTGAGCGTGGTGAGCTGTGGATTGTCCTGACATGAGATGTCAAGAACCAGGCTGTTGGGGAGGATAATCTCAGTGAGCTGTCCCCCACTACAGGCCAACACGGTGATGCCGCCATTGGGCGTGAGGTCAAGGCGTGTCATGTTTGTTCTTGCACAGAGATACTCTGCCAGCTTTTTACATGTGGATACATCGATGCTGGTCACTGGCGTGTCCCAACAGCGGAAATATGTCAGCTCGCCGCAATTGGTGACGTTGATAGATGTCAGATTAGGACAGGCAAAGCAGTTAAACTCATACAGATCCGTACAGTCGGAGACGTCAATGCTCGACAGCAGGGTATTGTCACAGCGGAGGTCAAACAGTTTCTTGCAGTTCGAGATATCCATCGTTGCCAACTCCGTACAGTCGTTCACAAACAGATTCTTCAACAGCGGGTTGCCTCGTAAATCCAGCGACTTCATGGCAGAGCCCACACAGATAAACTCTTCGAGCAGCGGATTCTGTGACAGGTCTATCGACGTCATAGCGCTATTTCCCCATAGGCTTACGATCAGCGACTTCAACAGCGTCAGTTCCGACACGTCAACGGAATCGACGGTGTAGGTAACATCCAGACTTGTCAGGTTGGTGAAATACTCCAGACCTTTCACGTTCTTGATGGTATAGTCGGCCTCGCCAGCCCATATCGTCATGCTTTTAGTTTCCTTAAACTCGTCGGTGGTAATCACGCCATCTTCACCAAACGGTTGCTCTTTGAGCCACTTACGGAAGCCTTCATCAGGGAAGTGTGTCGCATCAATAGTAATATCAGCCCATGCCGTAGTTGCAGTCAGACAGGCCATCATGCCTATCACGATCATTCTTAGTTTGTTCGTTTTCATAATATCAACGTATTGGTTTATGCTGCAAAGATAGAAAATTTTCCCGTAACCTCTATACATTCTTCAAAAAAAAAATTGTAAATACGCTTGGCGATGTCCTCCACGCCCACGGTCTCGTTGATCACTGCGCGGCCATACCACTTGCCGTAGGCCTTCGACTCTTCGTTCTTGTTCTGATAGAGTACGAAATCAATCTGTCTTTTGTAAGTTGCCATAGTCGTTTTAATGTTTAATGGTTAATGTTTAATGGTAAATGTTTAATGTTTTGAGGATCTCGTGGTTCGCGGCTTAGGAGCTTGTGGCTCGCGGGTCGCGAACCCCTACATCCTGCCCCGTTTACCCCTACTTCCTCCTTCGCGAAGGTGTATTGTCGATGCATACTAAAAATATAGATGCGAAACAAGGCTTTCTCTGTTTTATTTCGGATTTATTTGAAATGTTAAAATTGAACTTTTGTCAATGTGTGTCTTAGCCTGAAATACGTTGACTCCTGCCCAGCCTCTTAAAAGTTAAAAAGAGTTATGAGAAAAGGTCAACGTTTTGCACGCGCATTCAAGCGTGCCGTAGCAGTG
>CACYXD010000011.1 GCA_902778255.1 uncultured Prevotellaceae bacterium
CTACGTTCTGAAGAAGGAAGAGGGTGGTCGTCACACTCCATTCGGAAACAAGTATCGTCCTCAGTTCTACCTCCGCACCATGGACTGTACAGGTGAGATTACACTGCCAGAGGGTGTTGAGATGGTAATGCCTGGTGACAACGTAGAGATCACTGTTGAGCTGATCTACGCCGTTGCTCTGAACAAGGGTCTGCGTTTCGCTATCCGTGAGGGTGGTCGCACCGTAGGTTCTGGCCAGATCACAGAGGTCTTCGAGGACTAAGACTAGGAAGCTAGTGAGACTAGTGAAAACTAGTTCTAACTAGGATTCAATATAAAAAAATGAAAGCCCCCGCTCATGGGTGGGGGCTTACTTACGGGAATAGCTCAGTTGGTAGAGCATCGGTCTCCAAAACCGAGGGTCGTGGGTTCGAGTCCTCCTTCCTTTTCAACTATTGCAAGGTGTGCTACGATGAATTGGCACATAAGGTAACATGGCCGACAATGAAGGAACTGACCGGCAGTGCCGTATTGGTTCTCACAGCATCAGTGATTATCGCGCTTGTTGTCTTCGGAATGGATCTCGCATTTGAACAATTCATGTCGTGGGTTTATCCCGCTCGATGAGAAAAGAAAGAAATGGCAGAAGCAGGAAAGAAATGGTACGTTCTTAAAGCCGTTAGCGGAAAAGAAGGTAAGGTAAAGGAGTATTTGGAGGCTTTGATGAAGAATAATCAGACTCTAGCTGACGCTGTCGGTCAGATTCTTTTGCCAACAGAGAAATATGCCCAGCTACGCAACGGAAAAAGAGTAGTCAAGGAGAAGCTGTTCCTCCCTGGCTATGTACTCGTTGAAGCACGTCTAGACGGCGAGATAGCACATACGTTACGTTTCATCCCCAATGTTCTCGGTTTCCTTGGAGGTATGGACAACCCCAGCCCCGTACGTCAGTCAGACATCAACCGAATTCTGGGAACTGTGGAAGACACAGCTATCCGTACGGAAGAGGTTGCTATTCCATTTGTTCTTGACGAGGCTGTGAAGGTAACTGATGGACCTTTCAGTGGTTTCAGTGGTGTGATTGAAGAAATCAATACCGAAAAGCGTAAGCTGAAGGTGACAGTAAAAATATTTGGACGCAAGACTCCTTTGGAGCTTGGGTTCAATCAAGTAGAGAAAGAATAGAGCGTAGTTACGTGCGCCTTTCTAGTATACAGTTGAGGAGGCTTCCACTCCAAGGCTTATATGAAAATCATTTAATTATAACAAACAGAAATGGCTAAAGAAGTTGCTGGATTAATCAAATTACAGATTAAAGGTGGCGCTGCGAATCCTTCACCTCCCGTAGGACCTGCACTGGGTTCAAAGGGTATTAACATCATGGGATTCTGCAAAGAGTTCAACGCCAGAACCCAGGATAAGGCAGGCAAGATTCTTCCTGTCGTTATCACCTACTATGCCGACAAGTCATTCAGTTTTGTCATCAAGACTCCTCCCGCAGCTGTACAGTTGCTTGAGGCTGCTAAGGTGAAGAGCGGAAGCGCAGAGCCCAACCGTAAGAAGGTAGCTACTGTGACCTGGGATCAGGTACGCGCTATTGCCGAGGATAAGATGGCCGATCTCAACTGCTTCACTGTTGAGTCAGCAATGAAACTGATTGCCGGAACGGCTCGTAGCATGGGTATAACTGTAAAAGGGGATTTCCCTGGTGAATAACAAATAACTTCAATTTTAAGACAATGAGTAAACTGACAAAAAATCAAAAGTTGGTAGCTGATAAGGTTGAAGCAGGGAAAGCATACTCTTTGAAAGAAGCAGCCGCATTGGTGAAGGAAATTACCACCACCAAGTTCGATGCTTCTGTGGATATCGATGTACGCTTGGGCGTTGACCCACGTAAGGCTAACCAGATGGTTCGTGGCGTTGTATCGCTACCGAACGGTACTGGTAAGGTGACTCGCGTGCTCGCCCTCTGTACTCCTGATCAGGAGGCTGCCGCCAAGGAAGCTGGTGCCGACTATGTTGGTCTCGATGAATATATCGAAAAGATCAAGGGCGGTTGGACTGATGTTGATGTAATCATTACGATGCCCTCATGCATGGGTAAGTTAGGTCCCTTGGGTCGTGTACTCGGTCCTCGCGGTTTAATGCCTAACCCCAAGAGCGGCACTGTTACTATGGATGTTGCAAAAGCTGTGAAGGAAGTTAAGCAGGGTAAGATTGACTTCAAGGTTGACAAGGCCGGTATCGTGCACACGTCAATCGGTAAGATTTCTTTCAACGCTGATCAGATTTTCGAGAACGCAAAAGAGTTTATTGCTACTATCGTGAAGCTGAAACCCGCAGCTGCAAAGGGTACTTATATTAAGAGTATCTTCCTTTCAAGCACTATGAGTAAGGGTATCAAGATAGATCCTAAATCAGTTGAATAACTCGTTAAAAGATTAGACAAATGAAAAAGGAAGTAAAAGATACTATTATCGTAGAACTTGGAGAGAAACTGAAGCAGTATCCTCATTTCTATCTGGTTGATCTGACCGGACTGAATGCTGAGAAGACTAGCGACCTGCGTCGCAAATGCTTCAAGAACGAGATTAAGATGGTTGTTGTGAAGAACACCCTTCTCCACAAGGCTTTCGAGGCTTCGGAAATTGATTTCTCTCCCCTGTATGACTGCTTGAAGGGTAACACCGCTGTGATGTTCACACAAACAGCCAATGTACCCGCCAAACTCCTCAAGGAATATGAGAAGGAAGGTATTCCTGCATTTAAGGGAGCCTATGCCGAGGAAAGCATCTTCGTTGGTGCTGACAAACTTGCCGAGTTGGTTGCTATCAAGAGCAAGAACGAGCTTATCGCCGATGTTGTGGCTCTGCTGCAGTCGCCGATCAAGAATGTTGTTTCTGGCTTGAATGCCGGTGGCAAGATCCACGGTCTGCTTGACGCTATCGCTGAGCGTAACAAATAAGCGAAAAGTAATTATCATTAACATTAAAAAACAATTAAATTTTTAAATAAAATGGCAGATATCAAAGCTATTGCAGAAGAGTTGGTAAACCTTACTGTAAAAGAAGTTAACGAGTTGGCAACAGTCCTGAAGGACGAGTACGGAATTGAGCCCGCTGCTGCAGCCGTTGCTGTAGCTGCTGGTCCTGCTGCAGGTGGTGCTGCTCCCGCAGCTGAAGAGAAGTCTTCTTTCGATGTAATTCTGAAGGAGGCTGGTGCAAACAAGCTGCAGGTAGTTAAGGCCGTTAAGGAAGCTTGCGGTCTTGGTCTGAAGGAAGCAAAGGATCTTGTTGACGGTGCTCCCGCTACCGTTAAGGAAGGTCTGAGCAAGGAAGAGGCTGAGAACCTGAAGAAGACCATCGAGGCCGCTGGTGCCGTAGTTGAGCTGAAGTAATTCAGAACACAACAATAACATTATGGTTGGGAGCTCTCCAGTAGAGGGTTTCCGACCATTTTCTTGTCTCTTCTAGTCACGACTAGTGCCACTAGTATGACTAGTACAACTAGTTTCACTAGAAAAAACAATAACCCACATAATTTATATATGACTTCAAAAGTAATAGACAACAGAGTAAACTTTGGCAGTGTCAAGAATCCAATGCCACTCCCAGATTTCCTCGACGTGCAATTAAAGTCTTTCAAGGACTTCCTGCAGTTGGACACTCCGCCTGAGGAACGCAAGAACGACGGTCTGTATAAGGTGTTCGCCGAGAACTTCCCTATCACCGATACGCGCAACAATTTCGTTCTTGAGTTCCTGGATTACTATATTGACCCGCCCCGCTACACCATTGACGAGTGTCTGGAGCGCGGTCTGACCTATAGCGTACCTCTTAAGGCCAAACTAAAGCTGTATTGCACTGATCCCGATCACGAGGATTTTGGCACAGTGATCCAGGATGTGTTCCTTGGCCCCATCCCATACATGACGGCCAACGGCACATTCGTTATCAATGGTGCTGAGCGTGTCGTAGTATCACAGTTGCACCGTTCACCCGGTGTATTCTTCGGACAGAGCGTACATGCCAATGGTTCACTGCTTTATTCAGCTCGTATCATTCCTTTCAAGGGTTCATGGATTGAGTTCGCAACTGATATCAACAACGTGATGTATGCCTACATCGACCGTAAGAAGAAGTTGCCCGTAACCACTCTGTTGCGTGCCATCGGTTTCGAGACCGATAAGGACATCCTGCAGATTTTCGACCTTGCTGAGGAGGTGAAGGTGAACAAGAAGGCACTGAAAGAAGTTATCGGCTGCAAACTTGCTGCTCGTGTGCTGAAGAGCTGGAATGAGGACTTTGTTGATGAAGATACTGGCGAAGTTGTATCTATCGAGCGTAACGAGGTCATCATGGATCGTGAGACCGAAATTACCGAAGACAATATGATCGACATCCTTGAGAGCGGTGCTGCCACCATCCTTGTCCATAAGGATGAAGCAGTAGCTCAGGATTTCTCTATCATCTTCAACACATTGGCCAAAGACCCCAGTAACTCTGAGAAAGAGGCTGTGCTCTACATCTACCGTCAGCTGCGTAACGCTGACCCTGCCGACGATGCCAGTGCACGCGAGGTTATCCAAAACCTGTTCTTCTCTGACAAGCGTTACGACCTGGGCGATGTAGGTCGCTATCGTATCAACAAGAAGTTGGGACTCAACACCGAGATGGATGTACGTGTCCTGACTAAGGAAGATATTATTGAGATTATCAAGTATCTGATCCAGTTGATCAACTCAAAGGCTGCCGTCGATGATATTGACCACCTGTCGAACCGCCGCGTGCGCACCGTTGGCGAGCAGTTGTCTAATCAGTTCTCTATCGGTTTGGCCCGTATGAGCCGCACCATCCGTGAGCGCATGAATGTGCGCGACAATGAGGTATTCACTCCGATGGACCTGATTAACGCTAAGACTATTTCAAGCGTTATCAACTCGTTCTTCGGAACCAACCCATTGTCACAGTTCATGGACCAGACGAACCCGCTGGCTGAGGTGACCCACAAGCGTCGTCTCTCTGCACTGGGTCCTGGTGGTCTGAGCCGTGAGCGTGCCGGTTTCGAGGTTCGTGACGTACACTATACACACTATGGTCGTCTGTGTCCTATCGAGAGTCCTGAAGGACCAAACATTGGTCTGATTTCTTCTCTCTGCGTCTATGCAAAGATTAACGATCTGGGCTTCATCGAGACACCTTACCGTAAGGTAGAAAATGGTGTGGCAAACCTGAATGACGATGGTATCGTATTCCTCACCGCTGAGGAGGAGGAGAACTACATCATCGGTCAGGGTAACGCACCACTGAACGACGATGGTACTTTTATCCGTCCTGTCGTGAAATGTCGTCAGGATGCCGACTTCCCCGTGGTGCCTCCCACAGAGGTCAACCTCATGGATGTGTCGCCCCAGCAGATTGCTTCTATCGCTGCATCACTGATTCCTTTCCTGGAACACGACGATGCTCACCGTGCACTGATGGGATCTAACATGATGCGTCAGGCAGTACCTCTGCTCCACAACGAGGCTCCTATCGTAGGTACTGGTATCGAGAAGCAAGTCTGTGAAGATTCTCGTACTATGGTAACTGCCGAGGGTGACGGTGTGATAGAATATGTTGACGCTACGACCATCCGTATCCTCTATGATCGCACTGAGGATGAGGAGTTCGTCAGCTTCGAGCCCGCCATGAAGGAATACCGCATTCCTAAGTTCCGCCGTACCAACCAGAACATGACCATCGACCTGCGTCCTATCTGTAACAAGGGCCAGCGCGTGAAGAAAGGTGATATTCTGACTGAGGGTTATGCTACTGAGAATGGTGAACTGGCACTGGGTCGTAACCTGCTTGTGGCTTACATGCCTTGGAAGGGTTACAACTATGAGGATGCTATTGTGCTCAACGAGCGTATCGTTCGTGAGGACGTGCTGACTTCTGTTCACGTCGATGAGTACTCACTCGACGTTCGCGAGACGAAGCGTGGCGTGGAAGAGTTTACCGCTGATATTCCTAACGTCAGCGAAGAGGCTACCAAAGATCTCGACGAGAATGGTGTCATCCGTGTTGGTGCACGTGTAGAGCCCGGTGACATTCTTATTGGTAAGATCTCACCTAAGGGCGAGAGTGATCCTTCACCTGAGGAGAAACTGCTCCGTGCCATCTTTGGTGACAAGGCTGGCGACGTGAAGGACTCTTCATTGAAGGCTAATCCTTCACTCTCGGGTGTCATCATAGACAAGAAGCTCTTTGCCCGTGCCATCAAGACCCGTCAGACCAAGCAGCAGGATAAGATCATTCTGGCTAAGATTGACGAGGAGTATCAGGCAAAGGTTGACGATCTGAAGGATATTCTGGTTGACAAGCTAATGGAGCTCACCAAGGGTAAGACCTCACAGGGTGTGAAGGACTACACTGGTGCAGAGATTATCTCTAAGGGGTCTAAGTTCACTATGACAGCCTTGAAGAACCTGGAGTATGGTGACATTCAGACCAACAAGTGGACCAATGATGAGCACAAGAACGAGCTGATCGGTAAGCTCATCATCAACTATATGAAGAAATTCAAACTTCTGGATGCAGAAATGAAGCGCAAGAAGTTTGCTATCACTATTGGTGACGAACTGCCCTCAGGCATTCTGCAGATGGCCAAGGTCTATGTTGCCAAGAAACGTAAGATCGGCGTTGGTGATAAGCTCGCCGGTCGTCACGGTAACAAGGGTATCGTTTCAAAGGTGGTACGTCAGGAAGATATGCCGTTCCTCGAGGATGGCCGTCCTGTTGACCTGGTACTGAACCCGCTGGGTGTGCCTTCTCGTATGAACCTCGGTCAGATATTTGAGGCCATCCTCGGTGCTGCCGGTAAGCGTCTGGGTGTGAAGTTCGCTACACCTATCTTCGACGGTGCCAAACTTGACGACCTTGCAGCATGGACTGACAAGGCCGGTCTGCCCCGCCTCTGCTCTACTCACCTGTATGATGGTGAGACTGGTGAGCGTTTTGACCAGCCTGCTACCGTAGGTATCACCTACTTCTTGAAACTCGGTCACATGGTTGAAGACAAGATGCACGCACGTTCCATCGGTCCGTACAGTCTCATCACACAGCAGCCTCTCGGTGGTAAAGCCCAGTTCGGTGGTCAGCGCTTCGGTGAGATGGAAGTATGGGCACTGGAGGCCTTCGGTGCCAGCCACGTGCTTCAGGAAATCCTGACCATCAAGTCTGATGACACCGTAGGCCGTTCAAAGGCTTACGAGGCTATCGTTAAGGGTGAACCTATGCCTACACCTGGCATCCCCGAGTCACTCAATGTGCTGCTACACGAATTGCGTGGTCTGGGACTTAGTGTAACCCTCGACTGATGAATTAAGAATTAAGAATAAAGAATTAAGAATTGAAATATGGCTTTCAAGAAAGATTCAAAGACAAAGAATAATTTCACCAAGATTACCATCGGACTTGCTTCTCCCGAGCAAATCCTTGAGAGTTCTTTTGGCGAGGTTACCAAGCCTGAGACCATCAACTACCGTACCTACAAGCCCGAGCGTGACGGTCTGTTCTGTGAGCGTATCTTCGGTCCTACCAAGGACTATGAGTGCGCCTGCGGCAAGTACAAGCGCATCCGCTATAAAGGTATCGTGTGCGACCGATGCGGTGTTGAGGTAACCGAGAAGAAGGTACGCCGTGAGCGTAGCGGACATATCGAACTGGTAGTGCCCATTGCTCACATCTGGTATTTCCGCAGCCTGCCCAATAAGATTGGCTATCTGCTGGGACTGCCCACCAAGAAACTCGATGCCATCATCTACTACGAGCGCTATGTTGTTATCAAACCAGGTGCTCTCGAGGGTCGCAAAGATGCAGAGGGTAATCCTCTGTTGGGCTCACAGAAGTTCGACCTGCTCTCTGAGGAAGAATACAACGACATCCTGGATAATCAGCTGTCGGAAGACAACTACTATCTGGATGACAACGATCCCAACAAGTTCGTAGCCAAGATGGGTGCCGAAGCTATATACGACCTGCTTCAGCAGCTCGACCTCGACTCTCTGTCATACGAACTGCGCGACCGTGCCAGCACCGACTCGTCACAGCAGCGTAAGAACGAGGCTCTGAAGCGTCTGCAGGTAGTAGAGGCATTCCGTTCATCTGTTGAGAAGGGTATCAACCGTCCTGAGTGGATGATCATGAAGATACTGCCCGTAACTCCTCCTGAGTTGCGTCCGCTCGTTCCCCTGGATGGTGGTCGTTTTGCCACCTCCGACTTGAACGACCTCTATCGTCGTGTCATCATCCGTAACAACCGTCTGAAGCGCCTGATGGAGATTCATGCACCCGAGGTAATCCTGCGTAACGAGAAGCGTATGCTGCAAGAAGCTGTTGACTCACTCTTCGACAACAGCCGTAAGTCATCGGCCGTGAAGAGCGACAGCAACCGACCTTTGAAGTCACTCTCTGACTCACTGAAGGGTAAGCAGGGCCGTTTCCGTCAGAACTTGCTCGGTAAGCGTGTGGACTACTCAGCCCGTTCGGTTATCGTCGTAGGTCCTGAGCTGAAGATGGGTGAGTGCGGTCTGCCTAAGCTGATGGCAGCCGAGCTCTACAAACCATTCATCATCCGCAAGCTCATTGAGCGCGGCATCGTGAAGACCGTGAAGAGCGCCAAGAAGATCGTTGACCGTCGTGAGCCCGTGATCTGGGATATTCTGGAGAACGTGATGAAGGGTCACCCCGTACTGCTCAACCGTGCACCAACACTGCACCGTCTGGGTATCCAGGCCTTCCAGCCTAAGTTGATCGAGGGTAAGGCTATTCAGCTGCACCCGCTGGCATGTACTGCGTTCAACGCCGACTTCGACGGTGACCAGATGGCTGTACACCTTCCTCTTTCTAATGAGGCTATTCTGGAGGCACAGATCCTGATGCTCCAAAGTCACAACATTCTGAACCCTGCCAACGGTGCACCTATCACCGTTCCCTCTCAGGATATGGTGCTCGGTCTGTACTATATCACCAAGATTCGTCCAGGTGCCAAGGGCGAGGGCCTCTCGTTCTACGGTCCCGAAGAAGCTATTATTGCCCACAATGAGGGTAAGTGCGACCTGCACGCCCAGGTGAAGGTGATTGTCGATGACGTGGTGGACGGCATCAAGGTGCGTCATCAGGTAGAGACCTCTGTTGGTCGTGTCATCGTAAACGGCATCGTTCCTAAGGAGGTGGGCTTTGTTAATAAGGTTATCTCAAAGAAGAGTCTGCGCGACATCATCGCCGACGTTATCAAGAACGTAGGTTTCGCCGAGGCTTGCGAGTTCCTCGATGGTATCAAGAACCTGGGTTACCGTATGGCCTATCTGGCAGGTCTGTCGTTCAATCTCGACGACATCATCATCCCGAAGGAGAAGGCAGAGCTTATCCAGAAGGGTAATGACGAAGTACAGCAGATTACTGACAACTATAACATGGGCTTTATCACCGACAACGAGCGTTATAACCAGGTTATCGATACCTGGACCCACGTCAACAACGATATCGGTAACATTCTGATGAAGGAGATGACCGAGGCTGACCAGGGCTTCAACGCCGTATTTATGATGCTTGACTCTGGTGCCCGTGGTAGTAAGGATCAGATCAAACAGCTCTCTGGTATCCGTGGTCTGATGGCTAAGCCTCAGAAAGCCGGTGCCGAGGGACATCAGATTATTGAGAACCCTATTCTTTCGAACTTCAAGGAGGGTATGTCGGTGCTGGAGTACTTCATCTCTACCCACGGTGCCCGTAAGGGTCTGGCTGATACCGCTATGAAGACTGCCGATGCAGGTTATCTGACCCGTCGTCTGGTTGACGTTTCTCATGATGTGATCATCAACGAGGAAGACTGCGGTACACTGCGCGGATTGGAGTGCACTGCCCTGAAGAGTGGTGATGAGGTTATCTCTTCTCTGGCTGAGCGCATCCTTGGTCGTGTCAGCGTGCACGATGTGGTGAACCCCAAGACCGGCGAGGTTATCGTACCTGCCGGCGAGGAGATTACCGAGCCCCTGGCAGAAGCCATTGAGGCCGCAGAGATTGAGATGGTCGAAATCCGCTCAGTACTCACCTGTGAGTCGAAGAAAGGTGTCTGCCGCAAGTGCTATGGTCGCAACCTGGCTACCCGTCGTATGGTACAGAAGGGCGAGGCTGTCGGTGTGATTGCTGCTCAGGCTATCGGTGAGCCAGGTACTCAGCTGACCCTGCGTACATTCCACGCCGGTGGTGTGGCTGCCAACGCAGCTGCCAACGCGACCATCGTCTGCAAATACGAGTCTGCTCGCATCGAGATGGAAGAGGTACGTACCGTTCCGTTCGACGAGGATGGCCGTGAGTGCGAGATGGTAGTGAGCCGTCTGGGTGAGATGCGTTTCGTTGATCCCAACACGAAGATCGTGCTATCTACAGTCAACGTGCCTTACGGTTCGTCACTCTACTTCAAGAACGGTGAGGTTGTCAAGAAGGGCGAGAAGATTGCCCAATGGGACCCCTTCAATGCCGTTATCGTAACAGAATATGCTGGTACGCTGAAGTTCAACGATGTTATCGAAGGTGTTACCTTCCGTGCCGAGACCGACGAGACCACTGGTCTGACAGAAAAGATCGTTACTGAGTCTAAGGATAAGACCAAGGTGCCTACCTGTGACATCCTCGATGCCAACGGTGAGAAGATCGGTACCTATAACTTCCCTGTGGGTGGTCACGTAGTTGTTGAGGATGGCCAGACCGTGAAGACGGGTGAGACATTGGTAAAGATTCCTCGTGCAGCTGCCAAGGGTGGTGATATCACCGCCGGTCTGCCTCGTGTCACCGAGCTCTTCGAGGCTCGTAACCCATCCAACCCCGCTATCGTATCAGAAATCGACGGTGAGGTGACCATGGGTAAGGTGAAGCGCGGTAACCGTGAGATTATCGTTACCTCAAAGGCTGGCGACCAGCGCAAGTACCTTGTATCGCTGTCAAAGCAAATCCTGGTACAGGAGCACGATGCCGTACGCGCAGGTACTCCTCTGTCTGATGGTGCCATTACCCCGAGCGACATCCTCGCCATCAAGGGTCCCACCGCTGTTCAGGAGTATATCGTCAACGAGGTTCAGGACGTGTATCGTCTGCAGGGTATCAAGATCAATGATAAGCACTTCGAGATCATCGTACGTCAGATGATGCGCAAGGTGATGATCAATGATCCAGGCGATACCTCATTCCTCGAGAGCGACATCATCGACAAGCTCGACTTCGCTGAGGAGAACGACCGTATCTGGGGTAAGAAGGTGGTTACCGATGCCGGTGACTCCGAGACCCTACAGAAGGGACAGATCGTTACCGCCCGCCGTCTGCGCGACGAGAACACCTCACTGAAGCGCCGCGACCTGCGCACCGTTCAAGTACGTGATGCTGTGCCCGCAACGTCAACTCAGATCCTGCAGGGTATCACCCGTGCAGCTCTGCAGACCAAGTCGTTCATGTCGGCCGCATCATTCCAGGAGACCACGAAAGTGCTCAACGAGGCTGCTATCCGCGGTAAGCAGGACTTCCTGGAGGGTATGAAGGAGAACGTGATTTGCGGTCACTTGATTCCTGCCGGTACTGGTCTGCGCGAGTTCGAGAAGATTATCGTTGGCTCAAAAGAAGATTACGAGCGTATGCAGGCAAACCGCAAGAACGTACTCGACTTCACCGGAGAGGCTGCGATAGAGGAGCAATAAGGAAAAAAGACTTCCCTAATATTTCAAAAGGATGCGCTTATTGTGAAGTGCATCCTTTTTTTATTCTGGAATGTGCATCACTGCAGACTCCAGAAACACCCGGGTAATGTGTATTACTAACTTTAATTAAAATAAGACTGTTTTTTACTAGAAACAACATTATTAGTCGAACATCGTCTTTTTCTATTTAAACAAAGCCTGCTTCATGGCCTGCTCAACATCGGCAGGTGTATTCTTCAATTTGCAGCAGTCCACGATGTACTTAACGGTCTTTTCGGATATGGAGATCTTCTTCCAGATATCGTGGCGCGTCTTCCACGTGCCTTTAAAGGTATTCTTATCAACCATTACCATAGCATCCTTGATTTTCTCGCGCCCGCATTCAGAATACCAGCCGTCCTTGAAGGTATAGGTGCCGTACTCGTGGGGCATCACCACGACATTTCCGTTATCAGAAAGGCTCATCGCAGCACAGGCATATTCACCATTGGCACCGTAATATTTGAACTGGGTGTAGCCCGATTCCTTGCCACAGAGGGTTTTATTTTCGCCCTCCCACTGCATCGACTCCAGCATCCACACACCGACAAGCTCCTTGTCGTCAACCTTTGCGTTTTGGGCACTCACTGAGGTTGCTGCCATCAGAAGGGCAACCATTACTAACATCATTTTTGTTTTCATACGCTTTAAGTTTATTATTGGGTTTATAAAACAGTAAGAATCACCTGAAAAATACTGGCTTCATCATCTGCTGTATGTCGGCTGGCATTTCCATCATCCGACAACAATCCACGATATAGCGGCTTGCCTTTTCTGGCATATTGACCTTCTTCCATATCTCCGTACGAGCTCTCCAGCGCCCCTTGAACGAAGTTTTCGAGGTCATCACCAGGTTATTGGGTGTTGACGGTCGCCCCATCTCGCAATAGACACCATCCTTGAAGGTGTATGTCCCATATTCGTGGGGGGCCAGCACACAATCACCGTTCTTAGTCATCAGAACCTCGCAGCAGGCATACTCCCCATCGGCTCCATAATACTTGAACGACGAGTAGCCGCGCCCTTTACCGCATATTACTTTTTCTTCACCATCCCACTGCAAAGACTCCAAAACCCACGTACCGATAAGCTCCTTGTCTTCTACCTTGGGAGTCTGTGCATTCAACTGTAGCGCACTCATAAATACGACTGCCATTATTAACAATACTCTCTCCATAAGTTTTAAGTTTTTAATTTGGTATTATCTCGAATGAATTTGTTTGACAATGCAAAAGTATGGTTTTTCCACCGACTGACCAAGCATTTTTGTTTGCATCTGGTTTGCATGATATTTGCATATCCTAAGCCCCGATGGAAAGGATAAACTCATCCCATTCCTTGGTGCTACCTTTGCGTCCGAACACCTTTTTATATAATCGGCTACGCACGGTACTGATAGTACTCACGTCACGGGCTAGCACATTGGCGATATCTGACGGGGCAATACAAAGTTTGATAAGCAGACACGTCTGATACTCCAGTGCCGACATGGGATAGAGCGTGCGCAACTGACTCGCGAAGCCTGGATACACCATCTTCAGTTGCGCCTCAATGTCAGACCATTCCTCATCGTGGATACGCTGCCCCATGGCCATGCGGTGCTGTAGAGCCTGATACTCTTCGGAGGCGAAATACTGCGACTCCAGCGTCTCAATGGCCTGACGCACGGCCTGCGGACGCTCCTCATGCTCTTCACGGATCTGCTGTAGTTGCAGTTGCAACCGTTGTTTTGCCTTGCGATTAGAAACAGCTATCAACGTAATGACAAACACCAGAATCACGAAAGCAATTGTGGAATAGATAAACACATGGATTAGGCTCTCCTGTCGCCGTTCTTTGGAAGAGAGCACATAACTGCGATATGTCTCAGCATCTCCGCCCTGCAAATCCGTTTCTATAATATCACATATCTCCTCACCCCATTCCTGTGCAATGCTGTCGGCACGGTACCAAGTATATAATACTCCGTTTTGCTGAATGACAATAGTAGAGTCATCCTGCACGGTCAACGGCCGCGGATGGTCTGCTTCCATATATGACCACTCGCCCCCACCCTTGTCTATCAGCGTCACGTTCCTCCACAGATCGGGCTGAATAATCAATTCCGATTCCGACTTTACCATCACACACTGACACATCACGCTGTCACCCTCATAAATACGCAAATAGGTCTTACCATGACCGGGATACGTATTCCTGCTTCCCATAGGATAATCTACCTGCATCAGAAGCCACGCCCCCCGCAAAGGAGAATCCCGTCTGTCGGCATCACGGCCAGCACATCCCGGCAACAAGGCTACTAACAGTATAAGCAATAATTGTTTCATCTCTCATCTGTTTTTGGTTGCAAATGTACAAAAATTTCATGCAATCCCAGTAAGAAAAGAGTTTGCAAATACTTTGCATACGGTTTGCAAACCATTTGCATTTAATCAAAATATGCGCTGATTTTAAAAGTTTATGCATAAAAGTTTGGTTATATGCAAAAATAGTTGTACTTTTGCACCGCAATTCTGAATAAATATACCAATATGAAGGATAAGAAGAATAGATTAGAGGCTCTAAGGCTGATTATTTCAAGCCAGCAGATGGGCAGTCAAGAAGAACTTTTAAATGCCTTGCAGAACGAGGGGTTCAACCTGACGCAGGCCACACTGAGCCGTGACTTGAAACAACTGAAGGTAGCCAAGGCTGCCACCATGAGCGGCAACTATGTCTATGTACTCCCCAACGAATCAATGTATAAACGGGTGAGCACACATTCTTCTGTACGCGAGATGATGCAGATGCCAGGTTTCATCAGCATTACTTTCTCTGGCAACATGGGTGTCATCAAGACGCGCCCAGGCTATGCCAGCGCCATTGCTTGGAACATTGACAGGAGCGACATCCCCGAGATTCTTGGTACCATTGCCGGCGATGACAATATCTTTATTGTCATTAAGGAAGGCGCAAGCCACAGGGAAGTAACTGAGGCACTTAAGGAAGCCGTTCCTAGTTTGAAATAAAGTTGAACCTTAAAATAAGAAATGGAAAAAGAAGAAATAGAGGTACTTGTTGCCCGTCCTGAGCACGAGATCTATGTAGACACCATACTCGAGACAATAGCCGAGGCCGCCAAGGTACGTGGCACAGGCATTGCCAAGCGCACTCACGAGTATATTGCGAAGAAGATGTTCGAGGCCAAGGCCGTCATTGCCCTGGCCAAAGATGGACGTTTTGCTGGCTTCAGTTATATTGAAACATGGGAAAACCAGCAGTATGTGACCACGTCTGGTCTGATTGTACATCCCGACTTCCGCGGTCTCCATATTGCCAAGCGCATCAAAGACCTGACCTTCACGCTGGCCCGCACCCGTTGGCCTCATGCCAAGATCTTTTCTTTGACCAGCGGTGCCGCCGTGATGAAGATGAACACCGCCCTGGGCTATCAACCCGTGACCTTCGCCGACCTGACCGACGACGAAGCCTTCTGGAAGGGCTGTGAGGGCTGCGTGAACTATCCCGTACTGCGTGAGCGCAACCGTAAGTTCTGCATCTGCACCGCCATGCTTTTCGACCCCACGGAGCATCTGCCATGCAAACTGCCCGAAGAGGTACTATCACGCATCAAACACTTGCAAGAACTGGAGGAAAAATAAAGAATTGAAAGATTGAATTATTAAAGAATTAAAGATATGAGCAAGAAGAAAGTCGTAGTAGCATTCAGCGGAGGCCTCGACACCTCCTACACCGTGATGAAACTGGCCCAGGATGGGTACGAAGTATATGCAGCCTGCGCCAATACCGGCGGTTTCAGCGCTGAGCAGTTAAAAAAGAATGAAGAGAACGCCTACAAGCTGGGCGCCGTGAAATACGTGACCCTCGACGTGACACAGGAGTATTACGCTAAGTCCCTGAAGTACATGATCTTTGGTAACGTACTGCGCAACAACTGTTACCCCATCTCCGTTTCCAGCGAACGTATCTTCCAGGCTATCGCCATTGCCCGTTATGCCAACGAGATTGGTGCCGATGCCATTGCCCACGGCTCTACCGGTGCCGGCAACGACCAGATTCGTTTCGACATGACCTTCCTCGTGATGGCTCCTGGTGTAGAGATTATCACGTTGACACGCGACAAGAAGCTCACACGTAAGGAGGAGGTAGACTTCCTTAACGAGCACGGATTCTTTGCCGACTTCACCAAACTGAAGTATTCTTACAACGTAGGTATCTGGGGCACCTCTATCTGCGGTGGCGAGCTCCTCGACCCCACTCAGGGACTCCCCGAGGATGCTTACCTGAAGCACGTCACAGCCAAGGAGCAGGAAGCTCTCTTGAAGATTACCTTCGACAAGGGTGAGATTGTGGCTGTCAATGGTGAGAAATTCGACGATAAGATCAAGGCTATCCAGAAAATCGAGGAGATTGGCGCCAGCTACGCTATCGGTCGCGATGCCAACGTGGGCGACACCATTATCGGCATCAAGGGCCGCGTAGGTTTCGAGGCCGCCGCTCCTAAGCTCATCATCGAGGCTCACCGACTGCTGGAGAAATCGACGCTCTCTAAGTGGCAGCAGTACTGGAAGGATCAAGTGGCCAACTGGTACGGTATGTTCCTCCACGAGAGTCAGTACTTGGAGCCAGTCATGCCCGACATCGAGGCTATGCTCACCTCTTCGCAGCGCAACGTCACCGGTACGGCCATCCTGAAGCTCCGTCCCTTCGGTTTCGAGACCGTGGGTATTGATTCTGCCAATGACCTCACAAAGTCTAAGCTCGGTGAATACGGTGAGACCCAGACGGGCTGGACTGCCGACGAGGCCAAGGGCTTCATCAAGGTCAGCTCTACCCCACTCCGCGTATATTACGGCATTCATAAGGACGAGAAGAGATGATTAAGATAGGTATTCTTGGTGCTGCAGGCTACACGGGTGGTGAACTCATCCGCGTGCTACTCAACCATCCCGAGGCAAAGATTATCTTTGCCAACTCTGAGAGCAACGCAGGAAACCCCGTGAGCGACGTTCATGAAGGGCTAGTGGGCGAGACCGACCTGAAATTCACAGATCAGATGCCCTTTGATCAGGTCGATGTCGTGTTTTTCTGCTTCGGCCACGGCAAGAGTGAGGCCTTTCTCAAGGAACACACCATTCCTGCCGACGTGAAGATTATCGACCTGGCACAGGACTTCCGTATCAAGGGCGACCACGACTACATCTATGGTCTGCCCGAGACTCATCGCGACACAATCAGCAAGGCGCAGCACCTGGCTAACCCAGGCTGCTTTGCCACCTGTATCCAACTGGCTCTGCTGCCAGCCCTGAAGGCAGGCATCATCAGCGGCGATATCCACGTCAACGGTATCACCGGCAGCACCGGCGCAGGACAGAAGCCTGGCGCCACCACCCATTTCTCATGGCGCAACGACAACTGCTCGGTATATAAGACCTTCACCCATCAGCACCTGCTGGAGATCAACCAGACGGTTCAGGAACTGGCTCCCGGCTACGATGGTCGTGTGCTGTTCATCCCTCAGCGCGGCTGCTTTGCACGAGGCATTTTTGTGACAGCCTACGCCAAGTGCGACAAGTCCTTGGAGGAGACACAGCAGATCTATAATGACTATTACAAGGATGCCGCCTTCACCCATGTGGTGACCAAGAGTCCTGATGTGAAGCAAGTGGTTAATACCAACAAGGCTGTGGTCTATGTCGAGAAATACGAAGACCAGCTCCTCATGATCTCTTGTATCGACAACCTCCTGAAGGGTGCCGTTGGTCAGGCCGTTCAAAATATGAACCTGATGTTCGGCCTCGACGAGACCGTAGGCTTGCGACTGAAGGCATCGGCTTTTTAAATTAATTGTCGCAAAAAACGCGTTTATATAACAAACAAGGGCTTCCTGGGGGGAGCCCTTTGCTTGTTTCAGGGCTCATCAGTATGGGCTGTGGACTATGCAAGCTGGTGGTGCCCAGACAAGGAATCTTCACGATTTTCTGTTTTGGCTTAAAACGCGTTGCATTTCAGCCTGTTTTGCCTTGCGTTTTAGCCTTAAACGCTTGACGTTTCAGCCTATTTCGCATTGCATTTTGGCCTATTTCAGGTTGCGTTTCAGCCTGTTTCGCGCGACGGTGGTTATTTGGGCATTGGGGCGTCTTGACCAGACTATTTACATCCAACTATATAAGATAATTATCGTAAGATAATCTTTTGACGCTTTTACCTAAAAATCCTGAACAATATGCAGTTTGTTCGGGATTTTTTTGTACCTTTGCCCACAGATAACAACAAAAACGTAACAATATGCAATTATTTGACGTTTACCCCCTTTTCGACGTGAATATCGTCAAGGGAAAAGGATGCAAGGTATGGGACGACAAGGGTCAGGAATATATGGACCTCTACGGCGGTCATGCTGTGATTAGCATAGGCCATTGTCACCCGCACTACGTAAAGAAGATGAATCAGCAGTTGCAGACGCTGGGGTTCTATAGCAACTCTGTGCAGAACAAGTTGCAGGTGGAACTAGCTGAGCGACTGGGTAAGATCAGTGGTTACGAGGACTACCAGCTGTTCTTGGTGAACAGCGGTGCCGAGGCTAACGAGAACGCGCTGAAGTTGGCATCGTTTAAAACGGGCAACATCCGCGTGCTGTCGTGCGAAAAGGCCTTCCACGGCCGTACATCACTGGCTGTGGAGGTGACCAACAACCCCAAGATTGTTGCTCCTATCAACGATAACCACCACGTGCGCTTCCTGCCCCTCAACGATATCGAGCCTTGGGTGCGCGAACTGAGCCGCGGTGGCATTGCTGCTGTTATCCTGGAGTGCATTCAGGGTGTGGGTGGCATTCAGATGGCTACGCCTGAGTTTGCCCAGAAGTTAGCATACGCCTGCAAGCGCTACGGTGCCGTGCTGATTTGCGACGAGATACAGTGTGGCTATGGTCGCAGCGGTAAGTTCTTCGCTCACCAGTGGCTGGGCATCAAGCCCGACATCATCACCGTGGCAAAGGGCATCGGCAACGGCTTCCCCATGAGTGGCGTACTCATCTCACCCGAGTTCAAGCCCGTCTATGGACAGTTGGGTACTACCTTTGGTGGTAACCACCTGGCTTGCACAGCTGCCCTGTCGGTCATCGACGTGATGGAGCAGGAGAACCTGATTGAGAATGCCCGCGAAGTAGGCGACTATCTCATGGAGAAAATTAAAAAATTAAATGATGATAAGATTAAGGAGGTGCGCGGTCGCGGTCTGATGATTGGCATCGAGCTGTTCACACCTCAGAAGCCCGTGCGTCAGCGCTTGGTTTACGAGCAGCACGTCTTCACAGGTTGCTCAGGCGAGAATGTGCTCCGCCTCTTGCCACCCCTGACCTTCACCAAGGCCGAGGCAGATGAATTTGTAGAACGTTTACAGAAAGCATTATGAAAATATCAGTAATAGGTGCTGGCGCTATGGGCGGCGCCACCGTAGAAGGCATGATTAAGGCCGACTACTTCGACAACAAAGACTTGATGGTAAGCGACCCCGCAGAGGTCGTACTGAAGAAATTCTCGGCACAGGGCATCCGCACCACCACCGACAACGCAGCGGCTGCGAAAGAGGCCGACGTGGTGATGGTATTCGTAAAGCCCTGGTTGGTAGAGGTCGTGCTGAAAGGCATCAAGGACAGTCTGAACCCCGAGAAGCAGATTCTCGTAGTGATCGCTGCTGGCGTGAAGTCGGCCAGCATTCAGGAGTGGCTGGGTACACAGTGTCCCCCGCTGTTCCTCTGCATCCCCAATATCGCCATCGCAGAGCTGGCATCTATGACGTTCCTGGTGCCTGTGACGACTGAATCGTCACACACGGAAACGGTGAAGGCCATCTTTGATGCCATGGGTAATACGCTGATTACCGATGAGCAGCACCTGGCAGCAGGCACTACCCTCGCCTCTTGCGGCATTGCCTATGCCATGCGCTATGTGCGTGCAGCCTCAGAGGGCGGCGTGGAACTGGGTTTCAAGGCCGACCAAGCCAAGGAGATCGTGATGCAAACCATGCTGGGTGCCGTAAAACTGCTGGAGGCTAGCGGACTGCATCCCGAGGCAGCCATCGACCTGGTGACCACCCCTGGCGGTGTGACCATCAAGGGTCTGAACGAAATGGAACATGCAGGATTCACATCTGCAGTAATCAGAGGACTTAAAGCTGGAGCGAAATAACTATGGACGAGCAACTGAAACAGATTGGTGAGCGTTTGCGCGGACTGCGCGACGTACTCGATATCCCCGTGAGCGAGATGGCTGAGACCATTGGCATCTCAACGGATAAATACGAGAAGATAGAGGCTGGCGAGATGGACATCACCATCTCAAACCTGATGAAAATAGCCCACAAATACGGTGTATCTACCGAGGAGCTGATCTTTGCCGAGGCACCTCACATGAAGTCGTACTACGTGACACGTAAGGGTCAGGGCATGAGCATTGAGCGTACGAAAGCGTATAAATACCAGAGTCTGGTAGGCGGTTTCGTGAATCACAAGGCCGACGTGTTCATCGTTACCGTAGAGCCGAAGCCTGAGGCAAACGTGGTGTACAAGAACTCACACCCAGGTCAGGAGTTCAACCTCGTACTCGAAGGAAAGATGGAACTCTACATCGCTGGCAAGACCATCGTACTGGAAGAGGGCGACAGCATTTATTTTGATGCCACCAAACCCCACGGCATGTTGGCAATGGGTGATAAACCCGTGAAATTCCTTGCATTTACTGTAGAATAATCGTAATAACGTGATGACGTTATATCGTTATAACGAAAGAAAGAAGAAATGATAGAAAGATTCCTGAAGCAGACAAGCTTCACCTCAGTGGAGGATTATAACAAGAATTTAGAGTTCATCATCCCCGAGCACTTCAACTTTGCTTACGATGTGATGGACGCATGGGCTGCAGAGGCACCCGAGAAACTGGCACTGCTCTGGACTAACGATCAGGGCAAAGAGATTCGTGCTACATACGCACAACTGAAAGAACAAAGCGATCAGGCTGCCGCCTATCTGCAGTCGCTCGGCATTGGCAAGGGCGACCCCGTAATGCTCATCCTGAAACGCCACTATGAGTGGTGGATTATCATGCTGGCCCTGTGTAAGATTGGCGCCATCGTGATTCCTGCTACCCATATGCTGACGAAGCACGACTACGTCTATCGTAACACACGCGCCTCAGTGAAGGCCATCATCTGTGCCGACGACGATTATATCATCAGTCAGATTAAGCTGGCCATGGCCGAGAGTCCTACGGTGAAGCAATATATCACCCTGCGCGATGAAGAAGGTTTCCACAACTGGAGAAAGGAATGGCAGCAGGCACCGAAGTTCGAACGCCCCGCCTTCGTGAACAACAACGAAGACACGATGATTATGTACTTCACCAGTGGTACCAGTGGCGAGCCGAAGATGGTGGCTCACGACTACCTCTACGCCATGGGACACCTCACCACGGGTGTGTTCTGGCACAACCTGCACGAGGGTTCGCTGCACCTGACAGTGGCAGACACCGGTTGGGGTAAAGCGGTATGGGGTAAGTTCTACGGACAGTGGTTTGCTGGTGCAACCGTGTTCGTGTTCGACCATGAGAAGTTCAATGCCGACACGCTGCTGCGTCAGATGGAGAAATACAAGGTGACCTCATTCTGCGCACCTCCCACCATCTATCGTTTCATGATTCGTGAGGATTTGTCGAAGTATGATCTCTCTGCACTACAATACTGCACTACTGCAGGCGAGGCCCTGAACCCCGCCGTATTTGACAAGTTCAAGGAGAAGACAGGCATTCAGATGATGGAGGGCTTCGGACAGACCGAGACCACCATGACACTGGGCACCTTCCCCTGGATGAAGCCAAAGCCAGGTAGCATGGGTATCCCCAATGCCCAGTATAACATAGATTTGATTCGTGCCGACGGCACCAGTTGTGAGGATGGCGAGAAGGGAGAAATCGTGGTACGCGTAGGCGACAAGAAGCCTGTAGGCCTGTTTAAGGGCTATTACCGCGACGAGGAGAAGACCCGGGAGGCTTGGCACGACGGACTCTATCACACAGGCGATATGGCATGGCGCGATGAAGATGGCTACTATTGGTTCGAAGGCCGTATCGACGATGTCATCAAGTCTTCAGGCTATCGCATCGGTCCGTTCGAGGTAGAGAGCGCCCTGATGACTCACCCCGCCGTTGTGGAATGTGCCATCACCGGTGTGCCCGACGATATCCGCGGCATGGTGGTAAAGGCTACCGTCGTACTCGGCAAGGAGTGGAAAGACAAAGCTGGCGATGACCTCGTGAAGGAACTGCAGCAGCACGTCAAGAAAGAGACCGCTCCCTACAAATACCCCCGTATTGTAGAGTTCGTCGATGAACTGCCGAAGACCATTAGCGGGAAGATAAGACGCGTGGAAATCAGAGAAAAAGACAAACAGAAATAAACATATTTCACTGATTAGAAATAAACTATAATGCCTATGAAAAAAAGCCTGTTTTTAATCTTCAGTGCTCTGCTCATAACTGTTAACAGTTGGGGGCAGGGCACTGCGGCAAATATCCCCAACCAGAAGTTGGAGACGCCGTTTTTCTATTTTGACAATCCCGATGGCACCATCGAGATGTATCCAGAGTACGCCATTCCTGGTTTGGAGAAACGCATGATGAGTATCTCATCATCGAAATATGCCAATCCGCTGAAAAACGAAGCCGATCCCAATCTTAACGAATGGATTCAGCTGTTCTTCGGCAGGAAGACTCGTACCGCCGTTTTCGTCTTCGACACAAAAGAATCGGCAAAAGGCGGCATGATGACGGCAACGGTCTATTCTTCCACCCTGCTGGGCCTTTGGGGCGCACTCTGGGAAGGTATGCGCGACAAGGTGGGTAAGGCGATAGATGAAGCCTTTCCTGGCAAGATTTCCAAGAAGGGCTCGTATAAGGATTATATCACGCAGGAAAAGCCCGAGGAACTGCTTTTCAACGGACATGAGGCAGGACACATTGTATGGAAGATGGATATGAGCAACTCATGGCTTGGCTTCTTGGCTGCATCAGACATCAGCATGGTGTTCGACCTTTATTCCTACTATGATGAGGGGTTCGACAAAATCGTATGTGTGCTCTTCACTTATTCCGACATCAAGGAACCTGAGACAAAAGGCGGAAAGGTTGCGGCAGGTGTCATGAAGGTGTTCAGTTCCGTCACGGGTTACTACGATGAGAAGAGCGGTAATACCGAACTGGCAAACATGTTTGAGCATCAGGACATGATTAAGTACTTCAAGGAGCACTTCCACCTGAAGAAGCCCAAACAAGAGGGACCAGAAATAGAAAAACTCATAGGAGACCCGCCACCACCATGCGTGGCAGAGTTCGTGGGCACACCACAAAAGCCCAAGTTGAAACTCTGTGATACCATTATCAACATCCGTCTAAGGCAACTGCCACCACAAGACAGCATACCAGAGGAAAAACCTGTAAAGCCAGAACCTCCTGTAAAGCCAAAACCACCTATTAAGCCAAAACCACCTGTAAAGCCTGAACCTTCAGGAACCCCAGAGACAAAATCGGCTGGTAAACTCGGTGTCGTGCAACAGGAAGAGAGCATAGAGCGTGAGCTGGAAGAAGACAGCAAGAACGTCTATATGCTGCAGGCTGCGTATGGCAGTAAGAATGGTGTCATTGCAGTAGATAAGAGCACAGGACAGGTGTATGAGGCTATTCCTACCAAGGAGAAGAAAGACCGTCCCACCATCTATAGCATCGGAGCACACGGTGACAACCTCTATCTGGATGTTGATGGCGTGGGTATCATACGCTATGATGGCAAGAGCATCGACAGTTCAGAGAAGTTGGTACAAGACCCGGACTTCAAGCCAGGTTGGACTGGTTCGCCTTTCAAGCGCATCATCTTCTCGCCCAATGGGCGCTACATGGCCTACGTGGGAACACGCGCCAAGGTCTATGACTTAGAAAACAAGAACGCTTGTATCAAGTCAACCTACGAATGCGGTGGTACTTCGCAAGTACTGACTGACAATGGTGATTTGTTCAGCGTTGATGTTTACCGCATACTTGTGGCACGTAACAACGGTAACAAGGATGAAGGAGTTTCATCAGAAGCTATGGTGAACGACATCACGGGCGGAGCACCTTGTCAACTCCATCTGATCGGCAACGAGGTGTATATCACTGGCGGAAAAAAGCTGATGAAGACCGACATGAAGAAATTCGACTGGCAATTGGTCAGCACCATGCCTGGCTCTGAGAAATACAAGATCAGCGAGACGGACAAGTCTGGAAATGGCTTTGCCGTGACCGATGCCGGCGGAAGTTTCAACGTACATGCCACGTTTGATACCAAGGGTTCTACGCCTGTTCTGATGAAGAAGATACTGACAGGGCTGAAGAATCAGTTCCGACAGGATATCGATACCCACAATGTCACCAGTCTGCACTACGACCAAATGGGTAATCTTTGGCTGCAATACAGTGATGCCGGCTACGTAATCTATAATCCCGCAGGCATCAAAGGACTCAGCAAGATAGTCGGAAAGTTCGTCTTATACAAATAGCAAAACCGTTACATTAGTAATACCAATAACGGTATCGTAAGCATTGATAGCAGGGTTGTGATAAATGTCAACTCTGCTATTAATGTTGTATCACGCCCGTATTTCAAGCAGAGAATAGTACCGTATGTTGCCACCGGCATCGCTATAACCACCGTATTGATATTGGTTACAAAGGGGTCGAAGCCAAGGGCACAGCACAGGAAATGCACACCTAAGGGCAACAGGGCCAAGCGGAGGAAGGTGGTGGCATAGACAACCGGCGTACCCAACAAGGCACGGAGTGGCAGTTGTGACATCGACGAGCCAATAATCAGCAGGGCTGCAGGCACCGTAATATTACCTATCATCGTCAGGGGCTGACTGACATAGCCAGGGATATTGTCAATACCAAAAGCCACAATGAGCATAGACAAATAGGCCGAGAGCATCGGCGTGCTGTAAAGTACCTTTTTATTAAACCTTTCACGGTCGGAGCCCTCGCCACCAGTAATCATCATGGTGCCAATAGTAAAGACGGCAAACGTATTGACTACATTGAGCACGGCAGCATAGAACACCGCCTGATGGCCAAAGATGGAGGCCACCACAGGATAGCCCATGAAGCCCACATTTCCGAACACCATCGCAAAAGCAAGGATGCCACGATGCTCCACACGCTTGGTCAGCAAACGGGAAAAGCCCCATGCCAGAGCCGTCAGCACCACATAAGTCAGCATGCTGATGCCTAATAACGGAAGGATATACTGGCGATCGGGCAGCTCGCCTGTCATAGACGACGACAGAATCAACGCAGGGCACGTCCAGTTAATCACCAAACTGGATAACTTACGGTCAAAATCGCCTCCCATATATCCCAACTTGCCTGCCGCATAACCCACTACGACAATGACAAAAAGGGTAATCATGACTTCAATCATATCATAAAAGTGCTACTTTCTCAATCTTTTTCTTAATGAGGGTGCAAAATTACAATTTTTCTTCGTAATTTTGCAGCAGATTGTTAGTTTTATTGAGAAAAAGGATAAACAATGAAGAGAAGAATCGTCATAAAAGTCGGCTCCAACGCGTTGACACGCCCTGACGGTCGACTGGATGTTACACGTATGTCGGCACTCGTCGACCAGATAGCATGGCTGCGTGCCAAAGGGTGCGAGGTGATTCTGGTATCATCGGGTGCCGTGGCTTGCGGACGCCGCGAACTGGATATAGAGCATGAGCTCGACTCCGTGGAGCAGCGCCAGTTGTTCTCAGCCATGGGACAAGCCAAACTCATCGGTCTTTATTACGATCTCTTCCGCGAATATCATATCCATGTAGGTCAGGTGCTTACCATGAAGGAGAACTTTCAGCCAGGCGAGCAGTATCAAAATCAGCAGGCCTGTATGCGTGTGATGCTCGAGAATGGTGTGCTGCCTATCGTCAATGAGAACGACACCGTCAGCGTTACTGAGCTGATGTTCACCGATAACGATGAACTATCAGGACTTATCGCCCAGATGATACAGGCCGACACTCTCATACTGCTGTCAAATATCAATGGCATCTATACTGGCAATCCTGCCAACCCACAATCACAGCTTATTAAGGAGGTTGCACCTGGCACAGACCTCTCACAATATATCCAGACCGAGAAGAGTTCTGCCGGTCGTGGCGGTATGCAGTCAAAATATGCCACCGCCTCGAAAATTCAGGCCGCAGGCATCCGCGTCATCATTGCCAATGGCAAACGCGAAAATATCCTGATAGACCTTTTTGAAAACAAAGATAACACACCTCATACAGAATTCATATGCAACTAAGCGAGACCTTTAAAAACGTGAAGCGAGCCAGCAAAAGTCTGGGACAGCTTACCGATGAACAGCGCAACGAGATATTGCTGGCTGTAGCTGATGCCATTATAGATCAAAAAGAGAGAATTCTGAAAGCCAATGCCGAGGATTTGGCAAAGATGGAAAAGAGCAATCCGCTGTATGACCGCCTACAGCTGACTGACAGTAGACTGGAAGGTATTGCAGGCGATATGCGTAACGTAGCCACCCTACCCTCGCCCTTAGGTCATATCACCAAACAGAAGACTTTGCCCAACGGACTTCGTCTCTGTAGAGTCAGCGTGCCTTTTGGTGTGATTGGCATGATCTATGAGGCTCGCCCTAACGTGACGTTCGATGTCTTCTCACTCTGCTTTAAAAGTGGAAACGCATGTGTATTGAAAGGCGGCAAGGATGCCGACTGCTCAAATCGTGAAGAAGTTACTTTGATTCATGAAGTGCTGGAGAAATACGGCGTATCGAAAGATGTCGTTGCCTTGCTGCCCGCTACTCACGAGGCTACCGGCGAGATGCTCAATGCTGTTGGCTATATCGACCTCTGCATCCCTCGTGGTGGTCGCAAGCTCATTGACTTCGTGCGCGACACGGCCCGAGTACCTGTCATCGAGACTGGTGCCGGTGTGGTGAACACCTATTTCGACGAGGATGGTGATTTAGGAAAAGGCAAAGCCATCGTCAATAATGCCAAGACACGCCGCGTCAGCGTATGCAATGCGCTGGATTGCTTACTAATACACGAAAAAAGACTTGTAGAACTAGCAGAACTAGTAAAACTAGTAGCCGAGAAGCACGTCATCATCTATGCCGATGACAAAGCCTATGCTGCCCTCGATGGCAAATATCCCTATCTGGAGCACGCCACAGCCGAGAGTTTCGGTACGGAGTTTATGGACTACAAGATGGCTATCCGCACCGTGGTCTCACTCGATGAGGCCTTGGCACATATCGACCAGTATGGTAGTGGACATAGCGAAAGCATCGTGACCGAAAACAAAGAAGCAGCCCGCAAGTTCCAGCAGATGGTGGATGCAGCCTGCGTCTATTGGAATGCGCCCACTTCTTTTACCGATGGTGCGCAGTTCGGGCTAGGAGCTGAGATAGGTATATCAACTCAGAAATTAGGTCCTCGCGGTCCTATGGCCCTGGAGGAGATCTGCACCTACAAATGGCTTATAGAAGGAGAAGGACAAATCAGAAGTTAAGAAGTTAGAGAATTTAAAGAAGTTAAGAATATATGAAAAGCTTTATAAACGTACAAGACTTGGGATCATTGGATAAAGCAATGGCCGAGGCATTTGAGATTAAGAACGACCGGTATAAGTATCAACATCTAGGCAAGAACAAGACCTTAATGATGATTTTCTTCAATAACTCACTGCGCACCCGTCTTTCTACACAGAAGGCAGCTATGAACCTGGGGATGAACGTCATTGTGCTCGACGTGAATGCCGGTGCTTGGAAGTTGGAGACAGAGCGTGGTGTCATCATGGACGGTGACAAGAGCGAACACCTGTTGGAGGCTATCCCCGTGATGGGATGCTACTGCGACCTTATCGGCGTGCGCTCGTTTGCAGGATTGACAGACCGTGAGTACGACTATGCAGAGACCGTATTGAATCAGTTTATTAAGTATAGCGGTCGTCCTGTCTTCGCTATGGAGACAGCCACCGTACATCCTTTGCAGGCCTTTGCCGATCTCATCACCATTGAGGAGCATAAGACGGTGAAAAAGCCAAAGGTAGTGCTGACATGGGCACCTCATTGCCGCGCCCTGCCACAAGCCGTGCCCAACAGTTTCGCAGAATGGATGAATGCTGCCGAGGATGTAGATCTCGTTATCACGCATCCAAAGGGCTATGAGCTCGATTCAAAGTTCGTGGGTAATGCACGTGTAGAGTATGACCAAAGGAAAGCCTTCGAGGGCGCAGACTTCATATACGCTAAAAACTGGAGTAACCCTGGTGTGACCAACCTCGCTGACTACGGAAAAATTACCTGCGAGGATCGCTCATGGACAGTGGATACCGAACATATGTCGTGGACCAACAATGGTAAGTTCATGCATTGCCTGCCCGTACGTCGTAACCTCATCGTGACTGACGACGTGATAGAGAGTCCCAACTCACTGGTTATCCCCGAAGCTGCTAATCGCGAGATTTCGTGCTCGGTAGTACTTAAGCGAATGTTGGAGGCACTCTAAGAACTGATTATGGAAAATTGATAATGGATATTCTTCCCTTCTGGGCGTGGATACTGTTCTACGTCTTAGTATTTATCATGCTGATTGCCGACCTGAAGATGTTCGGCAAGAAAGGCGAGCATGAGGTTAGCATCAAGGAAGCCCTGAAGATGACGGGCGTTTGGATAGGCGTATCACTCGTCTTCTGCGTAGGCGTCTATTTTCTATATCCTATTGAAGCCCATGAGAAAGCAATGGAGTTCTTGGCAGGTTACCTGATAGAGAAATCGCTATCGATGGACAATCTGTTCGTGTTCCTGATGCTCTTCTCGTTCTTCGGTGTTGACAGGAAATATCAGCATGAAGTACTCTTCTGGGGTATCTTCGGTGCTTTGGTACTCCGCAGCATTTTCATATTTGCTGGCGCGGCAATGGTAGAACAGTTCGAATGGATATTGGGACTCTTCGGCCTGTTCCTGCTCTATACAGGTGGAAAAATGTTTGGGCATAATGACGAGCAACAGAGCGATCCATCGCAGAATATCATCGTACGTCTGTTTAAGAAATTCTTCCCTGTCACCGACCAGATGCACGGTGAGAAATTCTTTATTAAGAATGGTACCAAACGACTGGCAACCCCCCTATTCATCACTCTGCTAGTTATTGAGACCACTGACGTGGCCTTTGCTGTTGACTCTATCCCCGCCGTTTTCTCCGTAAGCCGCGACCCATTCATCGTGCTCACCTCGAATATCTTTGCTATCCTCGGTCTGCGTGCGCTCTACTTCGCACTTGCCGCCGTAGCCAAATATTTTACCTATTTGAAATACGGATTAGGTATCATCCTCATCTTTGTAGGCATCAAGATGCTATTGGCAATGAATGAGTATATCAACGCAGGTGCAGCATGGCTGGGATATGATCTAAACATGCCCCACATGGAGATACCAACTATCTGGTCGCTGGCATTTATTTTCGGCACCCTGATACTCTCCATGGGACTATCATATGTAGTCACTAAGAGAAAAAAATAAATTAGATATGATATCATTTGAATGTGACTATGATAACGGGGCGCACCCTTTAGTACTGGAAGCCCTTGTAAAACACAACGATGCCCGTCCTACCCCCTATGGGTTCGATGATTTTTCCGAACATGCCAAGCGCCGCATCCGTCAAGCTTGCGGACTGCCCGATGCACAGATTTTTTTCCTCACAGGAGGCACGCAGGCTAATGCCACCACCATCGACTCCATGCTCTATCAGTATGAAGGGGTCATTTGTGTAGGCACAGGACATATCAACGTACACGAGGCAGGTGCCGTAGAGTTTACGGAACACAAAATCATTACCCTGCCTGATAACCAAGGGAAAATGGAGGCCCGCGTGCTAAAGAAATATCTTGACGACTTCATGGCCGATGGCAATAGGAATCATGCCGTGCATCCAGGACTGGTCTATATCACCTTTCCCACTGAGTTGGGAACGCTTTATACGGCCAACGAATTGGATGCCATCTATCAGGTATGCCGTAATTTTGACATTCCTCTCTATATTGATGGTGCACGTCTGGGCTACGGACTGATGGCAGAGGGCTGCGACGTTACCTTGCCCTATTTGGCCCGCCACTGCGATGTCTTTTATATTGGTGGTACCAAGATCGGCGCACTTTGTGGTGAGGCTGTGGTGTTTACGCATGGTAATGCCCATAAGCACTTCTTCTCCATCCAGAAGCAGCATGGCGCCGTAATTGCCAAGGGAGCCTTGATAGGCCTGCAGTTTGAAGCGCTGTTTACCGACAACCTCTACTTTCAATTAGCGCGTCACGCCATAGAAAAAGCCATGCAGATGAAACAGATTTTTCAGGAACACGGCTATCAGTTCTATATAGACTCGCCCACAAACCAGCAGTTTGTCATCATTCCCAATGAGAAGGTAGTACATTTAGAGAAGCATGTCCAGTTCACCCACTGGGGACCTTACGACAATCATCATACTATCTGTCGCTTTGTCACTAGTTGGGCCACCACAGACGAAGAAATGAATACATTAAGAAACTGCTTGTAATGGCAGTCTCTTATAGTTTCAGGGTGCGCTTAACAATTCCCTGATATGTATTGATATGGATACAGACGGAATCTGCACCTGCAGAATGGACAGGAATGCTTAAGTATACACGTTGCGAGTAATACTCTGGCACCCCACCCTGATCATGATAGAGCGTAAGATGCAATGTTTTCGTGCCGTCAGTATTGATTGGTGATATGTTTTGCTGGCAAGAGAGATGATGCATATCGTCCTTACTATCGGTCTGTCCGCCCATCAGATAAAGCGACAGATTCAGATAGCGCTTTGACTTTCCCATCCATACGCTTTCCACCCGTACGGGATCTGTCTTCATCTCCTCTATCTTACGAGGCGAAACAACCAACACGCGATTCAAACCTTTTACTTCTGCCTCACCCCCATTCTTCACATAATAGAAAATAGCACGATAAACGGTATCGGCCTTTGGCATCAAGTTTGACGAGAACGGATTGCTGACAGCAAATTGCTCGTCATCATCAGTCACAAAGCGCGTCACCTTTTTATCTGAAGCCGTAAAGCCATCGCCCATCTCTGCCACCATGGCCGACAATTCCCCCTCACCTTTCTCGTATGCATCCTGAGTGCAGGAGGAATTGAGAATTGAGAGTTGAGAAATGAGGATTATGATGAGAAGCAGGTGAAAGACTTTTTTCATTATACTGCAGCAAGTTGATTCTTTACTGGGTTTGCATACATCTCTAGCATCTTTTGCCGCAGGAAAGCCTTATCCTTATTTGGCAGTTTTATCTTTGCCAACTGTCCATTCAGATAAGCCTCAAAGCGCTGGCGATCAGAAGCATTGTAATGACTGCTCTGATTCGTATTCCCGCTCAACTCATCCAAAGCAATATAATTACAGGGATAGAGCGTGTAGCCACGATGAATCTCACGGTCCATACGCTGTGCCAACTGAGCGAAGAACTCGTTCTTAGGCAGTTCGCTGAGCTCATCAATCCATTGATTGATAGGTATTCCGCAATGATACTTCACTCTACCCTTATAACCAAAGATCCCCGTCTTCATATTATCGAGGTCATCCTGCTTACTCTTCTTAAAAGCAGGGTTATCGCGTTTCTGCTGAAACTCCTGCGCCTTTAGATAGTCACAAGGGTCAAACTCATAACTGATGGTCAACGGCACAATATTCAACTCTTTTAGGTCACCTCCCATTGCCATCATCTTCAGCACCGACTCCTGCGTACGATCGTCAGAATCCTTGGCCCGTCCCTCACGCTGAGCAATCCAGATATTCTCACGTTTCTTAGTAACGGCAAAGTGGATATAGCGACTCATCAACTGACTACTCTCAAACATCTCGTGAGCCGACAGCCCCCGCCGTACCGTGAAGGCCTTGTTCATACGCACCAATCGCTTAATCCACGGATAAATCAGCAGGTTGTCGCCAATACCAATTTCCACCGTGGTGGGATAGTCATGCTTAAACAACAGCAAGTCCAGGAAAGCAGAATCGAGCACGATATCACGATGATTGCTGACAAACGTATAGCGCGAGCCCTGTTTATCAGCAGGTAACTGACTCTCATCAAAGCAACAGCCATCCGTATGCTTTCGGATAATATACTGCACTATGGGCTTCATAAAACGCTTCTGGAAATCAAGGGGCGACTTCACCCCTATGAAAGCCAAACGCAGCAAGCCGTTACGAAGGAATTTAGGCAGCCAGGGCGCGAATCCCTTCATGATAAGATTAAACTGGCGGTCGTTCAATAGGTCATTGAACGCCTGCTTCATCTCCTCAGGCTCATAAGGCCTGATATCATTAAACTGCTCTATTCCTTCTACCATACCTTAAAACTGATTTTCCACTGCAGCACGCACCTGCTGGGGAATGAAGCTTGTAGGCGTCATACCTGGTGTCGTATTAACCTCAAGCATGGAGATTTTCTGATCCTTCGAGATGATATAGTCAATACGGATGATACCGTTGCAATGTAGGATATCGTAGATATGGCTGGTAATCTCTGCCACACGCTTTGCCGTCTCCTCAGGAATACGAGCAGGTGTAATCTCCTTTACCTGACCATTATACTTAGCATCGTAGTCGAAGAAATCATTCTCGCTGACCACCTCGGTGGCAGGGAATACCACAGACTTGTTCTTTGTCTTATAGCAACCAATAGAAATCTCCGTACCCTCCAGGTACTGCTCGATCATCACTTCGTCGCTCTCCAAGCTGGCCTTGCGTATCGCAGCAGCCAACTGATCGGGCTTCACTACCTTCGATACGCCAAACGAACTACCATCGTTAGCAGGCTTCACGAAGCAAGGCATACCTACGATATCAATAATCTCCTTCTTACTAATCTTCTTCTCCTGTCCACGACGTACCAGCACGCTGTCGGCCACCTTCACACCAAAGCCACGCAGATAATTGTTCAGTACAAACTTATCGAAAGTCATAGCCTCTACCAACACACCACTGGTGCTATAGGGGATATGCAGGATTTCCAGGAAGCCCTGCAGGATGCCATTCTCACCTGGGGTGCCGTGAATAGTGATATAGACATAGTCGAAAGTACGTTTTTTACCATTCTCTTTGAACGAGAAGTCATGAACTGTCATACGCGTTGTGGTACCATCGTGCAGGAAAACTTGCCAGTCGGTGCCTTTCATCTCTACCACATAGACATTATAGCGTTCTTTGTCAAAAAACGAATAAAGTCCCTGAGCCGAACGCAGAGAAACATCGTGCTCAGAAGAGTCGCCACCACAGACGATGGCAATTGTACGTTTCATTTGTTGCATAGTGTATTTTATATTGTTTCTTTTAATTCTTGATTTTTCAGTCGGTTGCGCCATTTATCTATCAGCGCCCCCATATCATCGGGGAGCGGACTGGTGAAGTCCATCTGTTCGCCAGTACGAGGATGCACAAAACCCAGCGTGCGGGCATGAAGCGCCTGACGCGGACAGAGTTTGAAACAGTTCTGGATATAAGCCTTATACGATGCAGTGCGCTCACCACGCAGGATCTGATCACCGTCATAGCGCTCGTCGGCAAACAACGGATGTCCGATATGCTTCATATGTGCACGAATCTGATGGGTACGCCCCGTCTCCAGCACACACTCCACCAATGTAGTGTAACCATAGCGTTCCAACACCTTATAATGGGTCACAGCAGGTTTGCCTACTTCCGAATCGGGCGGGAATACCGCCATGCGCAAGCGATCCTTGGGGTCGCGTCCTATATTACCTTCAATACGTCCCTCGTCCTCCACGAAGTTACCCCATACAAGGGCATTATAACTACGATGGGTGTCGTGATAGAAGAATTGTTTTCCCAAGTTCGACTTCGCCTCGGGCGTCTTTGCCACCACTAGCAACCCACTTGTATCCTTGTCGATACGATGTACCAGTCCCACCTGCGGATCGTTAGGGTCATAGCTTGGCAGGTTACGCAGATGCCAAGCGATGGCGTGGACTAACGTGCCGTGGAAATTACCACAGCCAGGATGCACCACCATACCAGCAGGTTTATAGATCACCATCAGGTCATCATCCTCATAACGTACATCCAAAGGGATATCCTCAGGTTCTATCGTGGTATCAAAATGCGGACGGTCCAACATCAAGGTGATGATATCGCCCGAGCGAACCTTGTAGTTGCTCTTTACCGGTCGGTCGTTAACAAAGAGGAAGCCCGCATCGGCAGCCTGCTGAATACGATTGCGTGAAGAGTGCTGGGTGTGCTCCGTCAGGTATTTATCAATACGCAGGGGCACCTGTCCACGGTCTACTTCTATCCGCAGATGCTCATAGAGATCCTGACTGTCTGTTGACTGTTGTTCGCCCTCCAGTAAGTCAAGTTCATCGTCCTCTATCAACAACTCATCTTCCATCCCTTATTCTAGCACTTCCAGGAAATCATCGATGTCGTCCGACGAGCCGTCGTCATCACCTCCAGCACCACCCTCACGCAGTTCCTCCATATCGAGTTCTTCGCTCGTGGCATTATTACCTATTATTAGGGTCAGTTCCGAACCAATAGGTACCTCATCGCCATTCATCAGGTTTCTACCTCGATACTGGATACCATAGACCCAATCCTTCTCACCATCAATCAATCTTGGTGACAGCAGCGAGAACCCTAAGGACTTTAATCGGGCTTCCGCCTCACGAAAACTGCAATTATCTATCAGGTCGGGGATTTTCTCACAGGGCATCGTCAGCGAATTAATCGTTACGTAGATAATACGCCCGCTCTTCACCATCATACCAGGACCGGGATTCTGTTGGATAATGGCACCCGCTGGCATACCCTCTACATACGACGAGTCATTAGCCACCACCAAAAGCCCCACAGAGTCCAACTGATGGAGTGCAGTCTGATGAGTCATCCCATAGAGATTGGGCACCTCAATACCCTCGCCATGATGCGTATAGCTCGACAGCCACCATTTTACGCCAAAGAACAGTACAATAACAACCACCAGCATTGCCACCAGGTTGATTATCCATACGGAACAACCCCATGCTGTCTTCGCTGACTTCTTTATTGCGCCTTTTGCAATATCTTTTGTCACATCAGCAGCAACTTTTCCAGTATAAGATGCTGCTGCGGATTTCAAAAAACCACTATCACCCATATAAAACTTGCATTCTCTGTAAATTTGAAGGCAAAGTTACGAAAAGTCGAGAGCAAAACAAAAGAATTTATTCTTTTTTTTGCCGAGACGGAGTAACTTCACGATATTTTATCGCAAAGTTACGAAAAATATCTTACCCCACAAAGGTTTTTATCGAAAATATCCAACAAAACAACAAACGGGATGAAGTCCAATGCTTCATCCCGTTTATCGCTCATGTTCCAAGGAATGGTTTACTTTCCGTGGCGCTCGTCTGATACGGTCAACTTCTTGCGGCCCTTTGCACGGCGAGAAGCCAGGACGCGACGGCCGTTCTTAGTGGCCATGCGCTCGCGAAAACCATGCTTGTTCACGCGGCGGCGATTGTGCGGCTGAAATGTTCTTTTCATTGCTTTATTATTTGTTTATTTTATTGTTATTCACCTTAAAAACACGGCACTAAACCACATTTCGGGCTGCAAAATTACACATTTCTTTTTAATTACACAAATTTTTCTCAAAAAATTATGAATTATGAATTAAGAATTAAGAATTATTTCGTACCTTTGCACCCGAAAACAACAAAATACATATTATATTATATTTTATGATTAACTCACAAGACATTAAGAAAGGTACCGCCATTCGCATGGACGGCGCCATTTGGGTTTGCATCGATTTCCAGCATCGCAAGCCAGGTAAGGGCAACACCATCATGATTATCAAATTGAAGAACGTCAGTGACGGCCGCGTGCTCGAGCGTCGTTTCAACATTGGTGAGAAGCTCGAGGACGTTATCATCGAGCGTCGTCCCTACCAGTATCTTTACGAGGATCAGTCTGGCCGTATCTTCATGAATCAGGAGACCTTCGAGCAGATTCCCATCGACAACGAGTTGGTTATCGGTCACGAGTACATGAAAGAGAGCGACATCGTGGAGGTTGTTTCTGACACCACCGATGGTACTATTCTCTATGCTGAAATGCCCGTGAAGACCATCCTGCGCGTTACTCACTCTGAGCCCGGTATCAAGGGCGACACCGCAACCAACACCCTGAAGCCTGCTACTCTGGAGACTGGTGTTGAGGTTCGCGTTCCCCTGTTCATTAACGAGGGCGACCTGATTCAGGTTGACACCCGCGACGGCTCATACCTGGCTCGCGCTAAGGAGTAATCCAATTGACAATTGATAATTGATAATTGACAATTGAAATATTCGATTATCGTTCCAGTCTTCAATCGTCCTGATGAAGTAGATGAGCTCTTAGAGAGTCTCTGTCAGCAGGAGGTAAAGGATTTTGAGGTCATTATCGTTGAAGACGGATCGAAGAAACCATGCAAGGATGTCTGCGACAAATACGCAGGCATCCTTGATTTGCATTATTACTTCAAAGAAAACAGCGGCCCAGGACAGAGCCGCAACTATGGTGCAGAACGTGCCAAGGGCGACTGGCTCATCGTGCTCGACTCGGATGTAGTGCTACCACCCAATTATATGGCGGCAACGAACTCTAAACTCTACACTCAAAGCTCTAAACTAAACTGTGATGCCTTTGGCGGCCCCGATGCTTCTCACCCTTCATTTACACCTGTCCAAAAAGCTATCTCTTATAGTATGACCTCATTCTTTACCACAGGCGGCATTCGCGGTGGTAAAGGCAAGAAACTCGACAAGTTCTTTCCCCGTTCCTATAACATGGGCATTCGTCGTGAGGTCTATCAGGAGTTGGGAGGCTTTTCCAAGATGCGCTTTGGCGAGGATATCGACTTCTCTTATCGCATCGTAGAGGCAGGCTATAAGACGGCCCTCATCCCTGAAGCCTGGGTATGGCACAAGCGTCGTACCGACTTCCGCAAATTTTTCCGTCAGGTCTATAACAGCGGCATTGCCCGCATCAATCTTGAGAAGCGCCATCCAGGAACACTCAAGCTTGTTCACCTGCTGCCCACCGTATTTTCATTAGGTGTCATTGGCCTGCTATTGTGCACAGCCATTTTACTCTTTTTGGTTCCTTGTTTATCACTACTGGCGCTATCACCTATTGTATTTTACTGTCTCATTATCTGTATCGACTCCAGCATTCTTAACAAGAGTCTTTGGGTAGGCCTTCTCAGCATCCCTGCTGCCTTTGTTCAGCTCATGGGCTATGGTTTAGGCTTCATTGAGTCATGGTGGAAGCGCTGTGTCTTGAAACAGGACGAGTTTACTGCCTTCGAGAAGAACTTCTACAAGTAACATAAACCGCATGGATACGAAACTCAACATCAATCAATGGGCTGAGGAAGACCGTCCGCGCGAAAAGATGGAACGGTTGGGCGCTCAGACACTGAGCGATGCTGAGCTATTGGCTATCCTTATTGGTTCTGGTTCGCCCCAAGAAGATGCTGTATCGCTGATGAAACGCATCCTTGCCGACTGCAACAATAACCTGAACACGCTGGGAAAGATGAGCATTCACGACTTGTGTCGCTATAATGGCGTAGGACCGGCGAAGGCTATCACCATCATGGCGGCCTGTGAACTGGGCAAGCGAAGACAGATGGAAACGCCAGAGGAAAGGCCCGACCTGGGCACAGCCACCAGGATATACAACCACATGCACCCTGTGATGCAGGACCTCGATACAGAGGAGTTCTGGATATTACTGATGAATCAGAACTTCCGTCTCATCAAAAAGCTGCGCATTGCTCACGGCGGCATCTCGGAGGTAAGTGTCGATGTGCGCATCATCATCCGCGAGGCCGTGCTCTGCAACGCCACCATCCTGGCTGTCTGCCATAACCACCCATCGGGCAGTCTCAGGCCCAGTCAGGCCGACAACGACCTAACAAAGAGTATTCAGCGGGCCTGCAACGTGATGCGTATCAAGTTTATGGATCACGTCATCATCACAGACGGAAGCTATTACTCTTATAAAGAAGAAGGACTCATTTAACCCCACATAAACAAACATAACTATGAAATTAACAAAGACACTCATGACATTAGGACTTGCATCGGCCATGATGATGCCGTTTACCGCTTGCGAACAGACACAGCGCGAGAACCCATTACTGCAGGAGAGCGCACTGCCCTTTGGCGCGCCCGATTTCAGTCAGATTCAGGTGACCGACTATATGCCAGCCTTCCTCCAAGCGATGGAACAGAAACGCGAAAGCATCCAGGCCATCGTTGACAATACAGACTCAGCTACTTTCGAGAACACCATCCTCGCCTACGAGGAGAGCGGACGACTACTCGACCGCGTCAGTCGTGTATTCTTCGCCCTGACCGAAGCCGACAAAACACCAGAGATTGCGGAGATAGAGAAGACTGTGCAACCTCTGCTCACCGAACTGGAGAACGAGATGTCGTTTAACAAACCACTCTTTGAACGCATCAAGAAAGTCTATGACAATAACTACGCCTCGCTCCAAGGCGAAGACAAGAAACTGACGGAAGAAATCTACAAGGACTTTGTGCGCAAGGGCGCTCTCTTGTCTGATGACAAGATGGAACGAATGAAGGAAATCAACCTGCGCATTGCGGAGTTGCAACAGCAATGGGGCGACCAACTGCAAGCAGCCGTGAACGATGCTGTGGTATGGGTCGATAAGAAGGAATACCTGGCAGGACTTTCTGAGGCGGACATCGCCCAATGTGCGAAGGATGCTGAGAGCCGCGGTGGTAAGGCACCCTATGCCATCGTTATCGTTAACACCACGCAGCAGGCCATTCTGACCAGTCTGGACAACCGCGACCTGCGTAAGAAGGTATATGAAGCCAGCATCCATCGTGCTGACGGCACCAACTCGCACAACAACTATGCCATCGTCAGCGAGATAGCCAAGCTGCGTGCTGAGAAGGCAGAGATTATGGGCTATCCCAACTATGCCGCCTACTCATTGGAAAATACAATGGCCAAGACACCTGATAATGTATATGCCTTCCTAAAGAGCCTCATCGCACAATATACGCCAAAGGCCGATGCCGAGACGAAAGATATCGAGGAATATGCTCGTAAAACAGCTGGTGATGACTTCAACCTCGAGCCCTACGACCGCTTCTACTATTCTGCCAAGATGAAGAAGGAACTGCTGAATATCTCCGAGGATGAGGTTAAACCTTATTTCAATGTAGATAGCGTGCTGATCAACGGTGTGTTCTATGCTGCCAATCGCGTCTATGGCCTTACCTTCAAGGAGCGCACCGACATTCCGACATACCATCCTGACATGCGTGTATTTGAGGTGATTGACAAAGACAAGTCAAAAGCTCTCTTCTATACCGACTATTTCCGCCGTCCTACCAAGCGAGGCGGCGCATGGATGGATAATTTCCTCGAACAGAGTCACCATTGGAACCAGACATCCATTGTCTATAATGTCTGTAACAGTGCCAAGGCGCCCGAAGGACAGCCTTCATTGCTGACCTGGGATGAGGTGACCACTATGTTCCATGAGTTCGGTCATGCTTTGCACAGCATCCTCTCTGACTGTGAGTATCAGAAGCTCGCAGGTACCAACGTGGCCCGCGACTTTGTAGAGATGCCGTCGCAGTTCAACGAGTCGTTCGCATCTATCCCTGAAGTTTTCGACAACTACGCCCGTCATTACGAAACAAACGAGCCAATGCCTGCCAACCTGAAAGAGCGGATGCTCAGCAGCATCAACTTCCATTCGGCATACGCCCTTGGCGAGAATCTCGCTGCTACCTGTCTGGATTTGGCTTGGCACATGCTGCCATCTAAAGACATACCCTCAGCAGAGGAGGCTGCACAGTTCGAGACCGAGGCCCTGCGCCAGATTGGTCTGCTCAACGACCAGATTCCCCCACGCTACCGCACCAGCTACTTCAACCATGTATGGGGTGGAGGCTACGCTGCCGGCTACTATAGTTATCTGTGGACTGAGGTGCTGGCTGTGAATATCGCTGATGTCTTTGCACAGCGCGGTGCACTGAACCCTCAGACTGGTCAGGATATGCGTGACAAGATTCTGAGTCGCGGTAATACCGGCGACCTCATGAAGATGTTCTCAGACTTCACAGGCATGGAGCAACCTGATGCATCTGGCCTGTTGAGAGCACGCGGACTTTAAAAAAGGATTATCATGACACAAGAAGAGAAAACAAAGATTGAAGAGCGGATTGTGGATGTGTTGAAGACCGTCTATGACCCAGAGATTCCCGTCAACATCTATGATCTGGGAATGATCTACAAGATTGACGTACAAGACGACTCTTCGGTAGAACTGGACATGACATTTACTGCCCCCAACTGTCCTGCTGCCGACTTCATCCTCGAAGATGTGCGCACCAAGGTGGAGAGCGTAGAAGGCATCAAGAGTGCCAACGTCAACCTGGTGTTCGAGCCCGCTTGGGACCAGAGTATGATGTCAGAAGAAGCACGTGTCGAGTTAGGCTTTGACTAAGGCTAAAAATATCATCTAAAAAAGAAAGCGATGAAATCGATTTATTTTTTATCCGATGCCCACCTTGGATCTTGGGCTCTCGACCACAAGCGGATGCAGGAACGCAGACTGGTGCGCTTCCTTGACTCTATCAAGGATAAGGCTGCTGCCGTCTATCTGTTGGGCGATATGTTCGACTTCTGGTACGAATATAAATATGTAGTACCAAAGGGCTACACCCGTTTTCTGGGGAAGATATCCGAGTTGACCGATATGGGCGTTGAGGTACATTATTTCACAGGCAACCACGATATCTGGGCCTATGAATATCTGGAGAAGGAGTGTGGTGTTATCCTTCACAAACAGCCCCAAACAGTAGAGCTCTATGGCAAGATCTTCTATCTGGCTCACGGCGACGGACTGGGCGATCCCAATAAGTCATTTAAGTTGATACGCAGTATCTTCCACAACAAGATGTGCCAATGGCTTTTCTCTGGCCTGCATCCCCGCTGGGGAATGTGGTTCGGACACACATGGGCAAAGTACTCACGCATAAAGCACGAGGGGAATGGACTTGATCCTTATATGGGTGAAGATAAAGAGCATTTGGTACTCTACACCAAGAAATACATCCAGTATCATCCGAATGTAGATTTCTTCATCTACGGACATCGCCATATTGAGTTAGACCTGCAACTAACGAAGAAAGCACGTGTCCTGATCCTCGGCGACTGGATCAGTCAGTTCACCTATGTGGTCTGGGATGGTAACCACCTCTTTATGCAACAGTATATAGAGGGCGAGAGCAAAGTTTAAGGAAAAAGAAAAAATTAAAAGTGAAAAATTTGCTACCGCATCTGTTTCGCGCAGCAGCAAATTTTTCACTTTTAACTATTCACTATACCTTTTTACAGAAGGTTCATCGTGTCAGTAGCAATCATCAGCTCCTCGTCGGTAGGAATTACTACGACCTTCACCTTTGAATCGTCGGCAGAGATGATGGCCTCTTCACCACGAACATTGTTCTTCTGGTCATCGAACTTCACGCCAAGGAACTCCAAGCCCTTGCAGACCTCAGAGCGCATACCAATCTGATTCTCACCAACACCAGCTGTGAAGACGATGACATCCACGCCACCCATAGCGGCAGCATAGGCACCGATATACTTCTTAATACGATAGAAGTACATCTCCTGAGCCAGTACGGCACGAGGCTCGCCTGCCTTAGCAGCATTCTCTACGTCGCGCATATCGCTGGAACCGCCTGTGATACCAGCCACACCACTCTTCTTATTGAGCAGGTTGCTCATACCGTCGGAATCCAGACCGAGTTTCTTCTCAAGGAAGGTAACAGCACCACCGTCGATATCACCTGAACGAGTACCCATCACGAGGCCCTCCAGAGGAGTAAGACCCATAGAGGTGTCCACACACTTGCCATCAAGAACAGCAGCGATAGAACCACCATTACCAATGTGGCAGGTAATCATCTTCGTACCCTCAGCCTTGATACCCAGGAATTCGCAAGCACGAGCTGACACATAACGGTGAGAGGTTCCGTGGAAGCCATAGCGACGTACGCCATACTTCTCATACAGTTCGTAAGGGATGGCGTACATATAGGCCTTAGCAGGCATGGTCTGATGGAAAGCGGTATCAAAGACTCCCACCTGAGGCAGACCAGGCATCAGTTCCTTCACGGCATTCACACCCTTCAGGTTAGCAGGGTTGTGCAGAGGAGCCAGGTCGCTGACAGCCTCAAAAGCAGCCAGCACCTCGTCGGTCAGTACTACAGACTTATTGAACTTCTCGCCACCATGCACCATACGATGACCTACGGCATCAATCTCATCGAGACTCTTTATCACACCAATCTCAGGATCGGTGAGCAGAGAGAAGATGAACTTCACGCCCTCAGTATGCTCGGGGATGTCGTGCATAATCTGCTTCTTCTCACCATTGGCCAGCTTCACTTTCACGAAAGCATTGTCCAAACCAACACGCTCAGCACCACCGCTGGTCATCACACTCTTATCGTCCATGTTGTACAGGGCGTACTTGATAGACGACGAGCCACAATTCAAAACTAATATCTTCATATTTTCTTAACTCTTAATTCTTAACTCTTAACTACTTCTTTGCGTCCATTGCCTGACAAGCGGTGATGGCCACCAGATAGTAGATATCCTCTACAGAGCAACCACGGCTCAGATCATTGACAGGACGAGCGATACCCTGCAGGATGGGACCAATAGCAGTAGCACCAGCCAGACGCTGTACGAGCTTATAGGCAATGTTTCCTACCTCCAGGCAAGGCATCACCAGGACGTTTGCCTTACCAGCAATCTCTGAACCAGGAGCCTTCTTTGAACCTACAGAGGGAACGAGGGCAGCATCTGCCTGCAGCTCACCATCAATCTTCAGGTTGGGATCGAGTTCCTTAGCCAGTTTAGTAGCCTCAACAACCTTGTCAACCACCTCGTGAGAGGCACTACCCTTGGTAGAGAAGCTCAACATAGCCACGCGAGGATCAGCGAAGCCTGCCACGCTCTTTGCGGTCTGAGCCGTGCAGACAGCAATCTGAGACAGTTGGTTAGCATCTGGCATAGGAGTCACAGCAACATCGCCAAACACCAGCACACCATTCTCGCCATACTCAGGCTTATCAGTAATCATCAGCATGGCACCGCTTACGCAAGTGATACCAGGGGCACACTTGATAATCTGCAGAGCAGGACGCAGGGTCTCACCTGTCGTAGAGAGCGCACCAGAAATCTGACCATCAGCACCTTCTGTCTTGATAATCATACAACCCAGATAGAGAGGATCCTTTACCAGCTCACGAGCCTTTTCAATGGTCATACCTTTCTTCTCGCGCAGCTTCTGCAACAGTTGAGCCATCTCTTCGCTCTTCTCATAGTTCAGTGGGTCAATCAAGGTTGCCTTATCAATGTGAGTCAGCCCTTTCTCCTTAGCCAGTGCATGTACCTTCTCAGGGTTACCAATCAGAATCAGGTCTGCGATGTCGTCTGCCAGCACACGGTCGGCGGCAGTCAGGGTGCGCTCCTCCTCAGCCTCAGGGAGCACAATGCGCTGCTTATTGCTCTTAGCACGCGCAATGATTTGTTCAATTAATCCCATAGTTTGTAATACGTTTAATAGAAATATAATAATTTGACTTACTTCAAATACTCTGTCAGTTCACCCTCCAGTTCCTCTGCCGATAGTTTCAGGCGAAACCGTCCGTTGTGAGCTGTACTGATAGCGCCAGTCTCTTCCGACACGATGATGCACAGGGCATCACTCTCCTGGCTCATGCCCAAAGCCGAACGATGGCGCAGTCCCAGCTCCTTCGGAATAGTCAGGTCGTGGCTCACGGGGAGGATACAGCCTGCTGCCTTGATACGATAATTGCTGATGACCATCGCACCATCATGAAGTGGCGAGTTCTTAAAGAATATATTCTCTATTAGTCGCTGGTTCACAGCCGCATCAATCACCTCGCCCGTAGCAACGATATCATCCAAAGGCACGTTATGCTCCACCACGATGAGTGCGCCCACCTTGCTCTTCGACATCTGCAGGGCAGCCATAACGATAGGCATGATACCCTTCTTCAACTGAGCCATTTCGCGCTCGCCCGGGTGGTGCGGCGAGAACATTCTTATCAGTGTGCGGACACCCCGATGTGCACCCAGATTATAGAGGAATTTACGGATCTCGTCTTGGAATATCACCACCACGACAACCACACCCACGCTGACCAGTTTGTCGAGGATAGCACCCAACAGCCGCATCTCAAGGACCTGGGATACGAAGCCCCATACCATGAGGAAGATCATGATACCTGCAAAGACATTTAGCGAGCGTGACTCGCGCATCACCCGGTAGGTATAGAACAGTAGCGTAGCTACCAGGAGTATGTCCAGAAAGTCCTTTATGCCAAATTCTATCATGAATGTTAAGTAGTGGGTGTTAGGTGGCGGGTAATAGCTATTGCCTCCACAGCTTCCTTCACATCATGCACCCTCAGGATGCTGGCGCCCTTCATTAGGGCAATAGTGTTGAGCACCGTGGTTCCATTGAGGGCACGACTCTGGTCTATGCCCAGCAGTTTATATATCATCGACTTACGCGAGATGCCTACCAGCACAGGCAGTTCCATGACCTGTAGTTTCTCCATCTCGTTCATTAAGCGGTAGTTTTCGTCCAGCGTCTTGCCAAAACCGAAGCCAGGATCCAGAATTATATCCTTCTGTCCCATATCGCGCAGTAGCTGCACTTTCTTGGCAAACGCCATCAATGTGTCGTGTAAATCCTTCTGTACAGACATCAATATATAAGGCACTTGCAGACGGGCCACCATGCGGAACATAGCCTCATCTGCGCCCTCGCTTACATCGTTGATGATGTCGGCTCCATATTCCTCCACGGCCATACGGGCCACATCGGCACGGAACGTATCCACTGAAATGGGCACGTCAGGTTGCTCGCGCCTCACCACAGCCAATGCCATGCGCATACGCGCCATCTCCTCCTGCTCAGTCACTTCTGCAGCACCCGGACGGGTAGAATAGGCACCAACGTCTATCATGCTGCCGCCCTGAGCCACAATTTCATTGGCGCGGTCGGCAATCTCCTGCTCCGTCTGCTTACGACTGTCGGCAAAGAAAGAGTCGGGTGTGGCATTCAGAATCCCCATCACCTGCGGCTCTGACAAATCCAGTAATCGTCCCTTGATGTTCAGCGTATAGTTCATAATCGACTACAAAGGTACAAAATAATTCATAATTCATAATTCATAATTCATAATTATTTTTTAACTTTGCATCAAATTTACGATTATTATGGAAATTCAAGAACTATACAAGCTTTACCAACAGCATCCATGTATCACCACGGATAGCCGCGACTGTCCTGAGGGCAGCATCTTTCTGGCTCTGAAAGGTGAGAAATTCGATGGTAACCAATATGCTGAAGGAGCCCTACAAAAAGGTTGCGCCTACGCTATCGTTGACAATCCTGAGGTCGCAAAGGACGACCGTTTTATCCTCGTCGAGAATTGTCTGCAGACCTTTAAGGACATTGCTCGCGAACACCGTCGCCAGTTCAACATCCCTGTGATTGGCATCACTGGAACCAACGGCAAGACCACGACGAAGGAACTTATCAAGGCTGTGCTCTCTGAGAAATACAACGTGCTGGCCACCGAAGGGAATTTCAACAACGACGTAGGCGTGCCCAAGACACTGTTGCGCCTTAACAAGGAGCACGAGATTGCCATCATTGAGATGGGAGCCAGTCATCCTGGCGATATCAAGACACTGGTAGAGACAGCCGAACCCACTTGCGGCCTCATCACCAACGTAGGTCGTGCCCACCTGCAGGGCTTCGGCTCGTTCGAGGGTGTTGTCAAGACCAAAGGTGAACTCTATGATTATCTGCGCACCCGCGAGGACGGACTGGTCTTTGTCAATGCCGATAATGACTATCTCTGCGATATGCTGACCGACGAGATGTGGTGCACCCCCTACTCTACCGATCCTGATAAGCAATATGCCTGTATCTCGGGCGAGGTAATCAGTTGCGACCCACTATTAAAATTCCGCTGGCGCAAGCCCCTCATGGAACTCGAAGAAACAGGTGCTTCGCAGAAGTGGCATAAGGTGCAGACCAACCTCATTGGTGCCTATAACATCGACAACCTGCTGGCTGCCATTGCCGTGGGAATCAATTTCAACGTGGATCGCAAGCAGATAGACCACGCTCTGGAGAACTACGTTCCCACCAACAACCGTTCTCAGCTCACAGAAACGCCCTACAACCGGCTCATCGTAGATGCCTATAACGCCAACCCATCGAGTATGGCTGCAGCCTTGGAAAACTTCCAGATGGTAGTGCCTCGCGAGGGCGAGACGAAGATGGCTATCCTGGGCGATATGCGTGAACTGGGCGAGGTTAGCCTCGAGGAACATCAGAAGACCGTTGATATCCTGGCCGCCTCGACGCTAACCAACGTATGGCTTGTTGGCGAGGAGTTTGGAAAGACCAACACACAGTTCCGCAAGTTCAAAGACGTGGAAGAGGTGAAGGCCGAGCTACAAAGAAATCGTCCCACTGGTCACCTTATTCTTATCAAGGGATCCAACGGAACGAAGCTCTACCAACTGCCAGAACTGCTATAATGCTACAGAGCAGCCGTAACATAAAAACGCCAATCTTTAAAAAGACTGGCGTTTTTTGTGGTGGTACCTCCAGGAATCGAACCGGGGACACACGGATTTTCAGTCCGATGCTCTACCAACTGAGCTAAGGCACCATTCACTGTTTTGCGGATGCAAAGGTACAACATTTTTCTGATATATCATAACTTTTCATCGAAAAATTTGCTTAATCGCCAAAAAAGCGCTACCTTTGCAGCCGCTTTTAGGGCAATCCAAAAGCAATCGGGATGTAGCGCAGTTGGTAGCGCACTACGTTCGGGACGTAGGGGTCGGGCGTTCGAGTCGCCTCATCCCGACTAAAAGAAACAAGGTGGTCGAATTCGACCACCTTACTTTTTATATTGCATAGAAATCAGAAGCAGACGTAGGGTTTCAGTCTTGTAATGTCCTGCTCAGTAAATTCTGGCAGGAGATGCAGGGCATCTAAAGAATGGAGGGGGCCATGCAGGCGACGATAGTCGGTGATGGCTTTGGCCTGATAATAATTGATGTAGGGATGGCGTTTCAGTTCGTTCAATGACAGGCGATTGACATTCAGTTGACGCACCCCAGCCCCGCTGACAGTAAAGTATTTCTTGGCCTCCTGCGGAAAACCTTCTATCTCATCAAGCTGGTCGATACTGACGAAGCCACCAAGACGCTGACTGTAATCAGCTATGCGGCGGGCAAAGTAGCTGCCAATGCCTGGCACCTTTTTATATATAGAGGTATCGTTGGCATTCAGCATCACCGTCTCGCCCTCGGCAATCTTCACGGGATAGCGCAACGTATCGCGCTCGTAGGCGACTTGCTGTTCCTCTTTTATCAACGTGGAGGCTGGCTGATAGTCGGAAGAGATACGGATATAGGGCTCCAGTTCACGATACTGCTTGACCGTAAGCCCATAGAGTTTTGCAAAATCCTCTTTCTTTCGATAGATGCCACCCGCTGCCCTATACTTATAGATATTTCTGACTTGCCATGATTGCAAGCCCAATTTCAGAAGCTGCGTGCTGTCGGCAGTATTGGGGTCGAAAGCAAAGCGCTCGGGCTGAACGACGGGCTGCTGGTAGTAATCTCTAGGGCTAGTCAAACTAGTAGGACTAGTGACACTAGTTGAACTAGTAGTACTAGTATCACTAGTAACATTAGCATCATCAGCCTGGCTGGCCTTTCCACCCTCGCCCAGAAGCCATATCAGCAGGATGCACACGGCAGCCACTGTGAGCAGTACCAGCAGGATGCGCCTGTCGTGACGATTCAGGTAAAATAAATCCCCGAGCTTCATGTCAAATCACCCCAAACTGATGGAGGAAAATTAGCAGGATGCAGATGGGGCAGACATAGCGTACGGCAAAGAGATAGATGCCGAAGAAGCGGCCACGAAGGGTGCCACCATTGGTAAACTCATCCTTCACGATATGCTTAGGCACATACCAGCCCAGGAACAAGCAGGTGAGCAGTCCACCCGTAGGCAGGAATACCTGACCAGTGAGGAAGTCGAACCAGTTGAACATCGACTGCCCGCCAAAGACCAGCCATTCGCGACTGTCACCATAGGAGAGCGAGCAGAAAACGCCTATCGCGGCACAGAGCACCGTGACAAGTCCTGCTCCCCATTTCCTTGAGATTTTCAGTTCCTCATGGAAGAAGGCCGTGCTCACCTCGTGAAGCGACATCAGCGAAGTCAGGGCAGCCAGCGACAGCAAGGCATAGAAGAGCAATGCCACTATCTCGCCAATGAACGGGGCTGCCGAGAAAGCCTGTTGGAACACATTGGGCAGGGTGATAAACACCAGTCCTGGGCCAGAATACTGGCCTGCCAACTGTGGGTCAGCCAACTTATCAGCAGCATCGGGATAACTAGCAAAGAAGGCTGGGAAGATCATCAGGCCAGCCAATACGGCGATGAGCGTATCGATGCTCACAATCTGCACAGCAGATTTCGTGAGGTGGGTGTCACGCTTGAAGTAACTGGCATAGGTACACAGACAGCCCATGCCGATGCTCAGCGAGTAGAATGCCTGTCCCAGCGCACCAAGGAACGTCTTGCTATCGACGCTCGAGAAATCGGGATTAAACAAGAACGTGATGCCACTACCTGCCCCAGGCAACAAGCATGAGGCCACAGCAATGACAATCAACAGAATGAAGAGCAGGGGCATCATCAGTTTGGAGGCACGCTCAATACCCTTTTCTACTCCTTTCGAGATGATGAAATGACACATCAGCATAAACACGAGCATCCATACCACAGGCTTCCACGGATGTGTGGCAAATGTGTCGAAATAAGTTTTTACGTACGCAGCATCACCATTCAGATGACCTACTGCCGAGGCATAGATATACTGCAGACACCAGCCAGAGACCACCACGTAATAGCCCGTGATCAGGAAGCCCGTAACGACCCCAAAGAGTCCTATCAGGCGCCAAGGCGTGCCATTCGACAGTTTGGCGTATGCACGTGCCGTGTTGGCCTGCGCCCTACGTCCGATGATAAACTCGTTGAGCATACAAGGCACGCCCAGAATGACGACACATGCGATATAAATCAACAAGAAGGCGGCACCGCCATTCTGTCCCGTCATATAAGGGAATCGCCATACGTTACCCAGTCCCACGGCCGAACCTGCCGTAGCCAGGATGATGCCCAGTTTTGTTCCGAAATTAGCTCTTTCTGTCATATCGTTGTTTCAAATAGTTCATCAGAAGTCCAATGACGATGGCCAGCGTACATCCCACAGTATCGGCAGCGAAGTCGAGCCATTCGCCACAGCGGTTAGCTGTACACTGTTCCTGTACAATCTCTATCACGCCGCCCATAATTACAGGTGCTAGCCAAGCCCACAGCAGCAGGCGCTGCCAATTCAGACTGTCGTGACTGCGCAGATACTCGAACCATATCACCGAGCAGGTGCCTCCATACATTATAAAATGCGTCCATTTATCCAGGAAGTTGATGCTTGGCAGCTCGATATAGTCGGGCGGCAGAAACCAGATGCTGAGGTACCACACCACGGCTATTGTCAGTATCGACAGCGGATATCTTTTTAGTTTCTGTATCATTTCCGACGTGCAAAGTTAATACTTTACAACGAAAAAAAGGCAAAAGGGGACAAAAAAATGCCACCACCGCTTGTTTGCGGTAGTGGCATTACTATGATTTAGCTTATCGAAAGAATCAATACTATTAATTCTCAAACTCATCGTCCCATACATCGAAATAGCGCGATAAGCCTTCGCCCGTAGCGTCCTGGTCCTGCAGTTCGCCGCCAGTCAAATCGCCGCTACTGTCTTTTGTCAGGGCAGAGCCAGCAAGCATTTCTTGAAGTTCCATGTCAGCCAACTCAATGACTGGTGAAATATATGTCTTTTTCATTTCCTTTTCTATTTTAAATTCTTACTTCACAATCACCTTACGTCCGTTCTTGATATACAGACCCTTTGTAGGCTGAGCCACGCGCTGACCAGCAAGGTTATAGATACTCTTCACAATTCTCTCTTCGCTATTCATTAGCGTTGCGCTAATGCCATTCGTTTCCTCATCATCGAAGTTCAGACTGATACGGGCAGCAGCTGTTTCGCTCTGCAAGTAAGCACGATTCGTAGCTACAGTCTGACCAGCAGCCTTATAGAAACCAACCACATCACCAACCTTATTCAGGATATAGTTGTAGGGGCCTGTACCTGTTTCCACAGCAGCACCAGTACCACGTACGAAAGCATTGTCTTCAGCAGTCCAGGCTGCCACACCAGTTGTCGCGGGAACGTTATAGGTACCAGCATCACCCTGGAGCAGTACACCCTCGCCTGCAGGTACGGTAGTCACCTTCGTGAAGGTAATGTCTGTACCAGACACGGTTGCCTTGTAAGCCTTCAGGCCAGTAATGCCGTCAAAGTTCATCGCATGATCACTTGCGAAAGTAGCGAAGCCTGCATCTGTGATGTTGATTTTGCGGTTTAGGCTCACCAACTGGTTAGCTTCGCCAAATTCATAAGTGGTTTTATACTTTGTGAGGTCTCCATAAATCACGACAACATCGCCCACCTGAATACCATCGGCACTGGTGAAATTATCTACGTTAAAACTCTTACCACGAAAAGCTTGGAGCTGATCAGAGGTGGTCAAGCCATCGGCAGAAATATTATAAGAGATATTGTGATAAGTCGAGCTATATTCCGTCACAATTTCAGACACGATACCAGTTGCATAGACCCCAGTAACACCTGTTTCTGCATCAATTGCAGCACGAGCTTGTGCTACAGTGTAAGGATTGTTCTCAGAACCAGGAGCGTTGGGATCGACGTTGGTTACAGTCATTTCGTATGTGTCAGAACTTGACTGATAAGTATCAGTAACACCTGCATAAGAGGCTGTGAAGGTAACAGTACCAGCACCAACAAGAGTAACTGCACCTGTTGAGGCATTGATCGTTGCTACTTCGTCGTTGTCACCACTCCAAGTTACAGAAGCAGCAGGAACGGCAGCAGCAGGAGAGCCGTAAGTAACTGAGGCGCTCAGAGAACCAGCTGCTGTACCCACAAACTTATTAGTATTTGTGATGCCAGAGGCATCAATCGTTGTTGTTGTTGCAACAGCAGAAGAGACTGACTCTTTTTTCAAAACAATCTGTGTAACACATACAGCACTTGCTGTCACTGCGATGGTTATGGTCCTGCTAGAGCTAGCTAATTCAAATGTTTTTGTTGTTACAACTTGAGCCGTTGTAAAGGTCTTAGCAGATCCACTATTAATACTAATTGATGATGATGTTTTCCATCCATAGCATGTCAGCTCAACTGCATCAATTTTATCATAGGTCTCGGGTATGTTAAAAGTAAAAGAACCTCCTCCAGAAGCCTTACCAATTTTTAAACATTGTTGAGGTATGCTGCCACCTCCAGAACCTTTACCGCTATAAACATCTCCTGTCTTTTCAGTACATGTTATTTTATTCTTTGCAGAAGACAAACCAGCTGCAGAATTAAGAAAAGTCGCCACTCCAGATGCAGCCAAACTAGTAGAAGTTGATCCTGTAGGAGCAGGTGTAGCACAGTCTAAAGTTAAGACTGTTGTATAATCCTTTGCCCAAATCGTTCCACTACCTGCTACGAGGGTGCATAGCAGGAGCATCATTTTAAGTAAAAATGTTTTTTTCATAATAGCTATTATTAATTGTTTACTAAATCTGCTTTGTTACCCGTTATATATATAACGATTTGCAAAGGTAGTAACAAAAAACGGAACAGCCAAACGATTCCGTAAATAAAATAAAAACTCATTCAAAGAATGCAAAAAACTGGAGCAACTCAAAAAACTCCTAACCACCTACCATAACAGGTCTGAAACCTCGATGTACAAAGGGCTGAAGACATGGTAGGTGTTGCTCAAACACCTACCATACACCTACCATAACATTTGAAAGACCTCAATAAGTGTATTCCTTACATTTATGGTAGGTGTTAGGTTAGGTGTTAGGTTAGGTGTTAGGTAGGTGTTTGAGCAACACCTACCACGGTTAACTCATTTAATATCAGTAGTTTATGAGGATGTCAAATAGCTTGTTTGGAATCGTAAACAAGCAGCAAACGCATCGTAAGGAAGCAGCAAACGGACTGAGATGTAGGGGTTCGCAGGGCACGAGCTAGGCGTTCGCGGGTCACGAGCAAGGCGTTCGCGGGCCGCGAACCCCTAGCTCGTGAGGCGTGAACCGGCACATCTCGATTAGGCCTCCCGCCAAAGCTTATAGGGATTCTTGCGTAAATGAGAATTATAGTAGCGACGATCGCCTGTTACTTCACGATCGATGAAGTCTGGTGTTTCATAGGGTTCATCGGGCGAGGACAATTCTACCTCAGCAATGACGAGCCCCTCGTTGTCGCCATAAAATTCATCTACCTCGAAGGTATGCTTGCCACTGGCTACCAGATAGCGGGTCTTGTCGATAACGCCAGGCTCACAAATCATGAAGAGCTGCTGGGCTTCCTCAAGAGAAATCTCTTTCTCGAACTCGTAGCGGCTCAGGCCTCCGTCGAGCGAAGGTCCCTTAATCGTCAAAAAGCCCTGGTTATCGCGAATGCGCACACGCACGGTGCGCCCATTACCACTACTGATATAGCCTTGTTTGATGCGGTAACTCTTGTGTGCGCGGCTCTTAAAGTCTGTGCCGCGCACCAAGAATTTCCGTTCTATCTCCATGCCGCTCATAGATCAAGCGAAGCTGTAGATAGTGTAAGCGCAGAATGCTACGGCGCAAAGGATAAGGATACCAAAGATCCAGTTCACCACGTTGCGTCCCTGTTTCTCCTGTTTCTCAGCATAAGCCTTCTGCTTAGCGTTCAAATGCTTTTCTTTTGCCATAGTAATATAATTTTGAATGTTAGGTTATTAATCTTCATCATTCACAGGGAACTCCATGAGGTAGGCTTTGATGAAGCCATCGAGCTTGCCATTCATCACGCTGTCCACGTCACGGGTCTCGAAGTTGGTGCGATGGTCTTTTACGCGCTTGTCGTCGAAGACGTAGGAGCGGATCTGACTGCCCCACTCTATCTTCTTCTTACCAGCCTCGATCTTTGCCTGCGCCTCCAAGCGTTTCTTCATGGCACGATCGTAGAGTTGCGAGCGGAGCAAGGCCATAGCACGTTCCTTGTTCTTGGGCTGGTCGCGCGTCTCAGTATTCTCGATGAGGATTTCCTCTTCCTCGCCCGTATCGGGATCGGTGTACCAGTAGCGCAAGCGCACACCCGACTCCACCTTGTTCACGTTCTGACCACCTGCACCGCTGGAGCGGAAGGTGTCCCACGACAACTTAGCGGGATCGACATACACCTCGATGGTGTCATCGACCAGGGGCGACACGAAGACGCTGGCAAAGGATGTCATACGCTTACCCTGTGCATTATAGGGCGACACACGCACCAGGCGATGCACACCATTCTCGCTCTTCAGGAAGCCATAGGCGAACTCGCCACCCTCTATCTGCATGGTGACGCTCTTGATGCCGGCCTCATCGCCATCGAGCAGGCTGGAGATGGTTACCTTATAACCATGAGCCTCGGCCCAGCGCATATACATACGCATGAGCATCTGAGCCCAGTCCTGCGCCTCGGTGCCGCCAGCGCCTGAGTTGATCTTCAGCACGCAGTCCATGGGATCTTCCTTCTGGCGCAACATATTCATCAGTTCCAGTTCCTCGATGGCAGCAATGGCCTTCTGGTAGTCTTCATCGACCTCTTCCTCGGTCACCATGTCATCTTTATAGAAGTCGAAGGCGAGCTGCAGTTCATCGGCTTTGCTGCGCACCTCTTTATAGCCATCAATCCATTTCTTGATGGCTTTCACTTTCTTCATCTGTTCCTCGGCCCGCTTGGGGTCTTCCCAGAAGTCGGGAGCCTGGGTGCGGAGGTCTTCCTCCTCAAACTCTATCTGCTTCTGGTCAATATGAAGGTAATGATATAATTTATCTGCTCTTTCTAATACGTCTTTTAATTGATCCTGTGTAATCATTTTTAATCTAAATGAGAAATGAGGAACTAATCGAGATACATTTTCTCGATTTGTTCCTTATAATTTTCGTTGAGCACGCGGCGCTTGATCTTGAGTGTGTTAGTGAGTTCGCCACGCGACATGGAGAAGGGATGAGGCAGCAAGGTGAAGCGCTTGACCTGCTCGTAATGAGCCAACTGCTGCTGCAGGGTGTCGATGCGCTCGGAAAGCATATTGATGACACGCTTGTCCTTGCACAAGTCCTCATGACTGTTATAGGCGATGTCATGACGACGGGCATATTCCTCCAGCAGCTTATACTCTGGCACGATGAGGGCCGAGACGAACTTACGCTGGTCGGCGATGATGGCAATCTGGTCAATATACTTATCGACCAGGAGCTTCGATTCAATCATCTGAGGAGCGATATACTTACCATTGGAGGTTTTGAAGAGATCCTTGATACGATCCTTGAGGAAGAGCTCACCATCCTTGATATAGCCGGAGTCGCCCGTCTTGAAATAGCCATCGGGGGTAAACGACTGGGCCGTGATGTCATGGCGGTTGTAGTAGCCACGAGTGATGGTTGGGCCTTTGAGCAGTATCTCGCCCTCTTCGCTGATCTTGATATCGATACCCTGAATAGGATGACCTACGCTGCCCACCTGGAAGGGTTGGCCGAGATGGTCGCAGGACACGGTGGCCAGCGACTCGGTGAGGCCATAGCCCACCACCATGTTCAGTCCGATGGCATGGGCAAACTCCTCAACATGGGCAGACACAGTAGCTCCTGCCGTGGGGAAGAAATGAGCATTCTCAAGTCCCAGCTCCTTGCGGACCAGCGAGAAGACAGTCTTGTTGAGCACCTCATACTCCAGATGGAGCGGAATGGGTGGCTGCTTACCTGCTGCCAGATACTCGATGTTATGTTTACGACCCACCTCAAGGGCATGGCGGAACAGCGTGCGCTGAACGGGGCCACTGCTATCGATCTTCTCCTGCACACCCTGATACACCTTCTCCCAGAAACGGGGCACACTGGACATACAGGTGGGGTGCTGTTCGCGCATCGACTTCTGCACCTCCTGCGGATAGGTGTTGACAATCAGGCGGGCACCCACGGTGATGCACAGCAAGGCCCAACCACGCTCAAAGATATGGGTGAAGGGCAGGAAGTTCATCACACGGTCGTTCTCGTCAACAGGCACATCCTTATGGTTTGCCTCCATAGCGGCATGGAACTGTCCCATAGAGAGGATCACACCCTTGGAGTCGCCTGTGGTGCCACTGGTATAGAGGATATTGGCAATATCGTCCATGGTGGCCTCGGCCTGACGCTTCTCCACCTCAGCCTGACGGGTCAGGCCCTCGCCCAACTTCAGGAAATCGGTGAACGACATGACCGTGGGGTCATCTTTCGGCAATTCTACTGAAGGCGAATAGACGATGATGCGCTCCAGGGAACGACAGGTGGGAAAGACACGACGTGCCTTCTCATACTGCTCCTGTTCGCCAACGAAAAGGAAGCGAATATTGGCATCGTTGACCATGAACTGAATCTGCTGCTCACTGCTGGTGGCATAGAACGGGATGGTGACGGCACGGATGCCCCATGCTCCGAAGTCGGTGAAGAGATACTGCACCGAGTTCTGGGAAAAGATACCCACGTTCTCCTGCACCTTGACTCCCAGCGCAAGCAGCGCATCAGATACCTGACTGACGATGCCTGAGAACTGGTGCCATGAGCACGACTTCCACTCCTTGGCTCCAAAATTCTTATAGATCAGTGCCTCGCGGTCGCCATAATGGCCTGCCGCATCGTGCACTAATCGGGAAAGATGGCTGTTGATTTGCATGATTTACTGTTTTGTTTATGCGAAACTGATGACACCCTGTGGTGTCTCAGGTGCCTCGGGACGAGGCATTTCGTCGATGACACCTTGGTTGCCGATGCTGGCCAGTACCTCCTTTGTTCGCTTATAGGTAGGTGTCTGCTCCACAGCTGAGATGACATCATCATTGTCAAGATCCTCAGGACCGAAGATAAAGATATTAGGACGGCGCTTGTGGATCTTGGAAGAATCGCTGTCGCCATAGAAATGGCCACGGCGCTCCTCACGCTTGGCTGCACGCTCAGCCTCCTCGGCCAGACGGTTGGCATCCTCACGGGTCTGCTGCTTCATGAGGCGCTCCTCCATACCATCAATGCTCTGGATGCCAAAGCCAGTGGCAAGGATGGTCACCTTGACACGCTTACCCAGCTCTGGATCAACGGCGACACCCCATTTGAATACGAAGTCGTTGCCAAAGCGATCCATGAACTCGTGAACGTAGTTCATCTCTTCCATCATGAAGTTGTCCTTAGAATCCTTCTGATGCGAAAACGAGATATTGAGCAGAATCTTCTTGGAGTTGAAGATATCGTTGTCGTTGAGCAGGGGTGAGTTAAGAGCATCTTCGATAGCCTTCTTCACACGGTCCTCACCTTCGCCATAACCCGTTGACATGATAGCCACGCCACCATCCTGGAGCACGGTCTTCACATCGTTGAAGTCGAGGTTCATGGTGCCGTGAAGGGTGATAATCTCAGCAATACTCTTAGCTGCTACAGAGAGCGTGTCGTCGGCCTTGCCGAAAGCATCGAGGAATGAGAGATCGGGATAAATCTCACGCAGACGCTCATTGTTGATAACAAGGAGGGCATCGACATGCTTCTGCATCTCCTCGACACCATCAAGGGCCTGGTCAATCTTCTTGTTGCCCTCGAAACGGAAGGGGATGGTGACGATACCCACGGTGAGGATATCCATCTCCTTTGATACACGGGCAATGACAGGAGCAGCACCAGTACCTGTACCACCACCCATACCAGCGGTGATGAAGGCCATGCGGGTACCGTCGTTCAGCATATTCTGGATATCGGCAAGGCTCTCCTCAGCAGCGGCGCGCGCCTTCTCAGGACGGTTGCCGGCACCAAGGCCCTCGCTGCCCAGTTGCAGTTTGACGGGCACAGGCGAATCGTTGAGCGCCTGGTTATCGGTGTTACACACTACGAAGGTCACATCATGGATACCTTCCCTATACATATGATTGACAGCATTGCCACCACCGCCACCTACGCCGATGACCTTGATGATACTGTGCTTCTCTTCGGGAACGCCGAAGTCGAGTATATCGTTTGTTCTATTGAAATCTTCCATACGACTTTTGAATTTTGAAGGTTGAGTGTTGAATGATGTGAGGATTATTCTTCGCTGACGATATCCTTACCCCACTGTGAAAGACCTCGCTTGAGTTTGTTGAAGAAGCTGTTCTCCTTCTTGATACGGAGCTGCTCAGCTTCCTCCAAGCGGCGCTGTTCAGCCTCGGCAGCCTCGGCAGCCTCGCGCTTGCGGCGAGCCTCTTCAGCAGCCTTTTCTTCTTCGCTGGCAGTACGAATCGTACCCGTCTCTATCTCGTCGATCTGACGCGGACGGCGCTCATAGTTGACAGGAGTCTGCATCTGGTCTTCAAACAGATTGCCATTGGGATCAATGAAATTGCCGGCACAATTGAGATCGCCCTTGATAAGGAGTCCCAATACGGTGTTGTACATACCATTGTGCTGACGGATTGCATCAATGCTGGAGTTGATAGTAGCAGTAACAAACTTTGCCACACGGATCTTATCGATATGTGTGTATTTCTTGAACGCCACCTCAATATTATTCATATTGGCGCCGCCACCCGTCAGGATGATACCACCCAACAGCTTGTCATAGTATTCGGCAGGAATCTGGTAGCGCACGTTCTCGATGATTTCTTCCGTACGTGCTTCTACTATCTCTATGAAGCGGCGGCTTTCCATCTGACGCTCAGAGTCGATGGGATACTTCTTGTCAGGATCAATATCATTATTGTCGGTATAGGCCGAAGCGTATGCAAGCTTCATCTTCTCGGCATCGCTCTCCTCCATCTGGAGTGAAGCAATATCCTTGGTGATATTATTGGAGCCCAAGGGGATGACAGCCAGATGGCGCAACAGATTCTTTGAGAACACTGAGATGGTGGTGGTATCGGCACCGATATCGACCAGGGCACAGCCCGAACGTTTCTCAGTCTCAGTGAGCACCACATTGGCCAACGCCAAAGGAGCCAGATACATGTCGGCCACCTTGATATTAGACGTCTCGAAACATTTGTTCAGATTCTGGAAGAACGAGTTGCGCTCAAGGATATTCAGGAAGTTGCCCTCCAGGCGATTGGCACGGATGCCTACAGGATCCATCTGCAACTGCGTGTCAACACGATACTCCTGTTCAGCCACATCCAGAATCTTCTGATCGCCATAATCCATTCCGCGGTTCATATCCATCAGCTCAACAACCATCTCCTGAGTGATGATAGAATCAGCAGGAAGGTCTTTGACAATAGAGTTTCTGACACTACGGATTGACTGACCTCCTACGCCTACGAAGACCTGAGTGATACGGGTCTTCAGCTGTGACTCCAGCTTCTTGACGATAGACGTGAGGCACTGCGCCGTCTTGTCAATGTTGTAAACCACACCCTTGCGGATGAACGAGGACGAATCTTCCCGCACCAATGCCAACACACTGATGCTACCATCGGGCTTCTTCTGTCCGGCAATCCCCGTCACCTTGGATGAACCGAGTTCGATTGCAACAATAAAATCCTTAAATTCAGCCATACTATATAGTCTTGTTATTTCCTTTTACAAACGATTTGATTATCATACTCCACACTAACACGTGTATATTTATTCCAACCAGCCTGCATCAGTCCGTAGCGATAGAACTTCTGCATACGAGAGAGTTTCTTGGCCACATTGACTGGCTGGCCCAGATAGATGACATGACCGCCCACACGAGGTACAATCTCTATAGAGCCATCATTAAACACATGATACTGCACCACCTGATTTTTCCAGAACGGATCAGAGAGAACGATGTTTGACAGGGGAGCAAGCCATTTCTCAGCATAAGGCTTGCTGATAGCGCCTGTTGCGATGATGAGATTACATGAATAATCGGTGCGGGGCATCGGTTTGCCATGACTATCAACATAATAGTCATCGCCATAGTCGCTCATGATACGAGCCACGGGGATGCGCTGACGTACGTCAATACACACCAGTCCGTTTTGTGCCTTATAGCATTCAGCCGACTCTATCAGTTCCTTACCCTCGAGGACTTCCTCCATAACGCGCAGGTTGATTTTCGCCATTGACTGACCTACGGGACTGATACCATCTTCATTGAGCATGAACTTGATGTCGTTGGGCGACAGGAATCCTTCCACAACGCCTTTCTCAATCGTGATACGGACATTACGACAAACCTGCGAATCGTCAGGCTTGTTGAAGGCCGTCATTGCCAATACGAGATAGGCAGCCAGCACAATATTTAATGCTCCAAATGCTATTTTCTTCCAGTTCATCGTCGCATTATTATTTTTTCTCTTATTACTTCTTAGCCTTGCCCTTCACGCCTTTTCGCAACAGCGCATTGGCAATTTGAGGCACCTGGTTGTCCAGATCGCCGGCACCAAGCACGATGAGCACATCAAACGAGCGTTCTTTGATGAGTTGCATCACATCGTCCTTCTTGATCATCTGTTTCTTGACACCAGGAGCCAGACGATCGTAGATGAGCTGCGAGGTAACACCCTCGATAGGTTGCTCACGGGCAGGATAAATCTCCGTCAGGATAACCTCATCCAACTGGCTCAACGCATCGGCGAAGTCCTGATAAAAGTCGCGGGTGCGGGTGTAGAGGTGGGGCTGGAAGATGGCAGTAATATGACGGTCTTTATAAAGTTCACGGATGCTGCGTGCACTCTGATAGATTTCCTTGGGATGGTGGGCATAGTCAGAGAGGAACACGAGGTCATCGGTCTTGATCTTAAAATCAAAACGACGGTCCACACCTCCGTAGGTACGCATTCCGATACGCAGTTCATCAGCAGTACAGCCGTTCAACTGAGCCATGGCCATGGCTGCAATACCATTCTCTATATTAATAGGTATAGGCTGGCCGAGCATCACATTGGTCACATTTTCAATCGGCGAGATGAAATCAAAGGTGATTTCACCATTCTCAATCTTGATGTTCTCGGCATGGAAGTCGCCCTCATGAAGTGCATAGTCATAACGCTTCACGCCTGGCTGCAGGTTCTCCTTCATTTCCAAGTCGCGATGGATGATCAAAGCACCACCTGGCTGGATGAGTTCGCTATAATGACGGAAGCTCTCAAGATAGGCTTCCTTGGTACCATAGATGTCCAGATGGTCGGGGTCGGTAGAGGTAATGACGCTCATCCAGGGCGAGAGCCAGTGGAACGAACGATCGAACTCATCGGCCTCGATGACCACATAATCAGAGTTGGAGACGATATAGTTGGTACCGTAGTTCTTGGTGATACCGCCCAGGAAGGCATTACAGTCAAGATGGCTCTGATGCAGGATATGGGCACACATACTGGATGTGGTGGTCTTACCGTGGGTACCAGCCACACAGAGGCCCTTCATCTGACGGGTCAGGGTACCCAACACCTGGGCACGCTTCTGAATCTCAAACCCGTTCTCACGGAAGAATTGCAGTTCCTTATGCTCGGCAGGGATGGCTGGTGTATAAACAACCAGACAATGCTTGGCATCCTTACAGGCATGAGGTATATCATTGACATTCTCTTCATAGTGAATCAACGCGCCCTCTTTCTCCAGACGGCGGGTCAGTTCTGAGGGGGTCTTATCATAGCCCGCCACAATCATGCCACGATGAATGAAATAGCGCACCAAGGCACTCATACCAATGCCGCCGGCACCAACGAAATAAACTGCTTTTATATCTTTTGCTTCCATTTTATATTGTTATTCTGCTTTTGCTAATTTCAACACTTCCTTTGCAATGACACGTGCCGAGTCGGGGTAGCCCATCTTCAGCACATTCTCGCTCAGCGACTTCAACTTGAACGAGTCCTTCACCGTCTCAACAGCCAATGGGATAAGTTTTTCAGAGGCCTCACTATCTTTGACAATGAGAGCGGCGCCCTTATTGACCAATGCCATGGCATTCTTAGTCTGATGATCCTCAGCCACATTAGGACTGGGCACCAGGATAACGGGTTTACCAATGAGACAGAACTCAGAGATACTGCTGGCACCAGCTCGGCTGATGACCAGGTCGGCAGCCTTGTAGGCGGCACCCATATCAGCTATGAAATCACTGACTTTGAGGTAATCGTTCATCGCTGACAGTTGAGGGTCTGCCTGCGCTGCAGCAAGTCTGCGGGCAATCTCCTCGCTGTAGTATTTACCCGTTTGCCAGATAAACTGAAGACCAGAGGTAGAAATAAGGTCCAGATGCTGAAGCACACTCTCATTGATAGTGCGTGCTCCCAGACTGCCACCCACTAAGAGGATAGTTTTCTTATCAGGATTCAACCCAAAGGTCTGAAGAGCCTCCTCACGCGTCATCTTAGTATCGAGCAACGACTGGCGAACGGGATTACCTGTCATCATAATCTTTTCTTTTGGGAAGAAACGCTCCATGCCTTCATAAGCCACGCATATCTTCGATGCCTTGGCGGCCAACTGCTTATTCGCCAAACCGGCATAGCCGTTCTGCTCCTGCAGCAGAGTTGGGATGCCAAGGCTATTGGCTGCACCAAGAGCTGCGCTGCTGGCATAACCGCCCACACCTACAGCCACCTGAGGTTGGAAGTCACGCAACAACTTCTTGGCCATGCGCTTGCTCTTTAGGTAGTCAAGCGCCACACCGATATTGCCTAGTTTCCACAACGGACGGAGGAAACCACGAATGGGCAGTCCCACAATCTCGTAGCCTGCCTGTGGCACACGCTGCATCTCCATACGACCCTCGGCACCGACAAACAGTATCTTGGCATCGGGACGCAACTCACGGATGGCATTGGCAATAGATACGGCGGGGAAGATATGACCTCCCGTTCCGCCTCCGCTGATAACAACTCTTAATTCTTTCATACTTCTGCAGTTTTTACAGATTGGTCTTTTCGCTTAGCACTACGACTAACACTCAAGATAACACCGACATAGGCACAGTTGACAATGGTCGAGGTGCCACCTTTAGAGATGAGCGGCAACGGCTGACCGGTAACAATACCGAAGTCGACAGCTACACACATATTGATAATGGCCTGGAACACCAGCAACAGGGTAAGTCCCATAACCAGAAATGCAGGGAAGTTATTCTCGCAGCGACTGGCTATACGGCCGGCACGGAACAGGAGAATGACATACAGGAACACCACAGCGATGGCACCCAACAGTCCTAACTCCTCGATAATGATAGCATAGATGAAATCGGAGAATGCCTGAGGCAGATAGTCGCGTTCCACGGAGTTGCCCGGTCCCTTACCGATAACACCTGACGAGGCAATGGCAAAATTGGCATGGGTGACCTGAAAGTTCTTGTCAGTAATTTTATACTCCTCGGCAGACACATTCTTGTCTGACTTGCCAGCGATACGGTTTTTCCACGTCCAGAAGCGATGGGTCAGCTTCTCAAAACCTGAACGGTCTTTCTTCTCGGCCGGTTTGTCAACTTGTTCCAAACCATCAGCCTGAGCCTGCTCCATAGCCTGACCCTCTTTGTCGTATTTAGCTAACCAGAACACTAGGCCAAGAAATAAACCTACCAATAGCACAAGCACTCCCATCAGCTTACCCATCTGCCTCAAAGGCACACGGGCTATAAACATCATGACAACGATAACGGCAAACAATAAGCAAGCCGTCGACAGGTTCTCCAGACCGATGAGCATAGTGGCAGGAACCACCAAAAACAGGATGTACTTCATCGCCTTGTCATCGGCACCACTCTCGTCCTCACGCTGCATGGCACTTAGAATCTGAGCGGCTGTCAGCACCATCGTTCCCTTGGCAATCTCTGAAGGTTGGAACGTGAAGCCTGGCAACTGAATCACACGGTTAGCACCATTGATACTCTCACCACCAATGAGCACCCAGAGCAGAGTGGCATAGGTAATGACCAACATCAACGGGGTAAGGAGCTTGAAATAACGGCATGGTATATTGAGCGTAATGATGGCTACCGCCACGCCAACCAAGATCATCGCAGTATGATAGATGAGGGGCATCATATAGTTATGGGTCTTATAGGTCAGCGTACTCGAGGCTGAAAACACCTCGACGATGCTGATCAGACAAAGGAAGAGGAACACCGTCCAGATGCCTTTGTCGCCCTTGAAGAGATTGCCAATTTTCTTTTCCATTCCTATAGATTTCTTACCAATTCCTTGAACTGCTCACCACGGTCTTCCATATTCTTGAAGAGATCGAACGACGCACAGCAGGGTGAAAGCAACACCGTCTCGCCAGTCTGAGCCAATTCATAACAAGCTTCGACACACTCTTTCATCGAGTGGGTATCGCGGACAGGCAGTCCCAATGCATCAAAGTTGTCATGCAACTTCTGATTGTCGGCTCCCAGATAAACTAATGCCGAGCACTTCTCTTTGATCAATGGCTTGATGGGATCGTAGTCGTTGCCCTTGTCCTTACCACCTACGATAAGCACCACCTTGGTCTTCATAGAGTCGAGTGCATACCAGCAGGCATCGACATTGGTGGCTTTAGAGTCGTTCACATAATGTACACCACGCACCGTGGCCACCTTCTCAAGACGATGTTCCACACCAGGGAAGTCGCTCAGCGACTGACGGATTACGTCCTTGCGGATACCTGCGATATCACCTGCAATACCTGCTGCCAGCGAGTTATAGATATTATGACGGCCTGTCAGACTAAGACTTTCCTGTTCCATGTTAAAGGGTTCAGGTTGCTCAATGGTGTACTCTCCCTCAGAGATATAACCGATAGAGCCATTCTCCTTCAGTTCAGAGAAAGGATACTGAATAGCCTTGATATCATATTTCTTCAACTCACGCTGGATGATAGGATCATCGTTCCAATAGATGAAGGCATCCTCGGCCGTCTGGTTCTGAATGATACGCATCTTGGCATCAACATAGTTCTGCATCTCGAAGTTATAACGATCAAGATGGTCAGGGGTGATATTGAGCAAGATGGCGATATTGGCACGGAACTTATACATATTGTCGAGTTGGAACGACGACAGTTCAATGATATAGTATTCGTGCGGATCCTCTGCCACCTGCAAAGCCAGCGAATGTCCGATATTACCAGCCAAGCCTGCATCATAGCCCGCTTTCTTGAAAATATGGTAGACAAGCGAGGTCGTGGTGGTCTTACCATTAGAACCCGTGATACAGATCATCTTAGAGTCCGTGTAGCGACCGGCAAACTCTATCTCACTGATAATACCGATACCCTTTTCGATGGCCTTACGCACCATTGGGGCTGTCTCGGGAATGCCTGGGCTCTTGATAATCTCGTCGGCATTGAGTATCAGCGACTCGGTGTGCTGACCCTCTTCCCATGCTATCTGATGGTCATCAAGCATCTGTTTATAGTTAGGGGCTATCTTCGACATATCGCTGACGAACACGTCAAAGCCCTCTTTCTTTGCCAGCACGGCAGCACCTGCGCCACTCTCGCCAGCTCCAAGAACAACGATTCTCTTCATCGTATTTTCAATGTTATAATTGTCAATGCCGCCAGGATAATGGTTGTAATCCAAAAGCGGATGGTGATTTTCGACTCATGGAAAGGACGGTGAGGCCAGCCTTTCAGGATATAGCGCGATGTCTGGTCGAGCTGATGATCCAGTTTGCGGAAGTTATCATGGATAGGGGTTGCACGGAAAACGCGCACACGCTGTCCCTTGCGCTTCATGAACTTGAACCACTGTGTCTGGATGATGACGCTCAGGCTCTCGACAAAGAAGATACCGCAGAGGATGGGGAGTAGCAACTCCTTATGGATAATCACGGCACCCACGCCGATGATACCACCGATAGTGAGCGAACCGGTGTCGCCCATGAAAATCTGAGCTGGGAAGGCGTTGTACCAAAGGAAACCGACCATTGCACCGACAAAGGCACTCAGGAACACCACCAACTCCTCACTATGAGGTATATACATAATATCGAAATAAGAGGCGAATCCTATATGCGACGACACATATGCCAAGATACCCAAGACAATGCCGATAACAGCGGAATTTCCGGCACACATACCATCCATGCCGTCATTAAGGTTGGCACCATTGGATACAGCGGTCACCACGAAGATAGTCATCAACACAAAGAGAATCCAACCGGCAGCCACCTTATGCTTACCAACAAACGACATCACATCGGAATAGCTCAGATTATGATGTTTTGAGAATGGTATTGTAGTCTTCAGCGATTTATGTGCCTCTGTCTCATGCTTGACGATCTCAGTCTTATTGTTCTGAATAGGCTCGCTGATATTCTCACGCATCACCACATCTGGACTGAGATAGAGCACCAAGCCGACGATAAACCCAATTGACACCTGACCAACAATCTTATATTTACCCTTCAACCCTTCCTTATTGCGACGGAATATCTTGATATAGTCATCCATAAAGCCAAGGAAACCCAACCAAACGGTTGTGATAACCATCAGAAGAAGATAGACATTACGGATACGCCCCAACAACAAGACAGGCACGAGGATACTGACGATGATAATGATGCCACCCATTGTGGGCACGCCTTTCTTTTCCACGCCGAAGGGATCAATGGCCGGATCACGTTCTGTCTCAAAGATCTTGCGACGTTTCATCCATTTAATAAAGAACTCACCGAACCAGGCAGAGATAACCAGCGACAGAATCAAGGCCAACAGTGCACGGAAGGAGATATAGCTCCACAGGTGACTGCCTGGTATATTGTATTGCTCTAAGAATCTGAAAAGATAATATAGCATTGTTTTCTTTCTTTTGTTTCGTTTTCTCGATATTTCGATATTTCGATAAATCGATATGACGATATTACGACTTGAATAATTCTCTCACCACCTCACGGTCGTCAAAGTGATGCTTCACACCCTTAACTTCCTGATAGTCTTCATGGCCCTTTCCTGCTATGAGAATCACATCACCAGACTGAGCCAGCATACAAGCCGTGCGGATGGCCTCTTTACGATCCACGATGCTCACCACCTTTTTCATCTGTTTGGCATCAAGGCCGGCCAACATATCGTTGATGATATCCTGCGGCTCTTCGAAACGAGGGTTGTCGCTGGTAATGATGACACGATCACTCTGCTTCACGGCCTCCTGAGCCATCAAGGGGCGCTTACCCTTGTCCCGGTTGCCGCCAGCTCCACACACGGTGATGATTTTTCCATCCTTACCCTCAAGTACTTCATGAATGGCTTTTAGCACATTCTCCAAGGCATCGGGGGTGTGAGCATAGTCAACCACTGCGGTATAACCTTCAGGAGAATGGATGGGCTCCAATCGGCCTGCCACACTCTTTAGTGTACTAAGCACCAGGAGAATATCCTCGGGTTTTTCGCCCAACATCACTGCTGCACCATAGACAGCCAGCAGGTTGCTGACATTGAACTTGCCAATAAACTGTACGCCAACCTCATGACCGTCAATCTCCAGATACATACCCTCGAAGTGGCACTCAATGATACGGGCCTTGAAGTCGGCCATCGTACGGATACTGTAGGTCTTCACCGTTGCCTTGGTGTTCTGGACCATAAACATTCCGTTCTTATCATCGGCATTGGTGATGGCAAAAGCGCCCTTGGGCAACATATCGAAGAAAGCCTTCTTGGCATTGCGGTAGTTCTCCACCGTTTTATGATAATCCAAATGGTCGCGGGTCAGATTAGTAAAGATGCCTCCGGCAAACTTCAGACCGCCAATACGCTGCTGGGCAATAGCATGACTGGAGCATTCCATGAACACATACTGACAACCAGCATCCACCATACGGTGAAGTAACTGATTCAACTCAATAGGATCAGGGGTGGTATGACTGGCTGGTACCGGTTCGTCCTCAATATAGTTGCATACTGTTGAGAGCAGACCGCACTTATACCCCAGTTTCCTGAACATATTATATAATAAGGTGGCGATGGTGGTCTTGCCATTAGTACCTGTCACACCTACCAGTTTCACCTTCGATGTAGGATCGCCATGGAAGGTAGTAGCCACCTGTCCGACAACGGCCTCGGTCGATTTCACCTGCACAAAGGTAGTGTGCTCAGCAGTTTCCCCACTGAGATTCTCAGGCATATCCTCGCACAAGATGGCCGAAGCGCCCAGCTCTATGGCCTTAGATATATATTGATGTCCATCTGTCTGAGTACCTTTGATGGCCACAAACAGATGTCCTTTGGCCACCTTGCGCGAGTCAATGTCGACATCAGTAACATCTATGTCGGCAGCGCCTTTGATGGCCTTTACTGTCACGTTTTTTAGTAGTTCTTCAAGTTTCATATTTATAGGTTATTATTTGAGTTCCAACGTACATACCATACCTGTCTGGACATTAGTGCCTGCGGCTATATCCTGATGCGTCACACGTCCTATGCCGTGCAACTTCACTTTGACGCCCTGACGTTCCAACTGATAAACGGCATCACGAGCACCCATACCCACAACATTAGGAATCTTTCCATCGACAATATCCAAGGCTTCCATCTGTACCTTCTCCTTGTTGATGCCCAAACGATGTAACACCACACCTGCAGCCTTATTATCACCTTTCAGCACAGAAGGCTCCATAACCGACAATGAGTCACGGGCATCAGCCACACTGAGCTTCAGGCTCTTAGCCATCACACCCTCAGAGATATGATGGAAGATACCACCTGACATCAAACCACCAGAGGCAGGCAAGCCCATTTTTTTGATACATACGATACATGTATACTGTGGATTGTCGGATGGGAAATAGCCGCAGAACGAGAGCCAGTATTCCACCGTGCCTGTCTTATAACCGCCTGCCTTAGCCACCTGGGCAGTACCTGTCTTACCCGACACTTGGAAAGAGTGTGAGCCAGCTTTCTTTCCCAGACCCTGACTGACCACATGGCGCAGGATGGTCTGCATGGTCTTGATGGTCTGCGGTTTGGCAATCTGCTCCTTAATCACCTCGGGCGGCAGCTCGGCAATAACCTCACCATCTTTCATAAAGCTCTTCACAAAACGGGGACGCATCATACGACCATTATTGGCAATAGCATTATAGAAGGTCACAGTATTGATAGGCGCAATCTGGGTTTCATAACCGATACTCATCCACGGCAGTGTGGTCTTACTCCAATAAAGTGCCCTGTTGCTTGTCTTCGTATCCGGCATACGGATCTTCGGAGGCAGATAGCCCACAATGGGGAGCTTCAGATCCTGACCGATACCTACTCGATAGAGTCCCTCGACATATTTACGGGGATTAGAGCCATAGAACTTATCAATAACACAGCTCACACCAATATTACTACTGACCTCCAGCGTACGAGCCACATTGATGTCGCCATAGCCGCCACGGTGCCAGTTATGGTCTTTCATCTTCGCACCGTGCATCGGCATAATACCACTACCAGTATGGATGACATAGCTGGTATCCACCACACCATCGTCTAAGGCTACGAGGAAAGAGGCGACCTTAAACACCGAGCCTGGCTCACAACGGTAGCTGATAGCATCATTGAAACGCTCATAGTAATTGCCATTATCCGAACGACGCATATTGACAATAGCCTTCACGTCACCGGTCTTCACCTCCATCAGGATAGTAACGCCCATAGAGGCATTCCATTTCTTCAAGCCTTCGACCAGCGCCTGCTCAGCCAAGTCTTGCATACCAACATCAATCGTAGTAACAATATCACAACCATTGATAGGCGGTGTCACGGTGAAAGGAATAATCTTGTTAAGTACTTTCTGCTTGCGCTCGTAACCGTACTTTCCACGAAGCAGAGAGTCATACGACAATTCTATACCAAAACGAGCGGTATCCTTGCCTCCCTCGAAACTGCGGATATCGCCAATGGTACGCTCGGCCAATGAACCGAACGGACGTCGACGTGCTTCAAATTTCTCAGCATGGAAACCACCTTTATTGGCTGGCAAATTGAAATATGGCAGTTGTTGCACCTCGCAATAAGTATTATAGCTCAGACGCTTGGGCCAGATAGCCCAGTGGCGGGCACCAACGCTACCATTCTTCAGTTCCTTATGACGGCCTTCCTCCAAGCGTGCCTTGAACTCTTCAGCCGAACGCTCGGGGAAGATACTGTTCAGACAAATACTCAGCGTGTCAATATTGGCATCCCATATGCTATCACGCTTTCGTATCCAGGCCGTATCGGCATTGCCACCAGCCTGATAGTCCATGAAGATCTTGTATTCCGGAATACTGCTGGCCAACAACTGACCATCGCAGCTTAATATATTGCCTCGGTTAGGACGCACGCTGTCACTATCGCTCTTCTGACGATTGGCCACCGTCTCCCAATAAGACTTCTTGGCAGTCATCGTATAGCCGGCCTTGAATATCACCCCCACTCCGATGAGTGTCAGCAATACTGCAATAGCCAGATAGCGTGGCAGAACTTTATCACTTTTGAACTTACTCATAACTCCTCACTTGTCAATCTTCAGGCACCTCGATAATATAGGGCGGCTGGTCACTCAACTGTAACAGTGTGTCCTGATTCTCACGCAGCACCTTCAATACATTGCTCTGACGGCACAGCTCAGTCAGATTACTCGAGCTTGCCAACGCCTTGTATTTAGCATCAATCAGTTGCTTCTTCAACTGATCGATTTCTATCACATCCTGTTCACACTGATACCTTACACCGATATAGAAAACGAGGAAAAATACGATGAAGAGGATTAACAGAATATGATGACGCACCAATGCAAACAAATAGTCGCCACCCACGATCTGCTTCAGCGACAATGATCCCACTGGGGCATCATCATCTTCACTAGCCGACTCCCTGATACGTTTCAGAGCTACTGCAGAATCCGATACAGGCTTTTCCACCCGTACCGGCTTCTCGGTTTTGTCGGCAGATGTTTCATCATCAACAGATGCCACCGGCTCCATTCTCTCCGGCTCTGCACCTGTCTCGATAATCATCTCAACTTCATTATGATCGTCTTTTTTCATCAGTCTTCAGTTTTCAATTCTCAATTTTCTCGGCAATTCTCAGTTTGGCACTGCGGCTACGAGGGTTGGCCGCCAGTTCCTCATCCGAGGGTACTATCACCCTATTATTAATAAGGTGTAAGGGTGATTTTGTCTTCCCGAAGAAGTCCTGCTCCACCTTTCCCTCCACATTGCCAGTACGCATCACATTCTTCACGATACGGTCTTCCAGTGAATGATATGTAATCACGCTCAATCTGCCACCGGGTTTCAACAGACTACATGCTCCCAACAGCATCTCACGCAGTGCATCCATCTCATGGTTCACCTCAATGCGAAGTGCCTGGAACAGTTTTGTCATCTCTTTCTTCTCGCGTTCTCTGGCAAAGAGTTTTTCCGTCAGTTCAAGCAACTGCCCCGTTGTCTGTATCGGACTCTCCTGACGAGCCTTTACCAACAGGTTGGCCAGTTTACGGGCATTTTTCAACTCTCCATAGAGATAGAACACATCTGACAGCTGTTCTTCAGTATAGTTATTCACCACATCGGCAGCAGTTATCCCGGCGCGCTTGTTCATACGCATATCGAGCGGTGCGTCGAAGCGGAACGAGAAACCTCGCGATTCATCATCGAAATGGTGTGACGAGACCCCCAGGTCTGCTAGCAGGCCATCTAGCCCGTCAACCCCATAATAGCGCATCCAGTTCTTCAGATACCTGAAATTGCTACGAACAAATGTGAATCGCTCATCACATCCCTTACATTCATCAGCAACTCCTCGTATATTCTGTTCGGCATCAGCATCCTGATCAAAACCATAAAGATGACCATGAGCGCCCAGGCGACTCAAGATCTCTCTGGAATGGCCTCCGCCACCAAAGGTAACGTCAACATAAACGCCATCGGGCCGGATAGCCAGCCCGTCAACGCTCTCCTTCAATAGGACCGATACGTGATACGTCTCTGCTGTTTTTATCATCGCTGTCAGTGGCCGTTTGTCATGATGGCTTTCAGTTTCGCCGCAAATTCCTCTTGCGGCAAGAATGGCTGCTGAGTCTTCTCAACTGCCCATATCTCTATGGCATCATTGACGCCAATAAACCTTACACCCTGTACTATATCGGCCATCTGCATATAGCGTTTCGGTATCAGGAAACGCCCATTGCCATCGAGCGTCAGCACCTCTGCCTCGGAAACATATTGGCGAAGCACCTGCTGACCGACATCGTCCCACTCGTTGACTTTCTCCAGCAGCGCGTCCATACGACGATTCCAGGTACTTTCAGGATAAAGCACAAGACACTGCTGATGCACATCCTTGCGCATCACCAACACTTCCTCGCCTGCTGCCTGGAGCACCTTGCGGAACCCTGCAGGCAGAAAAACGCGGCCTTTAGTGTCGGTCTTGGCTTCTATATTACCTAAAAATCGCATACGAACATTATTAATATGAGAGTTTGCGTGCAAAGGTAATCATTTTCCTCCACAATCCCCCACTTTTCCCCACTTTTTTTTATCAAATATGTAATTTTTCTTCTTTTGATACATTTTAGCGCTCATTTTAGCACATAAATGACTTTTTGTGCAAAGCCATAGCCACGCTTCAAAAACTTAATATGTGCAAAAATATTAATTTTCATCTAAAAAAAACGCAGAAACTGAAAGATTTTACGTAATTTTGCACGTTGGTATTGAAGAAGCGAGGAATAGCCATCATGGAGAAAACCATAGACATAGACAAAATCCTAAAAGGCAAGATGGGCAAAAAAGCCCGTTGGGTGCCCAGGCCTCTTGTCTGGTGGCTGAAACACATTGTCCATGAGGATCAAGTCAACGACTATCTATGGAGGGCCCGTGATCTAAAAGGAACACCATGGCTCAAGGCACAACTTAACAGTCTGAAAGTGACCATCAAGGTGAAGGGTTTAGAGAACCTGCCTGCCAAGGATGATCCAAGACGCTACACCTTTGTCAGCAACCACCCTTTGGGCGGTATTGACGGAATAGCCATCGGATCAGTTATCGGCGAGCGCTATGATGACAACTTCCGCTATCTGGTCAACGATCTGCTGATGAACCTGCCAGGACTGGCTCCGCTCTGCATTCCCATCAACAAGACAGGAAAGAACGGACGCGATTTCCCCGCCATGGTAGAAGCTGGATTCAAGGGTGACACACACATCCTAATGTTCCCTGCCGGTCTCTGTTCACGCAAACGCAATGGTGAGATTCGCGATCTTGAATGGAAAAAGACCTTCATCACCAAAAGCGTGGAGACCCAACGCGATATCGTACCCATCTACTTTGAAGGCCATAACAGCAACTTCTTCTACCGTCTATCGAACATCAGCGACCGTTACGTAAAAAAGATCAACATCGCAATGCTGTTCTTAGCCGACGAAATGTTTAAAAACGAAGGCCAAACCTTTACAATCACCTTCGGAAAGCCCATACCCTGGCAGACATTCAATCACGAGAAAACGCCGATGGAATGGGCAAAATTTGTCAAAAACAAAGTTTACAAACTAGCCAAATAAAAAGCAAACATCACAACAGATAATGGAACAACCTATCATCGACCCGATTCCTGTCGAGGTGCTTAAAGCCGAACTGACACCCGACCGCCAGTTGCGCATGACCAACAAGAGCAACAACAAGATCTACATCATTACGGCACACAATGCCCCTAACGTGATGAAAGAGATTGGGCGTCTGCGCGAAATCGCTTTCCGAGAAGCAGGAGGCGGCACAGGCAAGGAAGTTGACATCGACGAGTTTGACACTTGCGAGAACTGTTACAAACAGCTCATCGTGTGGAATCCCGAGGCCGAAGAGATTATTGGCGGTTACCGTTATCTGGAGGGAACGAAATGGGAGATGGATGAGAACGGACAACCCAAACTGGCCACCAGTCACATGTTTCACTTCTCGGAAAAGTTCCTTCGCGATTATATGCCTTACACCATCGAACTCGGTCGTTCATTCGTAAGTCTGCCCTATCAGAGTTCGAAGATGGGAGCCAAGAGTCTGTTTGCGCTCGACAACCTCTGGGACGGTCTTGGCGCACTGACCGTCATCATGCCTAATGTCAAGTATTTCTTCGGCAAGATGACCATGTATCCCAGCTACATCCGTGAGGGGCGCGATATGATTCTCTACTTCCTAAAGAAGCATTTCGATGATAAAGAGAATCTCGTTATACCGATGAAACCGCTGAAAATTGAAACTGACGAGAAAGAACTGGCCGCCATTTTCACCGAAAACGATTTCAAGGAAGACTACCGAATACTCAATCAAAAGATACGTGCCCTCGGGTATAACATTCCCCCATTGGTGAACGCCTACATGAGTCTGTCGCCCACCATGAAACTATTCGGTACAGCCATCAATTACGGCTTTGGCGATGTGGAGGAGACCGGCATTCTGATAGCCATGGACGAGGTATTGGAAGAAAAACGTGTACGCCATATCGACTCCTTCATCAAGGAGCACCCTGAAGCCATGAAGATTACCAGCGGGGCCAATAAGATCATTTACAAAGAGAAGAATTAGATTATCGGCAACGATATTCCGCAAATCTTCTGATACACATCCAGCGCATAGACATCCGTCATGCCTGTGATATAGTCAATGACTGCCATGAGGCGGGTTTCCAAGTCATCGCTATCTATATCATACTGACTGCTCACACGCCCAATGAGTTGCTGTGAGTAGTAGCGCTCAGGATGCTCAATAGCTTCAACCATCAGTTCCATCAGGGTTGCCATGATACGGTAACCAGAAAGTTCCACATCCAACACTGGTCGGCTTTTATAGATGCGCACCATCGACACCTTGGTACAAGCTTTGTAAGCATCGCGCTGAATGGGTGATATATTGTCGATGAGCGACCCTTTAAACATTCCCTCCAGTATCTCTTCCTCGTGTTCGAGGAAAGTTTTTACGCATTCATTCTCCAGTTTTCCGATCACACAGGCGCGCAAATACTGCACCTTTTCATTAACATCCGTCAGCTGTTCATCGCTAATACGATGACGAATGCGATTTTGCTCGGTTTCATCGAAGAATGAGAGCATTAGTGCTATTGTTTCATCGTATGTCAAAATCTTGAGTTTGAAGGCATCCTCCAAGTCCATAATCTCATAACAGATATCGTCGGCTGCCTCGACGAGATAGACCAACGGATAACGCGCCCATCGTTCCTTGCCTTTCTCTGTCTGAAGCTTGGGAATGCCTAACATTTCAGCCAGCATTTCATAATGTTCTCGCTCAGACTCGAAAAAGCCAAACTTATTCTTTGTGGCTGCGATCGACGGGAAGGGGTATTTCACGATACTGGCCAAGGTACTGTAGGTCATGGCAAAGCCGCCCTGCCTACGCCCCTTAAAACTATGTGTCAGCAATCGAAACGCATTGGCATTACCATCGAAACGAGTGATATCGCTCCAAAATTCTGGCGACACCCGATCCTTCAGATAAGCCCCTTTCCCTTCAATGAAAAACGACTGGATAGCTTTTTCTCCAGAATGGCCAAAAGGCGGATTCCCTAAATCATGGGCTAGACAAGCAGTAGCCACAATTTGACCTATCTCAGGCAACAAAGAATTGCTGAAATCGTTGTTTCTCTGACACAAAGCCCGCGCGACATCGTTTCCCAAAGACATACCGACGCTCGCCACTTCCAGCGAATGTGTCAGTCGGTTATGCACGAAAACGCTACCAGGCAGAGGAAACACCTGTGTCTTGTTCTGCAGTCTGCGAAACGGAGCCGAGAAAATCAGTCGGTCATAGTCCCGCTTAAACTCTGTGCGATCATCATGACGCTCCAGGTGCTTATGCTCTTGCCCCAGTCGTCTATTACTTATCAGTTGTTGCCAATTCATTTTCATCGGTGCAAAATTACGAAAAAAAATGATATTTACTATCACAGCATCTGCAAAAAATTACAAAATAAGTAGGGCGGATGATGGCTATTTGAAGATAAATCACTAATTTTGCACGCTATATATATAAAAACTTGTGTAAGATGAAAGTAAACATTATCAACAAGGGGCATCAACCCCTGCCACAATACGCCACGTCACAGAGTGCTGGTATGGACCTCAGAGCCAACCTTGACGAGCCCGTCATCCTGAAGCCACTGGAGAGAAAACTCATCCCCACTGGATTACATATCGCACTACCTGTAGGTTTCGAGGCACAAGTACGTCCACGTAGCGGTCTGGCTCTGAAGAAGGGTATCACCGTGCTCAATACGCCTGGTACTATTGATGCCGACTATCGCGGCGAGATAGGCGTTGTGCTCATCAACCTGTCGCAGGAGGAGTTTGTAGTCAACGACGGTGAGCGTATAGCCCAGATGGTGATAGCCCGCCACGAAAATGCCGAATTCATCGAAGTGGAAGTGCTGGATGAGACTGAGCGTGGTGAAGGCGGTTATGGCCACACAGGAGTGAAATAAAGAGGTGAGAAGTGAGAGGTATGATTAGATTAACGGCTATATTCGTCCTTTTCTTATGCTGTCTGGGCATTTTTGCTCAGACCGATGACGTGCAGCGCCGCTACGAGGTAACCTTCCATGAGGCGATGCTCCAGCGCCAGAAAGGGCACCATGATGCCGCTTTCGACTTGCTTAGCCGCTGTCTGGAGTTGAAGCCCAATGCTTCCGAAGCCTGTTTCTTCCTTGCCCAGTATTATAGCGAGATAAAGAAAACAGACCAGGCACTGGTGCTTTTCAAAAAAGCCTCAGACCTTTGTCCCGATAATCTCACCTATATGGAAACGCTGGCACAGGCGTACATCGCCAAGGAGAAATATGCCGATGCCATCACGGTGGTAGAGAAGATGTACGAGCAGGACAAGAGTCGCCAAGAGTTGTTGGAGATGCTCTACCGTCTCTACTATCAGGAAAAAGACTTCCAAAAGTCCATCGATGTGCTTGACAGAATGGAGCTTATCGATGGTAAGAGTGAGCGTATCTCATTAGCAAAGAGTGCGCTCTACATGGAACTTGACAACAACGAGAAAGCTCTTTCCACTATCAAGTCCTTATCGGATGAGCATCCATACGACCTCAACTACCGCACACTCTATGCCAACACATTGATGGGCAATGATCGGATGGACGAGGCCTACGACATTCTGGAAAGCATCCTCAAGGAAGAGCCACGCAATGTCAAGGCCCAACAGTCATTGAGGACTTTCTTCATCAGGACAGAAGATTTTGAAGCCGCTGACTCCGTCACCCATTGCATTCTTGTCAACAAAGACACGGAGATAAGCGACAAGGTCTATCTGCTGCGGCAGATGATTACTGAGAACGAACAGGCTGGTGGCGACAGCACAGAGATACTCCACATCTTCCAGGACATCCTGCAACAGCCGGAGCCAGATGCCGACATCGCCGAACTGAAAGCGGCCTACATGGATCTGAAGCAGATGCCACGCGACAGCATCGCTGCCGCCCTGCAGCTGGTATTGAAATTGGACCCCAATAGAACCTCTGCCCGCCTTCACCTGGTGCAGTATGCCTGGGAGGACAATGACAACGACCGCATCATTAGTCTCTGCCAAGAGGCACGACAGTATAACCCCGAGGAGATGGCCTTTTACTATTATCAGGGTATCGCCTACTATCGTAAGGAAGACACCGACAATGCCTTGGAGGCTTTCAGAAACGGCATCAACGTCATCGACGACCATAGTTCACCGGCTATCGTGTCCGACTTCTATTCCGTCATGGGCGACCTGCTGTTCCAGAAAGACCGCTGTGCAGAAGCTTTTGCCGCCTACGACTCATGTCTGCAGTGGAAGCCCGACAATATCGGTTGTCTGAACAATTATGCCTACTACCTCAGCATCAATAATGGAGACCTGGAGAAAGCCGAGGAGATGAGCTATAAGACCATCAAGGCGGAGCCCAAGAACTCCACTTATCTCGATACCTATGCATGGATCCTCTTCATGCAGGGACGTTATGCCGAAGCCCGCATCTATATCGAGCAGGCCCTGCAAAACGATTCCGCTGTCGGTGCCGTCGTCACCGAACATGCCGGCGACATCTACGCCCTGAACGGCGATATGACTACGGCTCTCGACCTTTGGAAAAAAGCCTACGAGGAAGCACCAGACAATAAGGTATTAAGACGAAAGATCAAACGAAAAAAATATATCAAGCAATGAAAATATCAAGCATCCTAAAAGTTGCCGCATTGGCAATTCCCCTGTGCCTTGCTTCTTGCCATTCCAAGAAGCAAGCCGTGAAAGACAGTGTCACCCCACTGACCCAAGAGCAGAAACAAGAGATAGAGCTGCTGGACAAGATCAAGGAGAACACGCAGCCTTCTCAGTTTGTCACCTCAAAGCTGAAGTTCTCGGTGGAGTATGGCAGCCAACAAATGTCGCTCACCGGCAACCTGAAGATGAAACGCGACGATGTCATCCAGATGCAACTGATGGCATTCGGATTCGTCGAGGCTGCACGCATCGAGTTCACCAAAGACTATGTCCTCATTATCGACCGTATCAACAAACAGTACCTCAAGGTGCCCTATAAATACGTTGACTTCCTCCGCAACAGCGGCATCAATTTCTATACGCTGCAGGCCCTGTTCTGGAACGAGTTGTTCAAGCCCGGACAGCAGACTGTTGACAACAGCAACTTTGCGGACTTCACCACCAACATCGAGGGCGACGAGGCCATCATCACCTACGAGGAGGGCAAGATGAACTATAGCTGGTTGACCAACCATGCCTCTGGTCGTATCAAGATGACCAACATCGCCTATCGCGACCCCTTCAAGGGCAACACGCAGTTAAACTGGGAGTATACCGAGTTCTCGAAACTGAACCAGAAGACATTCCCAAGCAATATGAAAATCACGCTCACCACGCCAGAGAAGGAAGTGAAGTTGGGCGTCCGTCTCAACTATCTTGGCAACGAGAGCGACTGGGAACCACGCACAAAGGTGTCCGACAAATACCGCGAGGTTGACGTAGATCAGATCCTGCGCCGCTTTATGGCTCTTTAACATTACACGACAATAGAGAAGACAATGAGAAAAATCTGCATACTGCTCCTTATGCTTGCCATCTGCATCGCTGCTCCGGCCCAGAAGTCGAAGCGGAAGACGACGCAACGCAAGCAGACAACCACAAAAGTTCAACAAAAGAACACCGCCAAGAAACCCACCCAGAGGGAACAGTTGCAGGCCGACCAGAAAAAGCTGAAGAAAGATATTGAAGAGAAGAAACGCAAGAAGCAGCAACTGGACCAGCAGGTAAAGAAGCAGATGCAGGACGTTTTGGTACTCAACGGCGAGATCAATGAGAAGCAACGCACCATCGACACCATCAAGACCGACATCGACTCTCTGGATCGCAATCTGGATTTGCTCCATGCCCAGATGGACACCCTGCAAACGGAGCTGGAGCAGCGCCAGAGCCGCTATGCCCACTCTGTCAGATACATGCACCGCAACCGTAAGCTGAAGAATAAGATGATGTTCTTCTTCAGCGCACAGAACGTGAATCAGATGTATCGCCGTACACGTTTCATGAACGAATATGCCACTTACCAGAAGGCACAGGGCGAAGCCGTCAAGCTGAAACAACAGCAGGTAACAAAGAAACAGGAAGAGATTACCATCAGCAAGAACGAGAAAGACGCCCTGCTCGCGAAAGGCGAGCGTGAGCGCCGACTCATGGAGCAGCAGCAAGCCCAACAGAAAAAGATGGTGGCACAACTGCAGAAAGAACAGCGCACCGTACAGGAGCTCATCAAGAAAGAACAACAGGAAGAGGCTGCCCTCAATGCTAAGATTGAAAAGCTCATTGCCGAGGAGATAGCGCGCGAAAAGGCACGCATAGAAGCAGAGAAGAAGCGCAAGGCCGAGGAACTGGCACGCAAGGAGCGCGAGCGTCAGGAGCGTGAACGACGTTTAGCCGAGGCCAAAGCACGTGAAGAGAAGGCGAAGGCCGAGGCTCTGGCTGCCAAGACCGCCAAGGAGAAAGCTGCCGCCAAGCAGCGTGCACTAGAAGCGGAAAATGCCAGAAAGACGGCAGAGCGCAACGTGGAAGAGAGCAAACAGGCCATCAACGACTTCACCAATGCCGACCCCGACAGAGTGCTCACTGGCAATTTCACCAGTAACAAAGGTCATCTGCCCATGCCTATCACAGGTGCCTACCAGGTGGTGCGCAGCTTTGGCTCCAATGTTGTCGATGGCATGAGCCATGTACACCTGTCAAGCAAGGGCTTGCACCTCAAGGGACAGCCTGGCGCCAAGGCCCGTTGTGTGTTCGACGGCGTAGTCAGTAAGATCTACTCCACTGGCAATTCCTATATCGTCATGGTACGCCACGGCAAGTATATCTCCGTCTATTGCGATCTGGCTTCCGTCAGCGTAGCTTCAGGACAAAAAGTCTCGACCAACCAGACGCTGGGCAGTCTGGGACCGCAGAATACCATGCAGTTCCAGTTGCGCAACTGGACGGAACTGCTTGACCCGCGTCCTTGGCTCAGACGCTAAACCACAAATTATTCGAATAACTGTAGGTATAAGTCTAATGCCTGCTCTATCTCGCTGATGCAGATAAACTCATCAGCACTATGACTGCGTGACGACTGGCCAGGTCCCAACTTGAACGAAGGGAACGGCATCAGCGCCTGGTCGGAGAGCGTGGGCGAGCCGAAAGGACTCAGACCCAATTCCATACACCGCTTTATCAATGGATGCTCAGTAGGTATCGACGATGAATGCAGGCGGAACGAACGAGCCTTCAGTTCGCAGCGCTTCATGTGTTTCTGAAGAAATGCGAACACAAACTCATTCTGATAATACTCATTGGTACGCACGTCTATGACGAAATGCAGCAGGTCAGGTATCACGTTATGCTGCGTGCCGCTCTCCACCTGCGTCACCGTCATCTTCGTAGGCCCCAGCAGCGGACTCTCCTTGCCAAACCTGTAGTCACGCAGCCACGCCAGATCGTCCAATGCCTCGTAGATGGCATTCACACCCTCGTTTCTGGCAGCATGGCCGCTCACGCCGTGGGCATAGCCATCTATCACCATCAGTCCCTTCTCCGCAATGGCAGGCTGCATCCCTGTTGGCTCACCTACGATGGCCACGTCAATCCGTGGCAACAGCGGCAACACCCGCTCCACACCATCCTTGCCTGACACCTCCTCTTCGGCCGATGCCAGATAGACCAGGTTAAAGGGAAGCAGTTTGCCTTTCAGGATGCGAAACACCTGCAGCAGCGTCACCAGTCCGCCCCCGCAGTCGTTCGAACCCAGTCCAAAGAGCTGATTGCCTTCCATCAGCGGCTCATGCGGATCTTTCGTCCACGTAGCCACTGGCTTCACCGTATCGATATGCGCGTTGAGCAAGATGGTCTGCTTCGCCTCGTCAAAGCCTTCGGCCACCACCCACAGGTTGTTGGCCTCGCGCCGAGGGTTCAGTCCCCATTCGCGCATCTTCGCCTCCATCTTGTCGGCAGCCTCCGTCTCGCTACGGCTCACACGCGGTGTAGCAATCAACAATCTCAGCAGTTCCACCGCATCGTCCACATATCTGCTTCTTTCCTCAACACTCATATCGACATTATATTTAATAGAAAACTCTTTCGTCTGCAAAATTACACTTTTTCTTTTAAAAAGAAATCTTTGCAGGAATAAAAGTCCGAAAAAATTGGAAGTTTCAATTATAATTTCTATCTTTGCAAAATAAAAGGAACCGATTTAGGGTAAGAGTCCCGTTTGGATCGGCAAGCGCGACAACATATTACTACTTCGACTGAATAAACTATATCTAATGACTCACAAAAACTATTAATTGATTATGCAGAAAAGACTTCTATTCTTATTATTTCTGTTAGCCAGTGTGGTTACGGGAATCTATGCTGACAATGATGCTGATGCACTTGTGATAAATCACAAGGGTGGGACTCAAACGGTTTTTGCCTTTGCTCAGAAGCCTATTATTACTTTCCGTGGCGAAGCACTTGTCATCAACAGTAATGACAAGGCGGAATTTACCATCTCTATGGCTGATGTGCAGAACTACACCTTCGTAGCGTCATCAACAGGCGTTGACGAGGTAAAGGTTGCAGGAAATACACATATCATTAAAAATGGTCATGTTGTATTCAAGGGGATGAAGGCTGGGCAAACGGTAAGTATCTATTCTATTGATGGAAAGTTGCTTAACAATGTGAAAGCAGATGGAGAGGGGATTGCAGACATTGAACTAAACACACTCTCAAAGGGCATTTCCATCGTGAAATGTGCACAAACGCAGATAAAAATCAATAACAAATAAAATTATTGCCTTATGAAAAAATACATATTACTTGCAGGAGCTGCGCTATTCGTATTCATTGGTCAGGTCTGTGCACAGACCAACTATTCAATGATTATTGAAAAGACAGACGGTAGTAAAGTCGTCATTCCTACTTCCAGTGTCAAACAAGTATCTTTTGAAGAGAAAAACCATCAACCAGGTGTGTTCCAAGGACCTCAACGTGTTTTCGGCAACAACAGGGTGAAGGCGTGTGGACGTGAGGGATACGAACGTGCCGAATTTACCTATGACGAGACAACGGGCTTTGTAAAGAAAGTGCATTACATCAAATATGCTAGCGATGGTGATGGAGATGCTATGGAGGCCGACTTCCTTATTGACTACAGTACTGACGGGATAACCATGACTGCATGGAAGAACGACCGAATGGTTTCATCTGTTCCTGTTAATATAGGCGAAAGCGGTTTCTGTGAAAGGGATGGAGACGACAATGAATTCACAATCTTTACTTATGACGAGAACGACCAAATGATAAGTCAAACATATAGCTATAAGGAGAAATCATCAGACAAATGGCATACTGAAGTAACCAATCTTACATGGCAGAATGGCGACATCGTACAACAAAAGGAGCACGTGGGAGACAACGATGGTAATGTCTATACTACAAATTACACCTATACAACCTCCAGCTCTGAGACTATCGAAAACATTGCAGGGGTCATGGAGTTCGATGATGGTATGGACATAGACCTGGGCTTTATAGGGGGCGTCGGCTACTACTGCGGCTTCTATGGCAAAGGAACCAAACATCTTCCACAGGCTTGGGTAAAGACCAATCCCACACTACCTGATGTGGTTCATAACGCAAAGAACACATGGTCGCTTGATAATGCAGGACGAGCAGTCAAGCTGGTAAACGAAACGATCTGGGGTGAAGATACCAGAACCAGGACCTACTACATTGAATGGTATTAAGTATTGTGGACTCCGCTGCAAAGTTTGGCAAAAGTTTTGAGAAAATCGCAGGCAGTACCCCTCAGAAGTACAGCCTGCGATTTTTTTATTCATCACTCATAATCCTCGAAGAAACCATCGAAAATGAGCAGGTTCAACGATGTAAATTGCGAAAGAGCCCAAAACACAATGCAAAACAGGCTGAAACGCGAGGCGAAATAGGCTGAAACGTAACGTAAAACAGCATAAAACGCAAGACGAAAGAGGCTAAAACGCAAGGTCTTTCAGGCTAAATGAGAAATAAAGCATTATTAATGGTTCATTGAAACAACTCCTGCAACACGGGCAGGGAGCGGAGCTCAGGGAACTGGGGGATGTGGAGGCGATAATACTGTATGAGGAGTTCCAGGATGCGGTTGCGATCGGCGCGACTCAGGCGGAAGAGGTGCATCGTGGCATAGTCCATACGCATCAGCAGATGGATGCGGCCAGCCTCCTGAGGCATCAGGAAATCGCGATGCAGGGGCGGCTGCGTGCAGAAAGAGGCTGCACGAAGATCAAAATAGGGAGCCTCAAAACTCCGTGATTCCGTAGTTCCGTAATTCCGCACCTCCAGGTTCGGATAGAACCCCAGGAAGCGGCTGAGGTGCATCAGAAAGACCAGGTGGAAGTTGGCGAAGGTGCGCTCACGCCCGTCGAGCCACTCGATGCTGGTGCGGATATAGTCGAAGAGGGGGCTGTTCTGCTGTTCATCGCGCAGGGCATGATACAGAAACTCACAGACAAACAGGCCTATGGCGAGTTTCGAGGGGTCGGACAGCAGCGAGGGAAGCGGCGTGAGGAGCGAGGCCTCAGCGAGTTTCTGCAACTGCACCTGAGGTCTGACATCGGTCTCTATTTGTAATAAGGTGAGGGGTTGGAAATACTGCTTCTTGAACTTCGCATGGGCAGAACGGGGCAACTGTACGGCAAACGACAGTCGTCCCCATTGGCGAGTAAACATATCAACAATGAGTTTTTGCTCGCCATACTTCACAGAATGCAGCACAATAGCCTCGGATTTCGTATTCACGGCGGCGAAATTAACAAAAAAAATACAAAAACTTGCACTTTCCTTTAAGAAAATTTGGCAGAACAAGAAAAAAGTTGTACTTTTGCACCCGCTTTAGCGGCTTGGTCCCTTCGTCTATCGGTTAGGACGAGAGATTTTCATTCTCTAAAGAGGAGTTCGACTCTCCTAGGGACTACAAGGTTAAATCTGCCATCGGCGCTGTGGTAGCGCTACTCGAAAGAGGAAAGGGTGGCAGAGGATTTTTTATCCGCCCAGGGCAGTCGGAAGACGCAAGACCCATAAGCTTTAATAACAATCAAAATTTAAAAATTAAAAATGGCAAACCACAAATCATCGGTGAAGAGAATTCGCCAGGACAAGAAAAAGGCTCTGCACAACAAGTACTACGCAAAGACTATGCGTAACGCTGTTCGCAAGCTGCGCGCAATGACCAACAAGGACGAGGCAGTAGCCCTCTATCCCAAAGTTCAGAAGATGCTGGACAAGTTGGCAAAGACTAACATCATTCACAAGAACAAGGCTGCAAACCTGAAGTCAAGCCTCGCTCTGCACGTGAACAAGTTGGGCTAATAAGCGACAAAAATAAACAGAAGCCGTACGAGTAACACTTGTACGGCTTTTTTTAGCGTTTTTTGGCAGGAAAAAATTCGTTATTGTCGCAAGAATTTTGTACCTTTGCAAGCAAATTTGGACAATAACGAAAATGACAGAAGAACTGAATCAAACAGAACAGAATTATTCCGCGAGTAACATTCAGGTGCTCGAGGGACTGGAAGCCGTGCGCAAGCGTCCTGCTATGTACATTGGCGACATCAGTGAGAAGGGACTTCATCACTTGGTGAACGAGACCGTAGACAACTCTATCGACGAGGCTATGGCTGGCTACTGCACCCATATTGAGGTGACTATCAACGAAGACAATTCTATCACAGTACAAGATAACGGACGCGGTATCCCCGTAGATGAACACGAGAAGATGCACAAGAGTGCCCTGGAAGTGGTTATGACCGTGCTGCACGCCGGTGGTAAGTTCGACAAAGGCTCTTACAAGGTATCCGGTGGTCTGCATGGTGTAGGTGTGAGCTGTGTGAATGCGCTCTCTACCCACATGCTGTCACAGGTGTTCCGCAACGGCCACATCTATCAGCAGGAGTACGAGAAAGGAAAGCCCCTGTATGATGTGAAGATCGTAGGCGATACCGACAAGACTGGTACCCGTCAGCAGTTCTGGCCCGACGGCACCATCTTCACCACCACCCTCTATAAGTACGACATCATCGCTAAGCGTATGCGCGAGCTGGCCTACCTGAATGCCGGCATCACCATCACGCTGACCGACCTGCGTCCTGACGAGGAAGGCAACCTGCGCGAGCCCGAGGTGTTCCACGCCAAGGAGGGATTGAAGGAGTTTGTGCGCTACGTGGATCGTCACCGCACCCATCTGTTCGACGATGTCATCTACCTGAAGACCGAGAAGCAGGGTGTGCCCATCGAGGTGGCTGTGATGTACAACACCGACTATAGCGAGAACATTCACTCATACGTCAACAATATCAACACCATCGAGGGTGGTACCCACCTGACTGGTTTCCGTATGGCCCTGACACGTACGCTGAAGGCCTACGCCGATGCCGACCCACAGATCTCCAAGCAGATTGAGAAGGCCAAGATCGAGATTGCCGGTGAGGACTTCCGTGAGGGTCTGACCGCCGTTATCTCTATCAAAGTGGCCGAGCCTCAGTTCGAGGGACAGACCAAGACGAAGTTGGGTAACTCAGAGGTGGCCGGTGCCGTACAGCAGGCTGTTGGCGAGGCGCTGAGCAACTACCTGGAGGAGCATCCGAAGGAAGCCAAGCTCATCTGCGACAAGGTGGTGCTGGCTGCTACTGCCCGTATCGCTGCCCGCAAGGCACGTGAGAGCGTACAGCGCAAGAACCCAATGACGGGTGGTGGTCTGCCTGGTAAGCTGGCCGACTGCTCTAACAAAGATCCCAAGACCTGTGAGATCTTCCTCGTCGAGGGTGACTCGGCAGGTGGTTCTGCCAAGCAGGGACGTGACCGCCATTTCCAGGCTATCCTACCCTTGCGCGGTAAGATCCTGAACGTAGAGAAGGTACAGTGGCACCGCGTGTTCGAGGCCGAGTCGGTGATGAACATCATCCAAAGCATCGGCGTGCGCTTCGGCGTTGAGGGCGAAGGCGACCGCGAGGCCAATATCGACAAGCTGCGTTACGACAAGATCATCATCATGACCGATGCCGACGTCGATGGCTCGCACATCGACACGCTGATCATGACGCTCTTCTATCGTTTCATGCCCCAGGTCATCCAGGGAGGCCATCTCTATATCGCTACTCCCCCACTCTACAAGTGTACCTATAAGAAGTTCTCTGAGTACTGCTACACCGAGCAGCAGCGCCAGGCCTTCATCGACAAGTACGTGGCTGGCGACGAGAACTCTTCAGCCCTGCACACACAGCGCTACAAAGGTCTTGGTGAGATGAACCCCGAGCAGCTCTGGGAGACCACCATGAATCCTGAGAACCGCTTGCTGAAGCAGGTGACCATCGAGAACGCAGCACAGGCTGACGAGATATTCTCAATGCTGATGGGCGACGACGTAGAGCCCCGTCGCGAGTTTATCGAGAAGAATGCCACCTACGCAAATATCGACGCGTAAAGTAAGCTTCATAATAAAGAAATACGCAGGGCAATCGTCCTGCGTATTTCTTTTTTTCTATTTTCTGTGCCTGAACTCACTGGGCGACATCCCCATGTGTTTACGGACATACGAGCCGAAGTGCGACATATTTGAAAAACCGAGCTTAGCCGAGATTTCCTTGATAGACAAGTTGCTGTTTCTCAAATAGAAACGGATATCCTCACAAGTATATTGGATAACCCAGTCGGAAGCAGTCTTATCACTATACTTCAGACAGAGCATCGTGAGGTATTTTGGGGTAATGGCCAGTTGACCAGCGTATGTGGCAATGGGCTGACGCTTCACCTCGCTTTTTGACAATGAACTCAGGAAACGATTAAACAGCATTTTACCTTGCGAGAATCTATGGTCTTCGAAAACGCCGCTGATCTCTTCCAAGACAATACACAGGTCAAGCAGCAATGCCCGCAACAGCGACTGCATAGATAGGAACGATGGGGTGCGCGAATTGCTAAGCAGCTTTGAGCGTAGCAGCGCGTAATACAAATCCAGTTCCTGACGACAAGACTCACTCAACGTCATCTTGAATGTCTTGTTGATATAGACCATGTGGTTCCATGTCTCCATCCTGTCACGCAGCAGCCCCTGGATAATATGGTCTGACAGGACTATAGCCTTACAATCAAACTCCTCATTGTACCTGCTGTTTTCCACCTTCACATTTGGAGGACATACGAACACATCACCTGGTTCGAAATTCATTTCCCTGCCATTGACAGTCAGTGAAATTTTACCTTTACAGCAAAGCCCCAAGAGGGTAGTCTTTGGCTTAAGCGGAAAGGACTGAGACAACGCCTCCACATGATCGTAGATGACAACATCGCCATCATTATAATTTGCTACAGAGTTGTTAAAATCGATGTAGCCGTACTGGTCGTTAATGGGATTGGGCATATTGCTATAGTTTTTGCTCTACAAATATCATCATTTTTTTTGATATAATGACGAATTATTTGCAGAAAAAAACGGCCATGCGTGCCCTTTTTCCTCAATTAGTCAATGATTCCACGATTTTGAACACGCCCAACGCTCACTATGTATATTCTTTTACCTCGCGCTGACCACGCAAAACAGCCAAAGCATTCAAGGCCAAGGCCTCCATCTCGTCCTCGCCAGGGAAGCAATAGGTGGGTGCGAGAAATTCGATACGCTGGCGCAAACGGGTAATGACATACTCAGAACGGGCCAGTCCACCGGTGAGCAGGATGGCATCCACCTTACCACAGAACACGGCACCCAGTCCCACGATATTCTTCGCCACGTGATAGATCATGGCATTCAGGATCATCTCAGCATGGGCATCGCCATTGGCAATACGCTGTTCTATCTCCTTGACATTAGCCGTACCCAGATGGGCATTCAGTCCGGCCTTGCCTGCCAAGCGTTTCAGCAACTGCTTCTCCGTATATTTACCACTGAAACTCAGACGAATCAAGTCAGAGGCAGGCAGACTGCCGGCACGTTCCGGCGAGAAGGGACCCTCACCATCCAGCGCGTTGTTGGCATCGACAGCACGTCCATGCTGATGGGCTGCCACGGAGATGCCACCACCCAGATGACAGATAATCAGGTCGAGATCTTCATAGCGCTTGCCTATCTCGTTGGCAAAACGACGGGCGATGGCTCTTTGGTTCAAGGCGTGCCAGATGCAGATGCGGTTCATTAGGGGCGACCCGCTGATACGGGCATAGTCGTTGAGTTCATCCACCACACCTGGGTCGGCAATAAACGAGCGACAGCCAGGGATGGTCTGTGCTATCTCGTAGGCTATCAGACAGCCCAGGTTACAGGCATGGTTATGCATGGCAATACCATTATAGGTATCGTCCAACATCTGCTGGTTGATTTCATAGACACCACCGGCGATGGGTTTTACCAGTCCGCCACGACCAATCACAGCCTCAAATTCCATTGCCACATTCATGTGAGCCAGTTCTTTGAGCACCAGTTGTTTGCGGTAGTCCAGCTGGTTCAGCACATCGTCACCAAATTGTGCCAGTTCTTCATTAGAATGCGAGATACTACGCAGCACCATAGGCTTCTCGTCTTCAAAGACGGCCATCTTGGTACTGGTAGAACCAGGATTGATTACAAGAATAAACATAAGGCTTATTAGATTTGAGGTTTAGACACAGGCTAAGGCAAGCGAGTAAAACTTGTTGTCTGCCGAGTCGGCACGCGAGGTGAGCACGACGGGTACCTGCGGACCTTGCAGGATGGCTGCCGTCTGAGCCTGACAGAAAAGGGTGATCGATTTATAGAAGACGTTGCCTGCCTGGATATCAGAGAAGATCAGACCATCGGAACGGCCCTCCAAAGGAGAGGTAAGTCCCTTCTTATGCAGAGCGGCAGGAGACAAGGCGGTCTTCAGATCCAGCGGACCGTCAACAATACAAGGGCCAAACTGACCTGCATTAGCCTGCTCCACCAGTTCACGATACTCCACCGTGCAAGGGAAATGCTTGGGGTTCACTTTCTCAGAACAACTGATGAGCGCAATACGAGGCTCCTCCACACCCATATTCCTGCAGAGATTAAGCAGGTAGATGAGCTGTTGCTCGCGCTGTTCCTTCGTGGGATAGGGAATCACAGCCACATCGGTCATGAACAGCAACTTGTCGTACTGCTCCATCTTGGCACAGCACAGATGGGTGAGCACACGGCCCTTAGGCAGAATACCCGTTTCTTTGTTCAGGATGGCCTTCAGAAGATTATCCGTGTTCAGCAGACCCTTCATGATGACATCAGCCTTGCCGGCACGCACCAACGCCACAGCCTCGGCAGCAGCCACATCCACATCATTATTATCCACGTAGATGGCCTCAGCAAAACCAGCCTTCACGGCACGTTCCACAGCACCACTTGTACTCTCATCACGACCACAGACCACAGCCACACGACGACGGACACCTGAAGCTTTCAGGTGCTCTACTAACTCATCAAAACATTGTATTGCTTTCATATTCCAAAAATCTTTTGGCAAAGATACGATTTTTTTCTTACATCATCATACTTTTTACAGAAAAAAATCTTATCTTTGTACCCAACTAAAAACTATGAGATGAAGCCATTACTAACAGTTGCATTGCTTTTACTGTCAATAGCCGCAAAGTCGCAGACCTATGTCATCGACACCAAGCACCCCCAACAGGTCATTCAACACTTCGGGGCTTCCGACGCCTGGTCTATGCAGACCATCGGACTGTGGCCGGAAGAAGAACGACAGCAGCAGATTGCCGACTGGCTCTTTTCTACTGAGAATGATGCCAACGGCCAGCCCAAAGGCATTGGTCTCTCACTATGGCGTTTCAACCTGGGAGCAGGCAGTGCGGAGCAGGGCGACTCCTCTTATATTAATAAAGGTACGCGAACGGAGTGCTTCCTGCGCTTCGACGGCAGCTATGACTGGACACGCCAGGCTGGGCAAGTGAAGTTCCTAAAGATGGCCAAAGAACGTGGCGTGCCTAAGTTTTTGGCTTTCCTCAACTCGCCACCCGTCTATTTTACGGAGAACGAACTGGCCACGAATACAGGTCGCGACGGCACTTTGAACCTGCGCTCTGAATGCTACGATGCCTTTGCGCAGTTTATGGCGGAATGTATGGCAGGACTGGAGCGTGAGCATGGTATCCACATCGACTATATCTCACCCGTCAACGAGCCCGATGGCCACTGGAACTGGCAAGGGCCAAAACAGGAAGGGTCGCCAGCCACCAACTGGGAGATTTCCGAGGTGGCACGGAAGACCAGTGCCGCCTTCACAGAAAAGGGACTTACCACGCAGATTATGGTCAACGAGTCCAGTGACCTGCGCTGCCTCTTGGGTATCTACAAGACCTCCTGGGAGCGTGGCAATGCCATCGCCTCGTTCTGGTCGAAGGACAGTACGCTCACCCATTTAGGCGATACGCCACTAGTGCCCCGCCTGATGCTGGCCCACAGCTATTGGACCAATACGCCTGTGGATTACATGAAGAAGATCCGCGTGGATTTGCGCAACCGTCTGAAGAAATACAACGCCAAATTCTGGCAGTCGGAAATCTGCATCATGGACAACGACAAGGAGATTGGCGGTGGCGGTGGTTACGACTTCTCAATGAAGACCGCCCTCTATGTGGCTCGCATCATCCATCATGACCTCTGCTATGCCAATGCCGAGAGTTGGTCGTGGTGGCGTGCCTGTGGCGGTAACTATAAAGACGGACTCATCCGTGTCTTTGAGCGTCAGCATCAGGCCAAGGACAGCCGACTGATGTGGGCGCTGGGCAACTACAGCCGCTTCATCCGCCCAGGTGCCGTGCGCTACGAGATTAGCAGCAAGGAGAAGGAAGACCCCTACGGCGTGATGCTCTCAGCCTATCAGAATAAAGACGGCTCGTGGGTCATCGTAGCCATCAACTACAGCGAGACCGAAAAGCCCATCTCCTTCACTGTGGGCCGAAGTTCGGCTTCGGCCACCTGGCGCCCCTATCGCACCAGCGATGCCGATGGCGAAACATTAAAGCCCCTTGACCCCTGCAGCGGCGAAGCCACCCTCGCTCCACGCAGCGTTACCACGTTTGTGGGAGTTAAGAGTTAAGAATTAAGAACTAAGAGTTAAGAATTGATATTATGAAAAAGCTACTGAGAACCTTTGCCCTTGCGGCATTATTGATGACAGTCCCTGCCACGATGCAGGCAGCCACGAAGCCCGGTACATTTACTACTGGCGACAAGACCTTTTTATTGAACGGACAGCCCTTCGTGGTGAAGGCTGCCGAGGTACACTACCCTCGTATTCCCCGTCCCTATTGGGAGCACCGCATCCAGATGTGTAAGGCACTGGGCATGAATGCCGTGTGTATCTACATCTTCTGGAACATTCATGAGCAGAAAGAGGGGCAGTTTGACTTTACTGGTAATAACGATGTGGCAGAGTTCTGCCGACTGGCCCAAAAGAATGGTATGTATGTCATCGTACGTCCTGGTCCCTACGTGTGTGCTGAATGGGAGATGGGCGGTCTGCCCTGGTGGCTGCTGAAGAAGAAGGATATCAAACTGCGCGAGCGCGATCCCTACTTCATGGAGCGCGTAAAAATCTTCGAGGAGAAGGTGGGTGAGCAGTTGGCTCCGCTGACCATCCAGAAGGGTGGTCCGATCATCATGATTCAGGTAGAAAACGAGTATGGCTCGTATGGCGAGGATAAGCCTTACGTCAGCGAGATTCGTGACTGTCTGCGCTCTATCTATGGCAAGGAACTGTCTTTGTTCCAGTGCGACTGGTCTTCAAACTTCGAGAAAAACGGCTTACCCGATCTCACCTGGACGATGAACTTCGGCACAGGTGCCAATATCGACAATCAGTTCCGTCGCTTAGGCGAACTGCGTCCCAACGCACCAAAGATGTGCTCTGAGTTCTGGAGCGGCTGGTTCGACAAGTGGGGTGCCCGCCACGAGACCCGTCCTGCCAAGGATATGGTCGATGGTATGGACGAAATGCTATCGAAAGGCATCTCGTTCTCGCTCTATATGACTCACGGAGGCACTTCGTTCGGCCACTGGGCTGGTGCCAACTCTCCCGGCTTTGCACCCGATGTCACCTCTTACGACTACGATGCACCCATCAACGAGTATGGCCTTGCCACCCCAAAATACTGGGAACTGCGCAAGATGATGGAGAAATACAACGATGGCAAGAAACTCCCCAATGTTCCCAAGGCTCCCATGCCCATCATCACTGTGCCCAAGTTTGAGTTGAAGGAGTTTGCACCGTTGTTAAGTGCGATGACCAAGCCCGTCAATGGTGCCATCAAGACCTTTGAGGAAATGGACATGGGCTGGGGCACAATGATGTACTCCACTCGTCTGCCCGAGATTACTTCACAGAGTGTGCTCAGCGGTGAGTTCCATGATTTTGCTCAGGTGTTTATTGATAAAAAATATATTGGAAAGATTGACCGTGTGAAGAACGAGAAGTCGCTTACTATCCCAGCTGTCAAGAAAGGAGCCGAATTGATTATCATCGTTGAAGGTATGGGGCGCATCAACTTCGGCCGTGCCATCAAGGACTTTAAGGGCATCGTTGGCAACGTCACGCTAATTACTGAGACTGACGATGTAGAAATGATGCTGACGCCGAAACAATGGATGAATGTAGCCATTCCCGATGATTACGAGACGGCTGTCAAGGCACTTGACATGGTGAAGGGCGTCAACGACCAGGTGACAGCCGGCAAAGTGAAAGGGAGTGTTCCTGCACTTGCTTTAACACAAGGCTATGAGGGGTCTAAAAAAAATGGCGACATCATGAAAGCCGGTTATCATCGCGGCTACTTCAACCTGAAGAAGGTGGGCGATACCTTCCTGAACTTCGAGACCTGGGGCAAGGGACAGGTGTATGTGAATGGTCACGCCATGGGCCGCATCTGGAGCATCGGCCCGCAACAGACGCTCTATGTGCCTGGCTGCTGGCTGAAGAAGGGCAAGAACGAAGTGATTGTACTTGACGTGGTTGGTCCTCGCGAGGCTGTAGTCTGGGGACAGGCCGAGCCAGAGCTCAACAAATTGCAGCTAGAGAAGAGCAACAAGCACAACAACATTGGCGACAAGCCCGACCTCAACAGCGCCACGCCCGTCGCCACCGTTCCCGCTGCATCTCCAGCGGGCATCATCACCGCGAAGCCCGGCAACGGCTGGCAGACCTTCCACTTCAAGAATGCAGCCAAGGGTCGCTACCTCGCCATCGAATGTCTCTCCACCCAAAAAGACAACGATCGCGTAGCTATCGCCGAGCTTTACTTGCAGGGACAGGATGGCAAGCGCCTCTCGCGTGAGCCTTGGAAGACGAAGTACGCTAATAGTGAGGACGAAAGTGGCAACCACTTAGGCGACAAGGTCTTCGACCTGCAGGAAAGTACCTACTGGCAGACGGAGAAGAGCGCTTCTGCTCCCCATCTCCTGGTCATCGATCTCGGTTCTGAGCAAACCGTCAGTGCCCTCGAATATCTGCCACGCGCCGAACAAGGGGCGCCAGGCAGTATTAAGAATTTCAAGGTCTATATCTATTAAAAAAACATAAAAAGGTCGGTTTCGTCCAATACCGACCTTTTTATGTTCAAAAATTCTTTTGACAATTGTTCAGAAAATCGTATCTTTGCACGGAAAACAACCTTATAATATAAAATGGAAAAGATACAAGAAACCAACTTTCAGAACATAAAGCGCATCTGTGGTAACAACTACCTGGGCGACAGTCTCATCCTTTTAGAGAATATAAGTGATGTTCCCCTACCCGACTCACCTCGTCGTACCAACATGATTATCATAGGACTCTGCACCAGAGGCAACGCCCGTTATTCTGTTGATGCCCATGAGTTCACAGTCAATGCCGGTGAAGCTTTTATTGTGTCCGAGCGCCATATCATCGATAGATTCCTGCTGTCGCCCGATTTCGAGGCTCCCAGCCTGGTGATGTCTATGGATTTCTTCCATGAGACTATCCGCAACGTCAGCGAGATGTCGGCTTTGTTCCTCTATTCACGCAATCACCCTGTGATGCGGTTCAACGCCAAGGAGCAACAGGTATTCAAGTCTTATTTCGATGTGATGCGTGCCCGCATGAAAGACAAGAGCAACCACTTCCTCAAACAGCTTCTCAGCACCTTGATACTGGCGATGTTCTACGACCTGAGCAACGTCATCTACCACAGCAAGCTAGAGGCTCCCTACCGTCAGTCTCGTCCTGATGCCATCTTCACCCAGTTCATCAAACTGGTAGAGGATAACTGCCGTACGGAGCGCCGCGTCAGTTGGTATGCCCAGCAGCTTTGCATCACGCCCAAATACCTGTCTGAGACCATCAAGCAGGTGAGTATGCGCACGCCCAACGAATGGATCGACAACTATGTCACCTCCGAGATTCGTGTGCTGCTGAAGAATACGACGAAGAGTATCAAGGAGATTACGAAGGAGATGAACTTCCCCAACCAGTCGTTCCTTGGCAAATACTTCAAGGAGAATGTGGGCATGAGCCCCACAAAATATCGCAAGTCTTAACTACAGATAGCCCTGCTGCTTCAAATCGGAAGCCACATCGCAGAGCTCCTGATACCACTGTTCGCCAAAACGGCGCACCAGCGGACCTTTTAAGAACTGATAGACGGGAAGGTGAAGAACCTTCCCTTTTTCACGTCCGCACTTACAGATGTCCCACTTGTGATAATTCAGGGCCACCGTACCATCCGAGAAGGTCTTCTCACGAATAGGATAAAGGGCACAGCTGATGGGCTTGATGAATTGAGAATTTGCTACCTCCCTCGCTCTTTTCTCAAGGGCGCAGAGGCAACAGTGGCTGACGGTTTTCCCGTCAGCAAGCGTCAAGTCATCATAGCACGTGAATACGCAGTCCTTTCCCCCCACGATACTCGTCACTAGGTCGCCCTCCTCATCAGTATAGGCCACGCCCTGCTTATCGATGACGGCCTGTGCCGAGGCACTCAGGTCGTTCCATACGCTATCGACGCTGTTCTCTATCTCCATCACCTCGTCGAGCGTCACAGGCGCACCGGCATCGCCCTCAATACAGCAGGCTCCCTTGCATACCTCAAGGTCACAGCAGAACTCTTCCGTCAGGATGTCTGAGGAAATAAGCACACCAGCAACTTCTAATATAGGGGGGAGAATAGGCATTATGAGAAATGAGAAATGAGTAATGAGTAATGAGTAATTATGATTACCACTTTATAGGCTCTATACCATTTTCTTGGAGATACTGATTACAGCGTGAGAACTGATGCTGTCCGAACCAGCCGCCACGATTAGCACTCAGGGGCGACGGATGCACCGACTCCAATACCAGGTTCTTCTTTTTATCTATCATATACGCCTTGGAACGGGCAAAACCGCCCCACAGCATATACACCAGATGCTCACGCTCCGTGGCCAATGCCTTGATGGCGGCATCCGTGAAGTTCTGCCACCCTATGGTGCTATGACTATTCGCCATGTGAGCTCTTACAGTCAGCGTAGCGTTGAGCAGTAACACGCCCTGCTCTGCCCATCGCGTCAAGTTACCCGTAGGCGGCACGGGCGTACCCAAATCGTCTTGTATCTCCTTGAATATATTAATAAGAGAAGGAGGAAAAACAACGCCGTCCTGCACAGAGAAACTCAAGCCGTGAGCCTGTCCTGGTTCATGATAGGGATCTTGTCCGATAATCACCACCTTCACTTTGTCAAACGGACACAGGTTGAAGGCATTGAAAATCAATTTCCCTGGGGGATAGCACGTACCCGACGTATATTCCTGTCTCACCTTTTCGGTGAGTCCTGCGAAGTAAGGCTTTTCAAACTCCCCCTGCAGATGCCGCTTCCACGACTCCTCTATCTGTACGTTCATAGCAGTTTGTAGATTTCGTCTATCATCACCAGAGGAAGCCCAAAGCGCGGATCATTGTTATGGGCATTGATGGCCTCCAGGAAATGAGACATCTCGTCACGATAGACATCCTTCATGTGCACGTTTTCCTTGTTGCTGTGGGTGAAGGAATAGGTGGTGTTGGCCAGTCGGTCGGCCAACTTCAGGAATGGAGCGTAAGGTGTTTCCCTGATACCCTTGTAATAACGCTCACCGGCACGCTCGGCACGTGTGCGCCCCTTGTCGTTGGTCAGCGCATATACCATCTCAGCAGCCATATAAGCCTGGTCATCGTCCATAAACAGACGGGCAGCCTTCGTCACGTCGTTATACGACATACGGGCATCCTCGATACTGTCGTGATAGAAGGCGCCAAAGAAAAGAGGCAAGACATCGTGCTCACTCTGGCAAACCAGATGTCCGTATTTGAACACAGAATCAGCCACCATGTCAAGATGGAATCCGTAAGGATGCTTCTTGTCATATTGCTGGTTCACGCTCTCATGCAGCAGATGGGCACGATTCCGAACCTCTTCAATATCAGGCCTGTGCTTATCCACACAGGCCTGAAACTCTTCATAAGTCATTAGTCACAAATCAGGTTTTCGCCCGTCATGTCCTTAGGCTGCTCCAGTCCCATGATATGCAGGATAGAGGGAGCCACGTCAGCCAGACGACCGTCCTTCACCGTAGCCGAGTTGTTGTTGGTCACGTAGATGAAAGGTACGGGGTTCAGCGAGTGAGCAGTGTTAGGTGTGCCGTCAGCGTTGATGGCATTGTCAGCATTACCGTGGTCGGCAATGATGATAGCCTCATAGTCGTTAGCCTTGGCAGCCTCAATCACAGCCTCTACACAGTGGTCAACAGCCCAAACGGCCTTGGCGATAGCGTTGTAAACGCCCGTGTGACCCACCATGTCACCATTAGCGAAGTTCACTACGATGAAGTCATACTTATTCTCATTGATGGCAGCCACCAACTTATCCTTCACCTCGTAGGCGCTCATCTCAGGCTTCAAGTCGTAGGTAGCCACCTTTGGACTTGGCACCAGGATACGGTCCTCACCCTCGTAGGGAGCCTCACGACCACCGTTGAAGAAGAATGTTACGTGAGCGTACTTCTCTGTCTCGGCAGTATGCAGCTGCTTCTTGCCCTGTTGGCTGAGGTATTCACCCAGCGTGTTCTCCACGTTCTCCTTGGGGAACAGGATATTTACACCAGTGAAGCTTGCGTCGTATGGAGTCATGCAGTAGTACTGCAGTCCTGGCACCGTCTTCATGCCCTGCTCAGGCATATCCTGCTGAGTCAGCACGATGGTGAGCTCCTTCGCACGGTCGTTACGGAAGTTGATGAAGATCACTACGTCACCCTCCTGAATGCGACCATTCACGCTGCTGTTGTGGATAGGCTTGATAAACTCGTCGGTCACGCCCTCAGCATAGCTCTCCTCTACGGCCTTCACCATATCGGTAGCCTGCTTACCAGTGCCGTTCACGATGAGGTCATAACCCTCCTTCACGCGCTCCCAACGCTTGTCGCGGTCCATTGCATAGAAACGACCCACGATGCTTGCAATAGCTGCATCGTTATCAGCACAGACCTTTGTTACCTGCTCAATGAAGCCCTTACCGCTCTTGGGGTCAGTGTCACGACCGTCCATGAAACAATGTACGAATGTCTGGTTCTTCAGTCCGTAGTGCTTACCCACCTCAATGAGCTTGAACAGATGATCCAAGCTTGAGTGTACACCACCGTCAGAGCACAGACCCATCAGGTGCAGTTTCTTTCCATTCTGCTGCGCATAAGTATAGGCAGCCTTCACCTGAGGATTCTCCACGATTGAGCCATCCTTGCAGGCACGGTTAATCTTCACGAGGTCCTGATAAACAATACGTCCGGCACCGATATTGAGGTGACCCACCTCTGAGTTACCCATCTGTCCGTCGGGCAGACCAACATCCTCGCCAGAGGCCTGTAACTGTGAGTGAGCCGAAACGGCTGTCAGATAATCCAGATAAGGAGTAGGCGTATTAAAGATTACATCGCCCTTGCCATGTTTACCGATTCCCCATCCATCGAGAATCATCAAAAGTGCTTTCTTTGCCATAATAAAAAAATGCTTAATATTTTGTTTTTACTTTTCTATTTTCACCTTATTAATATAAGCGGGTGCAAAATTAGCACTTTTTTTTCATATTCCACACTTTATTTCTGTTAAATCAGTCATTAATATGCTCGAAACACTCGTGATACTGTATGGCCAACTGCTTGTAGTATTCCACTGTGGCAGCGCTAGAGGTATCGGCACGCATAATCTCGTAGTAGTGATGCGACATGCCCGGCTCTACCCCTGTCTTGGTGTGAATCACGGTGTAGAGACTGTCGCCTATGACACTACGTACAACAGACTCTTCCTGCGCCGCATAGAACATGCCGTAGGTCTTCACCTGCACCTCAGTCATCAGCTTATCATACATACTTCAAGTTAACGATGTCGCCCCAGTAGCCGTAATCGCTGGTCTGGTGTTTGTAGCGACCAAAGAAGCCACGCTCCGTAGATGTTGTCACCAGGTAGTTGATGACAGGTTTCAGTTCCGTGCTGTCCCATCCAGCCACAATCGTAGTGCGAGCCAAGTCCTTCAGGTCGTAGGGTCTGCAGGCATCCGTGATGCATTTTCGTGTGGCACTCTCACGTGTCTTGTAGTTGATTTCTGTCACACAGCCATCAAAGCGTGCTGCCACCTCCTTGGCAAAAGCATCGGTATGCGGACCGTATTCACGTGCATCAGCCAGTGCCGCTGTCATCTCTTGCTCAAACAACTCCTTATCAGAAGGGTTGTTATCATCATCAGAACACGATGCCACGAATACCACACCACAGAACACCATGGTGAGTATCAGCAGGCGGTTGGCGGCAAGCATCAAATAAGGATACTTTTTCATTTCGGTTTATTATTGTTTCATTTTCACATTTATCTCGTAATACTTTCCATTGGCGAAAGTAACACCTGATCTAGTAAAGGTATAGGTGCTACCGCCAACAGTGGCTGTAAGCGTGATGGTCTCTGCGTTACCTGTTGAACGGAAGGCTACGTAGAGCACGCCGGGGCCGTTGGTAGAGTATGTGTCATCGGGGATGCTGGTCAGCTCAACCGTGTTGGTTCCATCGGTAATGGTGAAAGCCGAAGGGCAGATGACAGCGTCAGAGTTGTCCTTGTCCATCAGGGTGAACTTGATGATAGCCTGCTGATTGGCAAACGTCACCTTTTCGACCCCCACTACTTCGTCTGCTTCTACGTCAACTCTTACATCTTCTGCTACAGCATAGTCATATTTTTCTGCAATATCTGCCAGTGTTCCAACCTGACCAGTATAATCCAACTCACCAGAACGTGGAAATTGGAGGGTTAGGGTATGCGGTGTACTGATGGCATCATCTATGGAAGTATACGCCCCCCCATCAGGAAGGCTGATAACGCCATTCAATCGTGTGGTTGTTCCTGCATATTGAGGCTTTATGCTCCCTTTGAACCAGAAAGTACCAACACTATAATAATACTTACCTTGCACATAGACATTCTCAGTTGTTGCCCACGAAGCATTAAGCGTGCTACCATCAAGCGACAGGGCACGTGTTGACACACGGCTGAAGGCTTCATTCACGGCTTTCGAAGCATCCACAGTCATGTAGTAGGTCTTAGGGGCCTGTGGTTCTGGTTCTGTACTGTTATCATCTGACGAACAGGCGGTCAGTGCCAGTCCTGCCATAAGTAGCATACTAAAATACAATTTCTTCATCGTCTTGTTCTCCTTATTCTGATTCATCCCAAGTCTCTTGATTTGCAGTGCCATAGCTTCTACGCAAAGCTTCTACACCACCACTTGTCTCCAAAATGGCTACCTGCTGGCGAAACATAATGACCGCCATCGAAGGCTTCTGATAATATTTCTTACTCATACCTATTTACTTTATAAATTTTGGTTGATAAATACCTCCTGTACCCGTTGGTGCTACGGACGCATCGAATGTTGTCCAGTCTATCGTAAAGATACGATGCAGTTTGTCGCAGTAGTACGACAATCCCACGGCTACCCCCGCATCATTGCTGGCAATCGTCAGCGGGAACACATACTTGTTTTCTACCTCCAAAGGGGCAGCAACGCCACGCACCTCGCCACCAATGGTAGCGCATAGCAGATCCTGCGATGACACATACTTGGTCAGCGTATCCTGCAACTGCACCTCCACAACCATCGCCTGCTCATAGAGGTCGTAGTTAGGAGCCTGCCAAGTAGGACGAACATCCGTGCCCGCAGTGATTTCCGTTGGCTGAGACGAATTCTCATCGTCTGATGAGCAGCCCCACGCCATGAAGGCGAGGGCTGCTAATGCTAATATTGTCTTTTTCATCATCATTATCTATTATCAATTACTTAATCACCACAGCCTTGCCGTTGTAGATATACACACCGCTCTGCTTTGGCTTCTTACCAATCTGGATACCACCAACCGTGTACCACTTACCATCCTGCGGCATCTGGTCAAGAGCCATGAAGTTGATAACGGTAGGCTGGTCAGGCGTACCAATCACCTTGTTGGGTACATAGCTGATGTAGCTACCCGCCATAGCGATAGTCTCGCCCTCACGTTCTATCACAAACGTCATCGGCTCTTGGCTATTAGCATCGCTACCGATGTTCAGGTAGTAGTTCTGCTCACTATCGGCTGTTGTCTCTGCCATACGATCTGCACCGCAGAATACCACCAACTTATCGCCAGCCTCAACCTCAACGCCCTTCACGGCAGCCACCATATTCATCGTTGTAGCCGTGTTGACAGCTGAGCGTTTTGCTGCACGGCTGTTGCTCGTGCCACTGTAGCGGTTGTCATTAAAGTACATTGGGTACGAGAACTTCACATCACCGTTGCCCAGTCGCTTAATCATGTAGCCCTTACCAGCCTCAAGATACTGCAGCGAGCCCTTCCATACCAGTCCTGTAGCCGACTGGCTAGCGATGGCGAATCCGTCTTGCGACTTCACCACATCACCCACCTGAGCCTGTTCCAGGTAGTCGGCCAGTGCCTGAGAGATAGGCAGGTTGATGGTTGTGTTATAACCTACGCGGTTCCAGTCCTTATGCACGGTGATATAGCGGTGTGCGAACTCGCCTTCCACATAGATGGTCTTGTCGCTCATCGAGTAAATCATGTACATCTGAGCAGGATTGATGGTGATAGTCTCATCCTCATTATCCCACTTCTGACCGCTGGCTACTTTCTTGTTCTGTCGGCACGTAAATTTCTTCGTCTCTGTACCGTTGACAAAAGATATCACGTCGCCAATCTCCCACTTCGACATGCTGTTCAGGAACTCTCCCAAGGTTGCGCTCTCCGTAGGTATCACGTTGAAGGTCACCCAGTTCCATCCCTTCTTCAGCTTCAGCGTCTGCACATAGTTGTAGCTATTCTGCAATACTACAGGTGTAGCATCAGAACCTACGATAGCATCCTGCTCAAAGCGATAGATCTTGTCGTTGGCAGGCTTCACGCTATACACATTGCCAGAAGAGGCATCAAAGAAGCAGAAGTTCAGCTGAGGCATTGAGCCGTCGGGATTCATGTAGCCATAGATGGTCAGGTAAGCCAGGGCCTCGTTGGCGTTGGCATTGTCGTTGACCTCGATATGTGCAACGCCTAAAGTCTGCTGCTTCTCGTCGAATACAGCCAGGATATCCTCCTTCGAGCTGGCCACCACGCCGTCAATCTTCACACGGGTCACCATCATCATCGTCTGGTTAGCCTGCTTCAGACGGTCGGCTACATCCCATTCCGGTTCGTCACCACGTACACGCAGTGTGATAGGCAGCGGTTCCGACATCGTGTTGTCGCCCACCAGCGCTATCTGCTCGTTATACGTACCAATATTAATATAGTCGCTAACGGTGAACGTTATCTTCTGTTCATCCAGTGCATCGAGCACACCCTGCGTCTGCGAAGCAGTAACCCATATCGGCAGGTCTGTCAACTTGAAGTTCTGCTTCACGGCGCTCAGGTTCTTGATGGTCGCCTCGAAGACGGCACGGTTACCGTCAAGGACTATCTTCAGTAAGAAGAACATTCAAGATATATCATAAAGGTCTCGGTTTCCGAGGCCTTTTTTAGTTAAAAGCAACATCTGTCAACAACTTAATTTCTGTTTTATGCTATTTCACGTTGTGTTTCAGCCTGTTTTGGCTGGTCTTTTAGGCTGAAAGGCAGCGCGTTTTAGCCTGTTTCACAATGCGTTTTGGCCTGTTTCGCAGTATGATTTAGCCTGTTTCGCAATTTAGTACCTTTATGGACAGATGACAGATTGGACAGTATAATTTAAAGAAAAACTTCACGCGTACGTGCGTGCGCAGACGTACGCGGGGGAAATCTTGGAAAACTACTGTCCAATCTGTCATCTGTCCACCTCTCCATCATCAACCAGCTATTATGGCTACGTATATTTTGATCTCGTTTTTTGTTCATGCCGCAAAGATACAGAAGCCATAAGCATCAATGTCACTTTCCTACCCTAATGCCCCCCAGAATTAACAATGTTTATGAAAGGAAGATCAGAGAACAATCCTTAATTTGCAACGGATTTACGGCGATATTGCCAAAAATCTGCAATATATTTAGAGAAAAACTAACAAAAAAGTCTGTTATTTGTTGCGCATTTAAGAAACATTTCGTATTTTTGCAACCGAAATAATAAAAGAAATGGAACAAACGGTATTTGAACTTGATTTGTTGGAAGAAGCACGAGACTTCCTGAAATCCTTGACCAAGGAGATTCGTGGTAAGATAGGCTACAATATCCGCAGGGTTCAGAAGGGTGAACGTGACAACGAACTCTTTAAGAAACTTGATGGCACGGAGATATGGGAGTTTCGCACAATCTACAATAAGACCTACTATAGGTTGTTTGCCTTTTGGGATAAGGACATCAATACGTTGGTTGTAGCCACTCACGGCATTGTGAAGAAGACACAAAAGACACCGAAGAGTGAGATCACTAAGGCAGAAGGGATCAAGAAGCTGTATTTTGAGAATAAAAACAAGAAGATATGAAAAAGGTAGGAGACATGAAGCTATATAGCTTTGAGGAGTTGCTGGAAGAGGATTACGGCAAAGTCGGAACGCCAGAGCGTGATGCATTTGAGCGTAGCGTGGACGAGGCTGTTCAAGCCTATCGTGTGGGAGAGGCCATCAAGCAAGCACGTGAGTCTCAGAACCTTACCCAAGCTGAATTAGGCGAGAAAATGGGTGTTCAAAGGGCTCAGGTCTGCCGTTTAGAGAGTGGCAAGAGCATCACGCTGGCTTCTATGATGCGTGCTTTCCGTGCGCTGGGTGTACAAGTGGCACTGGAGATGAAAGGCATCGGGAAAGTGGCGCTATAATGTTGTAATCAATAAGAACTGATGAGGGCTGTCTTCCAAGACAGCCCTTTTGTTGTATTGCAGAGATAGCAAGATTCTACCAGCCTTCCTCAATCTCTTCATTCACGTTTGGTGTGGTTCTCCTGAGATCGACAGAATCGTTTAAGAGGTGGACGGTGTGTCGTGATGAATAGCTTATGTTTCATATTAAAGTCGGATAAGGGTGGAGCCGGTGGTGGCCTTGTCGCCCGTGTTCAGCTGGACGGCATAGACGCCGCGAGGGAGCGACGAGAGGTCGATGGTGGTGCCGCGCTCGGTGAGCAGCAGACGGCCATCGGTGGTATAGACACGGAGCTCAGCCTGCCCTGTAAGTTGCGACTCAGTCGCAACATACAGGGCGGTAAGGGTACGCCCATTGAGGCGGAAGGTGGTCTTCTGGGGCTGGGCAGCGGTGATGCCCTCTATCTTGTCGATGCCCAGGATATAGCAGAGGCCGCGATAGGCATCTATCTCGCCATAACCATACTGGTTGTTGGGGTACTGGAGGTCGGCATCGGGACGGCGACTGGAGGCAGCAATGATCTCCTTGATCTTAGCGGTGGTGAGCGTAGGGTCGGCCTGCATCCACAGAGCCACGGTGCCGGCTACAGCAGGCGACGACATGGAGGTGCCGGTCTGAGCCATCATGTGGAAATAGCCACCATAGGCGCCCCAGGTCTCATATTCCGTATCAAGCATGGTGATATCCCATGCAGCCAGATCATAATACGTTTCATCGTTGATGAAGAAGTTCTGTGCCGATACGATATTCACGCCAGGGGCACAGACATCGGGCTTCATGCGCCCGTCGATGGTGGGACCTACTGATGACGACTTAGCCAGATAGCCCTCGCCCTTGGTGCTCTCCATATCGCTGATATCCGTTGGCTCGACCTTTCCGCTGCCCTGCGAGGCGTATTTATTGGCAGCGGTAACGATCTTGAAGCGATGGCCGATATTTCCCACGGTGATTACATCGTCGAGCATAGCGGGCCACGCCATGCTGTAGCCCTCCTTGGCCAGCGAGTGGTTTTCCACGGTAGGCACGTTCTCGAGCTGAGCGCAGTAGGGATCGGCATAGACCCACGCATCGCCAGGACCACTGATGGTGAGCAGGAAGCGGTCGGTAGTGGGGAAGGTGGTGAGCATTCCGCCACTGAGGTAATAGACTTGATAGCCATCGTCGCTGACACCCTTGGAGGTGACGCTGATGGTCTTGCCAGCCACGAGACTCGTAGTGGTAGCGAGGTTTTCGACATCTATCGAGGCCTCACCCTTGTTGGCGGTATAGAGGCTGTTGGTATAGCGCAAGGTCAGGGTCTGTCCGGCCTTCACCTTCACCTCGAAGCCGAGATAGGTGCCATACTGCTCGAAATCGTTGAAGCAGATGCCACAGCCCCCCGTGGTCATCTCGGCCGATTTATGGGCCAGACGCGACGTGCTGCCAGCATTGCCCGATGCCACCACGATGGCACGACCGGGCTTCTCGAGCAGCGTATGGATAGCCTCAGCCTCGAGCTTGCGGTTGTTGACGAAGCTCATGCCTTCACCAGCGCTGTAGTTGATGACGCAGGGCTTCTTCTGATCACCGGCATAGGCAAAGATATCTGAGAAAGCCTGAATGAGCGTGGCCGACGAGAGTCCGTTGTCAGTAATCTCGGAACTGATGGCAGCCTCGGCGATATCGGCACCAGAAGCCACACCCTGATAGATGGTGGGGTTGTCCCAGTCGCTGCTCTCCACCCTTGAACCTGCAGCGATACCTGCCACATGGGTGCCATGCGACATGGTGGCGGCATCAGAACTGTGCATCGCCGCCTTGACGGCATCGGGGGTGGTCCACTCACGAGAGGACATATAGTCCTTGGCCCACGTCACACGGCTGTTGCCCTCGGCATTGCGGAAGGAGGGGTGGATAAAGTCAAAGCCAGAATCGACGATACCTACCACCACGCCACTGCCCGTAAAGGCCTGAGGCAACTGGCTGGCAGCACCGCTCCATGCCTTGTCGGCACCAATCTGTGCGGGCAGCAAGTCGAGCATCGGACGTCCTAAGCGCTCTGCCTCCAGGCGCTCCACCTGACTATCGGCAGCCATCGCCTCCACCTGACTGAGGTCTATGCTGATGACCAGCACACGACCGATACGGCTCTCAACCGTAAAGCCATATTTCTGAGCCAGCTGAGCCTCATCGGCATCAGCCACGAGTTTGGTCAGCACCATGAGACGAGCCTCTGCGGCTGCCGCACGATGATGAGACTGAGCCTGACGGACGAGGCCCGACAGATAGGGTGACACCTTTGCTACTGTAGTCAGCGACTGAGCCGAAGCCACCACTGCGAGCAGCATCAGGACGAGTATTGAAATTTGTTTTTTCATACCGTTTTTATACTATTTCTTTATTGTAAGCGGCCGCAAAATTAGCAATAATTTTTGCATTTGTCATGTTTTTTGCCATAAAATTGCAAAAAACTTTCACTTTTATAGTGGTTTTTGTTTTTTTTTACTACTTTTGCCGACAAATTGCTTTAAAAGACAGACAAAACAGATAAAACTACAATAAAAATAACAACACTTATGAAAAAAAATTACTTTAATTTGAGATTGAGAAGCCAATGGCTACTCATCGCGCTCCTCGCATTGTTGACAGGAGCAAGTCCAGCGTGGGCAGAAGAAAGTATAACAGAAAGCTTTGAATATGCTACCGATGGCACAACGGCAATATCAATTAGCGAAGATACTAAGACGCTGAGTAATGGATGGACAGTCGTTGGTTCCGGCTCGACCGCTGGTATAGCTACCAGTGGATGGGCTAAAGCCTTAAAGTTACAAACCAGCGGTGCCCGCAGTGGCAACTGTATTTATGCCGGTTCAAACTCTGCAGTCTATATTGTTTGTCCTGCTGAAATTTCTGGTACATTAAGTTTCTATTGGAAGCGTAACGATGCTAGCGGCACTGTAAAAATCTACGCTGCTGAGAAGGATGGGGAAACCTTTACAATAGGGAGCCTACTTGCTACAGCCGACAAGACTACAGCTACAAACATGAGTTCCTACTTTAACTTCAGTACAGACTTAGGTTCAGACCCCGTTTACGTTGCATTTCTGCTTTACTATGCATATTTAGATGACGTCACCTATACCCCCTGCGAAGAGACTGGCTGCAAAAAGCCAAAGAACTTTACTTATACCTCCACAACTTATAACTCTGCAACATTGGGGTGGACTGCTGGTGGTGAAGAAACGGCTTGGCAGTTGGTGTATGATACAAATTCAGAATTCAACAAGGATGCTGCTACACCTGTAGACATCACAACGAATCCTTATATTCTTACAGGCTTGAGCGAGAACACTACATACTATGCTTATCTCCGTGCAAAGATTGGTGAAAATGTCAGCTCATGGACCAGCAAGATTAACTTCACCACTCCAGCTCAGTATCCTGCTCCTACAGAATTCGCTCAGACTACTTTTACAGCAACCTCAGCGACTATGTCTTGGACAGCAAATGGTGGTGAAAGCAAATGGAACATCAAATACAGTACTGATGAAAGCTTCGACCCTGCTTCAGCAGGTACTTTAGTGGCAGTCACCACCAATCCTTATACATTAGATGGTCTGACTGAAGGTACAACCTATTATGCTTATGTTCAAGCAGACTATGACAATGGTCATACGAGCAATTGGAGCAACAAGGTTACGCTTACTCCGACATCCACATTGAATCTGCTAGTAAATGATGGGACAACGACGAATAGTTATGTGCCTCTCTATGGCTACTACACTGACCAAGGGGCTAACAGCCAATTTATTATTCCTGCTACTTCACTCACTGGAATGACTAATCGCCTGATTACAAAACTGACAGTACACGCTTTGACCTCGAGTGCCTCATTTACAAATGAAGTTTTTGAGGTTTACTTGAAGAATGTGGATGCTGAAACGACAACATTTGCGGACAATACACTTGACTGGACAGACATGACTAAAGTGTATTCAGGAAGTCTTTCTGTTAGTTCTAACACAATGGTTATTGAATTTAGTACTCCATTTGTCTATACTACAGGAAGCTTAATGGTTGGTTTTAAGGAAACTACGACTGGTTCTGCATGTCCTAGTGTGAATTGGTATGGAATTGGAACTTCTGGTAATACAGCAAGATACCTGTATGGAAACTATGATTCAAAAGGTTCTGCTCAGTTCCTCCCCAAGATGACCATTACTTCTGACGAGCTGCCTGCAGTAATGACTCCTACAGGTTTGGTTAAGAATAGTGTGGCTGCAACGACTGCAACATTAGTATGGACAGAGAATGGTGATGCCACTGCTTGGCAGATTAAGTACTCCACTACAGAGGCTTTCGATCCTGATTCAGAGGGAACATTGGTTGAGGCTAATGCCAATCCGTTTACTGTAACAAGTCTTGAGGCTGAAACAACTTACTATGCTTATGTTCGCGCCAAGAAGGGTGGCGACGTGAGTGACTGGAGTAACAAGGTTACCTTCACTACTGAGGAGATGTATCCGAAACCCACAGCTGTTAGCGTAAGCCCTGCTGACGTATCAGCAACATTCAAATGGACTGCAGGTCGTGACGAGGCCGCTTGGCAGATTAAATATTCAACAGACGAGAACTTCGACCCCGCATCTGAGGGAACATTGCAGGCTGTTACCACTAATCCCTACACACTAACAGGCCTGACAGTTGGCGAAACCTACTATGCTTACCTTCGTGCAGACTATGGTGAAAGCCACTACAGCGCTTGGAGCAACAAGCTGACCTTCACGACAGCTGTGGAGCATGAGTTGACAGTGAATGAGGGCAATGGCAGCACTACAAGTGGTTCAGTTCCTTTCTATGGATCATATACTGACAATGCGTCAAGAGGCTCTTCTCAGTTCATTATTCCAGCCTCTCAACTTGGTAGTATGAATGGTAGAAACATCAACAAGATTACTTTCTATACAACTGAAAATATTGCATGGAAGAGCGGAGGAAATCCAACCTTCAAGGTTTATTTGAAAGAGGTGAATAATGAGAAGTTTGGAAGCAAGGCATTCATCGATTGGGCTACCATGACTGAAATCTACGACGGAGAAATCGCCTTCGATGGTAAGCAGTTAATCATCAGTCTTGCTACACCATTCAATTATAATGGTGGTAACTTGATGGTAGGTTTCTATCAGACTGCAGCTGGCGGTTGGTGTAATACCTCATGGGTTGGTACCGGTGCCGATAATGAGGTTGGCGTGCAGAATGCAAGTGGTGCTACTACATATAACTGGGCAGACTTCCTCCCCAAGACGACATTTACTTGGGAGACTCTAACTGGTCCACGTTTGGCAGTATCTACTGATGCACTTGACTTTGGTGAACTTAATCAGTCATCTACTGCAGAGGACAAACAGAAGACATTCACCATCTCGAATACTGGTGTGCAGGAGTTGACAGGTCTGTCAGTAGCAGTATCTGGCACTGGCTATAGCGTATCTGCTCTGCCTCGTACCAACATCACTACTGCTGGAGCAGAGTCTGCACCTATTGAGTTGACTGTAACCCTCAATCCTTCAGAAAGCGGTAGTTATCCTGGCACAGTAACCATTTCAGCAGCGGGTCAGCCAAATAAGGTTATCAACTTGACTGCAACCTATGTAGGCGGTCCTATGTTTGGCGTATTCAACAATGAGTTGGCTTCTGAGGCTGCTACCACTGGTCAGACCGTCAACTTCGGATATGCTCAGGAGGCTCCTACCTATACCTATTATATAAAGAACACAGGTGTAGGTACACTTGATGTGGCTGTTAACAATGGTGGGCTGACTGTTAGCCCTGCTTCAGCTTCGCTTGCAGCAGGTGAGCAGCAGGCATTCACAATCACAGCCGATGTTGCTAATGCAGATGCTACTGTTACCTTTACAGGCACAAACCACGATGGTGGTGCTGAGGTAGGCACATTCAACGTTACCCTACAAGGTACTGTGATGCCGCTGACAGCAACCTTCTTCGAAAGCTTCAACTATGCAAATGGAAATGCTACCACAACGGAACTTGCTGGTTGGGAGATTAACAACAATACGTATAATGTGAAGTTTAACAGCGGTAAGCTCTGCTATGATGCATCAAGTACTGAGGCAGGCAATGTCATTACTCCCAAACTGCGTGTTTCTGGAACAAGTGATGTGCTGCGCATCAACGCATCTATTACTAATAAGAGTTGGAGCAATACCAAAGTTGCCATTTCTTATTCAGCAGATAAGGTGAATTGGACAGAACTAACCAATAAGGGCAAGAATGACTTTACCACTGCTGGCGTACTGCAGGCTTTTGAACTGAATGGTATTCCTGAGGGTAGTTATTACTTCAAGATTGAGCTCTCTGACGCAGCCGTTGACTACTTCTATGGCTTTAGCACTACGCTTCCTGATGCAGAGACCATCGCTGAGAATGTAGCACCTGCGTTCACCACGGGTGTGAAGGACATCAACTTGAAACATTCGTTCGTAGCAGGTTGGAACACCGTTTGCCTGCCATTCACGATTAATGCTACGGATATCCACGCTAATGCAAAGGCTCTGGAATTCTCTGCCTATAACGACGTGACGAAAGAACTGACTTTCGCACCTGTTACTGAGCTGACAGCTTCTAAGCCCTATGTGATCTATGTGCCTGATGCAATCAGCATAGATGATGCCTTTACATTCTATAACGCCTCTATTGCCAGCACTACTGTTAGCGACGTGACCTTCGGTGACGTCACCTTCCACGGCACCTACGCCCAGATGGCAGCAGGTAGCCTGGACGGCAAGTGGGGACTCACCGCAGCCGGTAAGATTGCCAAGGCTGGCGCCTCTACCACGATGAAGGGCTTCCGTGGCTACTTCAGCGGCGTACCCGCAGGTGCTCGCGTGGTATTCTTCGGCGAGGATGAGCTCACAGGCATCCGCACCATCAGCGTGGACAACAGCGTAGAGGGTGCCTATAACCTGAAGGGCCAGAAGGTAGAGAAGATGCTGAAGGGCAACCTCTACATCATCAATGGCAAAAAGACTGTTGTGAGATAAACGAAAGATCATTCATTTCAAAAAGAAGATAAGAAAATGAAAAAGACATATATTTCCCCCAGCATCGACGCCCTTGAGGTGGAACTGGAATCTATCGTACTTGGAAGTAAATTTGATACTAGCGAGCCCGGCAGTCAGTCTATCATTCCTGATCCATCGGAGCCAGCTCCCGGCGAGTTTACCTCACGTGAAGACTTCTTCTGGGACGATGAGGATTTCTAATAGAATTGATTTCCTGATTACTCGATAATCAAATAAGGATAATGGCCAGAATGAAAAGTTCTTGGCCATTATCTTTTTATGTATAGTATTTAATTTGTGTTAAATAGAACGGATTGCCATAGGATTGGGCTTTTTTTTCATATCTTTGCAAATTGCAATAAGCATCGTTCATGAAACGAAGTCTAACTATATATATAAACATCATAGCCTTAATCTGGTGCTTTGCCGCCTCAGAGACAAGGGCTGCAAGCAGTGACTCCATCAAAGGACACTCATCGGAGGCACTGATGGAACAGGGACGCTTCTTCTTTGAGAAGCGACAAGGTGCCCAGGCCTTGGAATATTTCAACATCATTGCCGACCGGCAACAGGAAGGGACGCTGGAGGAAGCAAAATGGCGCGTGAGAGCATACAACAACATAGCCTGCGTCTATAAATACTTCTTCTTTGACTACATACAGGCACACGAACATCTGATGCGAGCCTACCAGCTATGCGACAGCATACATGATGACGACTTCATGCCCATCATCATGGTCAACCTGGGCGACCTGATCAACGACTCGGGAAATGACTCCCAGTCGGAGACGCAGACACGTCAGGCACAGGAAATCTTTGAGCAGTGCATCGTAAAGGCGGTGGAGGCCAAGAACTGGGAACTGATGGTGACAGCCTTCTTTAACCTGTCAAACCAGAACTACACCCTGCCCTTGGATCAATTCGGCATCCTGTTCTCCAACGATATCCCAGAAAAGACGCCCGACCTGCAATATGTACGATTGCAATATAAAGGCATAGAAAGTCTGCAACATCACGAATACGACTCGGCGCGACATTTCTTTGAACAGCAACTGGCAGCCATCAGCACCCCTTGGGAGCCCAAGCGCGACTCGGTGGCCACCTATATGAATATTGCCTATACCTATCGCATGGAACAAAACCATGGGAGCGAGATTCAATATCTGAAGAAAGCGCTGCAACTGGCCAGCGATAATAACATCAACGATCAGGCCACCAACATCGGGCATCTGCTCATCGCGGCACAAGCCAAGGAACTGACCGACCGACAGCACATGCAACAGGTCATCATCGCTGCCATCGGACTGGCGCTGATATTCGTGATTGTATTCGCCATCCTGCTTTGGAAAAAGAACCAACAGCTGAGGAATCGCAACCGCAGTCTATTTGAAAAGAACAGGCAGATGTTGGAAATGGAACGTGAAGAGCAGGCACTGCGCAAAGAGGTGGTGGAAAACAAATACAGCCGTAGCAGTCTGAGCAACGAACAGAAAGACACGCTGATATTCCGCATTCAAGACCTTCTCAGCAATCCAGAAAACATCTGTCAGCCGGAGTTCACACTGGCTAAACTTGCCAAGCAAGCAGACACCAATACCACCTATGCTTCACAGGTTATCAACGAGCGCTATGGTCAGGCTTTCAGCAACGTGCTTTCCAGTTTCCGCATCAAGGAAGCCTGCCGACGAATGAACGATGAAAACAGTGAATATGGCAATATGACTATCGAAGGAATTGCCACAAGTGTAGGCTTCAAATCACGTACCGCCTTTATCAACGCCTTTAAACGCGAGGTTGGTCTGACACCATCAGAATACCTGCGCATGGCGCTTTCAAAAGAACTTTAAGACCGATGGAATGGCGCTTTTTCGTTCAAATTTGTAAATATGAACGAGCAAGTTAGCCGTTTCCTGCCTTTGTTTAAAATAAAATTATTATTTTTGCACGCACTAAAACATCAAAACGAAATAAAATGACCGCACTTTTCCAACATTCTGTTACAAAAATAGCCCTTACGCTACTGGCTCTGTTTGCTTGTGTATCCAATATCCATGCAGAGGACTTTGAGAATCTGACTGTCGTAGATGCTAATGGGGATGCATTAACAAGCACCTGGAGTTTGGGTTACGGTTTATCAAATGGTTGGAAGATTATCAGTGGCTCTATCCAGAAAAATTCAGAATCAACAGACTACAGTCTCGCTATTTCGAGTCAGAAAGGACACAACGAGAGCAACGGCTATCTCACGTCAAACAACACCTCGTCAAATAGTGCCCACGTTTTTATACCTGTACAGATGAGCGGCACAGTGAAGTTCTGGGCTAAATCCAACCTAGACTCCCGCTCAAAGAAAAGCAGTTCGGTCAAGATCTATGAGGCCAACGAGGATGGTACCGTGACCACCAACGTACTCTATTCGGCCACTCCCACCAAGGGCAGCAGCGTATGGGTGGAGCACACACTAGAAAATATCGAAGGCAAATACGTGGCCATCAACCTGGTCTATACCGACCTCGATGACTTCACCTATGGAGATGGAGGCAGCGGTAGTGGTGAAGATCCCGAAACACCTCCCGTATTCGTCGAGAAGAAGGCACTGACAGCATTGGACTTCGAGCGCACCAGCGACTATGAAATCATGGCCAATGAGGAGAACAAATACTCAGCATCATTCTTGGTGACGGTTCGCAACAGCGGTAATGTGACTCTGAAGAAGGAGGATATCAGTGTCAGCATCACCGATAAAAACGATAACGTCCTGGGCACGACAACCCATACCGACACGCTGGCTGTTGACTCGACCATCAGTATCCCCATCACCATCACTACTGATGCTGGCGAGGGCGGATATATCTCACTCTATGCCAAGGAGAACGTGACCAACACCTATGTGATGGCCAACGGGAATAAGAAATATGCCAACATCCACGTGACGCCATACGTGGCACAGTTTGCCATCAGCGATCCCAACGGTAACAAATTATGGAGCGAAGATAATATCAGTTTTGGCGTCGCCAACAAAGAGGTGACCCAAAGCGTTACCATCAAGAATGCGGGTACGGCTCCGCTGAAGGTGACCTCGCTAACACTGCCCGAAGGATTCACTACGCCAGAAAAGAGCTTTGATGTGGCTGCCGACAGCGCCAAGGAAGTGAAGATTACGATGTCCGCAACCGCTCCTTATGGAAAGAAGGGGGGCAACGTGGTGATTGAACACAGCCTGGGCACGTTTACCTTCAGCGTAAGCGGCACTACTGTTGATCCCTCGCTCTATTTCGAGAACTTCGAAGGTGATGCCCTGCCCGAGGCATGGATTGCAGGCGAGAAGTGGAGCCTCACCACCCAGAGCGACAATCGTTATGCCGTACAGAACAGTAACGAGGGTGCCACCACCCTAACCTCACCTCGACTTACGGTGATGGAAGGTGAGAAACTTAGTTTCGAGGCCAAGCGCGCCTTCTCCTACAATGCAGCCACAATCAAAGTTAGCTACTCAACAGATAAAAAAGCATGGACAGAAGCAGGTGTTTACGAACTGACAACTGCCTTCGAGACCTATCAGATAACAAACATCCCTGTTGGCGATGTGTTTGTGCAGTTTGAGGGAAAATATGTGGCTATCGACAACGTGATCGGATTCCATCTGAGCAGTAACGCCCCGATGTTGGCCGTTCTCGACTGCAACAGCAATACCTTAGCCGACAGCACAGCCATTGACCTGGGCACCATCACTGCCGATTCCACCATTTTATATATAATAAGGAATGTGGGTACGGGTACCCTTAATGTCAACCTGATGGCCGAGGGCGATATCACCATCAACAAGACATCAGCTACCCTCACCGCCGCACAGAACGACACCCTGCGCATCACGATGCCTGTATTGCCATACGGCAAGAAGAACGGAATGGTGACCATCGAGGGCGAGGAAAAGACCGTAAAGATTGTGGTCAACACCTTGAGCCGCGACCCGAAGATTCTGTTCGTTGATTTTCAGGATCAGGCATGGCCAAAGGGATGGACTGCCGATGAGAAATGGAATATCTCGCATGAGAGCTATTCATCAACAGATTATTATGCTGAGCACTATGACTATACTGGAGGCAGCAGCACGCTGACCACCCAGAAACTGAAAATGACCGAGGGCGACAGTCTGATGTTCCGTGCCGTTCGTGCCAGTGAGATCAACGCGCCCGCACTGACCATCTACACCTCAACCGACAGACAGACATGGACACCAGTGGCCAACTACAGCGAGGCACTCAACGTATCGGCTGAGACAGCCGACTGGAAACAGCTGAAGATAAAAGCTACTGAGGCTGGCGAATACTTCGTGCGCTTCGTGGCTTCAAACGTGAGAATCGATGATATCGAGGGCTTTGAACCCATCGAGAACTATCATGCTGTGACACTCAGCACCACCCTGCCCGACTCGGCCGTCATCAACTGGGAATACACAGCCAAGGCTAATGTAAAGAACATCTGGGCAGACAACGAGGAAATAACAGTAAAATTCTTCATCAACGGTGAGGAGAAAGCATCTGATACTTACACACTGGCCTATGGTGAAAGCAAGCAAGTAAGCTATAGTTTTATGCCCCATACCGTGGCCGAAGGACAAAAGGCATGGTTTGAACTGAGCTATGGCACAATTACCACCAAGAGCGAAGAAAAGGTCTTCGATATCGTAGCCGAGAGTGATGAAGCCAATGCCAAGACCATCAGTGGCACCATCGTATTGGCAGAAGACAATACCTGGACAGTGGCAGGAGCTACCATCACGATGAAAGCCATTGATCAGGATGTGATCTACCAGACCACGAGTGACGAGAAAGGTCTGTTCAGCATCAAGATATACCGTAGCAACCTGCAGTACACCCTCACCGTCACAAAAGAAGGTCTCGATGACTACACACAGACCATCACCTACGTGAACGATGGTAATGATTATATTATCCAGATGACAGATGTCCAGACGGGCATCAGCCACCAACACCTAACACCTAACACCCATCACCAATCCTTCTTCGACCTGCAAGGTCGTCAGACAAAGAAGGCCAAGGGCATCGTGATTATCAACGGAAAGAAATACAATAAAAAATAAGAAAACAACATGAAAATGAAAACCATCTTTGCAGGTGCCATAGCTGCCCTGCTCGGAATGCCTGCCGTAGCGCTGGCACAGTATGACGGACCTGTCATCATCAACGGTTCGCTTGTCAACTCCTACTCTTACGGGAAAGACCCCACTGGCAGTACCAGCGGAGAGGGCTGGCACCAGACCTCAGTGGGCGGTGGCGCCTGGATTGACAACGAGGGCGTGGCCCACGCTACCGGTGCGCCCAACATCGGTCTGATGTCTATCGATATTGCCAATGTATCAACAACGAAAGTAGATCACTGGTCAATTACCGAAGGTACTTCTATTAAAAGCGACACTAAGGTTATCAGCGACTTCGACTGGCTCATTCGCGACCATGTTCTCTACAGCTACCCCAGTGGTGTCTATGTAGGCGGCAATACCTATTATTCTTTCTTCATGCATGAGGTCGATGCTTCCAGCAATATCGACTCTGAGTATGGCAGCGAGGAATATGAGGTACTGGTTCGCAAATACACCTGGGATATCGAAGAAGGTACAGGAAAATGTATCAACGTGAAGCGACAGGAGGCCGGTAAGATGAAGACACATCAGCCTATCGACCTGACCTACGACCCCTTCAACGATGTGGTCTATGGTATCTTCTATGACGGCAACACCTACAAAATCGGTACGCTCGACATGGAGACCTTCAAGGTGACGAATATCTCACGCGAGGGTCTGCTCTATGGTGCACCGAAGTGTATCGCTGTCAATTCCAAGGGCGAGCTCTATGCCATTGATGCCAGTGGCAATGTGTATAGCATTGACAAGACCGACGGTCGTCTGAACACCATCGGCAACGTAGGCTTCAAGAGCCAGGATCAGTATATGTCGGCCACCTTCGACCTGCGCACCGACAAACTCTACTGGATTGGCTTCATCAACAATGGTAAGAGCACAAATGCTACCGATGGCACCAACACCACACTGGCTCCCTCACTGGGTGGTCGCGACACTGGTGTGTTTGAAATCGATACCAAAACCGGTGCTGCCACGCTGATTGGTGAACTGTATCAGCCCAAAGGTGTCGATTTCGATGACAATGACAAACCGGTGTACCACGGTTATCGTGGTTTACAGATGACTGGTATCTATGTGGATGGCTGCTTCACCCGCAAGAATATCGACCAGCGCATCATGCTGAAGGATTATCCCTCACAGATGAAGATTGGCGATACCAAGAGCGTCACCGTCAGCGTGAAGAACATCGGCCTTGACAAAGTGCTTGCCAAGAACTATGTGGTGAAGCTCTATGCTGACAACGAACTCGTGGCAACTATCGACCGAGACTCCGAGCCCGACCCTGTTGACAACCTAGAGCAAGGTCAGAGCCAGGCCCTGACTTTCCAGATCACCGCCACCAAAGCAGGCAAGATGAGCATCTATGCCGAAGTAGTGAACGAGGCCGATGAGGAGCAGCGCAACAACAAGACCGAGATTGCCACCATCATCGTGCTGAGCGACGTAATACTGCCTACTGCAGAACTGACTGGTGCTAACAGAATAGGAACGGTGAAACTGACTTGGACCAATCCCAACGGCCACTTCGTAGAGGGTGCAGAGCAGTATGCTGCCTTCACCTACGACGGACTGGGCGCATGGACAATGGTAGATGGCGACAAGGCCTATACACAAAAGCCCAACAACATCTTCGGTACTGTTGACTATCCTAATGCATACACCCCGAAGGCATTCATCGTGATGGATCCCGTGAAGGCTGGCCTCGGCGAAGACCTTAACGCTTTCGGTTATCGTTTCATGCCATTCAGCGGCAACCAGTATTTCGCAGCTTTCTATAGCGCTGTGAAGGATAGCGAGACCAGCGGTCATGAGGTTGACAACGATGACTACATGGTTTCACCCGTACTCTCTGGCAATGCCCAGACTATCTCGTTCCGTGCCAGGGGCTACCGTGGCACAGAGGCTACCGGTTACCAGACCGATGCCACCTACACCGAGACGATGGAGGTGCTCTATACGTTGGATCAGGCCAACCTCGACCCAACCACGTATCTTGTTGCCAAGGAGGAGTTTGTCATCAACGACCAACTGTGGGAGAAATATACCGTTGATCTGCCCGCAGGCGCTAAGCATTTTGCTCTGCACCGCACCAGCAAGGCTACCGAGTATGTAGATTATGAGGGTACACAGCAGAAGGTTTACGGCACTGGTAGCTTCATCATGATGATTGATGATATCGAGTTCTGGGGAGAGCCCAAGACCGTACTGGGTTACAATGTCTATAAGAATGGTGTGAAACAGGGTGAGACATTGGGCGCAGATGTAACCTCATTCGGTCCTGTTGACGCCGACAATGACGACCTCTTCTATGTCACAACCATTTACGAGGAGGGTGAGTCATTGCCTTCTAACCTCTATGGTGTCACCTATGTCACTGGCATTGAGCAGACCATCACCAAACAGCCATCAGCTGGCACCTCAACTCTCTACGACCTCAACGGCCGTAGCATGAAGGGACAGTTGCGTCCTGGCATCTACCTCTATAAGAGCAATGGACAGACACGTAAAATGATTATCCGATAAATCATGAAAAGAATACTATTCTCACTTATGGCAGCTATGATGGCTACCATAAGTTTTTCACAAACAGTAGTGACACCCCCAGCCAATGCCACCAAGGAGAGTTGGAACTTCTCGGGCATCATGTCCTATCAAGGAGAGGGGGGGGAATTAGAGTCGGAAGACGTTGTAGAACCGATAAACGTGGTCTTCGACGACAACGACCTGTACTTGCATTTCCCCAACCCGCTGTTTGGTTCTTCTTGGGTAAAGGGTACGAAAAGCGCCGATGGCAGCAGCTATGTATTTGCCAACGGTCAGTATCTTGGTAGTTATTACGGAAGTGACGTGTATTTCTGCGGTTCCAGTGATAGTCAGACACTATCAGACGTCACCTTTACTTATAATGAGGAGTCAAAGGTATTGGTGTCAACCGGCTACATCCTCTTCAATGGTAGCACAACAACCCTTAGCACGTTCTGCTATTTCTCTACGGCATATATCACAAAGGAATCAGCAGCCACAGAACAGCCCGTAGCACTGCCCGAGGGTGTAAAACCCATGGACTATTCCTTCAGCGGTTATGACAACTATTATAACCAATCAGTGACACATAGTGCACAGGTGGCCATCAATGGCAATGACATCTATGTCAGCGGTCTTAGCGAGGTATTGCCAGAGGCATGGATCAAGGGTACGCTGAATGGCAGCACCGCCACATTTGCTGCCAACCAGTTTATGGGCTCCTATTACACACCAAACGGATATATGAAGTTCTACTTCAATCCCGCTGGCGACGTCACGTTCGAGTACGATGCACAGACAGGTAAGCTTTCAACATATGGTTATATCACCGCTACTCCCAGTGGTGTTTACGATGACATCACCAATGCCGTATGGACAAAGATACCCGATGTGGCCGCCACACCTGCTAAGCCTGAGCACTTGGATTTCATGATACAAGGTGCCTACAAGATGGGAGCATTACAGTTTACACTGCCTACAACTGATGAGAACGGAAATGCACTGGGCATCAGCAACCTGTACTATACGCTAATGGTAGAAGACGCGAATGGCCAGGTTGCACCTTTGACACTAAACAAAGAGCTCTACACAACATTAGATCAGGACTATACTGAGATTCCCAACAGTTTGAATGACGAAACGGGATACTTGGTCCAGAAAGATGGCGACAACCACCTACTATTCCTCCTTCAGGGACTTGACGTGATTATGTCATGGAAGATGATTGGTGTGAAGAGTATCTACAAAGGAGGCAACGAGACTCACGAGTCAGAGGTGGTATGGTATGACATCCAAAGTTTCCTTGCAACAGGTATTCACCCAACATTCGACACTCGACACTCAACACTCAACATTCAACATTCTACAACCTACAACCTACAGGGACAAAAGGTGGAGAATGCCAAGAAGGGCCTCTATATCAAGAATGGTCGTAAGGTCATCATCAAGTAAGATCTTTAAGAGACAAGACAAAAAAGCCTGCACCACGTCATGTGATGCAGGCTTATTTAATGTCTTATATATTGCTTACTTCGTCATGTCGAAACCGACACGCAGACCATCGTAGCTGGAAGCCACGTCACCAATGGTATTCAACGTAGCGTTCTGACCTCCGCTGAGTGCAGACATGGTCTGAATCATACTAAGCAGTTTCTTTCCTTCAAAGAGCAGACCAATACCATTCACATTCTGCTTGGCATAGCAGTTGACATTGAGCAACAGACCTGACATGGTAATCTTACAGGTAGAGGCATCATACTTATAGGTGCCGCTCCATGCCTTTCCTGCTATCTTTGCCGAGAAGGTGCCATCCTGATTAAAGGTTACCTGAGTGTTAGAAGCCGAGATGCCAACCTTTTGGTAGGTAGGCTGCAGCTTGGTCTTCACGTTGGTAGCCACAATCTCACCACCGGCCTGGGCCAGCAGTTTCTCACTGGTGAAGGCACAACCTGGCTGGCTGTACTTCCATGTTCCAATCAGTGACTGTTGAGACACCTTGGTACCAGTCATTCCCAATACACTCTGCAGCACGGTGTTCACTGCAGCTCCTGTTGCGGCTGTCGTTGACGTACCTGCCTGTCCACCTGTCAGCACATCAGTCAGCACTGCATTTCCCATCTGATCAATCGTTGTGTTACCTGTGTTACAGCCAGTGAGCATCAGCGATACTATGGCAACCATCAAAAAAGTTTTCTTCATAATCGTATTTCGTTATTATAGTTATTCTAAGAACGCATTGTTTGCGAAAATATTGTGCATCATTTCAATTGTAGTTGGAAAGGAGTCAAGGGTAAGCCGTTCTTTCCATAGACATTGACGCCCAATGGGTTGTCCTTCCAGGCATAGCGTATAGCAGCGGGATTGGGCATAGGAGACGGGATGATAATCTGATTGCCGTTGGCAGTGGCCTCCACATTGTGGTACAAACCTTTCTCGTCAGCCAGTTCAAAGAACTTCAGCGAGCCTGACTTCATTGGCTGGTCAAGGGTCAGGATTACCTTACCGTCCTTGACCTCCGTTGTCAGCACCTGCGGAGCCAACTGTACCTTCTTGCCATAGACCAAGCGCTCGAAGTTAAGGGCAATACGCTCGGCCACCTCTTTCTTTCGTAAGGGATGGATATCGACAGTCTCACCAAGATCGATGGCTAGCGCCAGTTCTGAATAAGGGTCTTCAGTAGCCACGATGCGCTGTGCCTCACGAACGCGTGACCAGCCAGTATCCTGTGGTCGTTCAGAGAAAGCCATATAGTTAGCCAGTTGCACGATGACAAAGGGCATCTGCGGCCGCTCGAAGGCCTGACGCCAGTTGGCCATCAGCAATCGCAACATCTGTGCATACTCCGCAGCCTGACGCATTCCCGTATTTGACTCACCCTGATACCACACCACGCCTGCTACAGCAAAGGGAGCCAGGGGATGTATCATGCCATTGAACAGCGTAGAGGGCTGGTTCTGCAGACTGACGCCCATGCCGATAGCTCGCGGCATCTCAGCACCTTCGCAGAGGAGCCACTTTTCCCCAATGGGTTGTTCATCACCTTTCCCAAAAACAAACTTATATGGCTTCTCCTTGATGAAATGGGGCATCCCGTTCTTATTGATAAAACGCACGGTGATAACATTATCCCCCTCGCGAAGCAGTCCTTCGGGTACCTGATAGCGGCGGGGCGGATACTGATAGCCAGTATTGCCCACCAGTTGTCCGTTGATATAGGTGTAGTCGCAGTCATAGAGGGTACCCAACAGCAGCTGAGCCTTCTTGCCTGCGTGCTGAGCATCGATATGGATATGCTGGCGCAACCACAGCGAACCGATCCATTCACGTTTAGGGGAGAGATTGTATTGGTTGACTTCTGTCCAGCCAGAGTCATCATAACTCAGTTCGGTATATTTCCCCAGACCAGGATCGTTAGCATTCAGAATTTTCTGCCACTGCTGTTCAGCCTGACCAGCGGCACGCTGCTGAGCAGCCACATAGTCATCATTCTGATAGAGTTGTATCTGTTTGTAATACATCGGGAAATGCTTCTCCAGCGTATCGGCAGCAATCCAAGCCTCGATGGGCGTACCTCCCCAGGCACTCTCAATGATACCCTGAGCCACCCCTTTCTCACGCTGCAACTGTTTGCCCAAGAAATAGCCGATAGACGAGAAACGCCAGGCATTCTCACGGTTCAGTTTCTTCCATGACGTAGGACGCAGATCGGCACTGGGGCCATGCGTATCCGTCTGGTACTGCACGTGGAAAAGGCGCACCATTGCATTGCTGTCGTTCAGTTCGTCTGGGTACTGTGGCGACACACGCTCCAGCGTGGTCTCCATATTCGACTGACCCGTGCAGAGCCATACATCACCAAGCCACACATCGGTCAATTCTATTCCTCCAATACTCAGCACATACGGTCCTCCCGCTTTCATCGCAGGCAGGTTCACCCGCCAGCGGCCATTGGCATCAGCCACAGCCGTAGCCGATTTCTTATTCAGGTTTACAACGACGGTCTCACCCGCATCAGCCTGTCCCCATACAGGTATGGCAGTGCCTCGCTGGAGCACCATGCCCGACTGAAAAACCTGCGGCAGACGCACCTTGGCATCGGCCACGACAACACTCACAAGGAGTAGAAGCAACAATATAGTGTTTTTTCTCATAACACTGCAAAAATACTGCTTTTTCTGCAAACAAAATACAAAACAAAAAACTTTTTTGACATATGAAACATTTGCTATATTATTATGAAACATGAGAAAACAGGGAGAAGACGAAAAATTCCTACCTTTGCACCAAAAATATAAAAACATAAAACTATATTAAGCAATGAACCAAGAAACTAAAGGCTTTTACAAGCTGTCATGGCTCCAGCGCATTGGATTTGGTGCTGGTGACCTTGCCCAGAACCTGATTTACCAGACCATCTGTATGTACCTGCTGTTTTTCTACACCGATGTCTATGTACTCGGTGGCGATGCAGCGAAGTCTGCCGGACTGGCAGGTACCATGTTCCTCATCGTGCGTCTTGTTGACGTACTGTGGGATCCCCTTGTAGGAACATTTGTCGATAAACACAATCCCGTATGGGGTAAGTATCGCTCATACCTAGTGATGGGCGGCATTCCCTTGACCATCCTGGCCATTCTCTGTTTCTGGGACGGCTTTGCACCCAGCATCATCTATGCCTATATCACCTATGTAGGTATGTCGATGCTCTATACGCTGATCAACGTGCCCTATGGTGCACTGAACTCATCGTTGACCCGCGACACCAATGAGATCACCATCCTCACCAGCGTCCGTATGTTCATGGCCAACATCGGCGGCCTGTGTGTTTCAGCCGGCGTGCCCATCATCGTGGCATTGTTTGCCTCGTCCGAATCGCTGCCTATTGAGATGGCACTGTTTATGGGTCTGGGGTCACTGCCCTCATTCATCTTCATGCCTTTGGTTCCCGCCATCAAGCGCAAGGTCGGCAAGAAGAATATGTTCTATATTTTCCTTTCAGTCGCCATCCTGGGTATGGCTATGCTATACGTCATCAGCCGTATGGGCACCGTAAAGGAAAACATCACTCTGGTCTATATTGCACAGTTTATCAAGTCAACGGGTGTCATCGTAGCTACTGGCTATATGTGGGCATTGATTCCCGAAGTCATCTCCTACGGAGAATACACCACTGGCCGTCGCATATCGGGTATTGTCAACGCACTGACTGGTATCTTCTTCAAGGCCGGTATGGCATTAGGCGGTGTGGTACCCGGCTTCGTGCTGTGGCTGGTCAACTATGAACCTGCTGCTGAGGCCAGCAACCTGCCAAAGGATTCTCATGCCTGGTTCCTCACCATGCTGATCTTCTCGCTCGTAGGACTGTTGCTGCTCATCTTCTGCTTCTCGCAGACCAAGGAGCGTGTAGTGATGGACGAGTCTGAAACAAAGAACGTGAAGGTGAGCGATCTGTGGACCGAGTTCATGCGCAACCGTCCCCTGCGTGTCATTGCCCTGTTCTTCATCACTGCCTTCGCCATGATGTCAGTAGGTAATGCCGCTGGTGCTTACTTTATGAACGATATGGAGGTACTGGATCCTCAGGTACAGGAAGGCATCCGCTGGCTGGTATGTGTCATCCCCGCCATCCTGCTTGTCATCGCCATGTTCATCATCTCGAGATATGAACTGACCGACGAGAAGATTGACCAGATCAACAAGGAGATTGAAAAGCGTAACAAATGATTAAGAGCGTAAAGATACTGACTCTCTGCGTAGCCTTGATGCCGCTGCCATCAACGGCTCAGCAGGGACTGAAGGATGCCATTGGGAAATACTGTCTGATTGGTGCTGCCATCAACCAGTGGCAGAGCGACGGACAGGTATCTGAGGCTGATGTCCTGACGGATAAGCACTTCAACTGTGCCGTGGCCGAGAACTGTATGAAACCCGAGTCGCTGGCCCCCGCAGAGGGTATCTTCGACTTCCGTGTAGCCGATAAGTTCGTGAGCTATTGCGAGCAGCATCAACTGAAGGTCATCGGCCACTGTCTGGTGTGGCACTCACAAGCCCCTGACTGGTGGTTCACCAATGGCTATGCAGCCAGTCCCGCTTCTAAGGAAGTATTGAAAGCCCGCCTTATCAAGCATATCAAGACCGTGGTAGGCCACTATAAAGGACAGGTTCATGGTTGGGACGTGGTAAACGAGGCTATCAATGATGACGGTTCGTTCCGCAAGTCACACTATTACAACCTGCTGGGCGAGGAGTTCATTGAGATCGCTTTCCGCACCGCCCATGAGGCCGACCCCGATGCAGAGCTCTACTACAACGACTATTCCATGGCTAAGCCCGCCAAACGCGAAGCCGTGTGTCGTTTAGTGAAGAGTTTGAAGGCCAAGGGCCTGCGCATCGATGGTGTGGGTATGCAAAGTCACAATGGGCTGGACTATCCCGATCTTGCTGAATACGAGAAGAGTATTGATGCTTTTGCGGCCTGTGGTGTGAAGGTGATGATCACTGAACTCGATCTGAACGTACTGCCAAACCCCGAGGGCTTCGGTGGTGCCGATATTGCCCAGAACTTTGAGTTGCAGAAGCGATTCAATCCCTATACAGAGGGACTCCCCGCAGCTAAGCAGAAAGAGGTAGATCAGCGTTGGATTGACCTCTTTAAAATCTACTACAAACACCGCGACCAGATTTCCCGCATCAACCTATGGGGTGTCAACGATGGCGGCTCATGGCTCAATGGGTGGCCTATCAAGGGACGCACCAACTATCCCTTACTCTTCGACCGCCAGTACAAGGCAAAGCCCGTAATCAACGAAATTATCAAAATTTATAAATAAGTTGACATATCGATATATCGTAACATCGAAAAAAATTAAAACTATGGCAAAATTACCTCGTTACCTATTCCCAAGCGATTATATGGCTGACCCATCGGCCAACGTGTTCAACGGACGCCTGTACGTCTATCCCAGTCACGACTGGGATGCCGGCGAATGCTTCGATGATGATGGCGGACACTTCCAAATGCGCGACTATCATGTGCTGTCGTGGAATGATGTTGAGAACGATGAAGCCACCGACCATGGTGTGATCCTCGATGTTGACCAGGTGAAATGGGCCGAGAAGCAGATGTGGGACAACGATGTCGTAGAGAAAGACGGCAAATACTACCTCATCTTCTCTGCCAAGGGCTATGATGGCGTGTTCCACCTCGGTGTGGCTGTGGCCGACAAGCCCGAAGGTCCATTCATCCCACAGGAAGCCCCCATCCGCGGCTCGTTCTCTATCGACCCCTGCGCCTTCAAGGATGATGACGGCGAGATCTATGTCTTCTTCGGTGGACTGTGGGGCGGTCAGCTACAGTGGTGGATGTCGCTTGACGGCGGCTTTGCCACCATCCCCGGCAAATATGGCGACAACAACGGTCTCATTGACTTGGGGCCTGCACCTGACCACAAGACGCAGCTGTTCGCCAAGCCCGACGCACCTGCCCTGTCCAGTTTCGTGGTTCGCATGAGCGGCGATGTGCTGCAGTTTGCTGAGGCACCACGTCCTGTAGTCATCCTCGACAAGGACGGACACCCACTGAAGGCCAGTGATCCCCATCGTTTCTTCGAGGCTTCGTGGATGCATAAGTACAACGGCAAATATTATTTCTCTTACTCTACTGGCGACAGCCACTTCCTGTGCTACGCCATTGGTGACAGTCCCTACGGTCCCTTTACCTATCAGGGTGTTATCCTAGAGCCCGTCGTTGGTTGGACCACCCACCACTCTATCGTAGAATACAAGGGGCAGTGGTATCTGTTCTATCACGACTGCGTGCCCTCAAACGACATCACACACCTGCGTTCACTGAAGGTACAACGCCTCTACTACAATGAGGACGGCACCATCAAGCCAGTTGTTAATGAATAATCTCCAGATTATAGAATACTATTATCAAAACCACCAGGCCGAACTGCTCGCCTTCGTGAGCAGTAGGCTGGGTGGCATTGAAGAGGCAGAAGACATCGTTCAGGATGTCTTCCTGCGACTGTTGCAAAACAGTAATCCAATCATGGAGACCACACTTCAGGCCTTGGCCTATACGATAGCCCGCAACCTGATTACCGACCACTATCGCAGGAAGCAGTGGGCCATGAGACACGGGATGCAACCCATTGATTGCAGACAACAGGCTACGACAACTGCTGACGAGGCTGCACGCCCGCTTTCCGTAAAGGAGGTGACGGAATTTCTGGAGCGCGGCTTACTGCGCATTCCTGAGAAATGCCGTGAGCTCTACCGTATGCATATCTACGATGGTATGCAGGTGAGCGACATTTCCCAACAGACAGGCGAAAACTACAAATCCGTAGAGTATCACCTTGGCATTGCCAGAAAAGAAATCAGAAAATACTTAAGACATATATCGTGAAGAAGCTTTTTATTTTCCTCTTCGCATGGCTCTCACTGACGGCAAGCGCTGAGGACGGGCATCGCTTGTGGCTACGCACGGAATTGCCTAACGACATCATAGAGATAATCGACCCTACCATGCCTGATGACGATGGCTATCGCATCAATGGCCATACCATCACCGCCCGCACCAAGATGGGCCTGCTCTACGGACGCTATGCCCTGCTACGTGGTGAACAGGGTGAGTCGCATCCTTACTACAAACAACGTATTCTGAACCATTGGGACAATCTGGATGGTTCCATCGAGCGTGGCTATGCAGGGAAAAGTATTCTATGGAACAACGACCTATTTATTGACCATAAGAAGATAGAGGCTTACGCCGAGGCCAACGCCTCTATCGGCATTAACGGTACGGTGCTGAACAACGTGAACGCATCACCCAAGATGCTCACGCGCACGTATATAAATAAGGTGAAGGAGATTGCCGACATCCTGCGCCCGTGGGGTATCAAGGTCTATTTCTCCGTTAACTTCGGCACCCCAAAAGCGCTGGGAGAGACAAAAACTGCTGATCCCTTAGACCCGCAGGTAAAACGCTGGTGGCAGAAGAAGGCTAAGGAAATATACGCTGCCATCCCTGACTTTGGTGGATTTTTGGTAAAGGCCAACAGCGAGGGACAGCCTGGTCCTTTCGACTATGGACGCACCCATGCCGATGGTGCTAATATGTTAGCCGATGCGCTGGCTCCCTATAAGGGTATCGTTATCTGGCGTTCGTTCGTCTATGGTGCTAAGCATCATGGTGAAGACCGTGTTAACCAGGCTGTCAGCGAGTTTGCCGAACTCGATGGCAAGTTTCGTGAGAACGTAATCCTACAGTCAAAGAACGGTCCGTTGGACTTCCAGCCCCGCGAGCCATACGCCCCTATCTTCGACCACATGAAAAAGACTCCACAGATGGCTGAACTGCAAATCACGCAGGAATACCTAGGTCAGAGTTGGCATTTGGTCTATCTCGCCCCCATGTGGAAGGAGTTCTTCTCATTTGTCAAACCAGAAAAACTCGTAGGCATCGCTGGCGTTGCCAATATCGGACTGGACACGAACTGGTGCGGACATCACTTCTCACAGGCCAACTGGTATGCCTTTGGTCGCCTGGCCTGGAACCCGACCCTATCATCAAGACAGATAGCAGAGGAATGGCTGACACAGACATTTAGCCTCACTCCCAACTCCTCTCTCGGGGGAGAGGATCTTCTTAGTATGATGCTTCGCTCTCGTGAGGCCTGCGTAGATTATATGATGCCATTAGGACTACATCATATCTTCAAGTTCGACCACCACATGGGACCACAGCCCGATGGCTATATCAAAAGTTATCCCATTGAGTGGTGCCCTGTTTATTACCACCGTGCCAATGGCGACAGTATCGGCGTAGACCGTACCCACACTGGCAGCAATGCCACAGGACAATACCCTGAGCCCTACTGCTCACTCTACGACGATGTCAACACCTGTCCTGAGCGTTATCTACTCTGGTTCCACCGCGTGCCCTGGACCCGTCGTATGAACAGCGGTCGCACCCTTTGGGAAGAGATGCAATGGCGCTACAATCAGGGTGTACGCGAGGTAGAGGACTTCATCCGCATCTGGCAGGAAGCCCGTCCGCAGATTGACGAGCAGCGCTGGCAGGAAGTCAACGACCGTCTGCAGCGCCAACTGAAGGATGCCAAAGAATGGCGTGACGTCTGCCTCGGCTACTTCGGTGGACTTCAAAAGAAAAAATAAGACAAGATCTTAATCCTTAAAATCAAGCGAGAGCTGGCCATCCCCCAGTAAATTGTACGACATACGATGATAAGGCGTCGTGCCATACTGGCGGATGGCTTCTCTGTGTTTCTTTGTGGGATAGCCTTTATTCGATAGCCAGTCATACTGCGGATACTCTTCAGCCAACTGGTTCATATAATCATCACGATAAGTCTTGGCAAGGATTGAGGCAGCAGCGATGCTGAGATATTTACCATCGCCTTTGACGATAGTGGTGTGAGGAAGAGGTTTTGGGTGTTGGGTGATGGGTGATGGATAATAGGGCTTGAAACGATTGCCATCTACGATGACGGCCTCTGGACGCACTTTCAGTTGGTCGAGGGCACGATGCATAGCCAAGATAGAGGCATTGAGGATGTTGATCTTGTCTATTTCCTCGGGCGTGACGATACCAACAGCCCACGCCACGGCATCGCGCTCGATGATCTCACGCAATTCGTAACGACGTTTTTCAGTGAGTTGCTTCGAGTCGTTCAACAATTCATTCTGATAGCCAATGGGCAAGATGACGGCAGCGGCATAGACACTTCCTGCCAGACAGCCACGCCCAGCCTCATCACATCCAGCCTCAATTTTTCCTTCGTAATAGTGATCCAGCAACATAAGCTTATACTTTAGAACATCGCGCTGACCCTGCGGATACCAGAAACTAAAGCGTCGATTTCCTCTTTCGTGTTATAGAGGGCGAAGGAAGCACGCACGGTGCCTGTCACCCCAAGACGATCCATCAACGGATGCGCACAATGGTGACCAGTACGCACGGCAATACCAAGACGATCGAGCAACGTACCCATATCCAGATGATGGATATCGCCAACAAGGAAAGAGACAACGGCATCTTTGATGGGTGATGGGTGATGGGTGATGAATGATGGACCGAAAATGCGGATATTAGGTATAGTCTGCATCTGCTCCATGCAATAGCGGGTGAGTTCCTGCTCATGGGCCTCGATGGAATCGAGCCCCACACTCTCTATATAATTAATAGCTGTAGCCAAACCATGAGTGGCCACATAATCAGGGGTTCCCGCCTCGAACTTGAAAGGCAGACGTTCGAAGGTGGTCTTCTCCCATGACACCTTGTCTATCATCTCGCCCCCACCCTGATATGGTGGCAGTTTCTCCAGCCATTCCTCTTTGCCATAGAGCACGCCAATGCCCGTAGGTCCGTACATCTTATGACCACTGAACGCCAGGAAGTCGCAATCCAAGTCCTGCACGTCAATCTTCATGTGGGGCGCACTCTGAGCTGCATCCACCAGCACGGGAATGCCCCGCTCGTGAACAAACTTTATGATTTCCTTCACAGGGTTGATAGTACCCAATACATTGCTGACATGGGCAATGCTAATGAGCTTGGTACGCTCTGTTATGTATGTTGCCATATCATGGCAACTTACTAAACACCCATCATCCGTGATAGGCAGATGCTTCAGTACGATGCCCATCTTCTGAGCCTGCAACTGCCAGGGCACAATATTTGAATGGTGCTCCATTTCCGTGACCAGCACCTCATCGCCAGCCTTCATCTGCGACTCGCAAAAGGTCTGCGCCACCAGGTTGATTGCCTCGGTAGTGCCACGTGTAAAGACCACTTCTTCTATCTTGCGGGCATTGATAAAACTGCGCACCGTCTCGCGTGCAGCCTCATGCAGGTCCGTGGCCTGCTGCGACAGATAGTGAACGCCACGATGCACGTTGGCATTCACATTCAGGTATTCCTCTCGCATAGCATCGAGCACACACAAGGGCTTTTGTGTAGTGGCCGCATTATCAAGATAGACCAGCGGCTTTCCATATACCTCCCGCTGAAGAATGGGGAAGTCTTCACGTATTTTCTGAACGTCGTACATGACAATTTCTTAAAATGTGCGGCAAAGGTACGAAAAAATATGCATTATACCTTGTATATTTCAGAATATTTTGTATCTTTGCACTCAGACAAGGACTTTAAAACTATATTGCTTATGAAACAATTTGTACTTACATTAGCGATTGCAACGGCTGTTTGCTCGACGGCCCTTGCACAAAACAAGGTGAAGAATGTCTATGCCAGTTCTACGAAACTGAACGTAGAGATGTTGCAAAGCAACGACCAGACCGTTCAGCTGAACCGCTATCTGTTTGCAGGCTATAACACGCTGTGTGTACCTATGACGGTAACTGCCGAGCAGTTGGGCGACGTGAAGGCCGAGCGTCTGGCAGGCATTCAGCAGGAAGGTAATGTGCTAAACCTCTATTTCGTTGACTGCACCAACGAAGGTCTTCAGGCTGGCGTGCCCTATCTGGTTTACTCTCCCAAGAGTCAGTACCTGCGTCTGAAGAATAGTGAGGCTATGAATGTGAACACCGAGCTGAAGGCCATCCGCATGAGCGACAACGAGGGAAATACTGTAACTTTCAACAGCAACTGGGAGACCGTGAAGAAAGACGGGCTCTATGGTATTCCTGCCCAGCAGAAAGTAACACCTTTGGAGAGCGTACTCATCCGCACCCAGGCCGACAAGGCATTCCTGCCTACCCGTTGCGGCTTCTCTTGGGACATGCAGAACGCTTCTGCTCAGGAGTTGTGCATCAAGCACGTATCAGAGGCTGAGGCAACAGCTATCAAGAACATCAACCTGAAGAGCACATCCGACAAGGTCTATGACCTGAGTGGACGCAAGCTCAACAAGACTGACAGAGGCATCTACGTGCAGGAAGGCAAGAAGATGATTAGAAAATAACACACAAAATAGCATCATTAATAAAGGCGAGGACTCAAATCCTCGCCTTTTTTATATCACTTACACAGCTTGCATCCTGTGCATTTATTCAGTTCTCCGCGGAAGCGCTTTTCTACCAGATAATGCAGACGATCGCGCAAGGGTTCCAGTTGCATGTGGTCTATCACCTCGTTGACAAAGGCATTCTGCAGGAGCAGACGGGCTTCTTCTAATGAGATACCACGCTGGCGCATATAGAACAAAGCCGCATCATTCAACTGACCTACCGTAGAGCCATGCGCACACTTCACGTCATCGGCATAAATCTCCAACATGGGCTGGGTGTACATACGTGCCTCCTTGGTTGCCGTGAGGTTCTGGTTGGTCATCTGCGAAGTAGTCTGCTGAGCACCATGCTCCACCAACACGCGACCTGCAAAGGCACCTGTGGACTTGTCATCAAGCACGTATTTATAGAGTTCATTTGACGTACAATGAGGCACCTTATGGACAATCAGCGTGTTGTTATCCACATGCTGCTGCTTATCGGCAATCACGCAACCATAGCATTGGCACTCGGCACCCTCGCCTGAAAACGTCAGGTCGAGTTTATTGCGCGTAGTTCCGTTATGCAGGGTGATGACATTATGCGTCACACGACTGTCGCGCTGCTGGTCTATATATACATTGCTCACACGCACATTCTTATAATGCGTCTCCTCCAGACAGTAGAGATCCAGCGAGGCATTCTCGCCTACAAAAGCCTCGATGACCTGCGTGGTCAGGAAGTTACGATCATCGGCAGCATGGTCGCAGAACAGCATTTTAATTTCTGCTCCTGCCTCCACCACGATGAGTACGCGACGGTTTACCATCAGGTCGGGCACCTGGCGCTGAGCGTTCTGGGGAGTCGCCTTCAGGATATTGATGACCTGGATGGCGCGATCAACCTTCACATTCTTGGGCACATAAACCAACATTCCGTCCTGCGCCAGCATCGTGTTGAGTGCTGTGATGCCATCCTCATTGGTCTTGGCAAGTTTGGCATAATAGCGAGCCACGATATCCGGATGATTACACATCGAGCCAATGATGACACCCTCAGGCAAATGACCCTTGGGCTTCTCGTCGTGGTAGAAAATATCGTTTACCACGAAATAAAGGCTGGTGCTCAGGTTGGGCACATCGCAGCGGAACGTCTCGTAAGGGTCAACAGGTATCTGCAGACGATTGATGTTTACGCCGAAGTTGGGTTCAAAGAGCTTCTGGACATCCGTATATTTATAGCGCTCCACCTTCTTGCTGGGGAAACCAGCAGACACGAAGTCATTGAAGGCCTCATCGCGCACAGCGTTCATCGGCTCTGGAGCATGTGAGAAAATCATCTCACGTGCCTCATTATACAGTTCTATATATTGCTGTTCGCTACGCATTCTTAATTCTTAACTCTTAATTCTTAACTTGCGCGCAGCGCACTACTCTTCTCCAACTTCTTCCTTAATCCAATCATAGCCATGCTCCTGAATCTGGACAGCCAACTCAGGGCCACCCGTCTTCACGATCTTTCCTTTATAGAGCACATGCACAAACTGAGGTTTTATCATCTCCAGCAAGCGGTCGTAGTGGGTAATCACAATACAACTGGTCTCAGGCGTCTGCAGTTTGTTCACTCCTTCTGCCACGATACGCATGGCATCCACATCCAAACCAGAGTCTGTCTCGTCAAGGATGCTCAACTTCGGCTCCAGCATAGCCATCTGAAAAATCTCGTTGCGTTTCTTCTCACCACCGCTAAAGCCCTCGTTTACAGAGCGATTAGCCAGTTTTGAGTCGAGCTCCACCACCTTACGCTTCTCGCGCATCAGCTTCAGGAACTCAGCAGCATTCAGGGGTTCCAGTCCCTGATACTTACGCTTCTCGTTGATAGCAGCCTTCATGAAGTTGTTCATGCTGACACCAGGAATCTCCACAGGATACTGGAAACTCAAGAAAAGGCCCTCGTGAGCTCTGTCCTCGGGCTTCATCTCCAACAGGTTTTTCCCATTGAAGAAAGCCTCGCCCTCAGTCACTTCGTAGAGCGGATTGCCCACGAGTACGGCGCTGAGCGTAGATTTTCCAGAGCCGTTAGGTCCCATGATAGCGTGTGTCTCGCCATCATTAATCACCAGGTCTATACCCTTCAGTATTTCTTTATCGCCAATCTTGGCATGTAGGTTTCTTACTTCTAACATCTTGTTTTCCCTTTTTCAGTTTGCAAAGGTACGAAAAAAACGTCAATTCCTTTTCTTTTTCGAAATCTTTTTGTATATCTGCAGCGTAATCCGAAAGAATTGCGAATTATGAAAACAACCACATTGAACGAAGCACAAATGAGCATTCTCAGGCTATTAGGGTCGATGAAGAGTGTAGAGGAGGTGAATGAGCTCCGCCAAGTTATCTGCGACTACTATGCCCGCCGAGTTGATGATGAGATGGATCGTCTTTGGGAAGAGGGCAAGTGGAACAACGAGAAAAACGAGGCTATTCTACAAGAACATCTTCGCATACCATATAATCATGCCTGAAAAGAGAAAAGTCGTACTCGACACCAATTGCCTTATAGCCTCTTTATCGAGGCGTGGGCAGTATTTTCCTGTTTGGAAAGGACTCCAAGCAGGCGAGTACATCTTGTGCGTATCAACCGACATTCTGGAAGAATATGCGGAGATTATCACCCAGAAAACATCGGTCGAAGTGGCCGCCAATGTCATTCATCTGCTACTCGAAAGCCAATACGTAGAACTGGTTAACCCATATTTTAGGGCTTAAAGCCATTTCCACGTTCAAATACGATTAGTCTTCCCGAGTATCTCCGACGTTGTCTTCGTCGGTGACTACGTAGTTATTTACCTTATAGTCACTGCCTGTTAGTATGTGTGCCCTCGATTTGAGGAGTACAATTTTCTGGGTGGGTTGAGTATATGTCTTTTTCATCATTGAATCAGTGTTGTGCCAAGTTTGATATTGATCGTGTATTGTTTGCCAGCCTCCCAGGGTTTCACAGAAAGGGGAATGGTGGCAGAAGTCTTTGTTTGTCCTGAGAAGGTGTAGGTGACATCCAGATAGGTGGCTTCACTACTCTGTGGAATTACGAAGAGATAGTTGCTACTGAGGGCCTGAGCTTCGGTATCAACGAAAATGTTTTCGCTAGTCAGCGTGTAGTAGGCAGAGCCGCTTACATCACCCCAGGTTGATGTTCCGAAATAATATTTGCCCGAATTACTAACATTGCGCAGTACGATGCTATTGACTGTTAGCTTTGAGCCGAGGTTTGTCTTCAGCGTGTTCGTTATCTGAACATTAAACGCCACAGCTGCACAGGCATGGTCGAACGTGAGGGGTACCTTTCCCTGATGGTCGTTGTAAGATACCGTATCTTTAGCCACCAGCAGGTCGTGCTGGGTAGAAGCATTCTCGTCCATGATGAAGCTGATGTAAGGTGTGCCACTGTTGCCATTATAATCCCCATTGCTATAAGCATAGAAGGTGACAGGAGTATTATCGCCAACACCATATGGCCAAGAGCCATCGACTACCCAACTACCGTTTTTTGTAACTTTATAGTGATCCTTAGCCGGATTATTGGCTGTCATTTCGAACGAACTGAATGAGGTGAGGTCGGTAATGGCGGCACGGGTCAGCTGACGGGCCTCCGTGGTATTGCCAAATGGGGCCTCGCTCACCTCAACGCTGATGGGGCGCTGGGGTGTTTTGACTTCGTCGATGGGCGTCATGGAATCGTCAGACGAACATGACGCAAAGAACAGGGGGGCTGCCAGAAGCGGCAGTGGAAAGAGCCGGGCGAACCGGCACAAGCTTTTTTTCATCATTTGTATCTTTTAAAAAAATAGTTACTATTGGTTGTATCAGAAGGAGAGCGGCACCTCGATGGGCTGCGAAAGGGCTTGGATGGTCAGCTTCTCGTTGAACGTATAGATGCCTTTCTGCTCGGCGCTGTAGTAACGCAGCGTTCCCTCTTCGCCATCGTGTCGGCCATAGATGACCATCGACGTGGATTCTTGTGCCCGAGCCACCCCGCGGCACTCGTTGCCCACGAAGACTGCTATCAGGTCGTCGGGCGAGGGTGTGAAGGGCAGCTTCTCGGACAGTACCGGGTCTATCATCATCTGGCAGGGGTACTTGGTGCTGCCGGCCATGATGTTGGGTACAAAATCCTCGTCAAGGCCCAAGATGAGGTTGGGCACATACTGATCGGTACCATCGATGACAAAGGTGTGGCGCAGTCCGCCGCTGTAATATTTCAGCGTGAAGTACACCTCTTTGTCGGTGTCGTTGCCCCTCACCGTATTGACGAAGTACACCTTGCTCCCGTCTTCCAACGGGCTGGCCTTGGCAACGCTGCGACACTCGTTGTTGATAAACACCGCCATCAGGTCGTCATCGGTAGAAAAGGGGACGAGGTTCTCGGGAAGTGTAAGAATGATATACATGGAGTGCTCAAAGAGGTTCTGGTTGGGTTCCTCCCAGTTTGGAGCCGGCTCGTTGTTATACCAGTCAATAGCCCAGTTGGGACGTGCGGTTGTTGTGGTGACACTGTAGTTGAGGTTGTAAGTGTCGCCGTCCGATGAGTCTGATGAGCAGCCCCACGCGATGGTGAGGGCTGCTATCAGCATCATGATATGGATTGTCTTTTTCATCTGATGATATGTTTTTTACCATTATAAATATATACGCCTCTTTGCTTGGGAGCGCTTTCGAGTTTGATTCCTTCGAGCGTGTACCATCCATGGGTGGGCAGGGCGTCGCTGCGCACAAAGTTGATGGCTGTGGGCTGCAGAGGTGTTCCGCTCACGGCATTGTTCTCGTAGGTCATCACCGCGTCAGTCTCGGCAATGATGTCGCCGTCGCGCTCAATGGCGAAGGAGAGTGCCGCAGACTTGTCGCCGCAGATGCTGATGAAGAAGAGAGAGTCGTTCAGGAGAGTGGTGCCACAGAGCTCGTTGTTGGCAAAGGCCAGCAGACGGTCGCCCTCGGCCAGTTCGACACCGAAAGCCTTGGCCACGAGCGACATGGTGTGGGCGTGGTCGGTGTTCATGACCTTGGAAGCACGGCTGGCAGCCGAAGTGTTATCGAAGAACGTGGTGCCCGGCTCGTAGAACGGATAGACGAACTTCACGGTGTCGGCTCCCATACGCTTGAGCATGTAGCCCCGTCCCGGATGCATGTACTTCAGGCTACCGTGCCATTCTCCCTTGCCCATGTTGACGGTGAACATGGCAAACTCATCTTGGCTCTTTACCACGTCGCCTTCCTTGGCATGGTCGTAGTATTGGGCCAGTGCGGTTTCGATGGGCAGGTTGAGCATGGGTGTATAGCCAATGTTGTTCCATCCCGGTTCCACGGTAATGGTGCGCAGACTATTCTGCTTGATGATGTTGCCGGGAATCTCTACGCTGGTAAAGAAGCGGGCCTTGATGCGGTAGCTCTTGGTTGGCGAGATACTGGCGTTTCCAATGGCAGTACCCTTGTTGGACAGCCACTGTCCGTTCTTATAGATGAGCGTGAGGTTATCGGAGTCATCGGTAACGATATCGCCGTCCTTCCAATCGAATCTGTTGAGCAGGTTGAGGCCGTTGCGGAAAGCATCGCTATAGACGTTGAGCGATACCCAGTTCCACCCCTTGTAGATATAGAGCGTCTGCTCATAGGAACTTCCGGTGCTGAAGATGACGGGGTTGTCGATGCTGCCGACAATCTGTCCCGACTGGAAGTTGATGTCCTGTGAGGGGGTCAGCACCATGGTCTTGCCTGTCTTGTAGTGCCATAGCTTGAATTTGAGCGGCTGCTTGACGGTTGTAGAATCGAATACGGTCAGGTAGAGCGCGCTCTGTGAGGTGGCCGGATTGAAGCTCACATTGCTTTTGCCTAAGCATTGGCCTTTGCTATTGAAGGCAGCCACGATGTCGCGCTCGTCGGTTACGATGTCGTTGCCGAGACGCACTTGACCGATGATGTTCATCGAGAAGTGTTTCATTTCGGTATTGACATACCATCCAGGTTCATCGCCTTCGACGATGATACTGAGCATGAGCGGTTCATGCATGCCGTCCTCGTCAACAAGGTAGATGACGTGGTCGTAGGTACCCACATTGAGGTCGTTGCTTACATCGAAGTCGATACTCTGGGTCTCCTGCGGTCCGATGATGTCGGAAACCTTACTGGTTGTGAGCCATTTGGGCAAACCCTGCAGCGTATAGGTATGGGAAGCTCCGCTGTTGTTGATGATGTGGGTGGTGAATCCCTGTCCCATTTCATGATAGGATTTGACGTCAACGTTCTTCTTTTCCCATCGCAGCGGGTTGCGATCGACATAGAAGGCAGCTGTCACCGGCGACCCCATGTAGTTGCCGTTGAGGTCGGGGATGTCGGAGATGGTGACATAGACGTTGCGCTTGTTGATGCGGCTGTTGTTCTCCTTCAGGCTGACCATGAGCTGGTTGTCGCGTCCCACGAAGCTGTAGGTGAGGTTCTTCAGTTCCTGGAAGGCCTGCACGGGAGCTCCTGATTCCTGGTCGATGTGGGTGATGACAGTGGCTATCAGGTCAACGAATAGCGAGTCGTGCTCATCGATGACTGTTCCGTCGATGTTCTTCTTGATGACCTGGTTCAGAGCGTAGGGATGGAGCACGTAGTCGTTGTTCTTGATGCGCTCTTGACGATTGAAGCCCATGTAGGTGATGAGTCCCTTCTCGTCGCCCTTCGGACTCTTCACGCTGTAGCGCTGGATGAGCGATTGCGGCAGAGCCTGTCCGAAGAGGCACAGCTCATCGATGTTTCCGGTGAGCGCGTTCTCCTGATGGAGCACGTTGGCACCTGTGGTTCCCTGGTTATACCACACCATATTGCCCAAGTAGATGTCGTTGCCGTCAATGCCGCCGAGCGAGTCGGTGTAGAAGCTATGCTTGAGCGAGCGGTCGAGATAAATGTTGGCCACATGATGGGCGCGGTTCACGGTCATGGCATAGTGGTGCCACTGTCCGTCGCTGTAGTCGCCGGGAATGACGAGCTCCATACCGTTGGTGCGGTATTTCAGTTTGCTTCCCTCGAATCCGATGAAGAAGTTGTCGCGGGCATGGGTGTCGGTGGTACGTCCGGAGCCGTTGCTCAGCAGTGCTCCTCGTCCGCTTACATCGGTCTTGAACCAGAACATGAGTGTGTAATCCGACTCCTCGTTGCGGCTCAGTGCTTTGGACAGCAGCTTCATGCCCTTCACATCCTTCTGCTCGCTCCAGTCGAGGTGAAGCGACATGCCACGCGGCAGTGCCCATGAGGTGTTTACGAGCTTGGCGTGGGCACCCGTGGCTATGTCGGTGAGGTATTGGCCTTCGCCTTCGTTCATGGGATAGTAGTCGACGAGTCCCATCTCATAGCCAGTGAGCTGGCGCTCGGAATAGGTAGAGAAGAGCAGGTCGGGAGTCATGGCGCGGCTCCAAAGGCGTGTTTCCAGCATGCGCCCACTGTAGTGCTTGCGCGTGGAGACATCGGCTTCGTTGGTGGCACCAAAGATGAGCGGTCCGTATCCGCTGTAGGTTACGTCTTCGAACTCACCTACCAGCGAGTCGTTGTAGAGTCGCAGCTGCTGGTGGGTGTTGTCGACAACCATGGCGATGTGGTGGAAGCCGCTACCTGTAACCTTTTTATTGCCGAGGTAGGTGGAGTCGTTAACCACCACCTTGAGGTATTTCTCGGCTGTAAGCCAAAGCTGCAAGCGGTGTCCGTCGATACCGTGACTGAAGATAGGCATCTCGACAGCTGTGGTGTCGGGCTTGATCATCATGTCGAGCGTGAAGTCTTTGTCAGAGAAGTTGCGTTGTGCCTCGGTTTCGGCATAGCTCTTCTTTTCAAACTTCAGCGAGGGTTCCTCCTGGATGTTGCTCTCGTTGGTTTCGCCCATCACCTCGAAGTTGGTGATGCCGCTGAGGTAGTTCGACTCGATGTTCTCCGAGAAGTCGAAGATGATGTTGTCGCCGGCATTGAGGATGCCGTCCTTGGGCTGTGGCGTGTCGAAGAGCTGCGGGCGGCGGGTGTCCTTGATGCCACTGAGCACCTTCGATGAAGAGGTGAGATACTCGTTGCCGTTGCGGCAGAAGAGTACGGCACGCAAATCGTAGGCCTTCTCAATCTCGTTACCCTCTCCGTAGAAGTGGGTGGTGATGTAGTCGTGCTCGGGAATCTTTGCCTTGTTGCCGCTGGCTAATGCCATGAGCGAGTCGTTGGCATAGAACGAGCAGAGATTGGTCCAGTAGTCGTCGCCACGGTTCGACTCTTTGTATTGGAATTCGATATGGTCGAAGTTCTTCTGGTTTTTGTCGTAGCCGCTGATGACCACAGGCATGAAGTATCCCTGAGCATCTTGCTGGGCATCGGTGTTCATCACCCACTTGTCGCCCGGCGACGAGATGTCAATCGTGCCAGCCGTGCGCAGATAGTGTACGCTGAAGGTGGCCTTGTTATTGGTATCGGGGTCGTTGAGCGAGATCATGATGATGCCGATGTCCTCGTAGTCGAAGTCTTCGCCGGCATAGACCTCGATGGTCTTGGTGAGCACCTCGCCGGGATTCACTCCGATGGTGCGCGTGTTGGCGGTGAGCGGCAGTCCGTCGATCAGCACCTTGGCGCCCTTCGGGTTCGAAGCCTCGTCAAGACAGATGTTGAAGTAGGGATAAGCTGCCTCGGGCTGTTCGCTCTCGTTGGTGAAGTAGGCCTTGAAGCGTGCGGGTTCGCCGTAGGGCACGCCGCTCACGCTGCGCTTGTCGAGCTTCACCTGCGGGTTCTCAATCTTCTTGGTGCGCTCATCGAGGACGGTGCCTGGACGGTAGAAGAGCGTAGTGCGCTCACCCTCGTAGGGTCGGCAGGTGGCTCCGCCACGTGTGCGATAGACGAAGCTGCGTGCATAGCGGATGTCCTTCATGTCGAGTTCGCGCTTCAGGTAGGCTTCGTTGTAGTCCACCAGGTCGTAGAAGTTGTCCTCGGTGAAAACATCCATCACGCCGGAGTTCTGCACGTTGTCGGTGCCGGTCTTCACGCGATAGACATCGAAGTCGATATGACTCTTCCGGTCCATGGAGATTGTAAAGCTCTCCTTGCGGTTGAACTTCTTCGACTCTGAGTGCTTGGGCACCACGTTGAAGGCCATGGCCGGCGTGAGAGAGAACTTGAACGAGGCTCCAAAGAAACTAACCTCCATGCCGTTGTCGTTTTGTCCGTAGGCCGTATCCACTCCACCAGCCGACGTACTGAGCACACTGCCAAGCAGCTTGGCCACGACGGGACCCACCACTTGGAGAACAGCCCATCCGCCTCCAGCGGAGTCAAAATAGTCAACTGTTCCGGCCGAGATGGGGCTGGTGAAGGAGTTCATGCAGGAATACTCGCTGGTGAAGTCTTCGCTGTAGCTGATACCCGAACCACCGTCCACGCTGAAGTTCTGCACGAGCTCGGTGGCTTCGAGTTTCTCCTTCTCGTTCTGGGCAATCATCTCCATCCATGCCTTCATGGCGTTGTAGAAGTTGGCCACTTCGTCCTTGCCATCGGGTTGCATGTCAGAGGGCAGGATAATCTTATAGCTGTTGCCCTTGGCACTGCCGGTAGTCTTGCTGGTGTAGTAGAAGTATTGGCCGTTGTAGAAGTTGATGGTGGCAAACTTGTCATCGTCGGGCTGGAGCAGCGACAGATAGACGGGCTTGCCCGTGACGTTGGCCTGCGTCTGTGCCTCAGCTTCAGTGCCAGTGAACATCAGTGAGCGGAGCTGCTCAACGAGGTTGGGCAGCAGCTGCTTGACGATGTAGTCCTGCGAGTAGGCGAAGGTTGACTTTACCTCGGGGCCGTAGGTCACCACCTCTTCCCTGACAAGGTGGAAGAGGCTGTCTTTCTCGTCGCGACCCTGTGCAATCTCAAGCATGCGCTTGGCGGCAATCTCACCGCCCATCAGACGGAAGACACTGTCAGGCAGTGCGCGGATGGCGGTGGCAGGCTTGACAGTAATGTTCTGTTCCATGCCGATATAGACGTCACCGTTGGAGCCGATGAGCTTGTTGTGGCTGCTGGTGGAGATGTCTTCATTGGCAGTCATGGTGTAGGAGAAGGCTCGCTGTCCGCTGCCCGACCAAACAAGGTCGAGCGAGGTGGAGAGCAGCGAGGTGGCGTTATTGTTTGTTCCCACCACACCGCCGCCTCCCATGGGTGCAGCAACGATACCTGTGAAGGTGTTCACCTTGGTGCCGACGCTGAATCCGAGCGTCAGTCCGGCTTTCCACGACATGTCCATCTGGTAGGAGTATTTCAGAGTGGAGCCTTTGCTGATCTTGGCTGACGACGAACCTCCTGGCGGGTCGCGCAGGATGTCAATGAGCTGTGGTTTGCTGCAGGTGAGTATGTCTTTGGCTCCTGGTGTACTATAGACGTTGAGGACATAGGCCTTCAGCGGTTCGGTCTCATAGTGTACACCATCGAGTTCGAGTGACATTGTAATGGTGCGCAGGGCATTCTCGCCGGTCAGCATGTAGGGTATCTGCGAGGCGCGTATGTAGGCCGTACCCTCGCCCTCGTCGTTGAGGTTGACCGTGTCGTGGTGGGTACTGCTCTGCATACTGTTATAGACGTCCACCTTTCCGCCTTTGAGCTTGACGACATCGACGGTATCGCTCTTCAGGTTGTTGTTCCAGTAGTAGCGTTCCTGTGCCGAGAGTCGGAAGATGTAGGTCTTGTCGATGTTGAACACGGGGTGTCCGAAGGTGTAGCGTGTCTCACCCGTCTTCTCGTCCTTGAAGGCCAGGGGCACGGTGTTCTTGTCGCCGCCCAGGTTCTTGGCAATGTACTGCTTGTCGCCGAAGTAGTCGAACTTGTCGAGCGTCATCTGCTTGTAGGTGAGCAGGGTGGGCGAGTGGTAGATGCGGTTGTACTGGGCGTGGTACTCAACGATGGCCTGGCTCACGCCGTTGCCCTCGTGGCTCTGCCAAGTGCCGTTCAGGGTGTCGGAGTGAAGCGTCGTAGCGTTGGTCAGGTCGATGACGTCACCGGTCTGTCCCTCCTGATAGAGTGTGGGATAGCCCTGTGCGTAGATTTGCATGACTTTCCACTTCACGGGAGGCAGCTCCACGCGGTATTCGCCGGTGTGGGGGTCGGCATGCAGCTCTATGCGGTGACGGTCGATGTGGGCCTCGGTCTGGTACTTATACTTGGTGTCGTGGGCCTTGTGTACAAACACTGTGTCACGCTCTTTCTTCTGCTTGTTCAGGTTGTCATAGACCAACCACGAAGTGTTGTCGCCCTCCAAGGCCATCACCATGGTAATCTTGTTGCCGAGGTTGTTGTGCGAGAGCGAGTTGCCGAGCGGGAGTTCGCCTTGTTCCTTACCACCCACGATGCGGCCGATGAGGGTTACGCGGGTCTTGTCGTAGAAATAAATCTCATCTTTGTCGGTGGTGAAGTCATAGGTAAACTTGCCGTCGTCGTAGAAGCGGTGCCCGTCTTTCTTGGCCTGAATGGTGGTTTCGCCTCCAAGCAGATAGAACGAGAACTTACCGTTGCGGTCGGTTTCTATGGGACCCCCGGCAGCTCTCACCTCGCGGTTGTTGGCCGTGAAGGTAACGCCCGGCACGGGAATACTTGTTCCGTTATACATCACATAGCCTGAGAAGCGGTAGCCCTTGGTGACGGTGAAGATGAGGTTTTCTGTGTGGTTCGACTTGGTGTCGAAGGTGACGGGAATGCCATCGGCGCAGTCGGCCGAAAGGTTATCCTTGGGAATGTTGACGCTGACGTTGTAGGGGCCGCTCTGGTTGATGTAGTAGCGCAGTCCCTCCACTTTGTAGTATCCGCTGTCGTCGGTGCGCACCTCCACAGGTTTCACGTCGGCCGGATGCTCCTGTGTGGGCGACACTGTAACCACCACGTCGGCGATGCCCGTTCCGTCGGGGAAGCGCACATAGCCATCGACCATACCTGTCTGTACGCAGTGGCCTTCCACTTCCTCAGTATAGTTGTAGGACAGTCCCTCGCAGTCGTTCACCGAACGCACCCTATAATAATAGGTATAGACGGGCGAGGTAGTCTTGTCCTCATACTCTGTGTCGCTGATGTTGGGAGCGATTGTCTGCCAGTCCTCGTCGCTGTCTTTGGTGCGGCGCTGCACCTCGAAGTAGTCGATGGGCAGCCCGTCGGTCTCCCACTGCAGCTGCACGCTCTGCTGCTGTTCGGTCCAGTTGAGCGTGGGCAGGATGGTACCTGCGGTCTCAAAGTAGTAGTTGCCACGGCTGAAGGTGGTGAGGGCGAGTTCCGACAGGTAAAGCGATGTAGTAATGTCAACAAAGATATCCGTCACCTCAAGGCGGAAGAAGCGATAGTAATTTGTGGCATAGGTGGGATAGTCGAAAACTGTGTATTTGGGCGATGTGACAGGCGTAGTGAGGTTCACGTCAAGAATCGTTGTCCATTCGTCGGTTTCCTTCAGCTTGGCTTTCAGCTTCCACGTCTTCGGGAAATTTCCCATATTATCCCAGTAGGAAGTCAGTTTGGCAGTGGCAGGCACGAAGTCTCTGTCTGCCTTAAACTCCACATACCACAGTCCGTCCTCTTTATAATCATCGAATGCACTCCACCTTGTGTCCACATTGTTGTCGAACAGCATGGAGGGGTTGAAACTGGGGGAATCCCACTGGGTTCCACCCATCGTGGTGAAGGACGGCTGCTCGATGGTTCTGTCGGGTTTGGAGTCGACATTGACGGTGGTGGCAGGCGGGGTGACAAATTCCAGAGAGCCATATTCGGCATGGGTGCCAAAGTATGTACCTATCCAGCCTAATTGCTTTGGTCTGTCATCATAATCGATTTCATCAAAGTTTCTGCCTTGCGCCTCACCGTATGTTTTTCCGTAGTAGCAGTTGGTGAGGATTGCCCATATGTCGCTTTTGGCGGGTGCAGATCTCATAAACGTGGCACATCCCGTCTGGTTGTCGGATTTCGTATATGATAGGCTGTTCGTGATGTGACAGAACGCGTTTGCGCCCTTCCAGCCCACAAAACCGCCGCAGTTGGTGGTGGAAGCCCCTTTAACCGTTACACTTGCTTCGCATTTGTCGATGAGCAGGACCCCTCCGTTCAATAGTCCGACAATGCCGCCATGCGAGCCGTCGCCATTGATGGAGGAGGTGATTTCGCCGTCGGTCTCACAATGCTCAATCATGCACACACCGTTCAAGTGCTGTCCAACGATGGTGCTGGCAAACTTTTGACTGGTATTGATATTCATTCTGATTCTGAGGTTGCGCAGCACGGCTCCGTCGCCGGTATAGCGGAAGGGTGCCACTACCTGAGAGCTTCCATTTATCTTCCACGAGGAGAACTCTCCGTTGCCCTCGAATATTCCGCAATATGGATTGTTCGAATTACTTCCTATGACGGTGTTGTCTGTCGGGCTGGTAGGCGCCAGCAGGATGGCGTTGAGCTTGGTTTCGCCTTGCCGATGGGCGAGGTCTTGGCATCCACCCTCACCTCAAACTCGTAGAAGACGCAGGGGCGGGGCAGTGTCATGGTCAGCGTGTGGGCCTGTCGCTGCTCGGCATTGAGCACCTGCACCACACTGTCCAGCACTACGCCGTAGCGGTTGTAAATCTTCATGCGCACCGACATCTCGGCACGGTCGTCCCAGACGTATGCCTTATTTCCTCCATACGCATAACCTGTGGGAGCGCCTTCTTCGTAGTCCCAGTCGAGTTTCACGGTGAATTCATCTTGGTTGAGCCATTCCGAGCGCAGGTTCTTGGGCTTGAGCAGGTGTAAGCTGGAGAAGTTGGGCTGTTCGTAGGCCACGGTGGGGTTATAGGTCCATCCCCACACGGCGGTGGCTGCCCGGCGAATGCGGTAACGAACAATAGGAATGCCCAGCTCGGCATCCACTTGCTCTGCCGAGAGGTCGGCAATGAGGGTGGAGTCCTTGAAGGAGTAATTCTTTTTCTTCGGATCGAAAGGCTCGGTGATGAGGTCCTTGAAGTCCTCCAAGCGACCGGTGAGCGAGCGCTGTATCTGGAACATGTCACCCTCAAGCAGGTCAGGGTAGTCGTTGTCCTCCACGTCCCAGGTGAGCATCACCGACCCCTTCAGGTCGTACACGGGCTGTGCGTTGAAGCGGATGGGCGCATGAATCATGGGCACCTGCTTGATAACGTTGCTCTTGAGATCCGTCAGTTTCTCGTTCTCGCTGTCGGTGTAGCCCGCTTTCACGTAGAAGTTGGTGACCTTCTGCGACGAAGGCACATACACAAAGCCGTAAGGGTTGTCGGTAGAGAGGTCTTGGGTGTGCTCGGTGCCGTCGGCAGTGGTGTAGAAAGCCTGCGCCTTGTCGATCTTGTTGGTGCTGATCATCCACGGAATCATGATGGAGCCTGCGTTTTCAAGTTCCGTAGGAATCGTAGGCTCTGTCACATCGGGGTTCACCACCTCGGGTGCCGATGGAACGTCAATGACGGTTTCGTCAATGTCGATGTCGGCTCCGCTCGAATAGGCATCATTGCCCACGCGGTGGCTGTGCCAGGTCATGTGGAGGCGCTTGCCGCGCAACTCACGCGGCACTGTCCACTCGATGTGGGCCACCATGTGATCGGTACCCTCTTCGCGATAGATGAATACGGTCCATTGTCCAGGCGTGATTTCCGTTTTCTTTTCGGTGGGCCTGTCCAGTATCACTTTTCCCGGGCACGCACTTTCCATTTTGACGTAAACAAAGGTGCGATTGCTGGAAATGTTGGTCTCGTTGACCCACCAGTTGATGACCGCCACTCGGGTTGACTGGGCTTGTCCGTCGATGTGGTAGTAGAGCCATCCGTCGGTCTGCCAGGTATCAGAGCCGGACTGGTCGTAACAGGGCAGTTCGGCCTTGATGACGTTCATGCCCTCAATCCATACCTTGTACTTACTGCGGTTGCCTACATAGTCTTCAGCCCATGCGCCTTGTGGCAGCAGCCAGGCGAAGAGTGCCAGTAACATCATCACCAGCATTCTTGTTCTTGTATTCATATCATTCATTTTCATATATCTGTAGTTTTATTTTACTCAGTTATGTTATTTCGCAATATTCACCGCAAAGTTACGAAAGAATTCCGAAATCCCAACATTTTTTCTCAAATATCCTAAATTCCGCAGCACTTTAGTTTAACATTCTTTATAAGTACCTGAGCAACAAAAAGTTCTTGCTGTGGCAAGCAGCAGAGCGGCTCAGGATTTGGTCATGTCAGATCTTTTACTTATCTTAGTGCTGCAAAATCATCAATGACGCGGCAAAGATAAGAAAAAAATCTGAGAAAATCATCGCTTTTGGCGGAATATTTTTCGTTTTTGGACAAATTTGACCATATTCTGTCCTCTGTAATCGACTCCCACCTAGGACTTCGCAGTAGGCTGATAGGCTATCAAAGCGCGAGATTATACGGGCTGCAAACTTCTACCGACACATCGTGGCATTGCCGCTCATGGCTGTCCTTTTTGGAATCAAGGCCACAGACAGAGTCAAGAGTTTTCTGTTCAGATTCATCGCCGTCCCTGCCAAGTGGATCAGAACGGCACGACAATACAAACTCAAC
>CACYXD010000012.1 GCA_902778255.1 uncultured Prevotellaceae bacterium
CAAGACGGTTAGTCGATGCCTTGATGAAAGAATCGTCAACTCGTTAGTGAATAGTCAATCAGATAATGATGGCTTCTATAACCGCGACGAATTGTGCAGCCTTCTGCACATTGCCTACCCAACTCTCTGGCGAATTGAAAAGGCCGGAATATTACAAAGTCAGAAAGTGGGACGTAAGAATCTCTATTCCAAGCAGGAAGTCAACCAACTCATTAAATCTGGTAAGTTAGCAAAGTATAATCACATCAAGTAGTGCTATGGAGAACCATGTACAGGGAATTACTGAAGACATCGAAAAGATGCAGAGCCGAATGGCTCCTGAGGTTGATATATCCGATGAAATCACTGGAGAAATGCTGCTGAATAAGAATATTAAAGAGATTCCATCTCTGCTAGAACCTCTCTTGCCAAAGTCTGGCTTAGTTTGTCTTGCTGGCAGTTCTGACACAGGAAAATCGGCATTCCTCCGTCAACTCTCCATGTCTGTATCTGCCGGATTAAAGACATTTCTTGGAATGAAATTGAATGTAGAACATCATAGTGCTATCTATGTATCTACAGAGGATGACGAGACTGCCAACGCTTACTTGATAGGTCGTCAAAACAATGATTTGAATATGGATCCGGCATCGTTAAGAGGACTCCGATTTCTGTTTGACAGTGAGGATGTTGTTGCAGAACTTGACCAGCGTTTGACTGCACAACCAGCAGATTTAGTAGTGGTCGATTGCTTTTCAGACCTCTATACTGGCAGTATGAATGAGGGGAATCAAGTGCGGCAGTTCCTGATGCAATATCTGCATTTAGTAACCAAGCACAAATGCCTGATAATTTTTCTGCATCATTGCGGAAAACGCACAGAAACCTTCATGCCTTCCAAGCACAATCTATTGGGAAGCCAGGCTTTTGAAGCCAAGATGCGCCTAGTTATGGAATTGAGAAGCGACCTCGCCGATGTCACATATAAGCATCTTTGCTGTGTCAAAGGAAATTATCTTTCGGCTGACAATAAGTCGGAATCCATTAAACTTAGATTTACAGAACATCTGACTTTCAAGGAGACCGGCGAACGAGTTCCATTTGAGAATCTGGTACCCATTAGCACAAATAATGAGGCAAAATATCAGGCAATCATGCAACTAAAGGACGATGGACTTACCTATGACGAAATAGCCAAGAAGGTTGGTTATAAGGACAAATCTGGTGTGGCAAAATTCGTTCAAAGATACGAGCAAAACATGCATAAGTAAAATGGAGAACTTCGATTATCAAGCATTAGTCAACGAGATTATCGCTAGAAATATCAATATGTTCGAGACCTTTGAGGACTGGACAAAAGGTGCATTCGCACTCTCAAATCTTGGAGAAGAAGGGCGTGGATATTTCAAAAGCATAAGTAAACTTAGTGGCAAGTACCATGAGGCAGAGAACAACCGCAAGTTCACCAACGCCCTTCATACAAGTACTAAAGTGAGTGTTGCCACCTTCATTTATATGTGTCATCAGCATGGAATCGACACGAACAAGTACTATGTGAAGGATCCCACAAATAGGGTTCAAACATCGCCTGTAAAGGTCGTTCCTCATATGAGTGAACAGTCATTCTTGACTATCGATTCCAACTATGTCAGTCAGAGTTTTGACCACAATCTTCAATCAGATTTTACGTGTTATCTGAAAACGATAGTCACTGATTCTAGTCGCTTATCTGATATAGTCAACGCCTATCATTTAGGAGTGACGAAGGAGCATCACGTCATTTATTGGTATGTTGACAAAGACGGAATCGTGCGGATGGGAAAGGTCATGGCTTATAGTACAAATGGGCATCGGAACCATGCAATAACTCCATCCAGTATAGCCAAAGAGCTCTCGAAACGTGGTGAGATTCCTGCTGACTATGTCATCAAAAAGACTCTATTTGGCGAGCATTTACTTCGTGATTCTCTCCTTTCTGATAAGACAATTGGCATTGTAGAAAGCGAGAAAACATCTATTATTTGTTCGCTCTTTCTGCCTAATCTGTTATGGATGGCTACTGGGTCCTTCGGTAATCTCCAAGAAGAAAGAATGAGTGCTGTTATGAGCCGCAATTTGATACTTTTTCCAGATACAGATATGGATGGATATGCCTATGGAACGTGGTCAAAACGTGCAGAAGAATTGAATAAAAAAGGGTGGCATATTCAGGTGAGCGACTATCTCGAAAAGACCGCCACTCCAGAGCAAAGGCTGGCAAAGGTCGATATTGCAGATATGCTAATAGGCAACATCCATATGCCTTCCGTGATGTGACGTTTGTTAGCAAGAATTACCAATGTCGGACAAAAATGCAGCGCATCCTTGTTCTCCAATGGACTCTTGAACGCTCGCAAGCTCGCATTGGTTAACTATAAAAATAGGGTATGAGAAAGAAAAAAAAGATAGAGGTTCCAAGACGAACCAAGCGCCTTGATTCAAGGGCAACTCCCGACGAGTATAATACTGTCAAGGAGAACGCAAAGAAATGTGGGTTGACCATCAGTGACTATATGCGTAAATGTGCGCTTGGTCATAAGCCGAAACTTCACCTTACAGAACGAGAGATAGAAGCCTATTGCAGTCTGGCTGATGCAAGAGGTGATCTTGTACATATTCGTAGCGCACTCAAAGGGAAGTCTCAGGAGCAAATAAAGCACTACTTCAAAAACGAACGCTTCATGCGCTCATGGATTGATGCTGTCACCAACATCATTTTGCAATGGGATAAGATCGTTGAAGAAATAAAAGAGTAAAACTATGGTTGCAAAAGGAGCAGTTATTTCACACGGCAGTAACGCAGTGCGCTACTCGGCAGAAAAAGAAAAGGCAGAGATTGTCAAGGTTAATCATTTGCCGGAGAATATTTCGTCATCCTCCATGTGGGCAAGGATGGTCGCACTTCAAATGAAATACAAAGAGAAGCTGAACAAGCATCACCCTTTGAAGAATAATTCGATACGAATAGAGCTATCACCAGCCAAAGAAGAGACTGTCGGATGGACGATGAAAGACTGGCAGAGACTTGCTGACGAGTTCATCCGTGAGTTTGATAGTGTAGATCTCTCGAAAAAGACAGGGCGAGAAAGTGCAAAGCGTACCAACCTTCAAAATAGCCAATACGTTGTCTCGCTTCACCATGATAGTAAAGGCCAGATACTTCATCTTCATATCAATGCCAACCGCATAGATATGGATGGCAATGTCAACGATGCTCATTACATCAATGATCGTGCGATGATAGCAGCTAATACCATCACAAAACGACGGGGCTGGGTGTTGGCCGAGACAAAACGCCAAAGAAATATCGAGCAGATAACAAAAGCTTGTATCTCTGTCCTGAAAAACATGGATTCTTTTGACTGGAATACATATCAGACAAAGGTGAAGGAAAAAGGTTATGCCATTACGTTGAAGAGAGATAAACATGGAAAGGTATGCGGCTATAACATTATGAAGGGTAACTCGAGATATAAATCCTCTGACATCGGTCACAGCCGTAACCTCACGCCTTCAAGGATTGAAAAGACCTGGGAGAAATTACATCCAGAGAAATTCAGTCATGTAGAGTATTCAGCTAAGCCAGAGAAAGAGAGTAAGGATTATCGATCCTCCAAACCTGCCTCACTCAATTATCCAAAAGAGAATCCTGTCATGTGTCACCACGATATTGAAGTAGGGGGCCAAAACTATTCCGTTGACATCCCTAAGGAGATTGACAATATTTTGCAGAATGAGGTGAAGATGCCAGAGAACTTCCTCTGGTCAACTGTTGAAGATGTGCAGCACACAGCAATGCTCCTGTTTGCTGGCTACATAAATGCTGCCATCGATTTAGCAGACTCCTGTGGCGGAGGAGCTGGCTCTCCTTCATCCGATTGGGGTAAAGGTGAAAACGAAGATGAAAAAGAATGGGCTCGTCGCTGTGCACAGATGGCGCGCAATATGCACAATCGCCCAATTAGAAGGTATCATAGATAAAAAGAAACGAATATGGCAAAAAAACAACCGAAATCATCCGGTCTTGATATAGAAGACGTGATGAATGACATTGATAACCAGGATGAACTGAAAAAAGAGTCTGAGGATTTGAGTAATCAACTACAAGAAATCCACTCTGCTATCACACAACAAAAGTACCTGTTAAAAGACATGCAGTTCATGACAGAATCATTAGAACAAATCAGCAAGAAGTTGGATCGAGGAGCAGAGATCAACAAAGAGATACTGGGCGATATTCAAACCACTATTTCTAATACGCACAACGTTCAATTTACCGCCACACTTGACGATGATTCTGTTTCCGCTATTAATAATGCCTATAACTCATTTCTGAATAATCAGGAGAAAGCACTTAACGAGATGGAAAGAGATCTGCGTACCCACATGTCCACTTTCCATTATGACCTTTGCAAAGCTCTAAACAGCAAGGGCTTTTGGTGTTCCCAAAAGGCATTTAAGTGGTTGGCAGGCATCTTCTTTGCTTCAGTCAGTATAATCATTGCTGAGATTACCTTGTGGATAGCTATTTCATTCGGGAAATGATTCCAAATGAGTATGCGAATTGTAGATTATCACCTTCAAACGGTTAAAATTGATTTAAATTACACCTTATTATAATATGATAACGGAATTATTTCGTATCTTTGCAAATGCATTGTGGCTGCTGCCAATGTTGTAGTGACGAATGGGTGGCGTAATAGGCTGCAATAGCAAGAACTTATTGGCAAGTAGAGTAGTATCTACTATCTGAAGAGGTTCCAACTGCAAAGTCCTGGAAAAACTTTATTGGAACGAGCCTTGGAGGAAGTTAGGTACGCCGTAATAGGCGTACCCTTTCTCTGTATTTCGTTCCAAGCCTCATTTCCAGGACAGGCGCAGTAAGGAAGTACTATAAGAGGAGGGTACGTTCTTTTTTGCCTATTACGGAACTTAGAATATGAGCATTAGTAAAGTAAAAAAGTATACGTTTTCTGGGCATGAGTCGTTCCCTTGTAAGTCGCTTTGGCTGAAGAAGGGGTATGATTTTGTTGTGGCTGGAAATGACTTCAATAGTCCTGAAGCTGTGATTGGACTGGGTGTTGGCAAGAATATGGTTGCCTCCATTCGCTTTTGGCTGAAGGCTTTTGGTATTACAGAGAATGACAAGATAACGTTGCTTGGTAATTATCTCTTTGATGAAAGCAAAGGCAAGGATAAGTATCTGGAAGATATTGCGACCTTGTGGTTGCTCCACTTCAATCTTGTATTTTCCGAGGAAGCTACACTTTACAAGATGTTCTTTTGTGGTGTTCAGCGCGAACGCACCCATTTTGAACGTGAGCAAGTGTTGACATACGTGAAACTAAGAATGGTGGAAGCTAACAAGATGACGCTGTTCAATGCCAATACTGTGAAGAAGGATATTGGCGTACTCTTGCAGAACTACGCATTACCTCGCAAAGCACAATCCAATGAGGACTTTTCATCATTGCTGATTGATCTTGACTTGATTCGCCAGAGTTCAGAGGGCAAAGGCTACTACTTCAATGTTGATGGCAAGCGCAAGGTGACGAAAGAAATCTTCCTGTATGGCCTACTGAAACTGAAAGAGCAGGAAGGTGACAATACCATTCCTTTCGATACCATTCAGGAGAAAGTCGGGCTGGTGTTCTGTATGCAGGACTTCGAGACCATAGAGATGCTAAAGCAGTTGGCCAGCGATTATAGCCAGTATTTCGCTTATAGCGATGTGGCTGGTATCAAACAGATTCAGTTCACCAAGGACTTGGATGTTAAACAGGTTTTAGACGATTATTATGGCACGGACATTTAGTTTATCCGCAAATATTGAGAATGGTTTTGCTGAGGGAACGCAGTACCTCGTAACACCTAATGCACAGAATGCGATTCATAACATTGTGAACGATTTCCGTACTGGCATTCATTCTTTTACTATCATTGGATCATACGGCACAGGTAAGTCGAGTTTCCTACTAGCTTTGGAGATTGACCTGAAAAACACTGGCAAACAGAAATATCTGCTGGATTCCAAGAATCTTTCTGATGCCAAGTCGTTTGAGATTATGAACATCGTGGGCGATTATGCTGAAATGTCAACGCTGCTAAGCAAGGCACTGAATGTGGAGGGCAATACCACCAGCATTCTTGATAGCCTGAAAAACTATTATACTCAATGCCAGAAGAAAGGTAAATTCCTGCTGATAGTGGTTGATGAGTTTGGTAAGGTGCTGGAACATGCTGCCAAGAACAACCCAGAGAAGGAACTGTATTTCTTGCAAAAGCTGTCAGAGTTGGTAAATGTTCCTACTCGCCAAATCATGTTGCTTACAACGCTTCATCAAAACTTTGGTGCTTACGCTAAAGGTCTTACAGAAGAGCAAGCAAACGAGTGGACCAAGGTGAAGGGTCGCTTCAAGGAGATTACCTTTGTGGAGCCAGTAGAGCAGTTGCTTTATCTTGCTTCTGCCCAATTGCAGGCAAACAATGAGTTCAAGCCTGTTAATAACATCACGACCCTTTATGAGTTGGCCAAAGAAACACGCTATGTATCAAAGGACTTCCCACTTGATACTGCCGTCCAACTATATCCATTGGATCTCTTTTCTGCCTACACTATCACCACAGCCATTCAGCGATATGGCCAGAATGAGCGTTCACTTTTCACCTTCTTGGCAGCTAAAGGTACTAACTCTATTTCTGAGTTTGAACCAGCAGAGCATCTGACATACAACTTGCAGAAGGTCTATGACTATGTGCTTTACAATTTCTATTCCTATCTAAAAGATGCCAATGCCGACTCAATGAGCTGGAGCACCATTCAGGTGTCTATAGAACGCGTGGAAGGCCAGGACTGGAGTAATGAAGAGGAAATGCTACAGGCTGTACAGTTGGTGAAAGCCATTGGTCTGCTGAACCTCTTTGGTACAGCAGGATTCAAACTCACAGAAAGAAACCTGACGGACTATGCTCGTGAGGCAATGGCGATAGACAATGCCAAAGAAATCATCCAGAAACTAACAGCCAAGAAAATCATACGATATGCGGCTTATAAGGAACGTTTGATGCTGTTTGAGGGAACTGACGTTGACCTCGAAGCAGAAATTCGAGAGGCAGGCATGATGGTATCACGTCCTGTCACCTTCGTTGATGAACTGAACGTATTCTTCAATCGCAGAATTTCTCCAGTCAAGGCCCACTTCTACCAGAAAGGTACACCACGATTCTTTGATTACATGATTCGTGAAGAACCTATAGATGTAGTACCTACTGGCGATACAGACGGCTACATAGAACTGATATTCTCTACGCATAAAAAAGCATTGGAAGAAATCAAGAAGTTCAGCGCAGAAACAGACCACGCTCTGATATTTGCATACTTCACCAACACGGAAGACATCATTGACCACCTCTATAACATTAAGAAGTACATGTATCTGTTGGAACGTGTACTTGATAAGAACGACAGGGTGGCTGTAACTGAAATCCAGAAGTTGAAGGAGTATGAAGAGACCTTGCTCAACAAGGCCATCAGCGACAACCTTTTCTCGTACAAGAATCGGGTCGTTTGGGTATTTGCAGGCAAAGAGCAGAAGGTGGAATCTCATCGTGACTTCAACCAATTGTTGTCGAGAGTCTGCAATGAGGTCTATAGCAAGACTCCAGTGATGAACAACGAACTATTCAATAAACATAAACTCAGTGGTACGATAACGGCTGCTCGTAAGAGTTATCTGACCTATCTGACAGAACACTATTTTGAGAATGGAATGGGCTTCCCAGAAGACAAGTTCCCACCTGAGAAGACCATCTATTCATCGTTGCTGTTGAATACTGGTCTGCATCAGAATGGAGATTTCGCAGATGCGCCTACCAACAAGGGCTTCATGCCGTTGTGGAATGCCTGTGAAGAGTTCCTGAATAGTTCGGAGAACAAGGCAAGGAAGATTTCAGAGCTAATAAAGATACTGTCTGCGCAGCCCTATAAGATAAAGCAGGGATTCCTGGAGTTCTGGATTCCTACTTATCTCTTCATCAAGCGTCAGGACTTTGCTCTCTATGATGCATCAAAGGGCGCATTTATGCCTAATGTGAATATGGAGTTCTTCGATTTGCTCCAGAAGCATCCAGGCGATTTTGAAATCAAGAAGTTCGCTGTTGATGGCGTGAAGTTGGGTTTCTTCAACCAGTATCGCCGTTTCATCAATCTGGGCGATGAGTTCACTATCACCAATGCCAGTTTCATTGAGACTATCAAACCATTCCTCAGTTTCTATGTACGGCTGGATGAATACACCAAACATACTCGCAAGTTTGATCACGAGTCAACAATGAGATTCCGCGATGTGCTGGCCAAAGCTAAAGACCCTGAGAAGGCATTCTTCGAGGACTTACCTGAAGCTCTTGGTTTCACACAGGAGAAACTGAAACAGGAAGAGTTTATCAATGAGTATGGTAAGATCATTCAGCGAGCTATCAGGGAATTGAGATCTTGTTACTCTCAGCTGATTGATCGCATCGAGGCGCGTCTGGTAGAAGAGTTTGGCTTGCAGAGCTATGATTACTCAGAATATATCGTTGAAGTGCGTGAGCGACTGGCCCATGTGAAAGACTATCTGCTAACAGGCAAACAGCGTGAGTTCTACCACCATATGATGACAGAATACGATAATCGCACCCAGTGGTACCAATCAATCTGCTACACCATCCTTGAGCAGCGTCTTGATGCATTGAGAGATGAGCAAGAAGATAAGTTGGCTGATGACTTGGTGTACCTGTTCAGAGAATGTGAGAAGTATTCTGATATTTCCCAAAAGGTGGGTGACTCAGATAAGAACGAAGCATATTCCTTCGATATGGTAACCAACAAGGGAACCAACTTAAGGACACAGACATACGTGTTGCCAGAGAAAGATAAGTCCAAAGCTTATGACCTTGAAAAGAAAATCAGCAAACTCCTCTCTGGTGACAACAACATCGACGTTTGCACTCTGCTGTCGATACTCAATAAGAAGATGAATAAATGACAAAGGTAAGACATATATTAGGCATATCAGGCGGTAAGGACAGCGCAGCCCTCGCCATCTATCTGAAGAAGACGTACCCATCGTTGAAGATTGAGTACTACAATTCAGATACAGGTTGCGAGCTGGCAGAAACAGAAACGCTGATCAATCGCTTGGAGGCCTACTTGGGTAAGATAGAACGACTCAGAGCTGCTGAAGGTAGTCCAGAGCCAACTCCTTTCCATCACTTCCTGAAAGCGATGGGTGGTTTCCTGCCTTCGCCACAGGCCCGTTGGTGTACCAAGAAGATGAAGCTCGACAAGTTTGAGGAATATGTGGGCGATGATTATGCTGTGTCATACGTTGGCATTCGTGGCGACGAGGACAGAGACGGCTATATTTCATCGAAGCCCAACATCCAGGCCATCTTCCCATTCCGCAAGAACATCTGGAGTATCGATGTCATCAACAAGTTCCTGCACAATGAGAGCTTGGAGCAGATAGCAGAAATCTACGAGCGACTTTGTCCTGAGGGATTCCTTCGCGATGAGATCCTGGAAACGGTTAGGAAGCCTATCACCAAGCAGTTCTACTACTCGAAAAAGATGAATGCGTTGTTGGATTATGACATCAAACTTTTCAATCATGCTGTGTTCGAGTTCCTGAAAACGACAGACTATCCAGTGGGTAAGCTCGATGACTTCCCACTGCTTGACAATACAGACATTTTGGTGAAAGACGACATTTTCCGTCTGCTGAGGGAAAGTGGTGTGGGTGTGCCAGCCTACTACGAGGAAATTCCTTTCGAAGTGGATGGCGAGAAGGGCACCTATTGCCGCAGTCGTTCTGGTTGCTACTTCTGTTTCTTCCAACAGAAGATAGAATGGATTTGGCTCTATGAGCAGCATCCTGATCTCTTTAAAGAAGCGATGGAGTTTGAAAAAGACGGTTATACGTGGAATCAGAATGAGAGTCTTGCAGACCTCATTAAGCCAGAGCGCATACGCCAGATAAAACTCGACATCATCCGTCGCCAGAAAGAAAGCCTAGCCAACAACAAGGGAACCACCCTCACTGAAATCCTTGGCGATGATATCATGTGTACGAATTGCTTTATATAAACGCTTATGCTGTACGAGGTAGATTGGGCAGAAGATGGAACGTATGTACCAGGTGAAGAATACTCACCAGAACGCTTCTTCGATGATGGGCTGAAAAATAGCACAGAGTTTGATTTAAAACTGGGCTATTTCAGTTCTGCTGCAATTAGTGTGCTGGCAGAAGGCTTTGCTACGTTTATCTCACGAGGTGGCTATATGCGACTCATCATCAACCATATTGTTTCGAAGAAGGACAAGGAAGCAATAACAAATGGCGTGATGGGGAATGTCATTGATTGTTCTGACCTCTCAAATTTCCAGTATCTCAAGACAACGTTCAATGAGTATCAAGAGCAGTTCTTCCGTTGTCTGGCCTATATGATATCACAGAAACGTATCGACATCAGAATTATCAAACCAAGAGGACAAAAGGGAATTGCGCATACGAAATCAGGTCAGTTCAGAGATGGCGATAGCATAACAGCTTTTACTGGTTCTGCCAATTTTACAATCAGTGGACTTTTCAATAATATCGAGGAGATTAAGATAGACAGAAGTGATTCTGTTGACAGAATGGTGCAGAAGAGAATCGAAAAGCAAAGAAAAGATTTTGATGCCATTATGTCTGGGGATAAGAAAGGAATAGATTATCTCTCACCCAAAGATTTGGTAGAAGCGATAAGCACTAATTATGGTGATTCTGATATTGAAGAACTTCTTGATGTCGAAAAGAAACTGAGAGAAGTGAAAAAGCAGCATGACATTGTCGCTATTTCTGTACATGAGGACATAGCGCCCTCTATACCAAAGTTTCCATACGACAAACCACGAGAGTACCAGCAACTTGCTTTTGAGAATTGGAAGAACAATAATCAGCAAGGTTTATTTGCAATGGCAACAGGTACAGGTAAAACCATTACCTCGCTGAACTGTCTGCTCGAGATATACAACAGAAACGGCTATTATAAAGCAATCATTCTCGTTCCAACGATTACCCTAGTGAACCAATGGGAAAAGGAATGTTGGAAATTCAATTTTGGGAATATCATCAAAGTGTATTCCAAAAACACTGAATGGCGTTCAAAGATTGAATTGTTGATGATGACAGAGAAATATCGAAAGCCAAGTGAGCCAACTCAAAACTTTATCATTATTTCTACATACGCCTCCTTTGCTAGAGAGAATGTCTTTTCAATTCTGAATAGTTTTGAGAGAACTAAGGTATTACTTATTGCTGATGAGGCACACAATATGGGTTCACCCTCCATATTGAAACGTCTTGGGACGATAAATTATCTGCGCCGTATAGGTCTCTCTGCAACACCTGAACGCCAATTTGATGATAACACGAACAAGAAACTGTACAGATTCTTTGGTGCAGAAGAAAAGTTTACTTTTGAATATTCGATGGAAGAAGCCATCAAGAAGGGCGTCCTTTGCAAATACTATTATTATCCGCATCTGGTTAAGTTGACGGATGAAGAAATGGCCAATTATATCGAATTGTCTGAGAAGATATCGAAATACTTCAATTATAACTCAGGGTTGTTCGATAAGAAAGACGAGATTCTGATGGGCCTTCTGTTGGCACGAAAACGCATCATTCATAAGGCCGCAAATAAACTTGGTGCTTTCAAGAAAATAATTGAAGAGCGTTATGAGAGAAACGGTAATCTGAAGTATTCGCTTATTTACGTGCCAGAAGGTAACAAGCCTGATTATTTCTCTGATTCTGATATTTTTGACAAGAGCGAGCAGGTGGCAGATGACCTTGTATCAGATCACCTGATAGATGTCTATACTGAAGCCGTCATGAAGATAGACAAATATATAACGGTAAGGAAATTCGTTTCTGGGCAGAAGGACAGAGATGCAATACTTGCAGACTTCGCCAAGGGTAGACTTCAAGTACTTACCTCCATGAAATGCTTGGACGAAGGTGTTGATGTGCCAAGAAGTGAGCTGGCAATTTTCTGTGCCAGTACAGGAAATCCTCGCCAATTCATCCAGCGCCGTGGACGTGTTTTAAGGACGCATCCAGACAAGTACATGGCTGAAATACACGACTTGGTTGTGGCTCCAGAAGTCAGTACCACCTCATCAAGTTATAAAATGGAACAATCGCTATTAAAGGGCGAACTAATGAGAGTTAAGAACTTTTCCATGTTATCAGAAAATCCTTCTTATTCACAAATGGAGCTCAAATCTGTCATGGAGCATTATGGATTGAACATGTATAATAATGATCATATCGTATGACACAGAAAGACAAAATGCTGCGGATGGTCTTAGACGACCCTAAGCTGCGAGAAACTTATGACTATGCACCTGATGACTACGAAAGCATTTATGATGCTTTGAACTCTAACAATGCCATCGTTGTTGCTGTTGCAAAGATTATCAAAGAACTGAATGGTTCTGATGATCCTTCTGAGCAAAAACGTGTTTACAAGACCATCTTTACCTACCTAAACAATAACTTGCTGGTATGATTATAAAGAACATAACTATCGAGAACTTCCGTAGCTATTATCGCGAGAATTCCATTGACGTAGGTAATGGCTTGACACTGATTATTGGTGCAAATGGTGATGGTAAAACAACTTTCTATGAAGCATTGGAATGGTTGTTTGACACCGTAGGCAATATGCCCAAGGTGGATACCAAATATATATCCAAGAAAAGAAGCTCAGAACTGATTGAAACAGATTCTGCCTATGTGCGCGTGTCTATGACTTATGTGAACGATGGCAATGAGCGAACAGTACAAAAGTCCTTCAAATTCACAAAGAGTCTGAGTGGTGAAATATCTACATCAAACTTTTCTCATGAGTTATTCATCCAGAATGGTGTAGAGAAAGATGTAAAAGAAGGTGAGCAGGCTATTAAGATGTTCGACAGGGACTTTGCGTCTTCCATTCGTAAGTATTGTCTGTTTAAAGGCGAACACGAACTAAATATCTTCAACAAAGAAGAGGCTATGAGTTACCTCGTGGAGACTTTTAGCCAGATTAGGGACTTTGACCCTTATCTGAAGTTTATGGGCGAAGCCAAGAAAATGGCTGAACTTGCCACAGACAATGCAATTAAAGCAGATAAGAAAAATACTACTGCTGCACAAAATCTTCGAAACAAGATAATTGAAGAAGAGAAGCAAATAGGCAATTTCCAATCTGAGTTAAAGCAGAAGTTGACAGATGCAGTAAACTTTCAGACACTTTTGGAAGACTTGGAAAAGAACAAAGAAGCTTCAAAGGATTTAGTAGATTTAAATGGTAGGTTGGAGAACTTGAAACTAACCAAAGATCAAATACAAAGAAGTATCAATGAGAACTATACATTCCGTCTCCTTGATGAAATGTGGATTTTGATGGGCTTTGAGCCGATTGCACAAGAGTATCGTGAATTTGTTGGCAAGCTTGACCAGGAACAGAGGCGTCAACAAAGTAAGTTTGATCAAGAGGTAGGCAAGAAGAAAATAGTTGCGCAAATACAAAAGGAACTTAACGAAGGTAAGGTGCCACTTGCTATCAATGTGCCAGATGAAAATACCATGCGCGAGATGATTGACGACGAATATTGTAAGGTATGTAACCGTCCAGCACCTAAAGGCTCTGACCCATACAATTTTATGAAAGCACGTCTTGAACAATTCCTAGCATCTCAAAAAGAGGATGAAGAGGAAGAAGTTGTTCCATTATTTAAAACAGCCTTCATTAAAGAGCTGTTAGACAGATATTCTATCCTGCATAACAATATGGGGTTCTTGACGAAACTAGATGGATACATTGATAAGGCCATTCGTGACAATTTAAAGAAGCACGAAGAGGTAGAAAAGTACACTTCCAATATTGACAAGGATGAGGAGCGCAAGAAACAGATACTGGCTCAGACTGAAGGTTTGACAGAAGAGCAGCTAATATCTGCTTATCAAAACATATCAGAATGGTGGAAAGGCAGAGTTGATGCAGAACGTCAATCTGAAATTCTTAAGACTAAGATTGCCAACCATCAGGCAAAATTGGAAGAATATCAGGAAGAGTATTCCAAAATATCAGAAGAATCATCAGCAGCCATGTATGGCAGAAGTAGCCAGGCTATAAGACGAATCCTTGATGCCTTTACTGGTGCAAAGCGTCGAAACAAGCGTGAGTTTCTCAACCAACTGGAAGCCGCTGCTAACGAATATCTTGCATTACTGAATAAGGGTGATTTCAGAGGTTATGCACAAATCGTAGAGAAGCAGGATAATAGCGCAGAAATAATTTTGATTGATACGGATGGTACGCGAATCTACAATCCAAACACGGCGTTGAAAACCACCATGTATATGTCTCTCTTATTTGCTGTTGCTAAGCTGACCACAATTAAGCATGAGAATGACTATCCTCTGATATTCGATGCACCAACATCGTCATTCACGGCAGCAAAAGAGAGCGATTTCTTTGGAGTAATTGCTGGTATCAATAAGCAGACTATTATTGTCACTAAGAGTTTCTTAATAGAAGATGCTGATGGCAATTCTAAATTAGATAAGGAACGTCTGAAGGAGATTGACGCAAAGAAGTATCGTATTGAGAAAAAACGTCCATTTGATGAAAAGGATCTCTCGACAATTCAAACAACTGTAGAATCTATTTAAAACGACAAGGTATGGCACTTAACGATAATAAATTCAATCAGGATGCTTTCACACGCATCTTTGACGTGTGGGCAAGAAAAACTCCGTCATACGAAAAACATTATGAGCAGGAAGTCATAAAGGTTATATCTGATTTTGGAAAGGGAACTAATGAGGCGTCTGATGCTAAAGGTAAAATCCTTGGTGCTGGATATGAGCCTCTTATTATGGCCTTCTTTATTGGCTTGTATAGCAATAAGAAGATACCATTTGACCAATATGCCGATATAAAGGATCTGGGACAGCCCATTCAGTTCTGGGGAAACTTGGACTCAAAGAAAGGACGTAGAGCTTATCCCAGATTAAAAGAGTATATCTTCGTTGCTCTTGTAGCAAGGACACCAGAGATTGACTGGATTGCATTAGATAAGGGGAAATGGACTATCAATGAAACCGTCGCTTTGTTGATGTCGACGATGGAAGAGTACATCAATTATGGACTGGCGATTATCGCAGACAAATTGAAAGAAGATGAAAGTTATTTCTACAACAAGAATTCCTTCATCGATATTTTCAAGGAATTGACTCATCCAATAGTAGAATCAGAGAAGGTGGTTTCTGAAGATATACCAGAATCCTTGTGATATGAAAAGTGGCAAATTCACAACAGAGTTTGTCACTTTTTCTTTGTTTATATACTTACATATCATTTTTTTCGTATCTTTGCCCTCGCAAACCAATAGCAAAGGACTATGAACAGAATGATTCAATTCTTCAGTTACGAGCAGTGCTACCAGCATTACACTAAGCGGATAATGAATATCAGGCAGGCAAAGATACATGGTGAGACTATTGTGGCGAAGCCTGTGCTGCTAGTGGCCATCATTGATGGCATTGATGCAAATGTGTTCAGGAATAACCAATTCACTATTAATGACTGGCTTGAAGGGCGATACAATATGCTAATGTCGCAATATGCCAAGAATTCGCAGTTTGACGATAAGACTACTATTGACAAGCCTTTCTGGCATTTGGAAACTGATGGATTCTGGCACCTCAGCTATCAGGGTGAACGACTTAGTAAAGGTCATACACCATCGAAAGCCTGGTTGAAAGAGAATGTGGATTATGCTTATTTCGATGAACCTCTGTGGATATTGCTTCAGAACAAAGTGTGGCGCACGAAACTACGTGACTATATCATTGAGCATAAGTTGACAGATGATTTCTGGAATGGTAAGATGGCAGTTGAAGGATTTGGCATACTTGCGGCAATATTGTTGGCGGCATAAGAGTATAAACAAAAATATATGCAATCCCCCCTCAAAGAGCAGACGAAAGTGGGAATTTCTGATATTGAGATTGGCTTTCAACTAATAATTACTAATCTATTGTCTGTCATGTCGTAGCTAACGGGACGGGCGAAGCTGATAGCCCTACCATCAAAGACGGCTGAGACATCAATGCCACGACGTTGGAACTCGTCAAGGAGTGCCTGGTCGTGGTAGGCTCTCATAGAGGACCAGCCTCGGCTTTGCACCTGGGCGTTGAAAACTGTGACTAGCTCGGGAATCTGCATGTCTGCGAATTGCAGAGCGAATTTAATGTAATAAATGTTTTGTTGCATAACTTGGAATGATTTTGAAGTGAATACTATTGCTTCCGCATCGTACCTTGGCCACCGTGGTTTCCAAAACTCGGTTGGCGAGTCCATCCGAAGATGACTGCTCTTGATGCTCTCAAGCGCAAAGGTACAAAAAACTATTGAATAAAAGAATATTGAGAATCATTTTTCTCAATGATTTCCAGAAAAAACAATGAGGATACTGTATAATTAGGTGCTCAAAAGGGCTCTTAATTTTAAGATTGCATTTTCTGAGCCAAAGTCTGGAGAAGCGCCAAAGAGCCCCTTAAGATAACTTCTTTCTAGCTCCTTGTCAAAACGTAAATTGAATTTCTCATCTAAACGTTTAAGAGAACTCATGCCTTGTTGATCCTTTTCTATCAGCCATATTTCATCCCTTCTCAGCAAGTCTTGGTCCATTAACGTGCTCTCATGTGTAGTAAATATTAGTTGTGTAGAAATGTTATTGGAATATTTAAAAAACAATTCTATTAATTTTCTCATTAATGCTGGGTGAAGACTACGTTCCATTTCGTCAATCACAAAGACTTTCTCTCCCTGAATCAGATCTAAGATTAGTGGTATATAATCAAATATACGTTGTGTACCATCACTTTCATCACCTAGTGAAAAATACTCTTTTTCATCATTGTCAATTATATTATGAATTGTTTGAAGTTTTTTCGCTTTAATAGTACCATCTACAAAAGTAATGAGGTATAGATTATTTTCGAATTTAAGTGAACCGAATGCTTCGGCATTGCTCGATTTCGACAAATCTGTTTTGATGAATTGCTTCATTTCTTGGGTTATACCGAGTTTTTCAAAATCGACATCAATTAAGTCAATAGCCTGAATACCTGTGTCAAAATACCGCAGTAACTCACCGAAGCCTTCTTTCAACTGTTCATCGTTAACTGCTTTCAACATTCCTCCTTGTTTATATGGAGTATCAGGAAAAAGGACTTTTAAGGTATCTGCGAACCATTTTATAACTTCCCAAATGTCTTCAATGTTTGAGACATTATCCCGGAGATTGCGACTGATAACTTCATGAAGGAACAGTTGGTGTTGTGGGGTTGCTTTTGCAAAAAAATTCAGAAATTGTCTTTCTTCCTCTTTTGGATTTAGTTTTATTAGATATGAAATATTGAAAGGCTCTTTTGACGTAATATCCCTTTCAAAAATAATGTATTCCGTTTTTCGAGTAATATGCTTCAGCCATTCTTTTGAAATTCTTTCTGCATTATAACTAAAGCCATACTCATACTTTTTGTTATTACATAATATTTGGTAGATGAAAGTCGTATCTTTCTTTTTGCTTTCAGAACTTAAACGAAAAGGATGATACTCTATCAAAGTTTCAGCACGGGTACCGAAAAGCACGAGTCGTTTTCCAAGCTCAAGTGCTTCTACGAAATTACTCTTACCTCCAGCATTCGGACCAAACAGTGCAGCGGATTTTAAAATCCAATGTCTTTTTACTGGCTCTACTTTATGCTCCTTATTTCTCGATCCCTTGCCTGGTTGAAGTTTGAAAACTTCTTTGTTTTTGAAAGAGAGGAAGTTCTCTATTGTAAATTGCTGTAACATATTTGCCGTATATTATATAAGGTGTTGCCGCCACCTCTGTCGATTTCTAGGTGCAAAGTTAACGTTTATTTCTCATTCAGACAAGAAAAACAGGAAAAAAAGCATTATGAGGGTGTTTATGATGTGATATTTTCACATTTTCAACATTTTTGCTTGGCGGTTTCAAAATAATACGTTACCTTTGCAGCCGATAATTTATAATTAAGGTAAAAAGATTGCAGACCATGACAACAAGCCAAGCGTTTAGCGAATTTCTTGAAAATATCAAAGTTGACAACTCGGAAACGATAAGTAATCGTTACCATGAGATTACAAAGAAACTGAACAAAATGTTCAGAGATACAGATTCTGAGACAGACAATTGCCTTAGGGTTGGGTCGTATGGAAGATACACCGGTATTAAGGGTATATCAGACTTGGACATGCTATATATCATGCCTAGCAGCAAATGGGACGAATACAAGAACGTCCCAGACAAGTTGCTGAAAGATGTTAAGGCTGCGCTGAAGGAACGATACCCCAATACTAAAATCAAGGATGATCGGTTGGTGGTGGACGTGTTCTTCACGGATTTTAAGTTCGAGGTACAGCCTGTATTTGAGGAACAAGTTGACGATGAGACGAACTATAAGTTTCCTGATACTAAGTACGATTCGTATAGGATAACCAAACCGCGACAGGAACAGGCAGAAATGACTAGCTTCAGACGGGAACATGGAGATACACACAGGCTATTGTGCAAGATGGTGAGATCTTGGAAAAACAACGTTGGGCAGGCAATTGGTGGACTTCTGATAGATACACTAACCCACAGATTCCTTTCGGATCATTCGGAGTATGACAATGCAGGGACGATAGTTTTTGATGAACTCTGCCGTGATTTCTTTGAGTACCTAAAGAATGAACCGAAGCAGGACCACTATCAGGCATTAGGTAGCGGACAGGATGTGAAGGTGAAAAAGCCGTTCCAAGCAAAAGCCAAGAAGGCTTATAATAAATCGGTAGAGGCCATTGATGAATCGGATGAGGTAAAACGCTATGATTTGTGGCGCGAGATTTTCGGCCAACAGTTTCCGAAAGCGACAACAACAGTGACTGAAAGCCGAGAGTTCTCTTCTACAGCCAGCTACACTGATCCAGAGCAATTTATTGAGGACTTGTATCCTGTAGATATCAGATATAATGTAACATTGGATTGCGAAGTGAAGCGAAATGGATTCAGAGAAGCCTTGTTGAGCCATATTCTAGCTTCAGGTCAGAGAGTATCTAGAGTTCGTAGTCTTGAATTCGTATTGACAACCGACGTGCCACAGCCATTTAATGTAAAGTGGAAGGTTAGGAACGTGGGCGATGAAGCTAAGAGACGTAATTGCCTACGAGGAGAGATTATCGACTCGAATCGAATGGGTGGCATGGTAAGGCACGAAAGTGCAGATTTCCGTGGACCACATTATGTGGAGTGTTACATCGTGAAAGACAGCATTGTAGTTGCTCGTGACAGAATTAATGTACCAATTGAATAAAATAATAACGATATGAAAGAAGATTTATTAAAACAAATTGCAGAAAGGGGCTATGCAGTGAGTTATGCTGCATGTCTGAACTATTCGACTTATGACATAATTAGGTTTGTACCTGCAATAGTGACATGCCTGTCGCTCTTTGTTGGTATCCTAGGACTTGTATGGAATGCTTTTACGGCCAAATGGATATCTGTTTGTGTCCTCTTGCTAGGTATATTAAGTTTATACGCGGAGAAATTTACAGATAACATTGAAGGGTATGGCGAGCGAGGCAAAACCCACACAGACCAGCACAACAGACTGAAAAACTTGTACGTGAAAGTCAAGCATGCCCCAGAAAATGACAAAATGGAGAAGTATATGAATGAATACCAAGCAATAGAGGAAGAATTTAATGAATCCTCGCAACCTAAACAGATAGTATTGTTATCTGATTGGTTTGCGCATTTTAAACTGTTTTGCCAAAAGGATACCAGATGGATGGATGAACAGCTTCATTTCAAATGGTGGAAGAATAAGATGCCTGAGTCTGCCAAAGCGATTCTTAAAGTGGCAATTATTGTTATCATCGTATACTATTGCATAGCTGTTCCGCAGTTGAATGCGTTTTTTAGTAAATTGTTGTTTATCGAAAAATAGGAGGGACTATGGGAGTGTATAGAGATAATCATCCGATTGATTCGGATACTAGGTCATTGATTTCGAAAAGATATAAGACAATTACTAAGGCAGTAAACGGTGATTTCTGGAATTCGAACTCAGAGACTGCCCATAGCCGATACGTTGGGTCGTATGGACGAGGCACTGCCATCAATGTCAGCGATCTTGATGTGCTGGTTGAGTTACCCAATAGCGAATATGGCCATTTTACATCGCTATCTGGAAATGGTCCTTCCAGACTATTGCAAGCAGTGAAAAAGGCCATTCAAGACACATATCCTCGGACAGATATACATGGAGATGGCCAAGTAGTAGTGGTGAACTTCTCAGACGGAATGAAGTTTGAGATTCTGCCTGCATTCCAAAAGATTGATTATTGGGGTGACTGGGACGGAACCTACATTTATCCCGATTCCAATATGGGAGGGAACTGGCTGACAACTGAGCCCAAGGCAGAGCAGAATGCGATGGCTAACAGAAATAGATATTTGGAAAGTAATGGATTGTTGATGGATACTTGCAAGCATATCAGATATGTGCGCTCTGAGAATTTCTCTAGCTATCATTTGTCGGGAATCCTCATAGATTCGTTTGTGTATTCTGCAATAGGAGACTGGCACTGGCTAAGAGATGGTGAGGAGCGCAGCAAGGGTAATGGTGTGTCGTATGAGCAATCGCTTTTGGACTACTATAATAATCATTATAGCTGGATGGTATTTGCACCTGGTAGTGGTATGAAGGTGGATGGTGATGATTGGGAGGTTCTTGGTAAGGTTCTTAGAAAAATGGTATAAATATGGAGAATGCGAAGAAGAAACTCATGCGTCAAATTTCAGACGCAGCAGGGAATGTATTATATACATATGATGCACATTGGGTCGTTGTGAACAGATTACGAACCAGGCAAGCTGTCCTTAAGATTACACAGATCTGTTTGACCGCGTTATCGACAGGAGGATTTTTGGCATCGGTAATTGCGGGTTTTCCAGAGTTGAGTTGGGTGGGTGGTTTTACCTCGGCGATTGCATTAGGCCTAAACCTGTATTCGTTTAATTTCAATCTTCCGACAGATATTAAAAGCCATACTGATGCAGCTAATGATTTATGGGATGTCAGGGAAGCCTATAAGTCACTTCTTTGTGATTTTGAAGAACTCTCTAATGAGGAGATTCGAATCAAGCGAGACCAGATAAGCCAAAAGGTGAGTCAAATAAATAAAAAATACCCTGGTACTGACAATGAAGCCTTTACTAAGGCACAAGAGAACATTAAAAACTATATGTTTGATGAAGGAGAGTCGGCAAGGGCCTTGAATATTGAGGTAGATAATGACGAGTAATTATTAATAGTGATAGACTATGAAGAAATCGGATATTTTTTGGCAGACTTATTTGAACCTTGAAAAGGAAGTTATTGAGGTTTCAAAGTACATCTTTGTTACTGATGAGAAGATTGTGAATAAAGGTGGAGTGGAAGTGTCTGAGTCATGTTCAACTCAACTTATGACATTTTCGCCATATATTGCTGACCTGCTTGTCCGTTGTTGCGTTCAAATTGAGGCTATATCAAAAGAACTCTATTTTGAACTCGACGGAGATAAGAAACGTGGAGATAATACAATTAAGTTTGATGAGGACTGTCTCAAAGTGATAGATATAAAATGGGAAACTCACAATAAGAAAGTTCTTGTGGTTGCTCCTTCTTTTAATCTTACAAAAGAGGAAAATACGGTACTACGACCGCTTAGAGAAGCCCACAAACACCAAGGGACATACTGGGAAAGATGCTATCAAGCAGTGAAACATGACAAATATAATTGTCTTTGTGCGGGAAATGTAAAGGCTCTTCTACACGCATTGGCAGCTCTCTACTTACTGAACCTCTATCTAAAAAAGGATAAATGGTTTGTACAATACCAAGATCTGCGCAAACAGGATTATAGTGTAGGTTCCACATTATTTGCAGTAAATCCCCCTGTTGTCAAACAATTATGGGAGGGGAATAAACCTGAAAAGAGTGATAGCCCATATGAGGTAAGATATCAAAAAGGGGTTTATGACCGCATTGAGAAAATCAGGAAGAAGGAGTTAGACGACCTGAATGCCTACTGGCGACAGCAACCTGAACTACAAGAACCTGCTTTCCTACTCCAGCTCCACGAAGCCCTCAAAAGAGAAGAAAGGGTTATGCAAATTTGGGAACTTGCAAAATATCGATTGAACAAACTGCTTCCAGTATCATTACCGTTTGATGTGCGAAAAGAACTCTTTATTAAAAGTGAAGCTTGGAACTGCTGGGTAAATCAGCATAACCATCATCTTGCACCAGAGGAATTAACTGAAGAGAATATTGAGGGCGAAATAAACGCAGTTGGTGTGAGATGGGGTATGGACATTATGAAACGATACCAAAAGTTGGAATGGCTGCCAATTGCTATGAATAGCGGGATGTGTGAAGTGGGTATTGATTTGTAAAAATGAAACATATTTATTTATAAAATCAAAAAACTAGATCTTGGTAGATGAAGATGAGAAAAAAATGTTTGTATAACGGCTGTCTGAAACATACAACCAATTAAGGATTCCCGCAAAAGGACGGGCTACAAAGATTATGGCAAAGGATAGCGAAGGTCGTAAGTATAATCGTATCCTACCTAATAATTACGTGAATTGTTTTGTTGACAGTTGAAACACCCTAATGATTTTCAACTTGTCAACGTTAGAACTTGACAACGGTTCGCAATTATTATTCTTTGCAGGATTATGGATTGTTAATTCTGCAAGGGAGTGGGTGCAAGTGTAGTAAACGACGCAAAAATGGGTGCAAAATGGGTGCAATATTGAAATGTGAGAAAAAGAAAAGTCCCGTAAATCATTGATTTACAGGACTCTTTCATAAGCGCTTCAGGATGGGCTTGAACCAACGACCCCCTGATTAACAGTCAGGTGCTCTAACCAACTGAGCTACTGAAGCAATGCGCGTCATTTCTGATTTGCGGGTGCAAAGGTAAGGCGAAAAAATGAAATGTGCAAACTTTTTAGGAAAAATTTTCGACGAAACGTGATTTTTTTATAAAAAGTGGGGGAAATAGAGGGCTTTTTGAAGAGAATACGCTAATTTTGCAAGCAGAAATAACAAGAATGAATATGAAAAGATACATCAGATTGCTGTTGGTCATCGTGACAATGTTGCCACTGACTGCAGCAGGTCAGACGAACCATCATCTGGAAGTAGGCAAGAACCTCGATATCTTCAATGCTTTGTACAGTAATCTGGACTTGTTCTATGTGGATACGCTGAATCCGAAACAGACGATGACTGCCGCTATCAATGGGATGTTGCGCTCATTGGATCCATATACCGTGTATTATCCGGAAGAAGAAACCAAGAACCTGAAGATGATGCTGACGGGCAAGTATGCGGGAATCGGGGCGCTGGTGAAATACCATACACGTCTGAAACACGTCGTTATCGATGAGCCTTACGAAGGGATGCCAGCCGCTGAGGTGGGCCTGAAGAAAGGTGATATCATCCTGAGTATTGATGACTCTGTGATGACCGACAAGCAAGTGTCGTACGTCAGTTCTCACCTGCGCGGTGATGCTGGCACTACCTTCTCTTTGAAGATAAAGCGCCCTTCAACAGGCAAGGAGATGACTTTTAAGATTACGCGCCGTAATATCAAACTGCCAGAACTGCCCTATTACGGAATGTTGGAAGGCGATGCCAATGAGAAAATAGGCTATATCAACCTGAACCAGTTTACCGAGGGCTGCGCCAAGAACGTGCGTCGTGCCTTTGTGGAGCTGAAGCAGCAGGGAGCCACAGGACTGGTCTTTGACTTGCGAGGCAATGGCGGTGGCTCTGAGATGGAGGCTGTGGATATCGTGAATATCTGGGTACCCCAGGAGCAGACGGTCGTCGAGAACCGTGGCAAGGTGCGTCAGGCCAATCGTGTGTATAAAACCCGCCTGGAGCCTGTTGACACCGTGATGCCTATCGTAGTGCTGGTCAATGGCGAAACCGCTTCGGCCTCGGAGATTACCAGTGGTGCCCTGCAGGATCTGGACCGTGCAGTAGTGATAGGTACGCGTACGTACGGCAAGGGTTTGGTGCAGGTGCCCCTTGACCTGCCGTATAATGCCAATGTGAAGGTCACCACCTCGCATTATTATATTCCTTCCGGCCGTTGTATCCAGGCAGTGAACTACAAGCGTGACGGCAAGGAGCGTATTGCCGACTCGCTGACCAACGTGTTCTATACCCGAGGTGGACGTGAAGTGCGCGATGGCGGAGGTATCATGCCCGATATCGAAGTGAAGAACGATACGATGGCCAACATCGCCTATTACCTCTCTGCCGGTGGTTTGGACTCTACCGAGGTGCTCTTCGATTATGTGGTCGATTATATAGCTAAGCATCCCACGATAGCATCTGCTACGGAGTTTCACCTGACCGATCAGGACTGGCAGGCCTTCCGCCAGCGTGTCATCGACAGTGGCTTTACTTACGATGCCTTGTCGAAGAAGCAGTTTGACGAACTGGTGAAGACCGCGAAGTTCGAGGGCTATTATGACGATGCCAAGGAAGCATTTGATGTGTTGGAGCAGAAACTGAAGCACGATGTGGCCAGTGAACTGGACAAGCAGCGTGAGACCATTCAGCAAATCATCGAGTTGGATATCATCAGTGCCTATTACTATCAAAAAGGTACTATTGAGGCTGGTCTGATTGGCGACAAACAGCTCAAAGAGGCCAAGCGGCTGCTGACATCGCCTGACGATTATCACCAGCTATTACAGCCCAAAAAGAAGTAAATCTGCGTAAAAACGACAGGAAATGGTTATCGGCAGTTGGTTTTTTATTAAAAAGTATTAAAAAACCGACTGTCGTTATTGTGTATTTAAGTATTATTTATAATTTTGCAGAAATGGACCAATTAATAACTAAAAATGAAAACAAGATAATGTATATGAAAAGATCTTTACTTATTTCTATCGCTACTTTACTTGGAGCGAGTGCTTACGCACAAATGTCGGATGTGACATCACAGTATATACCTAACGCGAGTTTTGAGACGTGTGAGGCTGTGGAAATCACTGAATGTAAAGGCTATGGAACAGTAGTTCATGGAAACGGCTATAGCCTTATCGTCAATAGTTCTGTTGCTGCTGGTTATGACTATACCAGTACGGGATGGAAGTTGCTGTCCCAAAATACAAATGCTAATGGAGGTGTCGTATGTTACAATGGAAAGGTGCAATACAGCAAGAGTGGTTATGAATCTTCTCCTGCCGCCGGTCCATTAGCCACCTCAGGTGAGAAAGGCCTGTGTTTCTGTGGAAACAATTCATTGGTATATCAGCAGACAGAAGCTATCACCTTATCGGCAGGGTCTTATCGCTTCACAGTAAGGGTCTATCCTTATAATGGTGCTTATTCCCATGAGCAGCCAACTATGAAAGTTAAGGATCAGTCTGGATTTGTTACCAGCGGTGGAACGACGTATTTCTCAAAGAACTTGTCGGCAAACAAAGAAATTACAGTTAATAGTAATGCATGGAATGAGGATGTGATAGAATTTGAGTTGACTGAGGAGACTACAGGTCATTTCCAGGTCAGTTATGGCACTCAGTATTTCCTTGTCATTGATGATGTGATGCTAGAGGCAAAGGCAGGTGTCGTCACCACAGCCTTGGAGGAAGTTATCACCAAGGCTCAGGTTTTGAACCGTCTGTTGGCTAACGACGACTTGTCAACAGCCATCAATAGCGCCAATGCCTTTGTTGAGGCTCCTACCTCTCAGGCTGATGTGACTACTCAGGTCACCGCCCTTTGGACGGCTATTGGTGCTGCACTGAAGAAGGCCACAACCCCCGTTGACGTGACAGCTATATTTGTCGATAATCCCTCGTTCGAGACAGGAAAGATGGATACATGGTCCGGTACTGCCGAGTCTCAGGAGCCTGAGGTGAAGTCCATCTATACGGATGGCGATCACCTGGCTGCCTTTGCCTATAATTCTTCCGAGTTCAACCTGTCGCAGACGCTTTCTAACCTGCCTGCTGGTTATTATCTGCTGACCGCTAAACTGCGTGGCGATGCTGACCTGAAGCTTGGTGGCAATGCTACCTCTTGCAAGGGCGGTCTGGCGAGTCTTGCCAGCAGCGACCTTTTCCTTCGCGTCTGCTCTGGTGTGATCAACACGACTGGTGGTGTGTTGATCATCGGTGCCGAATCTACCAAGACCTTCTTCATCGACGATTTCCATCTCTTCTACGGACCCGACGAGGCCTCACTTCTTGCCAATGTCTATCAGGCGGTGAAGGCCGATGCCGAGGCAATTCTCAAGGAGTCGCGCTATGCTGCTATATTAGGTGAAGAAAAGGGCGCTGTACAGACAGCTTTGACTGCTGAGGGTGATAACAAACTGACATTGATTGAGAATATCAATGCTGCCGTTCGTACGTTTGTAGCAGCCAAGGATACCTACGACAAGTGGGAGAAGACCAAGTCCATCGCTGCCGGCTATACCTTTGAGGCTTATCCTTATGGCGATGGCGCATTGCTCCAGCAGATCCAAACCTTGACTGGCACACAGCCTGAGTCGCGCACACAGGCTCAGCAACAGACTACCGAAGTCGAGGAACTTTGCTTCAATTTCTATGTATCCAATGCCTATGCCGAGGGCGTTAAGGACCGTGTGGACTATACCGATAAGATTGCTGGAGCCAAGGCGACCAGTCCTATCAATACCGCATGGCTTTGTAGCAATGTGGCTATTCGTGTCGATAAGACTGGCTACACCAATCCTAAGACCAAGCGGACTGAAAGTGTTGTCTATGGCGTCACTCAGGATTTCTACCGCACTGGTGCCAATCAGACTGCCTCTATGCAGCAGACCATCAAGGATCTGCCTGTAGGCAAGTATGTGTTTGCCATCACTGCCATGGCCGCTACCAATGAGAAGATAGCCATCGTTGTCAACGAGAAGACCATCGGTGAGATTACTGGCGTCGGCACATCGGGCGGTGGTAAGCTGGGTGCAGGTTGGAACGAGGGCGTATTCGGCTTCGAGAAAACTGCTGAGGGCAACTTGACGTTGCGCATCGAGGGAACCCTTTCTGCCAACTATAAGGACTGGTATGTAGACAATATGCGCCTCTTCGGCTATGAGACGATTGTCAATGGCATCCAGAGTGTTAACCAGAAGGCAGTCAAGACTTCTGTCTATAACCTGCAGGGCCACCGGGTGTCACAGCCTTCTAAGGGCCTTTATATCATTAATGGTAAGAAAGTCGTGTTGAAATAAAAAGTCGTGTTGAAATAAATAGTAATTATCATATAAAAAACAAGCAATACAATGAAAAAGATTAATACAATGAAGAAAATGTTCGGTGCTGCCCTGTTGTTCATGGCAGGCACCATGTCATCGTATGGCCAGAGCTACAACAACGTATGGGTGGCCGCTGATGTCTATCCTGCCAATAGCGGCACCGTGTTCGTTGACTGGTATGTGGACGAAACTAACTATGCCGCACACTCAGAGTTCAAGCGCTCGGCCAATTTTGCCAGCGATGCCTTCATTCTGTCAGAGCCTGCCGAGGGTTTCCTCTTTGCCGGTTATGCCCGTGACTACAATGGTAACGACCAATACGACAACGATGCTGACAAGCAGATTCATGTCTGGGCCAACGGCTATTTCTCTGCACTTTACGACCATACCGAATACGAGGTACCCGGTTCTTCTACTCAGTCATACGCCATTGCACAGGAGGCACTGACTACTATGGAGAAACCTACCGACCATTTGTTTGCCGTATTCACCAAGGGGGCTGTGGCCCATCGAGCCAAAGGTCAGGAGACTCATGGAAAGGTCTATTCCAGCAAACTCTATAATGAGGTTGGCGATCAGGTGACCTTCTCTGCCTATGGCGACTCTGAGAGTCAGAGTGCCGGTGGTGTGAAGTATTTCAAGTTCTCCCACTGGACTAATGCCGCTGGCGAGAGCGTGAGCACCAACCGTGAGTACACCATCACTGTGACAGGCATGGAGACCTACTATGCTAACTTCGTGGAGACCACCAAGGCAGAATTCCAAGAGACCGAGGACGATCCTAACAAGATTGACTGGAGCAAGACTGGTGAAGATGATCCATGGACACTGCTGGGTGTTCAGACCATCGAGCAGGGCCGTGTTGCCGCATCTCCCGTCTTCGACCTACAGGGTCGTGTTGTCAAGGCTCCCGTTAAGGGCTTGTTCATCAAGAACGGCAAAAAGATGGTTATCCGCTAATCTCTTCTTGTAATTATTGGAAAAACTCTCGTTATGCTTAGAATCCACTGTCTGATAGCCGTCTTGTTCTTCTCCTTGTTGACCAATGCCCAGAATGTGTTGCGTGGCGTCATCGTCGATGATATGGGAGAGCCGCTGATAGGAGCATCCTTGCAGTTGAAGAGCAGCCATACCGGCACGGTTACCAACGTGGATGGCGAGTACGTACTACCCTATACCGACAGTGGCGACCAAGTTACGATCTCCTATATCGGTTATCAGAGTGTGACGCTTACTGTCAGTCAGCTGTCGCTAAAGAAGCGCATTCAGTTGAAGCCCGACAAGTCCGTCATGGTAGAGGAAGTGGTGGTGACAGGTATGCAGAAGATGGACAAACGCCTCTTCACCGGTGCCACCACACGGCTGTCGGCCGAGGAAACGAAGATTGACGGCTTTGCCGATATCAGTCGTTCGCTCGAAGGACGTGCTGCCGGTGTCTCCGTACAGAATGTCAGTGGTACTTTTGGTACGGCACCCCGCATCCGTGTACGTGGTGCCACCTCCATCTATGGCAGTTCAAAACCCCTCTGGGTGGTTGATGGTGTGATCATCGATGATGTGACGGATATTAGTGCCGACGATTTGTCGAGTGGCGATGCTGAGACCCTGATTTCCTCAGCCATAGCAGGTATCAACCCTGATGACATCGAGTCGTTCCAGATTCTGAAAGACGGTTCGGCCACCTCTATCTATGGTGCGCGTGCTATGTCGGGCGTGATTGTCATCACCACGAAGAAAGGCACTGCTGGCAAGAGCCGTGTCAGCTATACAGGTGAATATACTATGCGCCTGAAGCCCAGCTACGGGAATTTCAATATCATGAATTCTCAGGAGCAGATGGGTATCTACCGTGAACTGGAGGAGAAGGGATGGCTCAACTTCTCCGATACCTACCGTGATTCCGAGAGCGGTGTTTATGGCCGTATGTATCATCTCACCAACGAGTATGACGCTGCTACGGGCACTTTTGGTCTGGAAAACAGTGTTGAGGCTCGTAATTCTTATCTCCGTGAGGCAGAGTATCGCAATACCGACTGGTTTGACGAGCTCTTCTCTACAGCCATTCAACACAACCATTCGGCCAGTATCTCAGCAGGTACAGATAACGTGAGCTTCTACGGTTCACTCAGTGCCATGTTCGATCCCGGTTGGTACATACAGAGCAAGGTGGAGCGCTACACTGCCAATATGAACACGTCGATAAAGATGTCCGACCAGCTATCGCTCAACCTCATCACCTTGGGCAGCTATCGCAAGCAGCGTGCGCCAGGCACCCTGAGCCAGTCGGTCGATGTGATGAACGGCGAGGTGAAGCGCGACTTTGATATTAACCCCTACAGCTATGCCATCAACTCATCGCGTACGCTCGATCCCGATGTGTTCTATACCCGCAACTTCACCGACTTCAACATCAAGCATGAGCTTGACAACAACTACATCAACCTCGATAAGGTTGACCTGAAGTTCCAGGGCGAAATGAAGTGGAAGCCCCTGCGCGGTTTGGAACTGAGTGCCTTGGGGGCCGTCCAGTATTCAACTGCATCCAACGAGCATCAGGTGCTGGAAGCTTCAAACCAGGCCAATGCCTATCGTACGATGCCCGATGCCGTGGTGCGTGAGGCTAATCCTTGGCTCTATCTCAATAGGGATCTGGCCTACACCTTGAAAATGAGTGTACTGCCTTCGGGTGGTATCTATATGAAGACTGACAACAAGATGCGCAGTCTTGATTTCCGCTTTACCGGCAACTGGAACCATGTATTCGACAATACCCATATTGTCAACCTTTTCGCCGGTACGGAGATAGGCTCTGTTGATCGCCAGCGTAACTATATGCTGGGGTGGGGTATGCAGTACGATAGGGGCGAGATTCCCTTCTACGTGCTTGAGTTCTTCAAGAAGAGTATTGAGGACGGCTCACACTATTACTCACTCAATCGTTACTACAACCGTTCGGCAGCATTCTTTGCCAATGGCACCTATTCTTATAAAGGCCGCTACATCATCAACGGCACCTACCGCTATGAAGGCACCAATCGACTTGGCCCCAGCCGTCAGGCCCGCTGGCTGCCTACATGGAACGTCTCTGGTGCATGGAATGTTCACGAGGAGAAATTCTTTGAGAGTCTGCAGCCCACGTTGTCCCATCTCTCGCTGAAGGCGGGTTATTCGCTGACTGCCGACCCTGGTCCCTCATCGGTGAGCAATGCCACGGTGGTGCTGCGCAACTATGAGCCTTACCGTCCCTTCACCAATATCAAGGAGATCGGTATGCAGATCGAGACACCTGCCAACGAGAGCCTGACCTACGAGAAGAAGCACGAGCTGAATATCGGTATCGACGTGGGCTTCCTCGGCAATCGTATCAACGTGGCTTTCGACTGGTATAAGCGAAACAACTTCGACTTGATAGGTCTTATCTATACCTCGGGTATGAACGGTGCCATCTCGAAGATGGCCAATGTGGCCACGATGCGTTCTCATGGTGAGGAACTGACCATCACTACCAAGAATATCGTAGGCAAGAAAGCAGACGACTTCTCGTGGGAGACCAACTTCGTTTATTCTCACGTAAATACCAAGATCACCGATCTTGATGCCGATGCCAGTGTGGCACAGCTCGTCATGGGCAACGGCTTCGCTGTCGAAGGCTATCCCTCGCGTGCCCTCTTCTCGTTTAAGTTCGAGGGCTTGAACGAATACGGACTTCCCGTCTTGCAGAATCAGAAAGGCGAGACGGTCAGCTCTGGCGAGAGCATCAACTTCGGTTCGCTGCAGTCAGAGAATCTGGTCTATGAAGGTCCCTCTGACCCCACGGTTACTGGCGGTTTGGGCAACGTGTTCCGCTATAAGGGCTTCCGTCTGAACGTGTTCATGACCTACGCCTTTGGTAATGTGGTGCGCCTGAACCCGCAGGAGTACAAGGCCGTCTATTCCGACCTCGATGCCATGCCGCGCGATTTCATCAATCGTTGGGTTATGCCAGGCGATGAACTGACGACCAACATCCCCGTGATGCTGACACGCCGTCAGGTGACAAATGCGGGTACTGAGTATATGAAGCGTCTCTACAATGCCTACAACTACTCTACCGCGCGTATTGCCAAAGGCGATTTCATCCGCATGAAAGAGATCTCGCTCAGCTATGATTTCCCCAAGGCTTGGCTCCAGCCACTGAAGATCAGCGACCTCTCGCTGAAACTGCAGGCCACCAACCTCTTCCTCATCTACTCCGACAAAGACCTTAACGGACAGGATCCGGAGTTCTTCCAGTCGGGAGGTGTGGCAGCACCTATGGCCAAGCAGTACACCATGACGCTGAGAATAGGAATCTGAGGAGTTAAGAGTTAAGAATTAAGAGTTAAGAGGTGTCGCCTTCGGCGATTAAGAATTGAGAATTAGGAAATATGATACGATTGCATAGGCTTCTGTTTGGTTTTGTGTGTTGCGGTATTGCTGCAACCATGGTCGGCTGTGACGACTATCTCGACGTGCTGCCCGACAACCGTGCGGCGCTGGATTCCGAAGAGAAAATTACCGACCTGCTGGTGAGTGCCTATCCGGAGGCTTCCGACTATATGCTGACCGAGCTGTATAGCGACAACACTGATCGCAACGACGAACCAGGACTGGCCGTTCAGTATCCGTTTCAGGAGCAGGCTGCTACTTGGGGTGAGATTACCGATATGAACATGGGCTCGCCCTATCATCTGTGGAACGACTACTACAAAGCCATCTCTGCCGCCAATACTGTGATCGCTGCCATCGACCGCCTGGGCAACCCCAAGCGCTTAAGTGCACAGCGGGCTGAGGCGCTGCTCTGTCGTGCCTACTGCCATTTTAAACTGAGCAACATTTTCTGCTTGGCCTACAGTCCGAAGACCTGTCACCAGGATCTGGGCGTCACCTATATCGACGCACCTGATAGCAAAGTGTCGTCAGTCTATCCGCGCGGCACGATGGACGAACTATTCTACAAGATAGCTGCCGACATTGAAGCAGCACTCCCCGACGTGAGCGACAATCTGCACGATATCGTGAAGTATCATTTCAATCGTCGCGCAGCCTACGCCTTTGCCGCTCGCTTCTATCTTTATTATATGCAGGACGACAAGTCGAACCTCGACAAGGTCATCGAGTATGCCTCGAAGGTGTTGGGCAGCAACACGCAGGAATACCTGCGCGACTGGGATGCATTGGGAAAAATCAGCCTCTATCAGAGTGGTGGTCAACGTGCCATTGCCTATGTCAATGCCGACGACCGTGCCAACCTGCTTATCCTAAGCACCAAGTCCTATTGGTGGCGTGTCTATCGCTACACCTCATGGGGACTGAAATACACCCATAACGAGAAGATCGCCCTCAACGAGAGCGTCAATGCCAAGGGCTTCTGGGGACAGAACAATACCTACGCCTCGGTGTTCTATTTTGATGTTTATACCGATTCCAAGTACCCCAAGGTGTTTATGGACAAGTTGCCGGAATTCCTCCAGATTACCGACGAGGTGAAGCAGACGGGTACGCCTTACATGATGGATCCCGTGCTCACCACCGATGCACTCCTGATCGACCGTGCTGAGGCCTACGCCCTGAAAGGCGACTATGCCCATGCCTATCAGGACCTGACCTCATGGATGCACGCTTTCACCAAGAACGGGGCTACGGTCGATGCCGCCCTGCTCGAGAAAACTTATGGCGAGCCTGCCGACATTCCCGTCAGCGGACCTGAGGGCATGACCTCCGACGGTATGAAATACTACACACCTACGGAGCCGACGCCCAAGAAGCGCCTGAACCCAGACTTCACCGTTACGCCTGGCGAACAGGAGAACCTCATCCATGCCATCCTCCACGCCCGTCGCGTCACCACCATCCACGAGGGTCAGCGCTGGCAGGACATCAAGCGCTATGGCATCGAAATCTATCGTCGTGCCATCAAGGACGACAACGTGACTGTCTATGACACGATGAAGAAAGAAGACCCCCGCCGCGCCATCCAGTTGCCCGACCAGGTCATCAATGCCGGCATCGAGGCGAATCCGAGGTAATTCAATTAAGAGTTAAGAATTAAGAATTAAGAGGTGTCGCCTTTGGCGATTAAGAATTGAGAATTAAGAATTATGATACGATTGCATAGGCTTCTATATAGTTTTGTATGTTGCGGCATTGCTGCAACTATCATCTCCTCATGCGCCAACGATGATGACCTGAGCTCTACCAGCATCTTCGAGAACGATATTGCGAAGCCGGCTGTCAAGTCCGACTTCGACAAATGGCTTGATACTCACTACGTGAAGAACTATAATATCGACCTGAAATACCGCTTGGACGATATACAGACCGACTTCACCTACAACCTCATTCCTGCCGATGAGCAGAAGTCCATCCGCATGGCCCATGCCATACTCTATGGCTGGCTGCAGGCCTACGACGAGGTGGCAGGCATCGACTTCACCCGCAGCTATGCGCCTAAGATCATCCATCTTATCGGCTCTTATCCCTGGGACAGGAAAGGCTCCATCAAACTGGGTACTGCCGAGGACGGACTGAAGGTGACCTTCTACAACATCAATAATTTCAAGGTTACTGCCGACAGCCTATCGGAGTATTTCCAGATTATGCACCATGAGTTCACCCATATCCTCACCCACAACAAGGACTATGATGTGGCTTTCCGTGCTATCTCAGATACGTCCTATGTCAATGGCGGCTGGCCGGCTTTTCGTGAGGAGGAAGCGCTGCAGCGTGGCTTCATCAACAACTATGCCATGAAGGAGTATAACGAGGACTTTGCCGAGATGCTTTCGTTCTATCTGGTCTTTACCCAAGAGTATTGGGATAAGCAGATGAACAGGGCAGGCGATACGGGCAAGCCCATCCTGCAGAAGAAACTCGACATGGTGCGTACCTATATGCTCTCTGCCTGGGGTGTCGATATCGATGTGCTGCGTACGGTGCTCCACCGTCGCGTCAACGAGATAGCCAGCGGCAAGGTGGATTTGGAGGACCTTAGTTTAAGTGAGAATTAAGAGTTAAGAGTTAAGAATGATGATACGATTACATAGGCTTCTGTTTGGTTTTATGTGTTGTGGCATTGCCGCAACCGCCGTCACCTCTTGCTCACCCGAGACGGAAAACGTGTTTGGTGAGCAGGCTGCCATGCGCCTGCAGCAGGCAGTGGCAAACTACTCCAACACGTTGGAGGCGGCCCCACAGGGATGGGCCATGGACTTCTATCCTGGCGACCTGACGGATGGCGGCATCGCCTATACCGCCGTGTTCAAGAATGGCAGGGTGACGCTGAGCTGCGAACTGCCCATCGACTATTCCAAGCTCATTTCCAAGTCGGAATATGTCTATACCGCTGCTCAGGAGGTGACCTCTTCCTATAAGGTGAAGAGCGAGAACAGCATCGTATTGTCGTTCGACACATTTAATGCGCTCATCCACTATTGGTCGCAGCCATACGGACTGAAGGCCGACGGCTTTGCCAGCGACTATGAGTTTACGTTTGTCTCAGGCAATGACAGCCAGCTGGTGCTGCGCGGCAAGAAACACGACAAACTGTTGACGCTCACCCGTCTCACGGAGTCCCCGGCTACCTATCTCTCCCAGGTCATAGCCACGCGTGCCAAACTAGGTGATATTCCTCGTAAGCGGGCTATGGTCAACGGCCAGTTGATGAACATCGAGTTCACCAACAATCACCTTCGCTTTACTGATAATGAGAAGAAGCACGACGTGCCTTTCACCTTTACGGCCAATGGCATTCGCTTCTATGAGCCTGTCACCCTCAATGGCATCAGTTGTGAGTCCATGACATATAATGCCGAGTCCAACGAACTGGCTTCTGCCGACGGACGCGTCGTGATGCTGGCACCCACCTCTACCGAGCGGTTTGTGGCCACCACCCGCCAGTGGTATTTCGGCTACGACAAGACGGCAGGTGCCTCTGATATGTGCGACGACCTGAAGACAATCGTCAATGACATCGTCAGGAATTTCAAGAACTCGGCATGGGGCTACGAGGTGCTCAACGATATCTACATCGGTCTTAACTTGCAGAGCGCCGCTGTTGACGAGCATCGCCTTGTCATCGGTTGGCATAGCCGCGACAACTACGGCATGGGCTCTTCCAACTATTTCTGCTACGGTATTGAAATGGATACCTCGGGCGACAACCTGCAGTATGTCGTCATCAACCCCACCGAGGCTGGTGTGGGCTTCGACTCCAAGACCTACTGTCAGCCCTTCGTTGATTTCATCACTGGTGGCAGTCCCTATGTCCTCACATTCGATGATAATGACAATCCCGCTGAGGCACATCTGACCTCGTTGGCCGATGAGAGCAAGTGGTTTAAATTAAAGTTGAAAAAATAATAGTCATGAAAAAATTATTCTTACTTTCGTTTGCATTGATTTGCAGCCTCATATCGCAGGCAGATTCTTTGGTCACGCTGCCCACAGGCGTCACGGCCGAGGATTATACGCTGATAGGCGAGTTCCAGGTATTGAACAATACAACCAAGGAATTCGAGAAGAAGTCAAGGAGCATCAGCGTCAAAGTGGCTTTCAATGGCAGCGATGTCTATCTGGCAGGTCTTTCCTATAATTTCCCCAATGCCTATGTCAAGGGCACCATTGAAGGCAACATGGCTACCTTTGCCTCAGGACAGCTCGTCGGCGAGACCCTGTTCCAGTCGTTCTATCTCTGTGGTATCATCCTGCAGGCTGGTGCGGTGGCCAACAATGACTTCATTCTGTCTTATAGTGCCGAGAACCGCTCGTTCTCCTATAATGCGGGTGTGGGAATCATGATAGCAGAGGCCAACGTGGCTAATGCTACGAAAGACGAGGATCTGATTTCCTTCGTCTCGTCTGCCTCGCTGTCGCCAGGCGCTATGGTCGATACACCCGTGGAGGCACCCGAGAACCTTTCTACCCACAACTATATGTTCACAGCCACCTATATGCGCTATGAGAAGGACGATAACCAGCAGGATAAGCTGGTGACTGAAGACTACCAGTCGTCGGTAAAGGTGGGCTTCAACGGCGACGATCTCTATATCCAGGGCATCTCTGAGTATGCCCCCAACGGATGGGCCAAGGCCACGAAAAACAGCCAAGGACAGTATGTCGTTCCTGCAGGACAGTATATGGCTTTTGTCGATGTGATGGGACTGGGACAGCTGATCCGTCATTACTATATCGCAGCCATCGATAATAGTGGTAACCTGACAGATCTGGCGTTCAACTATGACAGCCAGACCGGCAATATCTCTACGAGTCAGATCATCATCATCAATAGCGCCAAGGAGGCACCTGCCCCTTATAACTACTATCGTAATGCCTCGTTCAAGAAGATGGTCGAGAAAGAGGCTACTCCCAGCAAGCCTACACTCTCTTTCTCTGCCGCATCCTCTTACTCAGGCTTGAGCACGGAGTATATGGCCGACATCTTTGTGTCGCTGCTCGACACAGAGGGCAACCCGATGATGTCCGACAAGGTGAGCTTCCAGTTCCTGCGTGTGAAGGATGGGGTAGAGGAGTCCGTGGTCTTCCCTGCCAGTAAGTACAGAAACCTGCAGGCAGATGCCATTGAGCTGCCTTATGGCTTTACCGATGGCTTCGACTTCAGCAGCCACACCATCTATTTCGATCCGATGGGTGTTGATGAACTGAAGACGTGGACCAGGCTGGGTATGCAGACCATCTATCGTGGCAACGGCATAGAGCACCGCTCTGAAATCGTATGGTTCGACCTGGCTTCCTTCTGGCAGGCTATGGCCACCGGTATTGACAATGTAAGCACTAAGATGGCTGACGTAAGATGTGGCAGCTACGACCTGCTGGGCCGCAAGGCACGTGTCAATACGAAGGGTTTGGTGATTGAGCGCGTCCAGAACGCCGACGGTTCCATCGCTATCCGCAAGGTGATGAAGCGCTAAACACTGGCGAAGCTGCCGGTAAGCAGATTATTCCCACGTTGGGAACGTTTTATTCCCAGCGTGGGAATAATTCATTCCCAGCGTGGGAGCGTTTCATTCCCAACGTGGGAATGAATTGCATCTAGCAAGATTACTTGGTCAATTTGTGGTGATTCGTGTTTAAGAAGCCCAAGTAAATCATTATTTTTACTGCAAAATGTAATTTTTATCCCCTAAAATTTGGTCAAAACGTAACTTTTTCTTACTTTTGTCCCTATCTAACTAAATGACGCATTTTATGAATAAAACATTTTTACCTTTTATAATGGGACAATTACGTCCCGTTGCCATCTCGCTCCTCACCGCCCTCATGCTCATTGGAGGTAGCAGTTTTGCGTGGGCGCAGAAGACGTTACCTTATAGCTATGGATTTGAAGATAATAATCTCGCTACTGATGGGTGGACGCAAATTGATAAGATATCAAGTTCTCAAATTGTTGCATCAGGCTCATATGGCGTTCCAGCGGCTATAGTAACAGACGACTATTGTTTCCGTTTCTCTTCGGGGTATAACAAAACTGAGTATATTGTTTCACCTTTGCTCTCATCTCCAGCAACAGGTATAAAAGTCTCTTTTTACTACATTAATACAAGTTCTTATTCTACGGAACAATTTCAAATAGGTTATTCTACTGCAACGGGTGAGGGAGAACCAAAAGTTAGCTCTTTTATATGGTTGGAGGGGGTTATAACCCCTGCAGCATCTATGAGCGAAAAGGCTCTCTATACTACAACAATTAATAATTCAAATATCAAATACGTTGTTATTAAGCACATTAGTGCTAATTCTCACAATGTATTTATTGATGACATTACTTTTGAATCAGCATCTCCATATAAAAGCCCTAAAAAATTTGTTTTATTCTCTTTCACCGCCACTTCTGCCACATTTACGTGGGAAAAGGGAAATAATGAAGAAGAATTTCAGATGCAGTATATTAAAGAAGAAGATGCAGACAGTACGACTATAGAAATAGGTAATGTACTAACAAAGACTTTGAATGAGTTGTCAACAGACAAAGAGTACAAGGCAAAACTTCGTTCTAACTATGGTGGAGGCCATTATAGCGAATGGACGGAAGAAATAACGTTTACTCCTGCGAACGAAATTGTTCACACTCTATTTGATGGGGCAGCAACTTCATACAATTTGCCAATATCAAGTGCGAATGTTGATAACTCTACGGATATAACACAAACACAATTTATTATTCCCAAAGACAGTTTGTCATATATGAAGAACCAGCAGATAACGACGCTGAAATTTTATGCATCACGTTCATCTGTAACATGGGGAAGTGCGACATGGGAGGTGTATTTGAAAGAAACTGATAATACTACATATAACACATCAACAAAGACTTTTGATAGTTGGGGCACATGTGTTTATAATAATGCAGGTTTATCAACTGACAGTAAGGGAGAAATGACTATTGTGCTTAACACGCCATTTAATTACACAGGCAAAAACCTTATGGTCGGGTTTAAGCAGAAGACAAAAGGTACCAAACCGTCTTCAACTTATTGGTATAGTATCAATACATCTGCAGCTACAAATAGAGGAATCTATCATTACGGGGCTTATAATGGAGTCATATCTTATCTTCCCAAAGTAACCATTACCTCCGTTCCTATCACTAACGACCCTGTTCAAATCGGCATTAATGGCTTTACGACCTATGTCTCTCCACGTGCGCTTGACCTGACAACGGCGAACCTGCCTGATGGACTGACGGCTTATAAGGCAGAATCGGTGGATGGAACAACGATACACTTTACAGAAGTGAATAGTACAGTTGCTGCAAATACAGGTTTGTTGTTAGCAGGTACTGCCAATACCACATACAATATACCTGTTGTAGGCTCTGGTTCTGATATTAGTGGCTCTAACCTCTTCCTGGTGAACAGCACGGGCGGCACATTCTCTGCAGAGAGTGGCTATACTTATTACGGTCTGAAGAAGCCGGCAACTAGCAGCGATCCACTGGTATTCGCAACCTTCAATCCCAGTACGGTGGCTATTCCTTCAAACAAGGCTTATCTGATGGTGTCTAATACCGAGGCTCGTCAGCTGACCTGCGTGTTTGATGATGAAGCTACGGGCATTAGCGCTACGCTAATGAATAGTGAAGAGAGGATAGTGAATAGTATCTATAACCTTGCTGGTCAGCGCGTAGCGCAGCCCACAAAGGGCCTGTACATCAAGAACGGGCGCAAGGTGATAGTGAAATAAGAATTATTCAAATTACTGCGAGCACTCGTGGGTCTTCGACAAATCTCGTGGATAAAATTATTCCAATTATTCAAATTCGTTTCTTAAATAGACAAGCATATGAAAAAGATATATATCAATCCTGAAATCGTGGTAGTTCGTTTGACTACCCACAAATTGATAGCATTATCAGGTCAATTAGATGGCGCACAAGAAATCACTAGATCCGATGACTTCGCTTCCCGTAAATATGACTTCTGGGATGACGAAGAAGATGACGACTATTAATCCCCCTGTACCCTCATACAGCAACAATCCCTTCAATCGCACAGATTGAAGGGATTGTTTTATTCGTTTGTTATGGTTCCTATAATATCCTCAGGTCGTTGCAGGTGATGGAGTCGAGCTGTGCCTTCACGGGCTCCGAGTCGTCGAAGACCTTGAAGTCCTGAAGGGTCTTTGCAGGCTCTGGCTCCAGCTGGCGTGAAGAGAAGTCGTATTCATCCTTAATCTCGTAATCGAAGCGTGGGAAGAACTTCGCCTCGTTCCAGTCGTCCTTGTTGCCATCCTTGGCAAAGAGGTAGGGCTGCAGCGATACCTTGATCTTCGACTTCTTCGTGTTTTTCACGCTCCAGTGGTGTACATAATAGCCTTTCTGCATGTTCTTCGTGGAGACGTGGACACGTGTCTTCTCGTTGGTGTCGTTGAGGTCGATGATGCCCCATTCCCTCACGTTGCGTACGCCTATCACATCGGTATAGGTGTCGAAGGCATAGTTATAGACAACCCCAATGGGATTGCCCTCGGCATCGTATTGCTCCTTGCGCTCGTTTTTCGTTACCTCCAGTTTGGTGATGTTGACGGTAGGCGTAGTGGTTGAGAAGGAGATGGCCTTGTCAAAGATAGAAGCATCGGAACTGAGAGAGTGGGCATATCCCGGCACGCAGCTATATACCTCGCCTGCGGGTAGTCCAGGGAATGATGCCGTGAACTTCTTGCCCCTGGGGGTATCGCCTGAGATCTTCTCTCCATTGTGTGCCCTTTCCATGAGAATGGGCTCATTGCCTTTCTTGATTAGGAATAACGGATAATAGTCGTGAGCTTCTGCCAAGAGGCCGGGATCCTCGAGGATGAACTCTGCAAAACAGACGAGCTTTTCTTTGTTGGAATCCCAGTTGCGTCCTACACGGAACGAGCCGTCCCTCATCTTTGGGAAAAGGGTCTTTTTATAGAGATTCCACTTGAGCAGATCGGGGTAGAAGGGTCCCATTCGCAGGGCGTACTCTTTGTTTCTGTCTGCTTCTTCGGGTTTGACTACGTGACGGGTGTTAGCAATATCAATTGCCTCGTCAGAGAGCGGCTTTATCTTTTCAAGTTCCTTAGACTTTCTTTTAATGATTACTTCAATAGCCTGCTTCCTTTTGTCGCCTTGCAGATTGCCTAACGCTTTTTCTATTTCTGCTCTGACGCTTGGATTTATCGCATCATAATGACCTGCCTGATACATAATCCAATCTATGCAACCGCCACCTGACAGATAGCTTTCCATGGATTCATCCAGTTGTGTGATTTCCTCGACATGCTTTCTTATTTTCTCAATGACCTTTGATATGATTAATCCCTTGGCAACAAGCGCTACGGCACCTCCCATCTGAAGGTCGAGAGAGAACGTAGGATTAAGGGAGATGTCAAGAGGGCCGACATCATCATTATCTAAACTGAACGTCATCGATGTCGATGCGACATTGATTTTGGCAGCGAGTTTGGCATATGTCTCAAGACGTATTGAAAGGTCGGACGTATAAAGTCCGAAGCCCACGCTTATTTTAAGGATAGGAAATTCGCAAGTACCGGCGAGATCTATTTTAGTGGTCATCGTTTTGGGACCTGAGTTGTCTTTCGAATAGAAGTCTGATCCGTCGAAACCAAGCTCAAAATCAATAGGCTTATGCAAATTAAGGTCAAATGTCAACGCTCCGTCCACCTTATAATTGACAGAGAAGCCAAGCACGGGAACGATAACGACTGAGCCGACAATGATTTTATACTTACCGTTTAGCAGGTCATTATTGCCAAAGAGCTTCTTCATGCCTGTCCCCTTGCTTATTTGTATCTTAAAGTCTATGTCGCATGCACCGTCTTTCATCCTTATTTTAGTTCTCAGACCTTCGTCCCAGTCGAAATCAACATCCATATAGAGCTTGCACTGAAAACTACCGCTAAATGAAACGCTGCCTTGCTTATCAAGATAACCGTCAAGATGGGGTATTTCAAACGGGATATAGACAGGCAGCCAGCTCCCTTCATCATTGTTGCTGCGTGTCGTCTTCATCCGTGCATTCCTTTCCCTATTGTCGACGTGGTTCACGACATTACCGTCTCCGTCAAGGATATCATATTCATCGAAGCAATCATCGACGGGAACCGATGCATGGAAGTTCAGATATTCGAAGGCATTCTTGACATCAACGCCCTTGCAGGTCAGCACGTGCTCACCATTGACAGTCTCCACAACTCCTACCATATCGCACAGACCATAAGGGAAGAGCGACAGGTTGTTGCTGACGATGCACTGCCCCACCTTTGGCAATTGGTCTATAGGCGTACTGCCATCGAAATAAAGGACATGACAGCGAGCCGAATCGTCACTCTCTACCTTGACGATATGCTTCGTCAACGGGTTGTCGGCATTGAGCTCCAGCGTGGTGCTCTTGTATTGATAGTTGATGGAGTAGCTCTCGGTGGTTTCACTGGCCACCTGGTCGTAACCCTTGCCGTTGTATCTGATCAGCTGTTCCTCCAGTTCTTCGTCGATGAACAGGTTACACGATGTGAGCAGCACCGTGGTAAGCATCAATAGGTAGTATGTGGTCTTTTTCATATCCGTGTAGTCTAGGTCGTTACGATTAGTCGCCTGGCACCAGTTCCTGTTCTTCCTCCTCTTCGTAGAAGTCGTCAGAACCGAAGCCCAGTCCGAAGTCATATTCCTCGGCATCGTCGTCGAGAACCAATTGATAGAGGTTTGACAGCGTGCCGTGGGTCTCGCCGTCGAAGATCAGCTCGTTGGGAAACAGCTCGACAAGTGCCTTGCCGCGATGGTAACAGCGCAGGTCGATGATATCGCCATACTCAAAGGGACTCCACACGCGCAGTTCCATATAGTCCCTGCCCATCCAGTTGCGCATCACGCCGATGCCGCGCAGATCGTCGTTGCAGTAGGCACAGACGATGAGCGAGTCCTCTGATGCCTTGGTATAGGGTTTGCCGTGTATCGTGGCCTGCGCATAGATGACCATGTCGTAGATATAGCTTGACGGACTGACATACATCGTAGGCAATACGTTGACCAGGCAGGAGTCAGTGGCGCGGCTGGCCACGCTGGTAGCATAGGCCACGGTCTGTCCCTGGGCCACACCGACGACGGTGTCGTTGACGAGTCGGGCCACTGACGAGTCGGCCAGTTCCCACCACACGGCATCAGCGGTCACCTCCTGAGGCGTGAACTTCACGGGTATGCGATAACTGTCGCCCACCACGAGGTTCACCACCTTCCGTGGCAGTTTCATCTGATTGGCAGGCACAGGCTCAGACGTGGGGAACTCATAGAATTCGCCACATCCCACCATCACGCAGGCGATGATGACAACGTGTATATATGCCAATATCTTCCTCATATCATTATTCGCTTTTCACTTTTCACTATTCACTATTCACTCTTCACTTTCCTTACCTTCACGTGGTTGGATGCCGTGCTCTGGCGTCCGTCTTCCCACTGAATCATCACGTAGTACTCAGCCTCCTCACCATTGTCGAGCTGGCCATCGACGTAGGTCATATCGTCAGGCTGTACGCTCATCTGATAGACGAAGCCGTCCTCGCCGCTGCGCTTGCGATAGACGCAGAAGTAATAGGGGGCATTGAACGGCAGCTTATCGACGTTCCATGCCAGCTTTGCCTGATCGAGGGCTTTCATATAGTCGCCTGCCAGGTCAATCTTCACACTATAGACCTTCGGGCCGCGATGCAGCCAGCTCACGGCAAGGCTGCTGGAGGTGAACGGCGACGAGTTGAACGACTCCATATAGTAGGAGTAGCGCTGTTGGCGGTCGTAGGGCGGGTTGTCGTTGACGATGACGGTGTGGCTGTTGGCCTGCATCAGCGAGTCGGCATCATAGCGGCCAATGGCCTGCCACTCGCCCTCATCGCCCAGACGGCGGTAGAGCACGTGGAACTCCATATCGGCATCCTGACCCACGATCCACTCCATGTGCATACCCTTCAGCTCATCCTGACTCGACTCGCCCAGATGGGGCTCTGACGGCGGCGTGATATGCGGACGGGTCACACGGATATAGTTGCTCCAAGCACCTATGTTGCCTGAGAAGTCAACGGCACGCACACGGTAATAGACGTATTTCTGGTTCACGTCGAGCGACAACGAGTCCACGTAGCCGCGCTCGCGGATGCCCTCGTCGTTGAGCTTGATGAACTCGTGGGTGAGGTCGTTGGCAAAGGCGAGGTCGTAGTAGGCGATATCGTCATCGGCAGGTTTCGGCAGCCATGTGATGAAGGCATAGCCATCGGGCATCACCCTGCATTGCAGCGAGTCAGGAGGCTCAGGGGCGCGGTAGTCGGTGATGCGAATCAGCTGCGACAGCGATGAGGCCTCGTTGCCCGATTTGTCGTAGGCCGTGATGCAGACCATGCCAGTCTTCAGCTGGGTCACATCGACTGTATAGACGGTATCGGTAACGGGTATGAGCTGATCGGTGATAACCGTCCACTGCTTGCCGAAGAGGTCTTCATTGTAGTATTTGATGGCATAGCCTTCCACATCGTCAGACTGCTCCTCGGGGTTGCTCCATACGATGTGGGCAATGACCTTCTTGTTCAGGATGGTGTCGGGGTGCTCCATCACGATATATTTCAGCTGTGGCGGCACGGGCGGCTCAATGTCATAGATATTGGCCACATAGACGGGCGAAGGCTCACTGAGCTCGCCAAAGGGGTCGTGGCCCATCACGCGGTATTCCCACAGACCGTTGTGATCGACAGAATCGCTCAGCATGGTGAGTCCCTCGATATCGGTATCTACCATGGTGACGTAGGGACGGGTGTTGATGCGCTCCCACTTCTTCTCACCCTTCGGGCGGCGGTCAATCTCGAAGCTGCTGTGCCCGGTATCTGTCCATGAGAGGATGATGCGGCGCGGACTGGTAAGGGTGTCCTTGATCTCTGGCTTATAAGGCTTGGGCTTATAGGGCTCGTTGAGCACATCCTCGCGCACACCAGGTTCGAAGACCACCTTCCCGCCATTGTCCCACTCTGTGGGCTGTATGTAGTAGTCGTAGCGCTCACCACGCTTGGCGGTGCGGTCCACGAGTCCTACGGCCATAGCCTCGGCCAGATCGAAGCGCCACTCGGCTACCATCATCGCAAAGCCGAAGGAGATATCCTGTTCACCGTTCAACTCGACATTGGCACCCACGCTGCCCGGCTTCTCCTTGGTCTGTCCTTCTTTCATGCGGCCTTCGCCATAGAGCACGCCAAGGGCTACAGCGGCATCATCGTCGGTATCGACATTGTACTTCTGGCGGAACTGCTCCTCAGTCCAGGGCTTCAGGGCATAGGCCAGCGTGTCGATGTCGCCGGAGCCTTGTGTCTGTCGCAGCACGTTGACACCATCCTTGATCAGGAACAGCCACGACACATAGTCCTCGGGCACCCAGCGCAGCAACACACGGTTGCCATAGGGACGCACCAGAAGATGTATCTTTGAGGTGAGCAACGGGGAATAAGGCGCGTTGGCCACCTCCGTTGCCACCGTTGTTGTGTCGGTTGTTGTCTGTGCCATGGCTGCATGACCCGTGAAGAGCCATGCCGCCATCAGAAATATCGTTTTCAATTGCCTTTTCATCAATGCTATCTGTTCTTTTTTATTTCTTGTCTTTGTCGAAGCTGTCCTCCACCTCGCTGTCGTTACATTTCACGGTAGGTGTGCCAATGTTTGAGTCTTTAAGCCATTCATAGGCATTACCCTTGGCAATACTATTATTATCCTTTATCGGGTCAATAGTACGTTCGGTGAAACTGTTTCCATACGACGAAGTGCTTGCTGCTCCACGCTTCTTATAGTAATACTTTCCGTTGCTGATGTTATAACTGTCAACACGATAGACCTTCAATGGCATGGAGGTTATCTTCATGAGAGACTGATCGGTGTAGAAATAGTCTTCCTTGACCTTTTTCCAGGTGAGGAATTTATCGTAGGCCTTGTCGTAGCCGGAACTACTATATGAAGCCCAGGGTACTCCGCCGAACAGACGGAAGAAGACGAGGTTTGAGGCCTCTGTATTCCATCGTACTTTATCAAACTTGCTGCTGGCAATGCTGGACTTGAAGCTACGGTTTCGGGCTTCTATAGGCTTGTCTTTCCCTACGTAGGGATCATAGCCAAGGCTGCCTTGCGAGCCGAAGCAATCGCCGAAGATAAGCGGGAACTGATAGTAAGGCACCTTCACAGAGAAGCCACGGCTCTCGATAGTGAGGTATTGTCCGCGATGCAGTTTGTTCCAGCTCTTAACGCTGTTGTTGAGAGCGGTGTTGTATTTGTTATTGCCAGTCTTGTCGTTTGAATATTTTGTGCGATTATTATAATGGTAGTTGTAAAGGGTCTTGGCAATGGCCTCCATCTTGATCCTCAGCTGAGCGGCCACATAGTATGGGGCAGCGAAGTCCTTGATATAGTTCTTGAGCGCATAGATGTATGGATAGTCAGTATGATTACTATCGTAGGCGCGCAGATAATCGGACGTCTTTCCATCCTGATTGGCTACGGTGTAGTCAAACAGCGGACCGTTGCCGCTCGGCAGCGGATACTCTGGCTGGTAGCTGTCGTTATAGTACCAGGTGTTCCATGCCTGATACATCTTATTGCGAATATCAAGCACGTTGCCGTTAAGACCTTCGATGAGCGCATTACCTTGCACGTCAACGCCGTTGTAGCTGAAGGTAAGGGTCTCGGTAGCATGTTTTGTCGGCACATCGTCGAAGTCATACGCTTTCAGTTTAAGACCACCGATGAACGCCCAGTTGGACAGGTAGGCCAGATAGAAGTACGGATCATCGGTACGCTGCATGATGTTTGTGTTATTGCGGAAGCATACGTCATAGTCCAGATAGCGGGCATCCTTGTTCTTCGCATTCGTATAAGTGGAAGAATACTTGTACTGTGGCTCGGAGGCTGGTCTTACACCCACGAAGGCTTTCTCGTAAGGTAAGAGTGAGTTGATATATACTTTCGCACTGATCTTACTGCCTTTTGTACGCCAGCTGTAGGCGTCGGTGCCACGGAAATACAGGTCGCTAAGATAGATGACGGTGTCCTTATCGCACGTCAGACTCTGTGCCTTATTCTTAATCCAGGAATCCCAGGTCTTCTTGACGCTGCTATCCGATTTAATCCACTTTTCGGCAAGCCACCCCAGCAGATAGCATTCATTCTCGCTCTTTATGCCACTAAAGGAGTAGCTCTTGTAAGCACCATAGCTATAGGTGTTCTTATAGGTTTCAAACTTGGCTTTATAACCTTTATAATATTTGATGAAACGGCTATAGACAGCCCACTTCTCTTCGCTGCTGGAGTTGTTGTCTAATCCCGATGGACATTTCCACTCTGTCTTGTATAGGTAGCACAGGCGCAGGTTGTATTCCATGTCGCTCCTGTTCTTGGCCTTACTGTCCTTGTGAATGGTAAACGGACGCTCTGGCTCCATGTTGACAAAGTTGAAATAATCGTCCTTTTCACCATATTTATAGGTATTGTTAACCTGTTGGGTATGATCCCATTCTGTTGAACCGACAAGGCGGTCGCGCAACTCCCAGTAGAGTTTGCCGTCCTTATAACAACTGGTACTTATGTCTTGGTTCAGCGCAATGGTGGGCTGGCAGAGGTCGCCATCGTATGCCACAGCCTTGTCGGCAGAGGTATTGAACAGCGACATATCGTCGCCGGCAGGATAAGCCAGGGCCACGTATGGCTTCAGGTCGGTAGGCATACTTGGAACAGACTCCTTAGCCTTTGTGCGGAAGTAGAAGAACTTGTGCTGTATCCACTGCTGACGGGAAGTCTCGTATTTACCCTTACTATTCTTCTCAGTGACTTCAACCCAGTAGCGCTTGCCGTCTTCCACCTCATAGGCTTTACCAGTGAGCACCAACATATAGTAGCAATCAGGCTTCAATGTTGCTGTCAGATGATAGCGGGTTCCTTGAGTCTCACGGATATAGACAGGTATTGTTGATACGCCAGGTATCTCCCACAACTTGTCAAGGTTCTCTTCAAAAGTATCGTTGGCATCAGCATTCTTGACTCGTGTACTGGTCACTTCCTTGTCTTTCATGATGATGTTCGACTCAGTAGTCTTCCAATTAGAGTTGATGTTCTGAAGCCATGACCTGTGGCGGCCCAGAGGATTGATATTCTCAGATCTCTTTGACGTGCCGTAGCGCCAGCTCTTCAGGTAGTTATATCCTTCACTTGTGATCTCATACAGGCGTGCACCAACAATGCTTCTGCCTGCAGCACCTTTTCTGAATTCTGTAGTGTTGTCCCAGTCAAAGATATAGGTGCGGGCAGCCTGCATCTTCAGTGTCTCAGCGTCATAGCCCGTCTGGTCGGCAAGGTTCTTCTGGGTTGTCGGGTCAACCAGTCGGTACTGGCTGTTGAGCGAAGCCGTGGTATTGATCATCAGTTTGCCGGCATCGTGTGCCATGATAGCATTGGTTTCGTCCCAGCCCAGATTCAGACTGTCGGAACCGAGGGTGCAGTCGCCAAAGAGTGAGAAGCCGTCGATGGCATTGCCTGCGAACGCCTCACAATGGTCGCCACAGTCGAAATGGAACGCCTTGTTGATGTTGATCAGTCCGTTGAGCAACTTGATCTTCACACGGGCACGTCCTTCGAACCATGTCGGACTGGGCAAGCCTGCCTCGAACACGCCACCCACGCCGGCATTGACAATCTCTACATGTCGGTTAATGAGTTTGCCAAGCTGGATGTGCAGACCAAATGAGGCTGCCAGATAAGCATAGAGCTGACCAGTGGCATACCAGCCGTTCTTACCCATGGAGCGCTTCAGGTTGACGCAGTAGGCAGCATCGCCATAGTTGACGAGGGCCATATCGAAGCCTGCGATAGCTTTCATACCGCCGTAGAACAGGCCAAGGTCAACATCGATGTAGCCCCATGCCGAGGCACCCACCATCACACCGCCGCGCACGTCGGTGCCCATCATGGCCTGACAGGCAGCATTACGTGAGCGCTGAGCCTTTGCCATGTCGGCACCAGTGTCCACACCGTTGGGTGAGATGAAATCGCTGATCTCAGTAGGAATGGCAGGCAGTTTGCCGTTACCAGGCAACTCGTTGCCGATGCAGAGATAGGAGTCGGCACCGATGTTCACGTTGACAATCTTCGACTTAAAGTCGATAAGAGTAATCTTGCAGCGCTTACTCTTATCAGGCTCGCCGAGGTAGAGATGCCAGCGCACAGGCGTCTTTGTCACACCATTCTCTTTCCACGTGATTTTCAGTTGGAACGGCATTTCAGACTTTAGAAGTTCGCCAGATGTTTTAGCAGCATCGGCTTTGTTCTGGTCTTTCTTGTTGATACTGCCAGTCATTGTGCTCTTGGTGGACTTCTCATGATTGTCATTATCGCCCAAGGCCCCTGACAGACTACCGTTTTTATTGGCCACGAAGTCCTTTACATCAGGATTGATGCTTTCCTGGAACTTTTCGAGTTGATCCTTGTATTCCTTCAACTCAGAATTGGCTGTTTTCATCCATGCACCTTCAACGCCTTTCTGGCCTGCAGTCACGGTGATGTCGAGCGAGAGGAAACGGTCTTTGTCGTCATTCTGGTAGAGCAGCACCATATCTGCGTCAATCATACCGCTCAGCGCGTTGACATTGCCCTTGAACAGGAAGGTGGTCAAACTTCCACCACCCTTGGCATTCTTCTTATATACGACATTCAAGTCAACATCGGCCTTCAGCACGTTCTCGCCGGCAGAGGTAGAGAAGCCCATTCCCAGTGATACACCGATACAGCCGTAGTCGGCGATGGGTTGGTCGAAGGACTTCTTGTTGGCGTTCCACTTCGGTCGGCAGTTAAAATAGAAACCGCCGGCAATGCGGTTGATGACGATAGGGTCTATGCGAATACCAGCCCCACTCTTGATGTCAACCATGAAGTAGCCATATGAATAGGTGTTGTCGTTGGCATATTCTCCTACACCCTCTTCCTTGGCATCGGCCTTGATCTGCTTGAGTTTCGCCTCGTCGGTTTCCTTCACGCTGAAGTAACCACCATTGCAATTGACGCTGAGCAGCCCCTTGATCTGTGCAGTGATACTGCCTTTGTAGCCACTGATCTTATTGCCACTGGTGTCGGTAGAGTCCTTGACCACATCGAGGCGTCCGTTGAGCTTCAGCACGGAAGCGAAGTCGCAGTTCAGCTCGATACTCTTGAACTCGACAGAACCGTTGGATAGTTTATAGCTAGCGATGTCTGTCTTGTCTGACGGCATTTTCAGATCAGAGCTGATGGTAAGGCCAGCCTCGGCGGTGACCTTGTCGCCACAGAGTCCGATCTTGCCTCCTACGTCGAGCTTTAGTTTGGATGAGGCATAGTTGAACTTGTAGTTGGTCAGTTCGAAGGAGAACGGGCCAAGCTTTTTCTTTGCCGACGCTAACGACCACTCGCCCAGGTCGAGATAGCAGTTGCCTTTGCTCAGTTCCAGTTCCTTGCTGGTGGCAATCGTCTTCAGTATGGTGTGGCTCTTGTTCCACTCTTCCTCTGCCTTGTCAGCATTGGTTACTTTGTCCTTGGCATACTTGTAAACCAATGATTTCTCGCGGTCGGCATATTTGAAGTTGCTCAGGCGAAGCTTGGCAAAGTGGATGCCTGGCATCGAGATCTTCATGTCCAGTCTCTTTGCGATGTCGGCAATCGTCTTGTTCTTTGAGTTGGCATCGGCTATGGTGATGTCGCCTGCCATGCGCAGCTCCACATCGGTCTTTATCTTGCCGTTGGCCTGTTCCTCGGCGGCCACGACGAAGTAGGTCTGCTCCTTGCTGAGCGTGAGGTCGGCCACGAAGCAGTTCATGTAGAGATTGTCCACCTGCTCGGTCTTGAAGATATAGGCATAGCGGTTATTGCTGTCGTAGGTACGACGTGTATGCTGTATCTTTGTCTTACCGTCACTATCGTAGGTGTAGTAGGTCTCGGTCTTTGGACTGGTCAGATGGCGTATCTGACAAGTGTAGTTGACGTCGGTCTCAACATCGGAACTACCGGTTTTCTCTGTACTGGTGGCTTTCTTGCCAAAGAGAGGAATGCCGAAGCCACCCTTGATCTCGCAGTTGTCGAAGTCGTTCTGAACGATGTCAACATGGGCCTCGTCAATAGAGAACTGCCATCCGCCGCACTTACCGGTCTTGGCATCAAGCAGATTGTCGGTATAGACACGACAGGTAACGCCAGAGCCATCGATAATCATATTCTTAACGCCAACGCTCACGCCCTTGTCGTTCTTGCCAAACACAGCAAACTTCGGGAAACTCACGTTGACATCCTTGATATAGACGCCCTGCCATACTTTCCAGTCGTTACGTACGGTGTTACCGCATTTTGCCGGATCATAGGTGTCGCCAGCCCATTTCTTGATATCATCGAGCGAAGGCATACCCTTGCCGTTTTCGCTCATGTCGTGGTCGAAGATGACCTCTTCGCCAACATTGAACGTCCAGTCGGGGAGGTCGTTGACCTGGAACGGTGTCATCGTGCCATAGGCAATAAAGTCGCCGGCACTCTTGTTACCGTAAATCGTAGTGCGCAGATCGAGTAGGGCGGGAAGGTCATCCTTTACCTGACCATTGACGACGCGCTTGGTATTCGGTATGGTGGCGGCAATCTCAAGGCCAAGACCATCAAACTCATTATCCTCCCAACGGATGAAGCAGCCATCGTTAAGGACGGGGTTCAGCGGGTCGTTTGGTGCCACAAAAGTGAGCGAGAAGTCGGTACTCGGATCCTGGATCTTGAAATTGCTCAGCAGTGACAGTACACCATCCTCAGGCAGTATTTGGTCTTGCGAGATACACAGGCGCGGACAGCCGAAGACCAGCACGTCGTTGTTCTTAATGACATTGCTGTTGGGCAGTGCCAGCATACCGATGAGGTTCATCACTGCCGACTTCGGGGTGAATGTCATACTGGCTATCTGGACATTGAAGTCCTTTGGCAACTTGTTTGCGATGTCTTTTGGCAGTTCACAGGGGAAATAAAGGTCGATATTTCCGTTCTTCGCCTGGCCCCATTTGTTCTGCACGGTTTTGAGATAGTCGTAGTACTGTCCCAGCTTATAGGCTTTGGCCACATCATAGACTTCGCCGTCAATCGTCTTCGACACCTTGTCCTTGACATCCTTTGGCAGCGAGAGATTGCCCCAGATGTTGTCGAGACCGGTCTGAGAGAAAATGCTGTCAATGACCTGTGTGGCACTATACCCGTTTTTCTTGGTACTATTCTTGGAGTAGGTCTGACATTTTCCCTCAAACACGATGTTGTCGGTGTTCACCTTCAGGTCACTGAACTTCACAGCCACGCGGCAGTTTAGTGTATTGCCGCTGCCCATGGGACTCCAGGCTATCCAGCCCGTGCCGCTAATGGTATATTCCTTGCTGTCGAGTTTGCAGTCGTCGTTAAGGGTGAGATACCATGAGTTAATCTGTAGATTGGTACCCTTCTCTGGCAGTTTTGTTATCAGTTGTTTGTTGCTGACATTACTGGTGTTGACACCACAGGCATAATCATCGTCGAAATGCTTGGTCAGAGCAAAGTCGATATAGTTGAGCGAATCGCCCAGCATCCGGATACTTTTCTCGTTGGTGGACTTGGCGGTGACGCGTAGCATCAGATACTCGCCGGTGGTTACTTTCTCCTTGAAGTCATTCCATTTGAGTGTGTCTTTCAGTTCCTTGGTCTTATGCTCCAGGATAGGCTTGCCGGCAAAGATGCCTTCAGGTGTGTCGGCAGAGTTGCCGGTGAAGAGTTGTACGGTATATTCGAACTTCACGGTGTCCTGCTCCTCACCCTTGCCACTGGAGAACCATGCCTTGCGCCATTCGGCCTTGACATCCTCGCCGAAATAAATCTTACGGCCCATAAGGTCGTTGGAGAAGCTGGGCTCAGTGAGCGTGGGTTGCTCAAAGACATAGAGTGTGCCCTCATCCTCTTCTTTTGAATCAGCACCTTCCAGTTCGAGACTATAGCCGTCGTCTTCCTCTTCTTTCTTTTCCTCCTCCTGCTCTTCCTCATGAACAATATTCTCTTTGGAAGGGTCGTAGAGACGGAAGAGGTAGATAGCACTTTTGCCGTCGTTCTCAAGTAGCGTATAGTTGATGGAGTTGGTGCTCTGCGCAGCGGTAGAGGCGGTTACCTGAAGGGCATACACCTCACTCTGGGCTTCGTCGCCCAGCATCTGACGGATATAAGCCTCAGGGATGATAAGCTGCGGCGTGATAAGGCGGTTGCGCTCATAGACAACGGGGTTGCGGTCCATCGCCTCGTCGGGAGGCAGACTCCCTAGGCGCACGATGCGTACGTTGTACTGGAAATTCGAGAAGGCATTGCTGCAGTTCAGCGTAGGCTGTGCCCAGGTGAACATCGCGTTGTTGCGGTTCACCTTCGTCACGGCAAACATACTCAGAGGATCGTCGGGAATGACGTTCTGTATCGGTGTCAGGAAACGTGGCGGCTGTGCCTTATAACATACGTTGAAGAGCGTGTTGCCACCCTTCGGGTCGCTGAGTGTTACTGGACTGACCAGATAGGGATCCCATTTGTAGGCCGTCAGGAAAAGTTCGTATTGTCCTTCGGGCAGCAATCCGAAGATGCCCCTTTGATAGTCCTGATAGGTGCCGTCCTTGATATAGACATCCTCTAAGGTATAGTGGGTGAAGAGTTGCTTCGTCTCCACGGGGTTCAAGGTCTTCACTTGACGTGGTGCCAGTGTGATGGGCACGCGGGGGATATGGCCATAGCGTGTCTGCACCATCAGCATATCTTCGGGGAAGCGCTTCTCCATCTGAAGGCCGATATGCAGCTGTTGCTGTTCGTCAGTATTATTGGTTAGGCGTACGGTGAAGAATTTACCCGGATTGTCAACATACAGTCCTGCCTGTGGTGGCAGAACGGTTTGTATGGGCTGCACATTGATAGTCACCTCCTGTGCAAGTAATTGAAGAATGAAGAGTGAAGAGTGAAGAATTATCAGCATCGACAATGTCATCACTCGCTTATTCATGCTCTGTATGTTATGCAGTAACTTACTCATAGATCGTCTATTTTAATTCACTTTTCACTCTTCCCTTTTTTCTTGAGTTCTAAAAGCGAGAAGGTGTAGGTATAGCCCAGTGAGAGTGTTAGCTCAGATGCACCGATGCTGCTGTTGTCGGCACTGAGGTTGGTATCGCTGTACTTGTTGAAGGCGGCATTGAAAGAGAAAACATGCGCCTTGAGCGTATAGCCTGCAGACATGTCGGCACCAAGAGAGAGCATACGCTGCTGATTTTGAATGTTGTTGTAGCACATCGACAGACCTGCTGATACATTCAAACTCTTATCCTTCAAGAAAGAACGACCAGTGGATACAGAGAGCACCTCACTGGTGTATTTCGTGTTATAGCCTGTGCTCTGCTGATGGCTTAGCGAGGTGGTGACATCCATCTCATAGTCTTTCAAACCGAGACTGTAACTCATACCTGCTGCTAGAGTCTTGACATCGCTCTCACCATTGGAGAAACGGTTGAGGTCCTTGTTCTCAGAATAGTTCATCGAGAGCGAGAAGACATGGTCGAGATGGTCACCCTCGATGCTGTAGCTGGGGGTGAAATACAGGGTGTTCATCACACGGTTCACACGGGTGGTATCGTTGACGTGGGCCCGACCGTCGCTTTGTAATTGGCGGTAGCCGCTGTAACCCACCGACATATGCAACTGATGGGTGATAGGCATTGACGCATTTGCCGTATAGATGAAACCGCGTGTGGTGTACAACTGGTTGCGGGTGATGTTGTCTTCCTGACCGGAGAAACTGCCCGAGAGAGACAGCTTCTGGAAGAGGGTAGTTGACATATTGATGCCTAACGACTGGTAGTTGTTTGATGTATAGTACATACCCAGTGTGGTGTAGTCGGGCTGTACCATACGATAGAATACAGAGGTATTGAAATTATTCAGATTCAGATTGGCACTCACATCACCGGCAATACGCATCAGAGAGGAATAACGAGCCTCAAAAATCTTGTCCCATTTGTCAAGGGTGGCACTCTTGATACGCTGTGCACGGTAGTCTTTGTTGAAGGCTGAGAAAGCCAGGTTACCGCGTAGCGTGAGCCAACGGGTAACACCAAGTCCGCCCTTCAGACCGATAGCCACGTTCTCTTGTGGGTCTATCTTCTGTTGCCAGTACTCGTCAATGGAGTTCAAGCGGTCGTAGGCACTCAGCAGGTAGAGGTCGATATAGTTGCGACCGGAGCCATAGCCCACTTTGACGCCCCAACCCATGCGCTTATACTGAGGCTGACGGGCAGAGGGATCGCTGGGGTCGTCGTTGATGGCATTGCGCAACTCTCCATAGAAAGCCCCGAAGTGAAGTCTGTCGCCACTGTATTCGAGACCGACACCATTGAACGACATGTTCATAATATAGGATCCCATGTCCATGGACGAGCGTCCGATATGACCACGCCAATTCTTGTAGGTTGGATCTATATGGAAGGAGATATGCGGGAAAGAGAACGACCTGTTGTTGTTGGAGTAATAGAAAGCGAAAGGCATGGAAATACCATAGAGCTGGATGTTGAGGTTGGCATTCAGCGTGTTAGACCATGGCGAGCGAAAACCAGCACCTGCCGAGGAGTTATAGTAGGTGTTCTGTGTACCTATGGCACCGGTTATGATGAGCGGATCGCTCTTCGCAATAGTGCTGATGGAGTTTTGCGTCAGCGACTGCGCCCTCATGCCACTGGAAACCAGTAACATGATAATACATATAATGTACGCGCGTGAAGAGTGTCTGCTCATCATAATCGGTTTGTTAGGGGGTTACTTTACCACCTTGCGCATCTTGCCGTTGGCCATGCGCTGGATGGTCAGCTTGGCATTCAGATTCTTACGTCCCATCAGGTCGTAGGCCTCGCCAACAGGTCTGCCGTCATTGCCAAACTGAGTGATGCCTGTAGTGCCGGCAGCCATGCTGAGGGCAACGGGAGCGGTCAGGGAACCTGCTGACTGTTGGAACTTCATGGTCTCATTGATGTCGAAAAACTCGTCGGTCAGTTCGTTGTGCAGACGGAATGTCACCTGTTCGTTGCTGTTGCCATGAACAGTGATGAAGAGCTTACCGTCAACAACCGTTCCCTCACCGCGACATTCGTCACCGACGAAGGCTCCTACAGTGTAATGGTTGATGTTGTCTACGCCCTTCAACTCTGCTATCATTGACATGTTGTTGGCAAACTGAGCATGGTCATAACGCCATACACTCTCGTAGAAGCTACGTGCTCCGGCAGGAGTCTCATCACTTTGTGGCATACTGAACTCGGACTCGAAGCGCAGTTTCTTGTTTGTACCTGGGCTATAGACCATGTAGCCCTGACCTTTCTTGATGACGGTCAACGTACCAGTCCATTTGGAACCATCCCATTCTGCAAAACCGTCACTCTTGGATACGATGCGGGTACCACTATTGATATTACTGCCATCGACGAGGGCATTTGACAACAGACGGTCGTAAAGGTATGGTGAACCAATCCATGTCCATCTATAATTCAGATTGATGTATTCGTTGTTTTCAATCAGATGGCCATAGGTCATGGTTGTGGCGGCAGCACTGCTCATGAGAATCTTGTAGCACTGGGCTGGCTCGAGGATGAAAGAGCCTGTAGCTGAGAAAAGTCCCCATGAAGGATCATTGATAAGCAGCTTGTTTTGTGCACGTGCCTCGGTGAAACTGTTTAGGAAAGAGGCATTGAAGAACTCATCGTAGCAATTAGTCATGTTGCCGTAGTAGTTGCTGCGCCACTGCCAGCCGCTAGTAAAGCTATAGGTCATTGGCACCGTGAAGTCGCTGAACGCATCGGGGTTGTTGACATCCTGACTATTGCCGTCGTAGAGTGTATAGACTGTCTGACCAGAGTTCAGACTGACGAAATACTTGCCAGGCAACAGCGTGGAATAGATTACCTCGATGAAGTTGGTTCCATTGTTGCGGTTGCTGATAGTAACGTCCGTCCAGCCTGTAGGACAAGTCTCGTGTTCTATGCCGACATTTATGGCAGTAGCATTGAACGTTGCATTAGTAGGAATAGGTTCAAACCGCAGTGTGTCTTTACCATTAGTCCCAGGCGCATGGAAGACAGTGAAACCGCTCACCGCGGGATTAATATGTACGGTGCCGTTGGCCCAGTAGGGAATAGTCATGGAGTACTCGACATCTTCTGTAGTGGTGGGCTGGAGCGCTGTTAGAATGTTGCCGTTGATCTCGGCATAAGTGCCAAAGTTTCCCAAATCCCATGAAAACTCAAAGTTGATGGGCATACTGCCGTTTGCTGGCACTTTGGTGATATAGTCGGTGAGGTCAACACTCTCGCCGACGTTCATTGTGATGGGTTGCAGCGTGACGCTGGTAACAGCTGTCAACGTAAATGCAGGACGGAAGGTGGGGGCCTCTGCTTGCCATGTGATGTCTAAAGAACTCGCAAGGTTATACACACAGCCGGTGTTTCCATTATAGACTAGGAAAGTGATGGGTTTGCCTTCATCGTCATCTCCGGGGTCAATGTTTCCCTTTACTTGAAGTGTAACCTGATACACACCACTTTGTGGAGAAACGGTGACGAAGCCAGTAGCACGCGGATACTCCTCGTTGGCAACAAAGGCGGCTACCTCATAATTGTTGAAATAATCGGGGAAATAGTCGGTCTCGTTACTCGTAAAAGTTCCTATAATCCAAGTGTCGTATCCCGAACCGGAAGAGTTCATGTACTTGCTCCCAATGGACCAATTGCTGAGCTGTTGTGCCATTGCTCCCATTGATATCATGGTGCACAAAAGGAATGCTAATACTTTTTTCATAATCGGTATTTTTTAGTTGTTATTATCGATGTTTATCGAACGAGAATCTTACTTATCTTCCCGTTGGTCTGCCGCTGAAGTATGAGACCTTTATGAGTCCCTGTCTGCCGGCGGCCGGTCAGGTCGTAACAATCTGCTGTCACTTGTTCTGTCCTTGACTGATTGATACCCGACAGATATGCGTCAGTATGCAGCAATAATGGGGCTCTTAAGGAGCCTATATGCATCTGGCCTGTGGTCAGTTTCTCTTCCACATCAAAGGTCTGACCGGTAGGCTCATGACGCAGTTTTAGGGAAATCGTCTCGCCATGGTCAGCATGGATGGTGATAAAGAAATGTCCGTCAATGAAATGACCTTCACCGCGACACTCATTAGTTACAAACGCACCAATAGTCCATTCGGCTGAGAGATTAGCAACATCGGGAATGGCAGCAATGACGGTGGTGTTGTTCATGAAGCGGCTTGCATCGTAATGCCAGTTGGTGGATTCTCTGGATGCTTCGGGATAGATGTCCGCTTGTCTTGACGGTGCATTGTTTAGTTGCATTCCAGCCTCTGGCAAGAAGTTGAGGGTAAAAGGTTCGCTGAGTGGGCAATAGACCATGAGTCCCTGTCCTTTTCGCAAAATAGTCAGGTCGCCTTTCCATGCCGTTCCATCAAACTCAGCCTGTCCGTCTTCCTTGGAAACGATGGTCATACCTTCGGGAATGGTGACCTTACTTGGGTCGAGTGCTTCAAAGATAGCGTGGTCGTAATAATAGGGTATGGCTACCCATGTCCACTCACCGTTGAGTAGTATCTGATATGCAGAATCATAGTGACCGTTTAACAGAAAGGTGGGTGCGGGAGTGTCAGACATTTTAACTTTATAACATGTGTTCTGCGCAATGCCCGTCTCCATGATGGTACCGAAGTAACCCCATGTCGGGTCTTTATATAATAGGTCTTGTTGCGTGCGAGCCTCGATGAAAACATGACTATTGAAGATGTCGTAGATATTGTCTGCCGTAATATCACCATAGGGATTACTGCACCACTGCCAGCCTTTCTGTAGGTCTAACTGATTACCTATCTTGATGGGGGACATAGAACCGCCAGTCATATCAAGTAAATCAATTGGAGTGTCGCCAAGGGTAGCCTGCAATTGATAGGTTCCCGGATAATGAGGAGTGATTTCAAAAGAAAGCAAGTCGTCTTCCGCACGCTGCACGCCTGCTGCCGGCCAATCTTCCAAGGCTCCATTGAGAGATACCTGTATAGCATAGGCATCAAAACTTGCATTGTAAGGATTGGGTTCCAGTTTTATACGGGTGATTTGGCCATATGCATGCCTGCTCACGGATACAAAGAGCGACTGCAAAGCAACTGTTTCTCCAATCTCGCGGTCAAAACTGAATATGATGGGATTGGAAGGTATACCAAGACTTTCACCTGTATAGGTAATGACTGTTGGTGGGGTGATGGTGTAAGTATTCTGCATTGGTTTGTGATAAACCTTGAAACTGATGGTTTTTCCGAGGTCGGTAGTCTGGTCACCCATGACACGCAGCACAAAGAACTGGGAACTGTCGATGCCTACAACAGGTGCCTTGGCCTCTGCACGGCACTCGTCATCAATAAATGCCGCAACCACAAAATCAGTCATAGGGTCGGTAGGAACATTTGTCTTTAAGGCGACATAGACCACGGTCTCGTCGTTATAGGCATAAGGGTCCACCGCAGACCAATTCTGGGCAAAGATGCTACGCGCTAAGCACAACAGAAATAGGATGAGTGCATGACGTATTCCCATATTAGCGTTCGCTTTAAATAGACTTTTAGGTTTTATTTGGCAAATATAGTAAATATTTTGTTTCTAAAGGCGGTTTTTGGATGATTTTATTCGACAAACGGTTTGTTTTTAACAATATTAACAAAAACTTCCTGCAATAACATGCAAAACGACATATTTCTTTTGATTTTATTTGCACAGTTCGGGAAAAAGTCGTACCTTTGCACTCGTTCAGTGGAATGAGAGACCCGCAAGGGCCTCTCATTCCTGTTTTAAATAACCGTTAGAATGATAACGAAAGAGACATTAAAGACATTGACGGAAGAGTGGCTGCAGGGTCAGTCGGGCTACTTCCTGGTAGAAATTGAGATGTGTAGTGACGACCGTATTGTCATTGAGATTGACCATGCCGATGGGGTGTGGATTGAAGACTGCGCAGCGCTGAGCCGTTTCCTTCAGGAGAAGTTGGGCGACGAGTTGGGCGATTATGAATTGGAGGTGGGCAGTGCCGGACTGGGACAGCCCTTTAAGGTAGAACAGCAATATGTGAACCACATTGGCGACACTGTCGAGGTGCTCTGTGCTGACGGTAAGAAGCTGACAGGCATATTGAAGGCCGTTGATGGCCCCATGTTTACGCTGACCACACAGGAGAAGCAGATTCCTGAGGGAAAGAAGCGCCCAGTAAAGGTGGATGTGGACAAAACATTCTCAATGGATGAGGTGAAATCTACGAAGTATGTGCTGAATTTTAAATAAAAACAAAGATAAATGGCAACAAAGAAAGAATCGATGGGTCCCAGCATGTTTGAGACCTTTCAGGAGTTTAAAGAGACAAAGAACATTGACCGTACTACATTGGTAAGTGTGCTCGAGGAGAGCTTCCGCAATGTGCTGGCAAAGATGTTTGGTTCAGACGAGAACTTCGACGTGATTGTGAACCCTGACAAGGGTGACTTTGAGATCCACCGCAACCGTGTGGTGGTGGAAGATGGCGAGGTGAAGGACGAGAACAAGGAAATCTCGCTTACCGATGCCCAGAAGATTGAGCCCGACTATGAAGTAGGCGAGGAGGTTAGTGAGGCTGTGGACTTCACAAAGTTCGGCCGTCGCGCCATCCTAAACCTGCGTCAGACGCTGGCTTCAAAAATCCTGGAGCTTGACCACGATGCTCTCTATCAGAAGTACAAGGATAAGGTGGGCACTGTGATCAGTGGTGAGGTCTATCAGCTGTGGAAGCGCGAGGTGCTGCTCATGGACGATGAGGGCAACGAGCTTCACCTGCTGAAGGGTGATCAGATTCCTGCAGACAACTACCGCAAGGGCGAGACTGTGCGTGCCGTGGTGAAAGAGGTGCAGAACGAGAACAATAATCCCCGCATCCTGTTGAGCCGTACCAGTCCAGAGTTCTTGAAGCGCTTGCTTGAGGCCGAGGTTCCCGAGATTGCTGACGGACTGATTGCTATCCGTAAGGTGGCTCGTATGCCGGGAGAGCGTGCTAAGATTGCCGTGGAGAGCTTCGATGACCGTATTGATCCCGTAGGCGCCTGCGTGGGTGTGAAGGGTAGCCGTGTACACGGTATCGTGCGCGAACTGTGTAACGAGAATATCGATGTGATCAACTACACCTCCAATACCCAATTGTTTATTCAGCGTGCACTGAGTCCTGCTAAGGTGACCAGCATCACAATCGATGAGGCTAACCACAAGGCCGAGGTCTATCTGCAACCCGAGGAGGTAAGTCTTGCTATCGGTAAGGGCGGTCTGAATATCAAACTGGCCTCTATGCTCACCGAATATACCATTGACGTGTTCCGTGTGGTTACCGAGGGTGAGAACGACGAAGATATCTACCTCGATGAGTTCAGCGACGAGATTGACCAGTGGGTTATCGATGCCATCAAGGCTTTGGGCTACGACACAGCTAAGGAGGTTCTCAATGCTCCCCGCGAACTGCTTATTGAGAAGGCAGACCTCGAGGAAGAGACTGTTGACCACCTGCTGGAGGTACTTCGTGCGGAGTTTGAATAAAATTAAGAATTAAGCATTGAAAAAGAATGGGAGTAAGATTAAATAAAGTATTAACAGAACTGAACATAGGTCTTCAAACGGCAGTTGATTACCTAAAGAAAAAGAGCAGTCTGGGCGAGATTCGCGACGACGCTACGACCAATACCAAGATCTCGGACGAACAGTACGAGGCATTAGTACGTGAGTTCAGCAGCGATAAAGCCGTGAAGACTCAGGCCGAGAAACTCTTCACTAAGATAAAGGCGCAGAAAGACAAGAAACCGGCAGAGAAACCGGCTGCTCCTGCTGTGGAAGAGACGCCTGATGCACCTGCTCGCCAGCAGTTCAAGCCCCTGGGAAAGATAGACCTTGACAGTCTAAACAAGCCCAAGGCAAAACCGGCAGAACCGGTTGTAGAGACAAAACCCGAGCCAGAGGCACCTGCCGAGCCAGAGGCTCCCGTAGTGAAGGAGGAAGAAGAGGTCATCGAAGTGGCACAACCCGAGGTTTCTGAGGCGGAAGTGGTCGTTGACAACGAGCCAGAGGAAGTCGAGACTGAGGAAGAATACACTGATGATGCTGATGACACTGAGGAATCAGAGGATTCAGAGGAATCGGACGAGACGGAGACAGAAGATTCCGACAATGCCGGACCAGAGATCTATACCCTGAAGAGTGAGGCCAAGCTGGCCCCGAAAGTGAATGTGCTGGGTAAGATAGACCTCTCTACCCTGAACCAGAGCACCCGTCCTAAGAAAAAGACAAAGGAGGAGAAACGCAAGCAGCGCGAGGAGAAGGCCGCTCAGATGCATGGTGGCGTCAACAACGCCCAGCCAGGCGAGAAGCGTAAGCGCGAGCGCATCCGTACGGGTAAGGTGGATATCGAGGAGGCTGCTAAGCAGCAACAACAGCAGGCTCAGAATCAGAAGAAGAATAAGAACAAGGGAGGAAACCAGAACTTCCAAGACAGCAACCAGCAGGGCGGTAAGAATAACAAGAAGAATAAGAACCATCAGTCTATCCGTTCGCTGGAGGCTAATGAAGAGGATGTTGCACGTCAGGTAAAGGAAACACTGGCTCGTCTGACTTCGAAGACTGCTCAGAACAAGAAGGGCGCTAAGTACCGTAAGGAGAAGCGCGATGCTGTTCAGGAGCGTATGAGCGAGGAGATGGCAGCAGAGGCAGCACAGAGCAAGGTGCTGAAGCTTACCGAGTTCGTTACGGTGTCTGAGTTGGCCACCATGATGGATGTTCCTGTTGTGAAGGTCATCGGTACCTGTATGTCTGTAGGTATCATGGTGTCTATCAACCAGCGTCTGAATGCTGAAACCATCAACCTCGTGGCTGAGGAGTTTGGCTTTACTACTGAATACGTCTCTGCTGAGGTTCAGGAAGCTATCACCGAGGAGGCCGACGACGAGAATGATCTGATTTCTCGTGCACCTATCGTAACAGTGATGGGTCACGTTGACCACGGTAAGACCTCGCTCCTTGACCATATCCGCAACACCAATGTGATTGCTGGTGAGGCTGGCGGTATCACTCAGCACATCGGTGCTTACAACGTGAAACTGAAGGATGGCCATAGCATCACCTTCCTGGATACCCCTGGTCACGAGGCTTTCACGGCTATGCGTGCCCGTGGTGCTCAGGTAACCGATATCGCCATCATCATCGTGGCTGCTGATGACTCGGTGATGCCTACCACCAAGGAGGCCATCGCTCATGCTCAGGCTGCCAACGTACCAATGGTATTCGCCATCAACAAGATTGACAAGCCAGGTGCCAACCCCGATAAGATTCGTGAGGATCTGGCCAATATGAACCTGCTTGTAGAGGAGTGGGGCGGTAAGTACCAGTGTCAAGAAATCAGTGCAAAGAAAGGACAGGGCGTTTACGAACTGTTGGAGAAGGTGCTGCTCGAGGCTGAGATGCTCGACCTGAAGGCAAATCCTAATCGTAAGGCTACTGGTAGTATCATTGAGAGCTCACTCGACAAGGGTCGTGGCTATGTTTCTACGGTGCTCGTTTCAAATGGTACACTGAAAGTGGGCGATGTAGTGATTGCAGGTACTGCCTGGGGTAAGGTCAAGGCGATGTTCAATGAGCGTAATCAGCGCATTGAGAAGGCTGGTCCTGCCGAGCCCGCTATCATCCTGGGTCTGAATGGTGCTCCAACTGCAGGTGACTCGTTCCACGTGATGGAAAGTGAGCAGGAGGCTCGTGAGATTGCCAACAAGCGTATCCAGTTGCAGCGTGAGCAGAGCTTGCGTACCACGACGAAGCTGGGTCTGGATGAACTCTCACACCGTATTGCTCTAGGTGAGTTCCATGAGCTTAACATTATCGTTAAGGGTGATACCGACGGTAGTATCGAGGCTCTCTCTGACTCGTTCATCAAGCTCTCTACCGAGAAGGTGCAGGTCAACGTTATCTCGAAGGCTGTAGGCCAGATTTCAGAGAACGATGTGATGCTGGCTAGCGCTTCTCAGGCTATCATCGTGGGCTTCCAGGTGCGTCCTTCTGCCGATGCACGTCGTTTGGCTGAGCGCGAGGGCGTGGAGATTAACACCTACAGCATCATCTACGATGCTATTGATGAGGTGAAGAGTACCATGCAGGGTATGCTCGACAAGGTGAAGAAGGAGATAGTCAGTGGTATGATAGAGGTGAAGCAGGTCTTCAAGATCTCTAAGGTGGGTACTGTTGCCGGTGGTCTGGTGACCGAGGGTAAGGTACACAACAAGGACAAGGCCCGCGTGATCCGCGATGGTATTGTGGTTCACACAGCTAATATCGATGCTCTGAAGCGTTATAAGGACGACGCCAAGGAGGTGGCAACCGGACTGGAGTGCGGTATATCTCTTGTCAACTTCAACGATATCCAGGTGGGCGATATGATTGAGACGTTCACTGAGATTGAGGTGGAGCAGAAGCTGTAGCGCTTCGCTAGTGTATAGTGAAAAGTGAAGAATTTGCTACCGCTATGAAGAGGAAAGGATTTTTGGCCGCTCTCGTATTGGCCTGTGGCGTTGTGGTGCTGGGTGCTTGTCGCTCAAATATGGAGAAGAGCGCGGAGGTGAGTGCTACCGACGACTCAAGTGCGTTTGTTACGCTGATCGATGCTGTGCCCGATGCCATCCTCGAGATACGTTATTACGGCACCTACAATTTCGTAGGTGCCCGTATTGACGGCTACTTGGAGCCTACGGCATTGCTTACGCGTGTGGCTGCCGACAGTCTGCGGGCTGTGAGTGATGACGTGGTCAGCCAGGGTTATCGCCTGAAGATCTATGACGCCTATCGTCCACAGATGGGTGTAGACAACTTCGTGCGATGGGCAGAGAATGTCTCTGACACGCTGATGAAGGCCTACTTCTATCCTGACCTCGACAAGAGCGTGCTCTTCGAACAGGAGTATATCTACGAGAAGAGTGGTCATACGCGTGGCTCTACCGTTGACCTGACGCTCTTTGATATGCAGACTGAAAAGGAGTTGGACATGGGTGGCACGTTTGACTGGTTTGGGCCGGAGAGTCATCCTGACTTCTGTGGCAATCCAGAGACGGCCGAATACACAGGAGATAATTCTAAATCGCCTGCAGGTCGTAGCATTACGCCTGAGCAGTTCGCCAATCGTATGATTCTGCGTGAGGCTATGCTTCGTCACGGTTTCAAGCCTATCGATAGCGAGTGGTGGCACTTCACACTCAAAGACGAGCCATTCCCCGATACTTATTTCACCTTCCCTGTGAAGCAGTTATAGGAACTATAGGCACTATAATAAAAAGAAGAGCGGCAGCGAAAACAATTTCGCTGCCGCTCTCATTATAAACGATAAACTAAATTACTTCACCACCTTCTTGGTTGTCACAACACCATTGGCGTAGGTCTTGCGGACAATCTGCAGACCACGACCGGCATTGCTCATACGGCTGCCACCCAGGTTGAATACTTCCGTGCGAACCACGGCACCCTCAGGCTGAACGGCCTGAATACCAGTGGCAATCTGCTGCTTAATAGCCTGTGAGTGTTCACCTTCGTTCATCAGATAGATGTCAAATACCTGACCGGCGCTACCACCACCAATGTGTGCCAGACGTACGAAGACCTCATCAGTACCTTCGTAACTCAGCTTGTTGCGCTTAATGAAACGCTGAGCGTGTGTGGTCAGAGTGTCAATCTTTGTCCAGGTCTCGCCATCTGCAGAGTACTCCACGTTAATTTTGGGATAGTTGCCATTCTTGTCGCCATTGCAAAGGTAAACAATGATATCAAATGGACCAGCATATTTAGCTGCTGTCTGGATGGTAGCATTGTAAGGCTCGCCACTGGCCTTTCCCTTGAAGTTAAGGAACATATTGGTAATGCCGCATGAGTCGTTAACGCCAATCATATCAAATGCTGTCTCGGGGTTACGTCCAGCAGTACCAACGGTGGTTATGACACCGTCAGACTCCCATGTCATTGCCTGACCGTAAGAGGTCACCTTCCATGACTCAGAAACATTATAGACAATCATCTGCTCCACTTTCTTATAGATAGTCTTAACAGAGTCTTCTCCTGCCACATTTTTGATAACATTACCCAGTGAGTCTTTTACCGTCTCATAATTCTCAACTTCATCGGTGTACATACTCTTGGCACTCTTGCCAAAGATATAGTTCACCTTACTGCTACGACTTTCCTCACTACCAACGGTGCTCCATTCGTCCTTCTCGCCACCCATGTGGGCTAGGATGTCCCAACGGAGTTGGCTCTTGTTGACTGTAACGAAAGTAGTCAAAGCATCCGACTGCAGTTTGCCTTCGCCAATAGCAAAGATAGTGATGCTTGCGGGATCAGTAATTTCGAAGGGAACCTCATATTTCTGTGACTCATCCTTCTTGTCGCTATTGGTAAAGTTGAAGTAGATTTCTGTATTCTCTTCACCAGTCAGGGTAATGATACTCTTCTCCTGCTCGTAGGCTACGTTCATGTCTGGAGCAACAGCCTTGAAGGCGATGGTCACTTCCTTTGTGCTAATCTCACTGTCGATATAGCCGTCACCGATAGCGAAGGCCTTCACGGTAGTAGCTTCGGTCAGTGTGAAGGGCTCAGTATAGAGCGTGCTGGTTGTGGTTGGATCAGTGCCGTCAAGCGTATAGTATATTGCGCTGCTGTTGGCTGCAGTGATGGAGACGATGCTCTGGCCGTTCTCTTGTTTGAAAGAGATGGCAGGTGTGCCAACGGCAGTGATGGCACGCTTGGTCTTAGCGGCAACAAGAACGGTCTGAGGAATCAGATTGGTATAGACGTCCTCGCTCATGTTAGCAGCGGGCACATAATAGTAAGCATTGCGGCCTGCGTTGTGGGCATGAATCGCGACATTTTCACCAGCCTTGGCCAGGATGAGGTCGTTAGCGAAGTAGTTACCCAGTTCCACTGCAGCGATACCACCCTCATAGCTGATGGCCTCCATGCCTTCGAAGATGGCATTCTGAGTATCAACGATGGTCAGGTCGGTAATTTCCGTGTTAATAGCCTTACCCACTCCTAAGGGCTCATAGATGGCAGAGCTCAGGTTGACAACGGGAATGAAAGGAATGATAGACTTTACAATAGCGACCTCAGCGACACCTACGGTAGGAGCAATTACTACAGCATCAAAGTTGATCAGTGAGTCCAATGTCACTGCCTCAGCAGCTGCTACGGCAGTCACGTCGAAACGACTGTCTGCACTCAGCATGATATAAGAAAGGTCAGCATCAAGATCGGTAGTGGCACCAGTGAGGTAAGCCACCTTCTTGGCCTCCTCGACCTGAGAACCACCATCGCCAACGGTGATGTAGTAGATATGCATACCACCACCATTGTTGCAACGCACGCAGATATCTACGGTGCCGTCAGCATAGGTGGCTTCTATGTCTGAAGGTACAGTCCAGGTCATGTCAGCATAGCCTGCTGTATTTCCACCACTGATTGTCGTGCCTTCAGCATCAACGGGATCAGCCAATGCCGTACCGCTGTTGTCCTGACCAATGTATAGGGTTACACCTCGTGAAGAAGTGTATTTGTGGGTCTCGATTCCCATCTTGATAGTCGTACCAAGTTCAACGTGAGGAATAACAAAGTAGTTTTGGTTCTTTGAGCAGAGCCAAAGAAACTGGTCGCTTTGGTATGGTCCGAAGTTAGCGCCGTCTCTTGCCACCCAATCAATGGAAGCCGTTGCGATAGCCAGACCTTTAGCTGCGGGTTTCAGATAGGTTAATCCACTCAGTTCGCTGATGACCACGCCATTGGCTACAGCATAGCCTTCATCACTAGCAGTTGCCGTTGCTTCCCAGGCGCATTGCTTGTCATCTACAAAGCCTTCGATCTTTGTGCCATTGCCTTTCTCATCGTTGGTCCAGTTGGCATCGGCCTTCAGATTTGCAATTGTTGCGGCACTCCACTTTGTGAAGTCCCATGACTTACGATACGTCTCTTGCGCATTGACCGTAAGAGCCAGCACAAGTAGCGTAGCGAGTGTAAAGATTTTCTTCATAAGAAAATTGGTTTTAGTTAATAATAATTTGTTGATTGTTTTTATATATAATATGGTGCAAAATTAAGGAAAATACTCTAAAGTAAAAAGTGTTTGGTCATAAATTATAGCTATAATTCCGAAAATTATAGCTATAATTTGTGATGATATACTTTGTATAGTGATATGAAAGAAGGGCAATGCCTTCGTGAAAGCATTGCCCTTAGAATATGGTATTGTTTTAGTGGTGTTCTATTTCATCAGCATCTTCTGTATCTTCACCACACCATTGGCATAGGTCTTACGAACGATTTGCATTCCACGACCGGCATTGTTCATGCGGCTGCCACCAAGTGTAAAGATTTCCGTGCGAATCACGTTGCCCCTGGGCTGAACGGTTTGGATGCCAGTCTGCTCTGCAGTCGCTGCCTCATCGTAAGCCTGTGACAACTCGCCATTGTTCATTACTAGGATGTCATAGACCTGTGCCTTTGTGCTGCCACTGACATGAGCCACGCGGAGGAATACCTCTGCGGTTTCGTTATAGCTCATGCGTGTACGCTTGATATAGCGCTGCGTGGAAGCCATCTTTAGGGTGTCAAGAGTTGTCCAAGTTTCGCCGTCGTCAGAGGTCTGTACTACCATGACACCTCCGGCACCATTGTTGCCGTTTCCGCAATAGACGATGACATCAAACGGACCAGCCAATTTCTTGGTGCTCTCGATGCGGGCGGTATATGGATCGCCGCTGATTTTTCCACCAAAGGTAATCACACCTTTTGAAGGCGTGCCGATAAGGTCGATGGCCTCCTCTGCAAAACGGCCTGTAGCACCATTGCCTACACCTGCCTCTGGAGTCAACTGAAGTTCACCAGTGAGTAGCTGTCCTTCTGATTTCAGTACCCAGCCATTTTCGTTGAGTGGGTTGATCACTTTAAGAGCCTCTGGATTAACCTTATAGTAAGTGATGATAGAGTCCTGATCCTCCTGTCCTTCTACCTGGCTCTTAATAGGATTACCCTCTCCATCTTTGGCTACATCTGTATGATCGATCTCATCTGTATAGTAGTTCCATGCGCTCTTGCCCCAGAAATAGTAAGCTGATGCCTTAGGCGTTGCCTCACCGCAGGCCTCGGGATCATTGATGAACCAGTCTGTCTGGTTAGCATCAAAGTGAGCCAATGTGTCAAGGCGGATGGTGGTCTTGTCAATGCCGTCTATACCTATATATTGGCTAACCAAATCAGAAGGCAGGAGATTCTCGCCGTCAGCCATTACCGTGATGCAGGCAGGTTCAGTCAGTTCGATAGGTTCAGTATAAGCTTGAGACAGGGCCGTTGAATTTGCCTCATTGAAATTGAAGTATGCTTTGGTTCCTTCTGCGGCAGTGATAGTGATAGTGCTCTTGCCTGCTTCACGTGCAATGTTAATTTCGGGCGTTGCAGCTTTCACCATGATAATGATTTTCTTTGTACCAATCTCACTGTCGGTATAGCCGTCTCCGGTAGCAAAAGCCTTCACAACCGTAGAATCGGTCAGGGTGAAGGGCTCTGTGTAGAGTGTGCTCTCTACAGTAGGATCTGTGCCGTCAATAGTGTAGTAAATGGCATTGCTGTTGGCTGCTGTGATGGTGACCTCGGTAGAACCATCGTTCTGTTTGACAGCGATAACGGGAGTGCCTACAGCCTTAACCTCTTTCTTGGTGTCGGTGACCATCTGCAGAGCCTGAGGAATCAGCTCTGAGATAACATCCTGATTTGCTACAAGCATATCCTCTACGCTGAGGGGCAGTAGCAGATAGGCATTGCGCTTGGCATTGTGGATATGCATGGCTACGGCCTCACCTGCCATGGCCAGTGTGTCGTCCTTGGCAAAATAGTCGCCAAGGACGACACCTGTGATACCACCCTCAGTGAGCAATTCTATACCATTTTCCATATCAAGGCCTTCAAACACGATACTCGTTGAATCCTTGATGGTGAGGGAAGTGGCTTCTGTTGCTACTGCCTTTCCATAACCCAACTTTTCATAGATAGCTGTGTTGAGGTTGAGTACAGGCACGTAGGCTATAACCTGCTTGATGGAGTCCATATAAGCGTTGTCGGCTGCTATTGTGGGACTGATAACCAGTGCCTGGAATTTTCTCAGCGAATCAACATTTGCTTCTGTGGTAGTGACATCAATGTCGGTGAGACTGAAAGCATCAGTTCCGCTCAGGTAAGCATGTGCATAATCTATATCCACATCACCTGCATAAAGATAACCCACGGGCTGGGCTTCTTTCACGGCAGGAGCGTCGCCCTGGTCAATCATAAAGAGGGTGAAGTCGATACCTGCTTCAGGTGTCAATTGGAATTGAATGTCCACGGAGTCTGTACCCTCGGTTTCAACTTTCCAAACGAAAGTGTAGGTACCCTCAGAACCTTCAACCTGATTACCCACGAAGATGCAGGCACCGTTATACTGTGGTGAACTTTCCTCGGCTTGGAATTTCAGGTGACTCTGCACGGGGGCGATGCCGCGATTGGTGGCACTACCGTTGGCTGAACGACCTACGATGGTGACCTTCTGTCCGTTAGCCAGTTTGGGGAAGGTGATTTTTGTTGATTTGCGGGTGAGACGCAACTTCGTAGTAGCTAGATGAACGGAGTTGTCTTTGTTGGAACCGATGTCAATTTTCAGACCGCGCAGTTCCTCAATCACCTGTCCGTTGGCCGTCCAGTAACTGCCTGCATCTTGTTTCTTGGCATTCTTCCAGTTGTTGGTAACACCCTCGCCATCCTGACCATTGCTGGCCCAGTTGGCGGCATCGGCATTGAGGTTGGCGATGGTCTCGTCGCTCAGACCTTTGGTGAAGTCCCATGACTTCTTTTCCTGTGCGTTTGCTCCCAGCGTGAAAGCCAGTAGCAGTGCACCGATAGATAAAAATTTCTTCATACGCATAGTAGTTGTTAGTTGGATAAAAAGTTTTGTTAGTTCAATATAAATGGTACCCAGTAGCCACCATCCATAATACGGGTGCGAACGGTGGCGGCAAGTCCGGTGTCGGTGTATTTAGCGCATACGCGGTTGGCCACGATTGACGGGTCGTTGTAGCGAACGGCCATACGGCACATCATTGGATATACCTTACCCTCGCCAGCAAATTCCAGAACCGATTCATCAAGCAGGGCCAGGTCGTTGAACTTCAGTGAGGCGGTCTCGCCCAACTCAACGATATTGTCTTTCAAAGTACGGGCGGTGAGACCACTGAAGCAGCCACGGATGCCGAGCGACGGATATTTGCGAGTGCCCCAGTTGGCATCTGCCGTCCAGTCGCATTTGGTTGGATCAACTGTGCTGGCAAAACCTTCCCATTCGGGCGATGTGGCATTGAAGCAGTAATCCTGATCACCAGCTTTTACACCAGTGTTGAACACGGCATTCAGAGCTGTGAAGCGCTTCAGATGGTTCAGAGCCTCGCAGAGCATCATGTGATACTGTGTGGCACGATAGATATAGATATGTACATCATCTTGGTTGGCATTGGAACGGACGCTGCTGCCCACGGGACGGAACTTTGCCAGATATCGCTGGCCGGAAGAGTTGCCGAAGCAGCACTTATAGCGGGTGTCACTGGTGGTAGCTCCAGGATTGAAGGTCTTGTCGAGGAAACGATCGATGCCAGCCTGCGACGGACGTAGCATGTATTTGTTGGGGAACTCATTAGAGAAATGCTTCAACAGGGAGTTGGTCTGGTTGTTATTGAAATCGTAGATAATGGCCGATACCGATTCGTAGGGGTAGGGCTGGGCATAGTTCCAAATTGGGGTGTAGTGACCGGGTGTAGAGCCGGAAGGCATCCAATAGACATTTGACCCCGGGTCGCTGGTGACGCATATCTGCTTGTTGAGCGCAGTAAGCAGCAGATCGGCAGCCTTTTTATAGTAGCTCTTGGCATCGCTACCTGCAGCATCCATGACGGCGCCTTTCCAAAGACAGAGTTCGGCATATAGACCGGCATAGGCAGGTACGATATAGGTCCACTTACGATAGCTGCTGTTGGCGATACTTGATACGTTTGCAGGATCGAGCCATGCTATCCAGTTGATCTCCAGTGTTGAGGGCACGCCGTCGAAGCCGTTATCCATCAGTGTAATACACTTGTCGATAATCTGATCCAGCGGCAATACGGGGTTCTTCTCACTGTTGCCCGCTTCCTCTGGAGTCACGTCGGTCTCATCGTACCAGATAGCCTGGCCATAGATCTCGGCCAAAGTCTTATAAGCCCATACCTTGGTGCGGATGGTGCTGGAAACCAATGCTTCCCAAGCATCCTTATCAGCGCTGGGGCTTGACTTATACTTCTCCATGTTCTTCAGGTAGTCGTTGCAAGCCAGTATCACCTCGTAATAGCCTTTGGGGTTGGCGTACGAGTTGTCTTGCAGGTTCTGCTCGTAATTGTAGAGAGCGATAAGTTCATCTGTCGATTCATCAGATGGCTCAATCAGTTCGCCACGCGGCTCGGTGAGCAGTATCTCCTTATCACCTACGGCTTGCATCTTGGTGACAACACCCAAGAAGCCCGTGTACATCTCGGTGTTGTTGGTGAAGCCTTTGCTGCCTTCGAACTCATCGTCGGTGGTGGGATCGAAGAAGTCGGAGCACGAAACACAGAGAGCACAGAGGATACAGAGAATACAGAGAGCTGCACTGGAAACGAATGTTTTGAAATATGTCTTGCTAATCATAATTATCAATTATTCATTATCTATTATCTTTGTTTTTAGAACTTCAGGTTCACACCAACCTTCACGGAGCGTGGAGCGGCAACCTTGGCATAGTCAACACCCTGCATCAGCGGACTGTAGGAGTAAGAGAACTCAGGATCCAGACCCAGATACTTGGTGAAGGTAATCAGGTTCTGACCGGTGATAAAGGCGGTGCCACCCTGGATGAAGTTCCACAGGGACTTCTGCCACGTGTAGCTGAAGGTGATATCGCGTAACTTCAAGTATGAGGCATCCTCTATCCAGCGGTCGCTGAAGGCATTGTTGCCTACACGGTCGTTGTAGCGTACGCGTGGCATATCGGTCTGCTGACCCTCCATGAGCCAGCGGCGGTTTACCGACTTGGCCTGGTTGGCGAAACTGTTGCCAGACTCTGTGATGCGGCGAACGGCATTATAGGCATCGTTGCCCACACTATAGGCGAAGGTCATATCAAGGGCAAACTGCTTATACTCAAAACGGGTGAAGAACGAACCATAGAAGTCTGGGGTGGCAGAACCGATGACCTCGCGGTCTTCATTGTTGATGATGCCGTCACCGTTCTTGTCATAGTAATGCACGTCGCCGGCTCCGAATTTCTCACCATTAGCCGTGAGATTTGCGGTTTCGGCCTCGGCCGTAGTGCTGAAGACACCTAATGACTTCAGTCCGTAGAAAGCGTAAGGGTCACAGCCCTCGCGGGTGATAATCTGTGCATCGTCACTGAGCGTATTGACAAGTTCGCCCAGCGAACCAAGTGAGACAACGCGGTTGCGCAGGGTTGTCAGGTTGCCACCAAGCGTCCAGCGGAAGTCCTTCATATAAATGGGTGAGAAGGCCACGGAGAGTTCCATACCCTGTGACTCAAACTTGCCTTCGTTGCTGTAGAAGGTGTTGGAGCCCATCAATACCGAACGTTCACCGGCTACCAGCACGTTGGACGACAGGATGTTGTAGTAGCTGATACCCAAGGCAATGCGGTTGCGGAGCAGAGAGGTCTCCAGTCCGATGTTCACGGTACGGTCTTTCTCAGCTTCCAGCGCGGTGTTTGGTACGTTGCCGCGCACCAGTCCTGAGATATTCTGGAAAGGATAGGATGTATAGTAATACTTACCCAACTTTGACGAGAAACGACTGTTGCCAGTCATGGTAAGGTCGGCATAGACGTTGAGCTTCTCAAGCCACTGCATCCTATTGATGAAAGGCAAACTCTTGGCCATGAACACAGCATCTACAGCAGGGTAGAACGATAGGCGGGTAGCATCTTCGCCAATGCTGGAGGCACCATCGAGCGAGGCGGTGAGGCCCAGTTTCACGGTGTTGTTATAAGTCCAGTCAGCATGGGCATAGCCATTGGCCCAATTCCATTTGTTGTTATAGCCAGCGAAATATTTTCCCAGCGACTGGGCATCGCCCAGCGTCTGATAGAAGTCGTTGTTGGAGTTGCGTCCGAATCCGGCATCGTACTCATACGATGTGGTGAGTGCCTGCCAACCGGCATTGAAGTTCAGTTTATGGCGTTCTCCGAAGTTCAGCTTGTAGTTACCATTAATACTGTAATACATATTAAAGGTATGGTTGGTACCCACACGTACGGTATTGTCAGACTGACCATACTGGTCGTAGGTAGGCACGATGTCCAGATTGTCCTTACCAGGAATAAAGGTCTCTTCCTGATTGTAGTTATAATACATACCTACGATACCATTGACGGTGAGATTTCGCAAGGGGGTGTAGATGAGCTGTATCTTTGTGTTCATGTCGTACTGACGGTTCTTGCCCATCATGGTGTTGACCAGTGAGACAGGATTTGACACGCGGAAGTTCTCGTTGGTAATGGCTCCTAGGTTGTAGTCGGCATACTTGCTGGTGAGATTACCATACATGTCGCTCCAGTAGGGGCTGAGCAGTGGTGCACGACGATAGGCTGCCAATAGGGGATTGGTCTCAAGGCTGATACCCTGCTCCTGATATTTACCTTTCAGATAGGCCGTGTTAATGTTGGCACGGATCTCAAACTGCTTGCTTACTAGCACAGAGGCATTGATCTGGGCATTGTAACGGTCACTATAGGTTTCCTTCAGGGTTCCCTCGTCGCTCATATATCCCAGTGAGATATTGTATTTGGCGATGTTGTCACCGCCCTCAACACGGAATAGGTAATCCATCGAGGTGCTGTTACGATAGATCTCGTCCTGCCAGTCAGTGTTGTACTGATACAGATACCATTTGTTGGCCTTTGGATCGCTCAGGAAGTTGAAATCGCCGAAGAACGCCTCCATATTGGGATAATAGGTCAAACCGATATCGCTGAGGTAGTTCTTATACTCCGTAGAATTCATCATAGGGATGCGCTTGCTGTTCCAATTGGTACCAGCGATAGCGGAGAATGAGATACGGGTATCCATATTCGTACTGCTGGCCTGGTCGGTCTCAATCATGATGACACCATTGCTACCCATGGAACCATAAGTGGCTGCCTCGGCACCTTTCAGCACGGTGATGTTACGGATGTCTTGATTGTTGAGTGCCTGGAACAAAGAGCGGGAGTAGCCACCCACGATCTGACTGAGGTTGGCATCGGGCAAGTATGGCACACCGTTGATGACGATGAGCGGTGCATTGTCGGCTACCAGGGTGTGGATACCGCGCAGTTGCATATAGGCACCCTCGCCAGTCATACCACTCTTGTTGGTAACCAACAAACCAGTCATCTCACCTTTCAGTGCATTGTCGATGGAGAGCGAACCCAAGGCAAAGTCCTTGCGGTTGATATTCTGCATACTGGCAGCGGCAGGATCAGCCTGATTGGTGGCATACGGTGTGACAGTGGTCTCGTTGTAGCGGCTACGATCGGTCTCGATCATATAGATGCGCAGGTTCGTTGTTGTATTGTCGAGAATATACATGGTACGCTGGAAATGACCATCGTGCCAGATGGTGAGCGCGTTGCCGTCTTTTACACCTTCAATGGTGAAGCTACCGTCGGCAGCTGAACGGACAGTCTCACAACCTGGGCTGGAGATGACAGCCTCGGCTACGGGCTCGTTGGCTGATGTGACGACATATCCGCTGAGCTTCTGTGCATGGATGCCTGTGGCAAAGCAGATGGGCAATGCCAAGGTCAAAAGCAGTTTCTTGATATTCTTGTTCATGATAGTCAGTTTTCAATCTTCAATCTCCTTCATTCTTATTTCGTATTCTCAAGTGGACGCAAGCACCAGTGGTGAAGTTTGATGTTGGTCTGTCCCTCCCAGTTGCTGCTACTGATACGGAAGACAACCTTCACACCGGAATTATCTCCGTTGACATCGGGAATGGTAATTTCATCGAAGATCTTACCGCCATCGGTGTCGTAGAAAGTAGCCTTGCTGTGGCCGCCCATCTCTTTAACATATGAGGCATCATAGCCTTCTGGGAAACAGCGTGGCAGTGTAGAACCACGGTCATAGTGGTAGTCGGTATTGCCGCCCACCTTGCGTACATCCTTTGCTATCTCAGTATCATTGACGAGCACGCTAACGGTAAAGGCAGAGAAGGTGACGCTCTGGGTAAGTCCCATGGCCATACGATAGGTGCCAGGTGGAATGAGATAAGGTGTTACGTTACCGTCGGCATCTTTCTTCACAGGGGTGAAGTCCAGCTGGAATCCCTCGCTGTCGTTCAGGTCGGATGGCTTGTCGAAGCGGATGATACGGTTCTCATGAAGTGGCCATACACCTGTCCAGGGTGTCCATGCGGCTACCTCGGTATCGCAGTTCTTGAAATTCAGGTTGGTGGTCTTGTAATACTCTGCCTTCTGCTCGGCCGTGCAGTTCTCGTAATAATAGAAATAGTCCTTTATACGATAGATGAGGACACCCAACGGGAAACGCAGTTTGTTGACTTTATAAACCACACCATTAGAGAGTGATATAGGATTGGCGAAATCTACTTGCTGCAGGTCGGTGCGCCATGCGGTGCTATAGATACTCTTCAGTTCGTTCTCTTCCGTGGTCTGCATTTCCTCGCCAGTATATTTCTTGGGGAAGAAGGCGGTCTTCAGCAGCCAGTTCTTGATCAGACTGTCGCTACGTTCCAACTGCCAGCTTGCCAGACGGCTGTGAGCATCATTCATGGCATCGTTGATGACATCGTTCGAGAAGAGCAACATCGTGGCTGTGAGCGACTCAGAGTTCATATCGAAGTTGACTTGATCGAAGAAATCGTTGGTATAGATCCATACGGAGTCATAGATGGTATTACCCTCTGTGTTGATACCGATGGCCTTGCTATTGGTACGGTCAAACTGCTTGCCGCCCGATGCAAGAATCATGTCGCGGAAAATAGAGTAGTCGTCAGACAGTGTCTCGATATAGTCGCGCAGTGAGGTGGGTGTCTTGATCATCTCTGAGATGACGTAGATATAGCCGCTGGCGGTCTTCACGACCTCTTTGATAGCCCCATTGTTGAACAGGATATGATCAACGATATTGCCTTCCAGACCCAGGGAGTCGATGCTCACGTTGACATACTTGCCGTGCCACATCATCAGGCGTGTGCCGTCTTCCAGGTTGGCAGGCGAGATAGAGATGTCGCTGACATGTGAGCGGGCTATGAACTTGATGCTGTCGGCAGCAGGATTTGTGTAGTTGTCGTTGGTCACCACGAGCAGTGTGCTGAACTGACCTTTCTCCTGTAGCTCCTGGTAGATGCCCTGTTCCTCGAACAGCTTATTCATACTGGAGAAATCGTTGCGACTTTGGATGTACTGAATGGAAGTCTGGTCAACGATCTTCAATTCTTTGTTCGTAATCTGACTGTCGCTGTTGGAATAGTGATCCTTGTCCTCCAGTTCAGAGCATGAGGTCAATACGAGGCCTGCTATCAAGAGTGCAGACGATAGTCTTGCTATGATATTTGTTTTCATAATCTTCAATTTTCAATTGGAATAAAGCGGATGCAGTCAAACTGCAGACTGAACTTAGAGTTGGTGCTTGCAGCAGGATCTAGTACCACGAAACTGAACTTGTGTGAAGCCGTCTCTGGGAACTCAATCTCCTCATATAGCGTGCTGGTATAGACACCAGGCAATGGAGAACCGACTTTCGTATAAGGTGCGTTATAGATGGTATATTCATCTTTTTCATCGAATGACATCTTCAGCAAACCGCCATTGCCATCGCTCAGGGTACGCATAAAGGAATGGTCTGTCGCATAGATTAGTGTCAGCTCCACTTTATATTTACCGCGCACGATAGTGGGAGTCTGTATGCTGACCTTACCCATATAACCTACGTTGAACACGATACGGTCAAGGTTGTTGGCAGTCTTAAAGCTGCTCTTACAGGTAGCATAGTCAATCTCGTGATAAGTGTTGTTCTTAGTGCCCGATTCGCCCATTTCGTATTCAAAACAACTGGCGGTGGCTACACGGGTACGCTTCTCAGAGGCAGTAGGCTCTGTAGGCTGATAGTCTTCTGCAGGAACTATATTCTTAATTTCGCTATAGTCGGCTAAGTCCCAGAGAACAGCAACCTGCTGAGGCTCCCAGACGGGCATCCAACTGTCTATCTCGTGTACATAACCGTTCTTCGATAGGATATTGGAGTTTTCGGGGACGAACTTAGCCACTTCCGAAGCAGCGTTAAGAGTGTACTTGTCGGCTTCTATTGTTGTGGTGGTATCTGTGGTGATGGTAAACACCTGATTGGCAGCCGATGTACTCCAGATGCGTGTGAGATTAGAACCTTGAAGGGCTCCCATCTCGCTGGTGGAATACTGGTTCTGCAGGATGTGATAGCCTACGTACTCGCGGAGCAGTGAGTCTTCTGTTAATGCTCTGCTGTCATTGTTTTTCAGTTTGGCTCGCAACTGTTCCAGGGAACCGATACCGGCCTTGCCGAAGGTGGCATCGTTCACATTGAGTATTGTATAATAATAATGTGTAATGACTTTCTGTCGGTCAACGATGACTGTGTCCACCACGGTACTTAGTTTCTTGTCCCATCCTGTGGCACGCATGGCTTCGACCATGATCTTTGAGTTACCTGTATCGGCTATACGATCATACACGGTCTCAACCAATGGGGTCATAGCCTTTGAGAGTACATATACCTTGCCATTGAAAGCACTTAATCCCATTTCTATGACGCGTCCCTCATCGTTGAGCAGTGCCTGTCCTGCATGTACGGAGTCAATCTGTATAGAGATAATATCGTTGCTGAGGTTTTGTACCGTTTTCTTCATGATGAACTGATCAGGCAGGATAGAGTCCTTTACCGTGTGATAGAGGATAAACTGGCGTACATATTCGGGGATGAGTTCTTGCAGACTGCTCACGCCACGACGCTGGTAGAATTCCTTCATTGCCTCGTCGTTGGGAACGAAAGCGGTAAAACTAATTCCGTTTGACGACTGGTTCAGGGCGTTAAACATACCAGAGTAGTTAAGTGCTGCCACATACTCGGTAAATCCCTCCTGCTCGGTGAGGAAGGTGGAGATGGGCGATGTTAACATCTCGTTGACATACGTCTGGTTCTTAAACGGGTCGCTGTTGATGTTGAGTACATCCTTGTCGCAAGCTGTGAACGCCACACCCATGAACAGGAGTACAGACGATAGCTTTGTTATGATGTTTGTTTTCATAATCTTCAATATTCAATTTTCAATTCTCAATCTTACTTCGTCGTTCCGTAATATGGATTCTGTGTCAACAGTTTGTTGTTAAACAGTTCTGAGGTGAAAATAGGCATATACCATGCGTTCTCGTCTTGCAGGACAGACAAGATCCATTGTTGGTTGGTGGTATTGTTGCCTTCCAACACTTTGTTGATGAACTGTGTCTTGTACCGATGGTCGGCAATACGTCCGAACCACAGCAGGTCGTACCAGCGTTTGCCTTCTGCCATAAACTCCAACTCTTTCTGATTCAGGATCTCATCGAGCAGGGTCAGTTCGTCAAGTTGTGAAATCTTTGCATCGGCAGTGGCATCGTCAGTGTCAATATCATTGAAGTTGCCCAAGCCCGCCCGGTTGCGAATCTTGTTGACAAGGGTAACAGCTTCTTTCCAAGAGCCTTCACCCTTCATTGTCAATGCTTGAGCTTTCATCATCATGATTTCTGCTACGCGATAGATAATGAAGTTGGCATCCATATACGGACGGGTAGTGACATCAGCTACATCCGTGCCATGATATTTCCAGATATAGTATTGGTTGGCGGTGGGCCATGCAGGCACTTGTCCGTTGTCGGGAATATAGGTGCTCAGGAGCATACGGCCCATACGTCCATCTTCCGTCATACCCTTGTCTTTTAACGCCTGTGTCTCAGTCTTCATCAACTCTGTGGCCTGAGGGGTGGGGCGTAATGAGGGAGTTCCCGTCGGATTGAAGAGTGATGCAAAATTGTTGGTCTCTTGATACAGGTTATAGTTCCAGTTTATTTCAAAGATGCTCTCATTGGAGTTGCCTGGGTAGTACATGGAATACCAGTCGTCAGTCTTTGACATAAACGCAGGACGGAATACATCGGTAGCGTTCAGGATCAGGTCGCAATATTGGATACACTGATCATAATCTTCACTCCATAGACAAGCATCAGCCATCAGAGCGTAGAGTGCCCATTTCGTGGCGCGCCCTTTGGTCTGCCACTCCTCTTCATAGGTGCCTTTGGCAGCACCAGTGCTCAGAATGGTCTTGATATCTTCCTTAATCTGTGCGATAATCTCCTTTTCTGATGATTTGGCAATATCGAACGAGGCATTGTCGTTGACGTAGGCCTGAAGTACCAAGGGCACATCCCTGAAGTTTTTTACCAGGAGCAGGTAGCAATAGTCGCGCAGGAAGTAAGCTTCTGCCAGGTGTGAGTTGCGCATGGCCTCGTAATAGGTGTTGTCATTGACACCAGGCGCATACATGATAACGGAGTTGGCCAGTCCGATAATCTTGTAGATATTTGACCAGTCGCAGAGCGAATGGGCGGCAGTCATGTTAAAATCCTGAAGCTTGGCATCAGCAGTATTCGTTGTGTAGATGGCACCACCGCGCAACTCACCCCATTTAATGATGGTGGGAGTGCTTTGGCGCATATAGTAGTAACCTGAAGCGATGACGGCCTCGACATCTTCTTTCGATTTCCAGTAGTTGTCGGTCACCTGCTCATTGTTGGGTAGCACGTCGAGCCAGTCGTTGCAGGAAGATAGACTACAGAAAACGCAGATTGCGCAGATAATTTTGATATATTTCTGTTTCATAATTATGAATTCTTTAGAAGTCGAGGTTTATACCAAATGCGAAACGCTTAGAGACAGGTGTCGTTGCATTGTCTTTCACCAGAGATGTGGGCGATGGCATTGTGACCTCAGGATCCTGTCCCTTATAACTGGTCCAGGTGAAGAGGTCGTAGCCTGTTGCAAAGACGTTCAGACGGGTGATACCCAGATTTTTCAACCATGTCTTGGGCAGGTTGTAGCTCAGTGAGAGGGTCTTCAGACGGATAAACGAGGCATCTTCGACAAAGCGGTCGGAACCGAGATAGTTGTATCCCATGCCATAGAGGGCACGAGGAATATCTGTCTGGTCGCCTTCAGAGCGCCAGCGGTGCAAAACGGCAGTCGACTGGTTGGCCGTTCCTCGCATGTTCTCCAGCGAGATACGGGCACCATTGATGACCTTCTGACCATAACGGCCATAGAAGAAGGTGGTCAGTGTGAGTTGTTTCCAACGTACTTGGAAGCCGCCACCACCGAAGAACTTCGGATTGGCATTACCCAGATAGACGATATCGTTTTCGTTGATTACACCATCGTGGTTGATGTCCTCGTAGCGGGCATCACCAGGATATACCTGTTCGGTGCCGTTCTTCATCGTGATGGTCTTGCCCTGCCAGTCGGTCATGATGTTGCCATTGGCATCGCGGGCATAGGTTTCTTCCGTGTTCTGGTAAACGCCCAGGTAGCGATAGCCATAGAAAGAGCCTACAGGGGCATTCTCCACAATGCGCAGAGCATAGTTGCCATTGCCGAAGGTGTAGTTCTCGTAACTCCAGTTGGCTGGCAGTTCCTTCACCTTGTTGACATTTCGGCTCACGTTGGCATTGACTGATACCGTCCAGTCCTTATTGCGGAAAATCTCATAGTCCATGCGCAGCTCGATACCTTTATTTGACATCTTACCGCTGTTCATGTATTTCACGCTGGCAAAACCGGTAGATGCGGGGATACGCATATCTTTCAGCAGCATGTCGCTGGTTTCCTTGTCATAATAGTCGAGGGTGAAGTTCAGCTTGTTGAACAGGCGCAGGTCTATACCGAAGTCGGCTTCACGCGTGGTCTCCCATTTCAGGTTGTCGAGCTGCATACGGTCGGGTACGATGGCCGACATGTTCATATACTGTCCCAGACTCTTGTAGGCGCCCAGATAGATGCTGGCACCCGAGGGTGACGTACCACTCCATCCGTAGCCGATACGTATCTTGGCGGTGTTGAGCCATTTCTTCACGCTCTCGCTCCAGAAATGTTCCTGCTCTGCATTCCATGCCACACCGAAGGCGGGGAAGGTGCCCCAACGCTTATCCTTACCCATAGTGGAGTTTCCTTCACGGTTCAGGGTAGCACGAAGCACATAGCGGTTGTCGTAAGAATAAACGGCCTGTCCGATGAACATGATGCTGCGGCGCTCGGAGTTGCCTGAGCCAGAAGAGGCTACCACGCTACCTACTACGGGGTCGCTCAGGTTGGGCGAGGCATTGCCGTATGTACTGCTGGTATAGCTGAAACTCTGGCTGTCAGAGGTCTTCACCAATGCGGTGGCAATCAGCTTGTGCACTTCGGCAAAGGTGTTATTGTAGATCAGCTTGTTCTCTGTCTGCAGCGAGAAAGCATCACTGGTGGCATCAGTCGAACGGTTGGCATTGCTACTGGTCCAGAGCACACCTGTTGCCTCCTGAGGCAAGAACTTCTTATTCTTTGTGGTGCTCATATTCATTGACACCCAGCCCTCATATCTCAGGTTGAAGGGGAACTCATAGTCAAGTTTGATGGTCATCTTCTCCTGACGCTGAGAGGTCTTGTTGTAGCTTTCGTTGACCATGGCTACGGGATTGTAGTTGCCAGAGTAGCCGCCCTGGAAGTCCGATTCAGGTGTGAAGTAAACGCCTGTTGACTGTTTGGTCACGTCGTCAATCCAGTAAGGACTCAGGTTCGGCATCTTTTTCATGGCTACCGAGCGGGCATCGCTTACGGCATTGGCATCCTTGTTGGTATTGGTAAACGAGAAATCGGTATGCACGCGCAGGCGATCACTAAAGCTATAGGTAATCTTCATACCTGCCGAAAGGCGTTGTACGCCAGTGCCCTTAGTGGTTCCCTGCTCGTCATAGTAGCCGAGGTTCAGTTTATAGACGGCCTTTTCGCCACCACCAGTCATCGAGAAGTTGTTGTCGGTGACAATGGCATCCTGCTTTACAGCTTCCAGCCAGTCGGTATTGACGTTATATTCGTCGTAGTAACGGTAATTGGGGTCGTAGTTCAGTTCCGCACTGTTGAACAGCAGGTCCAGTTCGTTGCTGGCCTTTCCTATGCCCTTGGCGTTGGCTGCGTTCCAGATAGCATCCTGTATCATGGCCACATACTGTGAACCATTGAGCAAAGGTATGCTCTCTGGCTCTTTCTTCATTGTGAACTTGCTGGAGAACGAGAACTTGGTCTTACCCATAGCACCCTTCTTGGTGTTGATGAGCAGCACGCCGTTGGCACCCTTCGTTCCATAGATAGCGGTAGCCGAAGCGTCTTTCATCACCTCGATGCTCTCGATATTGGCAGGAGCGATGTTGAGCAGCGCACCGAAGTCCTCTTCGTTGGCGGTGGCAAAATTGAAGTCCTCACTGATGTCGATATCCTGAGGCACACCGTCGATAACGATGAGCGGCTCGTTGCTGGCACTCAAAGAACTAGTACCGCGGATGCGGATACTGCTGCGTGCACCAGGGTCGCCTCCCAGGTTGATGTCCAGACCGGCTATCTGTCCCTGCAGAGCCTCTTCCACTGAGGTTACGGGCGAGGTCTCAACAATCTCGGTCAGGTCAATCTTCTGTACTGCAGCAGTCTGCTCCATGCGCGAGATACCCATGCCGTCGCGTCCGCCCTTCTGGCCCGTTACGGTAACTTCTTTCAGGGTGGTCTGTGCCTGCATGGTGAAGTTCAGCACCTTCTGGCCTGTGTATTTCACGCTCTGTGTCTTCATACCGATGTATGATACCTGCAGCTTCAGGTTATTGGCTTCTTTAGGCACCTGCAGGTTGTAGTTACCGTTCATGTCGGTCACAGTACCTTTCACATATCGGTTCTGACTGTTCACCAACACGACATTGGCTCCCATGATAGGTTCTTTGGCACCGCCGAAGAGTTCTGTGACGGTACCAGTGATGGTTTGCGCTGAGCCAATTGTTGTTTGACAAATGATAACCAATAGCGTTATCATCAGTCGTTTTATGTTTTTAGTCGTCATATTCTTCACTTATCACTTAACACTTATCACTCACTAAGTACTCCATCAATAAACTGCATACAGCCATCGCTGAAGGCGAAGGGCAGTCCAGCATAATTGGTTGACACGTTGACCCAAGTGGTGGGCGCTGCGTCCTTGACACGCCAGCCTATGCGGAAGAGCCCGTCTGACTCGATGTCGATATCAACAGCGGGATCTGCGTCTTGCTTGGTGATATTATAAACGGTATGGAAGGTTCCCTTACAGTTGGAGCCGGGGTAGGGGTAGCTGGTAATGGTGTTGGTCTGCGATGTGATGAAATACTTACGCAGATAGCTGGCCAGCTGAGCCTTTTCGGTACTTGACAGTGAGCCAGACAATGTGTAGTCATCGGCTATTGTCAACTTGTTGTTGCAGGGAATCTTATCAATGTTCTGTTTGATGGCTTCGTTGGTGGGAACGAAAACTATGGTGCGCTCGCCTTCCACGAAAATGCTCGACATCTTTCCAGAGGCTACAATACCGGCCTTCTGCAGCAATTGCGAGAAGATATAGTATTTATAGTTCTTGTCGTTGCCCACAACGAGCAGATGTTCCAGACCATCGCCTGTCTGTGAGGTGAAAAGGTCGTTACTGTCGTAGGCATAGGCCCGTCCGTTTTTCCAAGCCTCACCAGCTTTTGTCACTTCATGGAAGGTGACGAAAGGATCACCGGTATAGGCAGGGTTCAATTGCTCATTGAAACGCGTGTTGGTGGTTATCTTGCCATCATTGACAAACCAGTAGTTGAAAGCGGTGTTCGTCTCTACAACCTGTGTACCAGTAGTTTTCAGCGCATTCAGGTTGGGAGCCGTATGGATATTGATGATGCTGCGTGCCTGTCCCTGACTTATATTGGCATAGCCACCATCGGTCTCGTTGAAGACCTCCAGGTTCTTACCCTGCGATGTAACGTTCAGGCGCATCTCAGGCTCATTCTGGTTATACTGCTTGTTGGTGGGCACTAATACCACGAATTCCGACTTGTCGGAAGCCAATGACAGGATCAGGTCGCTCTTGTCCAGTGTATAGAGTAAGCACTGGTAGGTAGTGTCCTTGAAGGCCGGTCCTACTACCGATGAGAAGATGGCAGGAGCCTTCATATCATTCATGCCGTAAACCACACCGTTCTCGCAGAACAGACGGTCATCGACATCGTCAGGTTCGATATTGATAGGTGTGCCAAACGAGGTCTCTACCTGTCCCTTCCTGATCTCTTCGGGGAATACGGGCTCGTTGCTTTGTGCAAACGACTGCATGATAAAATACTGCATGATGAGCGGATCCAGGTCGTCCAGCGACTGGTAGCCACCCTCGGCAGTCCAGTAGTTTTGGAAGAACTTGCTGATAGCCTGATTTGACGGCGCGAAGATGTTATAGGCAGCACGTTCCAGCGTCTCCATCTTACGGTAGTCGGTAACAGGCCATTCGCAGGCGATATTGGGCAGTACCCCATGGGTCAGCGTATAGACCACCTTGCCCACCTTGTCGTTGGTTTCCTTAGCAGCCTCAGTAAACTCGGCATACTGATCGTAGAGGCTGATGAAGTCAGAATAGTTGGCATTCTGTTTCAGCGTCTGATAGATAGTCTCCATGGGGCGCACCACCTGATTGACGTGATACAGATAGCCATTGTCGGTCACCACGGCATTGGCATCGGTCACGCTGGCATTGGCAATCTGAAAACCATCGCCGCTGGGCGACCATTGGCTCTTTGGAAAGAAATACTCGTAGTTGGTCTTCGCATCGATGCCCTTGGTGGCAAAGAACTTGTTGGATAATACAGGCAGGAAACGCTCGTAGTGATAGACGGTGACCGTGGTGTCAGCTCCGCTCAGCTTGCCCTGCATATCCTCCATGTCGTCCTGACTGCGGGTACGGTGTTTGTACCACAGACCGGCATCGGTCTCCTTTGCCTCCTCGCTGGCGCCATCACCTTCCGATGGACGGAAGTTCACCATCTTGTCCCAGTCGTAGGCATAGTACATCAGATGGAAACCTACGGCCTTTTTCAGAGCCTGTGGCGCTTTCTGATACATGTCATCAACAGACGTGTAACCCTGTTCTTGCAGGTATGTCTGCCATGCCTCATCATTAGGTGCTGCGATGGTCAGGATGGTGTGGCCGTTGACGATGGGCTTATAGCCTGTCAGCTCAATGGCTCTGAGGAACGAGGAGTGGTTACCCTCGCCTTCCAGTACCTCCCATGCATTACCCTTCAACCATGAAGGTGCTGCATAGTGGTCATCATCAGCGATGTCTTGACATGACAGCATAAAGGCGCATGTCAGCATGAGCCAACATACGGTTAATAGTACTTTTCTTTGTATCATATAGAAATACTTAGTTTTAAAATAGTCAGTTAGGTTATGCAAAGGTATAGTTTATTTTTGTTTTTTGTCTATTTTTTTTTATTATATTCTTGTTTTTGTTAAAAATTAGGGTCGTAAAATCATTTTTCAAGGTTGATGGTTGCTTAAAAAGATAAAAAATACAAAAGGGTTGAATTTTTTTTTGTAATTTTGCAGCCCTAAACAACTGTTCATGGAAGAGAAGAATAAATTTGTGCGTGAGGTAGCCGAACAGAAATACGAGTTTGGTTTCACCACGGACGTGCATACGGAAATTATCCCCGTTGGTCTCAACGAGGATGTGGTCCGTTTGATATCAGCCAAAAAAGGAGAACCGGAATGGATGCTGGAGTTCCGTCTGAAGGCGTTCCGCTACTGGAAAGAGCAGCAGGAGCCAAAGTGGGGTCATGTGCATGTGCCAGAGATTGACTACCAGGCCATTTCGTATTATGCCGACCCGACGGCAAAGAAAACTACCGTTTCCGATGCTTCTCCATCGGGTATCGACCCTGAACTGGAAAAGACCTTCGATAAACTGGGTATTCCTTTGGAGGAGCGCCTGGCTTTGAGTGGCAACACGGCAGTGGATGCCATTATGGACTCTGTATCCGTCAAGACGACCTTCAAGGAGAAACTGCGTGAGAAGGGCGTTATTTTCTGTTCTATCGGTGAGGCTATCAAGGAGCATCCAGACCTGGTACGCCAGTATCTGGGCACCGTTGTCCCCTATAAGGATAATTTCTTTGCCGCGCTCAACTCGGCCGTCTTTTCTGATGGTTCGTTTGTCTATATCCCCAAGGGCGTGCGCTGTCCTATGGAACTAAGCTCTTATTTCCGCATCAACGCCAGAAATACAGGCCAGTTTGAGCGTACGCTGATTATTGCCGATGACGATGCCTACGTGTCATACCTCGAGGGCTGTACGGCTCCGATGCGTGATGAGAACCAGCTTCATGCGGCTATCGTGGAGATTATCGTGATGAATCGTGCCGAAGTAAAGTATTCTACTGTGCAGAACTGGTATCCTGGCGACGAGAATGGTAAGGGCGGCGTGCTGAATCTCGTGACGAAGCGTGGCGATCTGCGTGGCGTGGACTCCAAACTCTCGTGGACACAGGTAGAGACGGGCTCGGCTATCACTTGGAAATATCCCTCATGCATCCTGCGTGGCGATCGCTCGCAGGCTGAGTTCTATAGCGTTGCCGTGACCAACAACTATCAGGAGGCTGATACAGGTACGAAGATGATTCACTTAGGAAAAGATACCAAATCGACGATTATCTCGAAAGGTATCTCGGCAGGCCATTCGCAGAATTCATACCGCGGACTGGTGCGTGCTGCTGCTACAGCGGATAATGCACGTAACTATTCTTCCTGCGATTCTTTGTTGCTTGGCTCTGATTGTGGTGCACATACCTTCCCCTATATGGATGTACACAACGATACGGCTATCTTCGAGCACGAGGCTACGACCTCAAAGATTTCTGAAGCACAACTGTTCTACTGCAATCAGCGCGGCATACCTACCGAGCAGGCTGTTGGACTGATTGTCAACGGCTATGCGAAAGAGGTGATTCAGAAATTGCCGATGGAGTTTGCTGTAGAGGCACAGAAACTGCTCAGCGTATCGCTGGAGGGTACAGTAGGATAAACCTAAATCCCTTATACAGGTAATGTCATGATGAAACGGGCACCGCTGGTATAAGTGGTGTCAAGGATGACGTCGCCGCCCAGTCGGTTGGCGATGCTATGGGCAACGGTGAGACCGATACCCGTGCCTTCCTTGCTTTCATCGAGCTGCACAAACTCCTCGAAGATATGATCGGCCTCGGCTTTGGGCACGCCGATACCAGTATCCTCAACAGTATAACGGATGATTTTCTCAGACGGATGATCCACCTTCAGATGGATGGCTCCCTCCTTGGTATATTTCTCAGCATTATCGAGCAACAGCACCAGGGCACGTGTGGCAGCCTGTTCGTTGGTCTGGATACGGATATCGTTGACATTATCACCCAGTTGCAGATCGATGGGAATCTTGTATTTCTCGCCTGTGGGGAAGGCGTTCATGGCCTCTGCAGCAATTTGGACGGCAGGGATATTTTCATTACGCTCTATCACGGTCTTACTGCTTACGTCGCTCAGTTCCAGCATCTTATTGACCAGTTCAGTAATACGGATAGTGTTCTCCATGATCTTCAGGTTGATGTCCTGCTTGGTCTCTTCGTCGAGCTTGATATCGGGTGTAGAGATGATTTGCGCAAAGCCAGTCAGGATATTCAGCGGCGTGCGTATCTCGTGCGACATCTGGTGAATGAACGAGGTCTTCATGCGCGACGATTCCTTCGTCTTCTCGTTGGCTATCTCCAGTTGATAGTAGGCTGTCTCCAGTCGCATGGCTGCCTTATGGCGGAAGTAGATAATCAGCACAAAGAACATGATAATCAGGACCAGGGCAACGACAGTGGCCACCATGCGCTGATGCGCCATTTCAGTTCTCTGTTGTATGAAGATGGCCTCTTTTTGCTGCAGGTTGTAGAGAGTAGCCAGTTCGAGGGCCTCGTCATGTTGCATCTGTACCACAGCGGAATCCAGGGCCGAGCAAATCTGCATACCGATGTGCAGGGCTGAGTCAACCTGATTGGCACCTACGTTAGCTCTGTATTTCTGAAGGAGGTAGTGCTGGATGATGTCGAGCGAGAGCGTGGCGCCGTATTTGTTCACTTGGTCGTCAAGGACTTCAAAGTTTTTGGCAGCCTCTTCCCAGCGCCTGGCCGACATCAGATAGGCGGTTGCCTCCAGCTTGCCATCGTTGGTTCTTGCATAGTCTGTCTGACGGGCTTTGTCGTAAGCCGTTGCAGCCTCGGCGTGCTGCCCCATACCTTCCAGCGTAGTGGCGCGATAAAGGTTCAGACGAGCTTCCTGCTTGTCATAGAAGGTCTGTTCGGCATCGTCCAACAGCTTGTACTGGTTGAGTAGTTCCTCCAGATGTGTGGTCCAATAGAATGCCTCTGTGAAGCGCTTCTGCAGGAGGTAGTTATCCGTGATGGTGATAACGCCCACGATGGCATTGGTATATTGGCTGGCCGTAGGGTCTTGTACGGTCATATTGGAATAGCGCAGATAGGCTCTTTCGAAGTATGAGGCTGCCTCGTAATGCTTCTCCAGCTTCAGCTGGCAACAGCCCACCGTGACCAGCAGGTAGGTGTAGTCGGCACTCTGGTCCAGACCTGTTTTCTCCATCATCTCCATAGCTGGTATTGCCACCTTCATCGTAGCTTCATGCTCGCCCTTCAGTAGTAAGGCGCCAGCCAGTCGGTTGGCCGACTTGGCATAGTATTCTCTATCCTCGTCAGTATGGATGGGGAGGGTGACGGCACGTTGCCAGTTGCTTTCAGCCAGTCGCATCATCTTTTGTCGCGAGAAGGCATAGCCACGCCAGTAGCAAGCCTTCATATCCGACAGCTCATTTTTCTCCTGAAAGCTGTCTGCCAAGCTAATCAGGCTGTTGTAGTCGTGCTTTTTATAGGCAATATTGATAAGGCTGTCGGCCCGATCCGTATTAGAAACGCTGACGTATTTCTCACCACAAGCGCAGAAGGTGGTGATGATGGTTATGGCTGTCAGCAGAAATATTATAAGGTGCTTTTTCTTCATGAGATAATCTTACCGTATTTAATCATGGAATAGGTCATATAAGAAAACATACCTACGCCCCCAATGAGTAGGAGGACGAATGGGATGATGTCGTTAGGGAATATGGCTGTGATAGCCACACTACCTATACCAAAGAGCACGATGCAGTCGCAGCAAACCTGCATCCATCGTATAAAATCCCTCATATTGCCCTCTCCCATGCGTATGATGCGGAGACTCACGCGATTGTAGGTCTTGTAGAACGTGAGGACCGTATAGGTGGAATAGGCAAAGAAGATGAGAAATGCCAGGGCTACATACATTGGGGCATGTTTCCACAACAAGGCTACCGACCAATAGGCTATCAGGCCTATGGCGTAGATGATAAGGTCACGCACAACGATACTTTTCGTCAGGTATCTCGGATTGAGCAGTGGAATGTAGCCCCAGTTGAAACAGATGGCTCCAATATGGAAGAAACTTACGGTGAGCGCCGATGCCGCGGTGGGCCAGGTGTAGCGCCAAAGGAAAATGGCTTGGATGAAGTATCCTAAGCCAAAGGTGACAAGCCATAACACAGTCAGCAGCCGTGAGCGGTAATAGACGGTCTGCTGGCGATAGGCATTGCTGCCAGAGAGCAGATAGCCTCCCATGGCCAAGTTGATAAGTCCTGTCAGAACAAGGGCAACGATGTAAATTGTCTGTTCCATTGATGGTCGGTTGATTTTTCGCGGCAAAGTTACGAATAAGTGTGCAAATTACCAAATTTCTTCGCTTTTTTCTTTATTTTCCCCCAAAAGAGCCTGTTTTAGATTGTAAAGGAGCCTAAAACACAACGCGAAACAGCCTCAAACGCAACGCGAAACAGCCTCAAACGCAAGGTGAAACAGCCTCAAACGGAACGTAAAGAGGCTGCAAACGCATCGAGAGGTGCCGGTTCGCGGGTCGAGAGGAGGCAGTTCGCGGGTCGCGAACCCCTAGCTCGTGACCCGCGAACCCCTACATCCTTTGGCGTGAACTGGCAGTCCTTTCGCCAAGACTCCCCCCCAATGCCTTATAATCTTCTGTAACCCCGATGAATACTGGGTTTGCGCCGGGTGTGGTCATACTCCGTTCCTCCTTTATGCAAAGACTTTTCCAGCGATTGGGTTGAGTGTTAATCTATCCGTGCTCCCAAATTATGTTGTATAGTTTGTTGGAGTAGATGTTGAGTTTGTATTGTCGTGCCGTTCTGATCCACTTGGCAGGGACGGCGATGAATCTGAACAGAAAACTCTTGACTCTGTCTG
>CACYXD010000013.1 GCA_902778255.1 uncultured Prevotellaceae bacterium
CGCGCGAAACAGGCCAAAACGCGAGGCAAAACAGGCTGAAACGCCAAGCGTTTAAGGCCAAAACGCAAGGCCGTTTAAGCTAAAACATTAAAGATTAAAGATTAAACCAACAAAGAGCGTCCGCTGGGTACCCTTTGTTTATTCTTGGAAGCACGGACAACAGACTACTTGGTGACAAAGGCCTTGACACGACGGATGTATTCTGCCTTATGCTCTTTGTAGGCGAGGGCGTGCTCGGCACCTTGGGCTATCCAGAGTGCCTTCTCGCCCTGCTTGGCTTCGTAGAGGGGATAGACCATAGAGGTGGGGACAAAGGTGTCCGTACTGCCGTGGATGAAGAGCATGGGGTATGGACACTTCTCGACCTGATGCAGGGCAGAGGCCTCAGCAAAGCTCCAGCCATAGCGCAGTTGGCAGAGCAGACTGGTGGAATACATCAGGGGGAAGGCGGGCAGCGAGAACTGGTCTTTAAGCTGCCCTGCGAACTCATCCCATACGGAGGTGTAGCCACAGTCCTCGACAAAGCGGAGATGGCGTATGCCATCGGGCATTGGTTCGCCAGAGAGCATCATCGTGGTGGCAGCACCCATCGACACGCCATGAACCACCATGGTGTCGGTCTGGAAGGCCTTGAGCCACAGCATCACGTCGTGACGGTCGTGCCATCCCATCTGTATGGCATCGCCCTCGCTCTCGCCACAGCCATGTAGTTCGGGCATGACGACATTATAGCCCAGCTCGTGGTCATAGATACGCGCCAGCCAGAAGAACTTCACGGCACAGTCGCGCCAGCCATGAACGACGATGGCCGTGCGCTGACAGCCTCGGTTGACGTAGAAGCCATGGAGCTTTTCGCCACTAGGAGTGATGAGAAAGGTGTCGCGCAGCGCATAAACACGCTGGAGGCTATCGTACCAGAGTTTACTCTCGGGATAGGCAGCGAACTGCTGTTGAAGACAGGAGTCACGATCCATCCTGTTGGCATCGGGAGCCAGCGAATAGTCGAGCATATAGAAGCTGCCGCCTGTGACGATGAGGGTCAGCAGGACGAGGAAGCCAATCAATATGTAAAGGAGCTTTTTCATTTGTCAGAAATAAAGTTTGTAACTGCCCCCATCGCTCTCGCAATATTTGCGGAGCAGGGTTTGGATATACTCTGCGTTCTCGCTCACACGCTGGCGATTGCCATCGTAGCCATTGATCAGCACTACCAGGTGACGGGTGGCGAGCGTCATCTTCGTACGCTCGTTGTCGCTGGTAGGCGTGCCTACCCCACCCTGGGCATCACGATAGACGGGGAGCCCCTGGATATTGAGCAGACCACGGCCGATGCCCTCGTAGGGTTCGCCCTCACGCCCAATGCCAAGGGTGAGCGTGTCGCCCACGAAACAGTCGGCATCGAAGCCACCAATGCTATAGCCGTAGGCAATGGAGGCCAGGTTGACCAGATCGACGAGGGTGTCTTTCTGATAGAGTTCCTTGCCCTGCAGCATACGGCGAATGAGGGCCTCGGAGGCAGGACGATAGCGCGAGGGATCTTTGCCGCAGGCCTTATAGACACGACGCGTGGCAGCTATGCTGGTCAGTTCTTTCAGCGACTCAGTGGTCAGCGTACTGCGAAACTGCTGTTCCAGCGCATGGATTTCCTGCCACAGGGGTTCGCTATAGGGGGTATTGACTACTGTTGCTTCGACGCAGGCGCCTATGAATTCAGGGCATACACTTTTGATTTCTTCGGATACGAGGATGGTCATTCTATTGAGAAGTTAAGAAGGTAAGACGATAGACTTTAGGACTTTGACGCCTTCGCCTACGGTGGGCACATCGGCAATGACCATAGAGCGCTTGCCGTCTTTCTCACGCAGACTGCAACGGCGCACGTTGGTGGAGGCATAGGTGATGACCTGTCCGAAGGCTTCGCTCTGGTAGAAGGGGCTATGGGCGTTGCTCACGAAGTAGAGGTACATACGTCCCTGCTTGAGCATGATCTTCTCACAGCCCAGGCGCTTGCCATAGCGACGCAAGGCCACCACCTGCATCAGTTCCTCGGCCTGGGGCGGCAGCGGACCAAAGCGGTCGATGAGTCGCTGGCGATAGGCCTCCATCTCCTCATCATTGCGGGTATTGTCGAGCTCACGATAGAGCAGCATACGCTCAGAGTCGGAGGGCACGTACTGATCGGGGAAATACATCTCAAGGTCGGACTCGATGGTGCAGTCGGAGACAAAAGTCTGACCACTCCCCTCCCTCACGGGGAGGGGTTGGGGGAGAGTCTCCTCATTTCTCAATTCCGTCATCGCCTCATTCAGTATCTTCTGGTAGGTCTCGTAACCCACATCAGAGATAAAGCCACTCTGCTCAGCACCCAGGAGGTTGCCGGCACCACGGATGTCAAGATCCTGCATGGCGATGTTGATGCCAGAGCCGAGGTCGGAGAAGTTTTCAAGCGCCTCCAAGCGCCTACGACTATCTACTGGCAGGGCCGACAGAGGAGGGGCCAGCAGGTAACAGAAAGCCTTGCGATTGCCACGTCCCACACGTCCGCGCATCTGGTGCAGGTCGCTGAGTCCGAAATACTGGGCACTATTGATGATAATGGTGTTGGCATTGGGGATGTCGATACCATTTTCCACTATCGTCGTCGAGAGCAGCACGTCGTAGTCGTAGTTGGAGAAGTCGAGCACAATCTTCTCCAGTTCCTCGGGCTTCATCTGCCCATGACCAATGGCGATGCGACAATCAGGAATATACTTATGGATCATCTCAGCGATATGCGTCAGGTCGCTGATGCGGTTGTTGACGAAATAGACCTGTCCGTTGCGGCTCATCTCGAAGTTGATGGCATCGGTGATGATCTCTGCCGAGAAGGTATGTATCTCAGTCTGAATGGGATAGCGATTGGGCGGCGGCGTCTGGATGACACTCAGATCACGGGCTCCAACGAGTGAGAACTGCAGGGTGCGAGGGATTGGCGTGGCACTCATGGTGAGCGTATCGACATTGGTCTTCATCTGGCGCAGCTTTTCTTTTGTTGACACGCCGAATTTCTGTTCCTCGTCGATGATGAGCAGTCCCAAGTCCTTGAACTTCACCGTCTTACCAATGAGTTTATGGGTACCTATCAGGATGTCTATCTTACCCTCTTCAAGGTCTTTCAACAAAGCCGTAGTCTGCTTCGTGGTGCGGGCACGCGTCAGGTAATCCACACGCACAGGCATATCCTTCAGTCGAGAAGAGAAGGTGCGATAGTGCTGATAGGCCAGCACCGTGGTAGGCACCATCACAGCCACCTGTTTGCCATCGGCAGCAGCCTTGAAGGCAGCACGCACAGCCACCTCGGTCTTGCCAAAGCCCACATCGCCACAGACCAGTCGGTCCATAGGCTTTGCCTGCTCCATATCGGCCTTGACATCCTGCGTGGCCTTGAGCTGATCGGGCGTGTCCTCATAGAGGAACGAGGCCTCAAGTTCGTGCTGCAGGTAGGTGTCGTGGCTGAAAGCAAAGCCTTTCTGATGACGACGGGCAGCATAGAGCTTGATCAGGTCGCGAGCAATGGACTTGATATGCTGCTTGGTACGCTCCTTGAGACGCTCCCACTGGCCAGTGCCCAAGGTTGACATACGGGGCTGCTGACCATCTTCCTGCGACTTGTATTTCGATACCTTATATAAAGAGTGGATGCTGACGTAGATGGCATCACCACGCTGGTAGATGATTTTTATCATCTCCTGGAAACCAGGCCCGTCCCCAGCCCCTCCCTGTGAGGGAGGGGAGGTTATAGGCATACGCACCAGTCCGCCAAACTTGCCGATGCCGTGGTCCACATGCACAACGTAGTCGCCTATCTCAAATTGCTGGATCTCCTTCAACGTCAGCGCCACCTTACCACTACGGGCCTTGTCGCTCTTGAGGTTGTACTTATGGAAGCGGTCGAAGATCTGATGGTCAGTAAAGAAACAGAGACGCGCATCCGTATCGATGAATCCCTCGTGAAGGGTCTTATCGACAGGAATGAACTCGATGCCCTGCTTCATCTCTTCAAAGATATCCTTCAAGCGCTCCTGCTGCTTGGCGCTATCGGCCAGGATGTACAGTTTAAAGCCCTGGAGCAGATAATCGTCCAGCGTCTGCGTCAACAGCTCGAAGTTCTTATGGAAGAGGGGCTGGGGCTTGATGTTGAAACGTACAACAGCAGAGGCCTTCTCGTCCTTCAACAGAATCTTTCGGAAGGGCTCGGCATCCTGGGCAAACTGCGAGCCCGTGATGATCTGGCTGTCGCGCTGCATCTCCTGCTCTATCTCTCGTGCTTCCATCTCCGTGGCCTCGGCCAAGCGTTCCTGCATAGCCTGCTGCGAAAAGCCCTCCTGATAGATGCGCTCAATGGTCTCACGTACAAACTGCAAGTCCTTCGTCACCAGCAGCATATCCTGAGGCATGAACTTCAATACGGACTCTTTCTCCTCTACAGCGGTGAGCTCTGGTACGATATCCACATGGTCTGTACGCTCCTTCGACAACTGGTTCTCCACCTCAAAGGTACGGATAGAGTCGATCTCGTCGCCAAAGAAATCGATGCGGAAAGGGAACTCATGACTGAAAGAGAACACGTCGAGGATGGAACCACGCAGGGCGAACTGACCAGGCTCATACACATAATCGACCTCACGGAAGCCAAACTCACGCAGCGTCTTACAGATACCATCCACACTGACGGTCTGACTCTGCTCCAACGTCAGCCTGCGAGCATCCAACTGCCTGCGCGTCACCACCATCTCGGCCAGAGCCTCAGGATAGGTCACGATAAATGAGGAATGAGAAGAGGAGAATGAGGAATGAGTCAGCACCTCCGTGCGCAGGATCTCGCTGGCAGGATCTTTCTGGCCGTACTTGATGGCTCGCTTGTAGCTCGACGGGAAGAAAAGCACCGCTTTCTCACCCATGATCTGACAAAGGTCATGATAGAAATAGCCGGCCTCCTCAGCGTCCTGCATAATGAATAGGTAACAGGCTGATGTCTTGAGAGACAAGGCGCTGAAAACCAAGGGAGCAGAAGAGGCCAAAAGACCATCAAGGGAGATGGTCTTCAACGATGGTTTCTCAACGGCCTTTGCCAATGCCGCTATCTGCGGGTGACGGGAATATAGCTTCTGTAGTTCTTGAATGTTCATGGGGGATGATTATTTCACCAAGTTATCCTCGGCATCCTCATAGTGGTCGGTCTGATGGAAGACACGGGTGATGCCACGCATCTGAATACGCACATGATCGACAAAGCTCTGCCAGAGCGACTGCTGACCAATGGTGCCATAGCCCGTGATGGCACGACAACGGCTGTCGCGCACGAATTTTATCTTGCCGTATTTCTTCAGGTTCAGCGCCATCGAACCGTCTTCACCACGGATAATGTCAACACGATAGGGTTCCTTGCGACCATAGTCGGCATTATAGGCGAAGACGAGTCCGCGCACAGAGAGCTCAGGGCGCTTGAAATGCTGCACCCAGAGGAAGAGGTCGCGTGAAATCTCAAACAGTTTCAGGCCCAATGCCGAATGGTTCTGGTCAGGGAAATAGCTCCACGTTGCCGATGCACACGAGACGCCAGGCTGCAACAGATGGTTGAGCATCACCTCATAATACTGCGGCGGATAGAGCGTGTCGCTATCCACATCGAAATAGAAACGACCCTTAGCATGTTGCAATCCGCAACGACGGGCATAGCCGCACGAATGCTGATACTCCGTGAAACAGGGAATGCCCGATTTCTCGAAAACCTCTGCCGTACGGTCGCTGGAGTCGTTGTCCACGCCGATAATCTCAACGGGGTACTTACAACGAATCTCACTCAATGCCCACAGGCACGCCTGCAGATGGCGCTCTTCATTATAGGCGATGACCACGATGGAAGCCAGGGGCTCAGGGCTCTGCAGCCGAGCCAGTCGCTCACGTGTCTCGTCAATCACCTGCTGGGGCACCTCGCTAAAGGGCTTCCCATAGACGGTCATATATTTTTCGTACCACTTCATACTATCTGTCAACTACCATTTGCGCCTCTTGAGCTTGAAATACTGATAGAGGCCTAAGGGGAAAAGGAAAAGGGTGAGCCACTTACGACTGGACGAGGAAAAGGTCTGGCCATCAGCAGCCAACAACGAACTGGCGATGAACATCTGTTCGTGATAAATCAGGTCGGGACGACCATTCCTTACCAACTGATCATAATACAGACGATAGCCCTTAGGATTGCGATAAAGCACATCCCAGCCATTGCGCGTATAGCCATCCTGCTGATACTCGCAGACCTGAGTCTCATAGGGGAAAAGCAGGAACTGATAGTGCAGACTCAACTGATCGAAGACCACATCCTCAGTGATAAACTTCTCGCCGTCGCATACTGGAAAGGGATACTGCCTGAGCACCTCGGCCTTGAAGACGGGAGCTGTCTCACCACGAAAACCTCGGGCATAGACTTCACCCATGGTACACAACTGCAAATCATCAACCAACGTACCGCCTGCATCAGGTATCATCTTCCGATAGGTAAGCAACCCACACACATCAGGCCGCTCAACCAGTTCGCGATGGGCATCCCAGAACGCCAGCACATCGCCCACCACAGTAGGCGAGGCCAGGTAATCGTCGGAATCCACGCACATGAAAAGCAAGGTATCACAGAGGGTAGCGCCATAGTTGTGGGCACGCATCTTACCACCGTTCGCCTGTTGGTAATAGCGTATGCTAATCTTCCCTTCCGCCTGCCATTCCTGCAGAAGCGAGGGCGTATCATCTGAAGAGCCGTCGTCAACGACAAGCCATACAAAGTCGGTACATTGCTGCTGGCACAGCGTTTCATACAACTGTGGCAGAATGTAGGCACGATTGTAGGTCGGAGTGAAGATCGTAAGCCGCTTGTCCATCATAATTTCTGCAAAAGTAGCAAAAAAATTTTGAAGAATCAACTTTTCTACGTATTTTTGCAGTATGATACCTAAAAAGTTACACCTATGCTGGCTCAGCGGCGATGCCTATCCTGCGAAAATAGCACGCTGCATAGAGTCATGGAAGCAGATACTGCCCGACTATGAGATCGTGCTTTGGGACACCAAGCGCTTCGACCTGAGTCAGTCGGCATGGGTTCGCGAGGCTTTCGAGAAAAAGAAATATGCCTTTGCTGCCGACTATATCCGCTTCTATGCGCTCTATCATGAGGGCGGCATCTATCTGGACAGCGACGTTGAGGTGCTGAGGCGATTTGACGACCTGCTCGACCTGCCCTATTTCATGGGAGCAGAAAAGGCGGGCACACCTGAGGCTGCCATCATGGGAGCGGAGAAGGGCTGCGACTGGATCAAGAAATGCCTGGACTACTACGAAGGGCGACATTTCGTAAAAGCCGACGGCACACTGGATATCCGAAAACTGCCAGAGATCATGGACGAACAGATCAGACAGTTGAAACCCCTACGCGTGCTGTCGCTGGAGGAGAGTCAGCAGATTCGCACCTTGGACTTCCAAAAAGAAGTGCTCGTGATGAACGATGCCTATTTCTCGCCCAAGGTCTTTGATTCACGTGAAGTAGAACTGACGCCATACACCTACGCCATCCATCATTATCAGAACTCATGGTTCTCGCCCAAGGCCAAGGCCTACTACCGATTCCGCACCTTCCTGATACGGATTTTCGGATTCCAGTTGGTCTGCAAGGTGGAGCGCACATTGATGCCATGGCGGTTTAAGAAGTAAGAGGTAAGAGGTAAGAACTTAATCATTAAAAAATGAAACGGCTTAGCATTATAGTACCTGTCTATCAGGTGGAGAAATATATCAGGGCTTGTGTGGAGAGCATCTTCAGACAAGGTCTGGAAGAGGAGCTGTTTGACGTGATACTGGTGAACGACGGCACACGCGACGAAAGTTTTGAACGTATTGCAGACATCATCCAGCAGCACAAGAATATCAGCGTCATAGAACAAGAGAACCAAGGTCTGTCGGCTGCCCGCAATACAGGACTGGAAAAGGCAACTGGCGACTATGTATTGTTTCTTGACTCCGACGACGTGTTGGTTGACAACACGCTGAAGCCCATGCTGCAAGACTTGGAACAACATAAGCCAGACTTGCTGGTGGCTGGGTTTATCAAACTGGAGAATCTGGAGCAATACACACATCTGCCCATCCCCAAGGCTGACTACCGCAGTTATAAACTGACGAGCAGCGACCTGTTTATCAACCACCTGAACCCACGCGAATGTTATGTATGGCGCACGCTCTACAGACGTGAGTTCCTCAACGAGAACGATCTGCGCTTCATCTCCGGCATCTATTTCGAAGACGTTCCCTTTACTACTGAGTGTTATCTGAAGGCCCAGAATTGTCTGCGCACCAATCATATCTTCTACATCTATCGACAGCGCCCTGACTCTATAGTGTCAGCCATCAACAAACGCAAGGTGATGGACTTCCACCAAGGTATTGCCCATCTGTGGAAAATCAGGAAGACAATGACGCTATCACGAAATGAGCAGCGCAAACTCATGGATATCATCTTTGCCACCTTCTCTGTCGAGACTTGGTACATCACCCATTCTCCCGAGCTGCTGGCAGAGAGGAAAGACTTTGTCAAAGACCTGAAAGAGCAGGTGCCAGACCTCTGCTTCACCAACGGCATGAAGCAGCGTTTCATCTCGCTGATGTTCAAGCTGATGCCATCACTCTACCTGAAGATAAAATCACTATAGGCGGGAGTATTGTCAGAGACCCTCAAACAGCGTCTTCCACCGCTGCATCACCACATCGACATCAAACACCTTGGTACGAGCCAGCGCACCCTGTGAGAACTGTTGGCGCAAGGCGGCATCGTCCATCAACAGGCACAGCTTGTCGGCCATCTGCTGAATATCGCCATCGACCACTACAAAGCCGCACTCGCCATCGACCACCACGTCGCCGGGACCAAACGGACAGTCGAAGGTGACACAAGGCAAGCCAGCCTTCATGGCTTCTATCAACACCAGTCCGAAGCCCTCGAAACGGGAACTCAACACAAAAATGGAACTCTTAGAATAGGCCTCAGCGATAGAGGGGGTGAAATCGTGAATAGCGACTTGGTGTAACGCCAATTGCTGAATCTGATGGAGCAAAGCATTCTTTAGCGTACCCGATCCATAGATTGACAATTGCCAATCGGGATGGGCGGCCTCCACCTTCTGCCACACTTCTACCAAGCGGTCAAAACCTTTCTGCCACTCCAAACGACCCACAGCGATGACTTGTTTCGACTCGCAAGTGCTTGGTTGGGGCACCTCCATCATCGTAAAGTTAGGTATCACCTCTACCCTACGTGCACGTTGCCACTCCTGAGCATCGCCACTGGTCAACGTCACCACCACATCGGCTTGTTGCTCCACACGATGGAAATAGCGTCGCTTGTAATAACGCATAAACAGACGCGACAGCAACGAACGGCTCAAGCCGTGGTCGGACATTGTGAAGATACGGGCCTCATGACTCTCGACCACCTTTCGTGCCCTGCAACGGATACTGGTCACCAGGTCGGCATTGAAATAGCCCAAGCCCACAAGGACATCGGGATCAATACGCTTTACAGCATCAGTCAGTTCGCGTTGCAGTCGCCGATAAATCTGATGCTTCACCCAGAGGCGCATGGGGTAACGCGTGTGATACTGGGAATAATACGGGATGTTGAGGTTGATCTGCGTCACATTCTCAGAAAGCGGATAGGCATTCTTGTCGTGCGCCACATTCTGATAGCAGGTGATGACATACACCTCATAGCCGAAATGAGCCACCAGGTAGTTCATCTTCTCGCTCAGGATGCGCTCTGCCCCACCCTTGCTGGCTAACGAATCGATGACATAGACAACCCTCATCAGTTTATCATTTATAGTTTACAAACGGCCTCTACCACCTGCTGCATCTGATTCTTCCACGACAAGTGTTCCACCGTCTGACGGATAGCTGCTGGATCATAGTCGTAAGAACAGATAAAATCAACGATAGCCTGCACATCAACAGGCGACTCGTCGGCTGGCGCTTTCATCACGTATGGCTGATGATCGAAGTCCGAGTCGCACTCAGAATAGATAAAGGGGATGCCACGACTGGCATACTCACGATTCTTCAGTGTCTTCAAATAGGTGATGCCGCTGCGATGACGAGCCAGACTACCTACGGCAAAGGCACACTGGATGAAGACATCATCCAACGCTTGTCCAAACAGCTTTCCATGGAAGATGACCTTATCCTCTATACCATATTTCTTGATGATGGGCGCAAAGCCTGGGGCCAAGCGACTGCCATTCATCTCTGAGTCCCACACATCGCCTACGATATGGAAGAAGACCGGTGGGTGATGGGGGATGGGTGATGGGTGATGGGCATAGTATTCGCCCAGTCCGTGAATCAGGCGATCGAAACCATGCCAAGGATGCACCTCGGCCACAGCTATCAGATGAATCTCATTCGAAGTATCTACCCGTTGGTGCAAGGGAATCGTATCCAGATCCACACCATTGCTGATATTGATGGTACGCTGTCCGAAGATGGTCTTGACATCTGAAAAGGTGACCATCGCATCGGTCTGGGCTGCCAAACGATTTCTGAAAAGCTTGTCGATGAAGAGCGTGAGCTTGTGTTTTAAAGGCAACGACTCAAACTCCTGATCGTAGGGAAAGGTAGGAATCTCTGTCACGCTACGGATGCCATGATGGCGAAGAGCGCTGAACAGACGGATAAGGACTGGCGAGGCATTCATGAAACTGCGGGCATAGACCATCTCTATACCTTCACGCACACAGTAATCCACGATACACCCCATCTGCAGGCGTTGCTTCAGCGAGCCCCACTTGCCTGGGCCGTAGTCCTGTATGACCTTATCGTCCACGAAACGGCAATGATGACCTTGGGCATCCTTGTCGTAAGAACAGACGTGCACCTCATGACCTCCCTGACGCAGTCCCTTAATCTGCGCCAGCATCTTCTTGCTGATGCCGCTGCCAGGATCAAACCCATGATATGTGAGGAATAATATCTTCATCGTCTCGCTTTTTTGAGTGACAAAGATAGATATTTTTCATGAAATGTGCAAATACTTTTGCTCATAAAACAAAAAATGCTTATTTTTGCAGGGAAATAGTCAACAAGTATGAAGGTCTGCTTCGTCACAGAGTCCATCTTCTCGTATGGAGGCGTACAACGGGTGACGGCTGTCATCGCCAAGGAACTGGCAAAGACGGCTGAGGTTACCATTATGACGTTTGACCAGGCTGACAGCAAAGACACCACCATCTACGGACTTGACGAAGCCGATATCCGCTATGAGTTCCTGGCCTACCCTGCTGTCAATCCCCTGAAAGAGAAATGCTGTAAGGCTTATAGTCTGTTGTACAGAAAGGTGCTACCTTCATGCAGCATCACCCATGCCCTCTATGCCCACAGCTCGTTTCCCAGCGAACGGCGCGATATACTGATTTCACATCTGAATGCCCAAGAGTATGATGCTATCATCGCCGTACACGCGCCTATCGCCACCCGCATTGCAGCTATTCGCAGCCAACTGAGATGCAAGAATCTGATTGGATGGATACACAACTCCTTTGAGGCAATGTTTTCCAAGGGGTCTGCGTATGCCGGCACTGAGTTGGAAAGCTATTTCGTCTATCAGTTCCACCGCCTCAATCATACGGTGGTGCTTTGTCAATGCGACGTTCCTCCTTATCAGGAAAGATATGACTTTACGCCAGAGGTCATCTATAATCCACTGACGCTGCAACCAGGGGAAGCAAGCAACGGACTGTCGAAAAAGTTTCTGGCAGTAGGGCGCTTCTCACATCAGCATAAAGGGTTCGATTTGCTCATCAAAGCCTTTGCAGAGTTTGCTACGACAAATAGCGAATGGACACTCAACATCGTAGGCGAAGGGATGGAAGAGCCGATGTATCGTGAACTCATCCGAGAGCACCATCTGGAGCAGCGCGTCCAGATTCATCACTTTACCAATCATGTGCAGACCTATTATTCCGATGCCCAGATCTATGTGCTCAGTTCACGCTGGGAGGGTTTTGGACTTGTATTGGTAGAGGCAATGGCCCACGGACTGCCCATTGTTTCTTCCGACCTGCCCACCAGCAAGGAGATCATGGGCGACTTCGGACTGTATTTCCCCAACGGCGACATCCACGCACTGGCTGAAAAGCTACACGAAGCCACACACATGGACTGGCAAGAGAAATCACAGGAGGCCCTACAGATAGCAGCACGATTCAACATAGAAACAATCATCAAGCAATGGCAACAAATCATCAAGACAACATACGAGAAGGATTGAAAGGGAATCCGCGATTGAAACGATGGATTGACTTTCTGATCATGAACCAGCGCGACGCCCGTCCTCGCTGGTATATCCGACTCCTGGCCCCGCTCTATCAACATCGTGGACGAGGCTCGAAGATCTATCGTTCAGTACGTATGGACACCCCACCCTACAGAAAATTCTCCTTGGGCAGAAGAAGCGTAGTGGAATCGTTCAGTTGCATCAACAATGCCGTGGGTGATGTGATTATTGGCGACTACACCCGTATTGGCATCCACAACACCATCATCGGCCCTGTGGTCATTGGCAGCCACGTCAATCTGGCTCAGGGCATCACAGTGACTGCATTGAATCATAATTTCCAAGACACAACAAAACAAATAGATGAGCAAGGGATATCCACCAAGTCCGTTGTCATCAGCGATGATGTATGGATAGGTGCCAATGCCGTCATCCTGCCAGGTGTCACCATCGGCCATCATGCCGTTGTAGCAGCAGGAGCCGTGGTGACCAATGATGTGCCTGATAATTGCGTCGTTGCCGGCGTTCCTGCCAAAATAACAAAAGACCTATCATCCATCACCTAACACCCATCACCCAACACCCATGAGAATAGGCATTGAAGCACAGCGCATCTTCCGCAGCAACAAGCACGGCATGGACTATGTCGTTTTGCAGGAAATACTGCAACTGCAACAGATAGACCATGAGAATGAGTATTTTGTATTCGTGAAGCCAGGTCCAGACCGTTGTGTCACGAGTTCCGACAACGTGCATGTAGTGGAGCTCAATATGCCATCGTATCCTCTATGGGAGCAGGTGGCACTGCCAAGGGCTGCCCGCAAGGCGGGTGTCGAGTTGTTGCATTGTACCAGCAACACCGCCCCTATCTGGTGCGACATTCCACTCGTACTCACCCTCCACGACATTATCTTCCTGGAGCCTCGCGACAAACAGAACAAGTCGCTTTATCAGAATATGGGATGGCTGTATCGCCGCCTGGTGGTGCCTCGCATCCTGCATAAGTGCAGGCGCATCATCACCGTTTCCAATTTCGAGAAAGACAATATCATCAAGAAACTTGGTATCGCCAAGGAGCGTATGGCCATGATCTACAATGGCTACAACGAATGGTTCAGACCTTTGAATCAGAAGGGACAGGTTCATGATTCAGGCAAGAATCAAGCAACCTGTCCCATTGATTCAGAACGTCCCATCTTCTTCCTCGGCAACACAGACCCCAAGAAGAATACTGAGCGCACCCTGGTGGCCTACTCCAAATACCTTGTTCGCTCGGAGGTGAAGCGCCCTCTGCTGATGGCTGACCTTGACAAAGAGTATCTCAATGGCATCATCAGTAGAAACCACATTGAGAACATCCGTGAGAAGATTGTGATGCCTGGCTATATCAAAAACAAAGACTTGCCAGCTATCTACAACAACGCCTTTGCATTCCTCTACACCTCGCTGCGCGAGAGTTTCGGCATTCCCCTGCTGGAGGCTATGGCCTGCGGCACACCCGTCATCACCAGCAACACCTCATCAATGCCTGAGGTTGGGGGCGAAAAAGCCATCCTCATCAACCCTGAAAATGCCGACGAGATAGCCGATATGCTCATCCGTCTGGAGACCGATGAGACTTTCTACCAACAACAAAAGGAATGGGGATTGGAAAGAGCAAGCCTGTTCTCTTGGCGCAACACAGCCCAAGCGTTGCTCCAACTTTACGAGGATGTCTTCTCAGAAATCGTCAAATAAATTGAGTGAGAGGTCTTGACTGGGCTTCTCACTTTCTGTTTCCTCCTCTACAGGCTCTTCCTCAAGGAAGTTGAGCATCAATTGGCGCGCATCCGCAGAGCCTTGTGTGTTCAGTCGATAATAACCGCGACGCCCTGTGCTCTCTATCAAGGAATAAGCCGACTTGGAGTTTTTCAACAGATACTGTTGCACCTGTGTATAGACCTGCTGGAAATCAGGTTGGGTAAACAGCGTGTTGCAGTGGTTATAGACATGCTTTGCCAGCGCCGACACGCTAATGCCACGCTCGCCTACATGCGAAAGGATATGTAGTATCTGTTGTTCGTAAGCCATTACTCATAAAAAAGGTCGGTAAAACTATGCTTACCGACCTTTTCTTATTGATTGATTTGCTTGTCTATTAGGCCAGAACAATCTTGTTGTCCTCAGTGCTCAGGAGCTTACCCTCCTTGAACAACCAACCCAGACCGAGCAGAGTCTCTTCCTCTGAAATCTTTGCTGCCTTAGCAATTGCCTTTACGTCAAGTGCCTTTTCAGCAGCTGCCAGTGCCTGATAAACATCTCCTGCCTTAAAACCAATGGTCTCAGCGTTTACTACGAGAGTAGCAGCCTTCTTGGCTGTGGTCTTCTTTGCTGCGGGAGCCTTTACTTCTTTTGTCTCAGCAGCTTTCTTAGTTGTAGCTTTCTTTTCTGCCATAATACTTAAAATCTAAATACTTTTTGAAGTTGAATTATCAATTCGGCAGCAAAATTACGCCTTTTTGTTAAGGAATCTCACTGATTTAGAGCAGTTTCTTTCTATTTGTTAACAATTCTTGACTCAAATCAATCTTCCTGACGCAGTTCGACCTTCAATTGCAGCTCTTCCAACTGTTTGGGATCAAGTTCGCCAGGAGCGTCCAACATCACGTCACGACCTGAATTGTTCTTTGGGAAGGCAATGCAGTCACGAATACTGTCAAGACCTGCCATGAGGCTCACGAAACGGTCAAGACCAAAGGCCAGACCAGCGTGAGGGGGTGCGCCATACTTAAAGGCATTGATCAGGAAGCCGAACTGTGCCATAGCTCTCTCGGGGGTAAAGCCCAGAATCTGGAACATCTTCTCCTGCAGCTTACCATCGTGGATACGCAGAGAGCCACCGCCTACCTCTACGCCGTTGCACACGAAGTCGTAGGCCACGGCACGCACCTTGGCGGGATCGGTATCGAGCAAGGGGATATCATCGGGATTAGGCAATGTGAAGGGATGGTGGGTAGCCATAAGGCGCTGCTCCTCGTCGCTCCATTCGAACAGGGGAAAATCAACGATCCACAGGCATACGAACTTATCCTTGTCGCGCAGGCCCAGACGGTCGCCCATCTCCAGACGCAAAGTGCAGAGCTGAATGCGGGTCTTGTTGGCATTGTCGCCACTGAGAATCAGCACGAGGTCGCCATCCTTTGCACCACAAGCCTCCTTCACCTTCTGCCATACCTCCGGCTCGTAGAATTTGTCAATACTTGACTTCACCGTACCATCGGCATTGAACTTCACATAGACCAAGCCCTTGGCACCTACCTGAGGACGCTTCACGAAGTCGGTCAACTGGTCAAGCTGCTTGCGGGTGTAGTCAGCAGCACCTGGTACGCAGATACCGCCAATATAGTTTGCCTCGTTGAATACAGGGAACGAGCCTGTACCTTTCAGCACATCCATCAGTTCTACAAACTCCATACCAAAGCGCAGATCGGGCTTATCGCTACCAAAGCGACGCATAGCCTCATGCCATGTCATACGCTGCAATGGGGGCAGCTCGATGCCGCGAATCTCCTTGAACAGATGGCGGGCCAGGTCTTCAAACACTTGCAGTACGTCTTCCTGCTCTACAAACGACATCTCACAGTCTATCTGAGTAAACTCAGGCTGACGGTCGGCACGCAGGTCTTCATCGCGGAAACACTTGGCAATCTGGAAATAACGGTCAAAGCCACTGACCATCAGCAACTGCTTCAAGGTCTGCGGGCTCTGAGGCAAAGCATAGAACTGGCCAGGATTCATACGGCTGGGCACCACGAAGTCACGGGCTCCCTCTGGGGTTGAGCCGATAAGGATAGGTGTCTCCACCTCAATGAAGTTCAGGGAGTCGAGGAAGTTGCGTATCAGGATAGTCATCTTATGACGCAGCTCCAGATTCTTACGTACAGCCGAGCGACGCAAATCCAGATAGCGGTACTTCATGCGGATATCATCACCACCGTCGGTCTGATCCTCAATGGTGAAGGGAGGTGTCAAGCTCTCGCTCAGGATATTCAACTCCGAAGCCAGAATCTCTATATCGCCTGTAGGCATCTTGGGATTCTTCGACTGGCGCTCGCTCACCTGTCCCTTGATCTGAATACAGAACTCGCGTCCCAGTTTGTTGGCACGCTCACAGAGGTCTGCATCCTTTGATTCATCAAACACCAACTGTGTGATTCCATAGCGGTCGCGCAGATCCACGAAGGTCATACCTCCCATCTTGCGTGTGCGCTGTACCCATCCTGCAAGTGTCACCTGCTGACCGGCATTTGCGAGTCGAAGCTCGCCACATGTATTTGTTCTATACATCTTTATATATATTTATAATTTTGAATTCTTGATTCAACGAGGGCGCAAAATTACGAAAAGTCGAGCACAAAACAAAGAAACTCGTTTCTTTTTTTGTCGAGACGGAGTAATTTCGCCATCTTAATGGCAAAATTACAAAAAAACGAATAAACAGCCAAATTTTATGTTCGTTTTTAGAAGCCTGCCCATCTGAAACGTTTTATTGATGGCAGAGGCGCCATCCAAAATGCCATAGGCGGAAAAGGGGTTCGCAGAGACACTCAGAGGGGAAAACAGTGAGCAAGCGGAGATCTCGCCGTGAACGAAGCGCATTCTTTGCCCATTGTGAGCGTGCCTTCTTGGCCTCTTGGTGGTAGCGACCAAAGTTACCGCCATAGAGTATTTCCTTCAGTAAGACGACACCACGTCTCTTGTCTGGCGCCACAAGCATTTTATCTTCTGGCAAAACAAACAGCCATTGAAGCACATACATCACGGCACCAGCCATATCATACAATCCAAAGCGTCTGAGTAGCCGCTCGTCATGCTGGCGTTCCTCGGCCGTGAATCCTTTCATCAACAGAAAATAGTAGTCCATCATCTGGCGCATACCCACGCCCTCATGTATCACGTGGTTCATGATATGTGCCATTTGGTAGATGCGGTTAAAGGCATCGGTTGGCACGTTCAACGTCGCTGTCCCATCAGCTAACGCTACGCTATGCCAGCTTTGTTCGGCAGCCTCGCGCTGAAACCATCGCTGCAAACGATGGTTATATAGGGGGTTATTAAGAAAAGCCGGACGGTAGTGCAGTTCCACCTCTACCCCGTCACAGGGGGCCGCCTCCACATGATGATAGCAGGCTTTAGCAAGGGGGGCAGCTTGTCGTGCAAAGTCAATGACGCGCTTCACAGGTGATGCTATCCACACATCAATATCGCCTGGCATACGCGATGCTGGCTCAGGGTAGTACAAAGCATTACCCTGCCCTTTCAGGATGCAACAAGGGAAACCTGCCTGCTCAAGTGTTGCCAACAGTTTCACGGCTGCAGCATCAATAGTCCGGTTATACTGTTCTATCTTATCACTCAGCATGGCAGCATTGAGCAACATCTGACGAGGCGGACGACAACTGGGCGGCAGCTGCCCTATGCCACGAAACAGGATACCCTGTACCGCCTGTTTCTTGGCCAGTTTCATCACCAACACCCACTCTGCCTCATCAGCGATTTGTGGCAAAGCATTCGTATCGTCGGCCGATGTAATCCCCATGCCCAGCCGCAGAAGAAGGACGAATTTCTTTCCTGGTGTCATAATGCCCTAGTATGCCTGCTTGTCATGAATGAAGATTGTTTTGATGGTCATCCAGATGATGCGGATGTCCAGCCAGACGCTCCAATGCTCCATATACCAGATGTCGCGTTTCACACGTCCTTCCATCTGCCAGAGTTCCTTCGTCTCTCCTCGGAATCCCGTCACCTGTGCCCAGCCCGTCAGTCCAGGTTTCACGAAGTGACGCACCATATATTTGTCTATCAGTTCCGAGTATTGTTTCGTATGAGCCAGCATATGAGGTCTTGGTCCTACAATGCTCATATCACCCCTCAGCACATTGATGAATTGTGGCAATTCGTCGATGTTCGACTTACGCATAAAGTTACCAAAGGGATATTTCCTTGGGTCGTCCTTCGTGGCCTGCACCTTGTCCGCATCGTCATTCACGTGCATCGAGCGAAATTTCAGCATATTAAACGTCTTGCCGTCAATTCCCGTCCTTGCCTGTTTAAACAACAGCGGACCAGGACTCTGAATCTTGATAATCAGCCACACAAACGGGAATATCAACGCCGTCGGGATCAGGAATATGATCGAGAACACGATGTCGAAAATGCGCTTGACCAACTTATTCAATGGTCTTTCCAGCGGGTTATCATAGGTCGTGAATATCTCAATATTATCCAGGAATTCACGCTTCAGGTCGATACCAAGCGTTTCTACCGACACGGGTACAAAATAGAAATGAATCACATTGTGATCACAGAATTGGGAAATGCGTCGTATGGTATCTCTGTCTTGACGTGACAGGCAAACATAGAGTTCATCGCCTGTCTGCAACTTTTCCGGATGTCCCAAATTATCCATAAACTCCTGCAGCGTACCGAGCCTATTCAGCGTTATTGTTTTACCCTCACTACCTTCCGTTCGTCCCTCTTCTTCGGAAACAGCCATCTCTCCATCAGCATAATAGCCCAATATGCGATAGCCCATTGATGTATCATCGTTGAGTCGATGATAGATATTCAACAGTTCAGCATCATTACCCACAAACGTCACATAGCGAGTATTAAAGCCCGTCTGACGAATCCGTCTCACTATCTGTCGTTCAATGAGTCTAGCTATCAAACTCAAAAACAAGAATATCGCTCCTATCCCTGCAAGGGAATAGCCCGCAGGGAATTTCAGGTTCAACAACTTCATCAGCAAATAAGCTACGGTCACCGTCGTAACGCTCAGCGACATAATACGCTTCAGCATATCAGCAGCATTTACTTTACGATAGTGGATAATCGTTGAATAGTAAAACTGTCCGATGATCAGTCCGACATTAGTGAATATAAAGAAAGCCCTTATTCTACCTATCGGCCAGTTTTCCATTAAAGGATTCCACATCGCCGCAGCCAACAGTATCAAGTTGAGAAGCACGAAGTCTGCTGCGATGATTACCGCCTTTAAAATAGTTCCTTTGGTATGATTATCTCTCATTTTCCAAAGTCTTTATAGATTTCAGCCACCTGCTGTGCAATCACGTCCCAATTATATTTACTCATATCGTAATCTATCCGTTGCAATGGTTTCTTTATAACAGCCTCCAACTTTGCAGCAAGAGTCTCAACATCCCCTACTTCATGATAACACTCAGCAGGCAGGCCTACTTCTAGGTTGGCTGGAATGGCTGAAGTGATGACAGGTAATCTATAGCTCATCGCCTCAAGCAGCGAAATAGGCAGTCCCTCATGCGATGATGGCAACGAATAGCACAGTGCATTCGTCAACAACGAATGTAGTTTCCTTCCACGGATAAATCCTGTCAGTACTACGCCACTATTTTTGGCCTTCTTTTTCAGATTCATTGAATAGTCATCCTCAAAATCTGTATCACCTGCAAGAACTAGTCTGATATCATCAGAAATTCTATGTTCTGTTTTCAGTTTAGCAAATGAATCAACCAAATCATGCAAATGTTTCTCTGGCACAAAGCGGCACATACCAAGAATATACTTTCCCATCTCGATGCCAAGTTCTTCAAAGTATTCCGAATAGTCACATATTTCTGGCTCAGGTACACCATTGTATATAAGGTGTACATTCTTTGTCCTGCCACAACGCTCTGCTATCAGGTTCTTGATGACGTTGCTAATAACAATCACATGGTCGGCAAACTTGCATCCCATGCTCTCACCCAGCTTCAGCATCGTCTTCGCTGCAAGGCCCCATTTATCGCGATCGTAATCTGGTCCATGGTGCGTGAACACCACCTTCAATCCTAATAACTTCGCGTATGGCACCAGCAACGCGGGCCCAATGGCATTGATGTGAAGGACATCTGCTCCCACCTTCTTTGCCTTATTGATAGCACGAAATGTATGGATGATTGCCTCAAAGGATTTCTTCTTAGGCGTTTCAATATCAACAAGTCGAACGCCTTTCCATTCCGTCAGGTCATCATGCACATAACTTTTCCTGCGTATCACTATCACGTCATGCCCCAAAGCCGCAATCCTCGGAAACAGTTCCTCACAATGCGTCTCCACACCACCCATGATATTCGGTATCCCCCGAGTACCAGTAACAATAATCTTTATCATAATACAACTAAAGCCCGAAACATAGTCTTACCTTTTGGGGGGCATATCGATTTATAAGTTTGGCAATAAATGTTGGTACATAAACTCCTATCACAACGCTCAACAGCCACAACGGAACGAACAGCATTTCGATCCCCATCTTGACATATATCCATCTGATGGCCATCTGGAAGAATATTCCCATCAAAAATATCTGGAAAGTATAATTTCTATAGCTTTTAAACATATTCGGAATAAATCTAGCAACTATCAAGCACAATGACATTGCAAACAATGTTCCCACCATGGCCACTTCTATTTCCATCGATTTAGGGAGCATCCCCCAAATATTACATGCCACAAAAAACACGGTAATCATCAAAAAGAGCCATGTCTTTCCTATAATCTTGTGCAGCTCATACCTGCAGCATATAATACCTGTAACAAAAAAAGGTAACATATAGGCAACTTTTCCTATATTGTAATATGAAATATCAGGTGTAATTATACCGATCAAAAATGCACATCCCAGTCCGAATACTGCCAACACGACATTCTTCATCATCAGCTTATATAAGGGATATAGTAGCATCAACTCGAATAAAACAATAATGAACCACATTTCCCCTAAAGGATTGCTACGGAAAAAGACAAAAGTATTAATAATTTCTTCAGCATCTACAACTCTATGCATCAGTTGTGGCAATGCCATCTTCAATAGCATCGTCACTATTGTAAAGGCATAGAATGGTATTAGCAACCTCTTGAATTTCGAAATAAGCATATCCTTGTAGGATTTATTCCTCCCAATACAAGTATAGTAAAACAACCAACCTGAAATAAAGATAAACAGAGGCATATGGAATGTGTATATCGTAGTCTCAATTCCTGTGGCAATGGGCGTACTTGGGTCCCTTGGCTGGTTTGTCAATGAAACATGTCCAACTACTACAAGAAGCATGCTCAAACCTTGAAGTACTGCCAACCAGTCAATTTTCTTCTTCTCTGTCATCTTGGTGTAAAAAAGCACGGGGGCTGCTCGAATCTATTCAATATCAATCTGTCTATATATCTCTCTCAGCCTTAGTGGCTTCATAACCCTGCGAGGCTACATCTGCATTCACGATATCCTCACCACGCTTGCCTTTCAGCGCCTCCTTAGAGTCTTCAGAAAGACCATTATTGATAACAGCATTCACATCGCAAGTGGAGAGTTTATCCAGTTCCTCCTTTGTCACCTTTCCATCGCGATATTCGTAACAGATAGGAAGCTCATACATAGAGTACTTCATGCCCAGCAGTGACTTCAATTTATGCTTAATGACCCACCACAATGGTGTCTTAATATACTTGTGCATGGCAGGAGATACAGAACCTATCATCCAACAATCACGGTCGCAGCAACGCACCTTCTTACGCACCTTCTCTGCCTCAGGTGAATTCCACAGCTCATCCCATGTCTGGCGATTCAAATTACCCATTACCTCCTTGTCCTTCGTACCATTACACGGCATGACGTCTCCGTATGGATCAATAAAGAACGTGTCAAAGCTCATATCGCAGGGCAACAGGCGTTTCTGCCCATAGATATAGTTAATCAATCCATGGTTAAAATATGCACGGAACCACTTCTTAGGCGAATTGCTCTTCAACAGTTCGTTTACCAGATTCTCAAAGTTCTTTGCCACCATCGGGCGATCCTTGATGATGTTCTTGGCTTCTACAAAATAGAACGAGTTATGCAACGATGCCGTTGCAAACTCCATTCCCATCTCATCCGAAATCTTATAGAGTGGCACCAAGTCAGGTGCATTCTTATCTTGCACCGTCATACCAAAGCCCACATCCTTCATTCCCATCTCACGAAGTCTCTTCAATGTGGTGTAACCACGCTGATAGCCATCGTTCAAGCCACGTATCTCGTTATTGGTCTTTTCCAAGCCCTCAATCGAGATACGTATTCCTATCTGAGGAAACTCTTTACAAAGGTCGATAATACGATCCGTAAAGAATCCATTTGTAGAAATAACAATACGGTCTGATTTCTTATACAGTTCACGAACCACATCCTTCAGATCCGTACGGATAAACGGTTCACCCCCCGTGATGTTTGTAAAATACATCTTAGGGAGTTTCTTGATGGTCTCAATTGAAATTTCCTCCTCCGCCTTCGAAGGTGCCTTATATCGATTGCACATCGAACAACGTGCATTGCAACGATACGTCACAATCACTGTCCCATTCAATTTCTTTTCTGCCATATTTTATGGTTTTTTCTATATTAACGCTGTACCTTACTGAATACTTCCATTAGCTTTTTATAGTGGGCGTCTGGCGAGTAAACAGTTTCAACAAGTTGATATCCATTATTTCCCATTTGTTTTGCTTCTTCCTGATGCTCAAACACATATTGAACTTTAAACTTTAAATCGTTTGTATCAGCATATTTAAATTTTAAACCCGTTTGTCCTTCCTTTACCATATACTGTAGACTGCCAAAATCCGTTGCAATAACAGCTTTCTTAAAGGCATAACTCTCTATCAGTGAGTTAGGGAAATTGTCATACCATTCACTAGGAACAACGGTGCATAGGCAGGATTTCAGATATGGTGCAATTTGCTCAAAATCCATTCGGCCAAGGAATTCAATATTCTTACTATCGCCGGCAAACGCTTTCAGCTCATCTTCATATCCGTCACTGCTGAAGCCTATTAATTTAAGATGATAGTCCAACCCCTTAAATGCCTTGAGAAGAGTTATCAGCCCCTTCTGCTTTTCTAATCGCCCGACATAGAGCACGAAGGGTTCATTGCTGACTTCCGGGTTAACTTCCTTTAAATTGAAAAATGTCGGTATATGATTCAACTTTTCGTTGGGAATGCCATATTCATGCAATTTTACGCATGTAAATTCGCTTGGCACGACAAATGCATCAATGCGCTTGTGTACCTTCATGATGTCATGCATCCACTTTGCCATCATCTTGATGCCGCTATATACGGCGGAATTGAGCACACATTTGTTCCTAACACATGCCATCCTGTTTCCTCTCAGGCACTCTTCGCATACACCAATACGGTCATTGTAGAAGAGAGCATTTGGACACATGTATTGGAAGTCGGAGATTCTGTGAACGACAGGTACCTTCATCTCACGCGCGGCTTCTACGATGGAGGGGGATATCTTGTTATGCATCTGAATGATATACACAAGGTCTGGCTTCTCGTCCTTGATGAGCAGTTTCATCTTCTGTTTCGCCTCCAACGAATAGAACATGCGAGAAAAAGATTTCAAAATCAGTCTGAGCGATTTCTTTTTCTTGGCAGACTGGGCGAAATAAACCTCGTCATCTACGATATCCAAAAAATATTTCTCTAGTTCAGGACGTTCCTTTCCCTGAACCATTATCGGCAAATTGCGCGATGACTTGACAGAGAATGGTATAACCACGTGACCATTCTTTTCTAACAACTCCTTGATGTTGAAATAATATCTCTCCGGTCCTCCCGAAATGAAATATCTATAGTTTACGAGTATTATCCTCATTCTACTTTGCGCTCAGTAATATCATCCACTCCATCAAAGCACTTAGACAGCTGTTCCACTCCTTAAATCAATTCTTTTATTATAGGGATAATAGTGGATGTATAATGGTGCTCTAAATACTCTGCATATTTCCGTATATCGGGCTCTGTCTTTCTTGCTACATCCATAGCCTTCTCAAATTGAGGATAATTATTTATGTTCTCACTAAAATTTGATAGCCTATACCAATCTGTATCTGGATTGTCTTTCCAACGTGCAATGATATGGCATCCACAAGCCAGTCCTTCAAGAAACTTTGGGGTAACTTGATTAAAACCATTGGTGCGTTGTTCACCACCATCTATTCCTGGCGTTGAGTATAGCAGAACTCGACTTTTCTTCATGAGCTGAAAATAGCTGTCCCTAGACGCAAAAGTGCCAAGATAGTCGCCTTTTGACGTGTAGTATTGAAATTTCTTATCGCCCTCTCTTACAAATGTAAAATCTGGATGATTTACGGCATATTGATTCATAAAATTCAAAAGCACGTTATTCTGTCTTCCCAAAAGAACACAATCATACTGCCTATCAAATTTTTCGTCACCATTAATTCTATATTTGTCAGGCAATGTAAGCGGGCAATGAACTAATTTCACCTTTGTTTCAAGATTTCTAAGTCGTTCAAAGACTTCCATAGATGACACCAACACAACAGGATTATTGCAAAATTGTTTCTCAAAGACATCTAATTGATTATCGCACAAGAAATAATCAACTATGCATGGAATGACATTTGAAGTATTATCTCGCCTCAATCGATTTACCAATACACCAGCCTCAAATTTGAAGAGCAAGCCTTTGGGCTGCCCATAATCAAGTAAAAATGGAAGTATTTTCTGCGCTTTTCCCATTGATAATCTTGCAATATACCTATTTGCTGTAACCACTTGACAATCCAACGCTTTTGCAATATAATCTTCCCATTCAAAAATAAGATGATTCGAAGGCCAATCTGTTATGTTTCGACTAGACAACACATTCATTTCTTCAACAATTTAGAGGTTAAGTCCATTGCGTACCCCATACAAATATCCATGTTGGCATACTCCCATTCTGCAAATCTCCCACAAAGATAGATATTATACCCTTCAATATGGTCTTTTAGACTCTTTATCATCTCACGGGTATTCTTATCCTGTATAGGGTATGTGTATTTTGCATAATTGTGAGTGATGTACTTAGGGTGCAATGGTATGCGTTTCAAATTCTCTTTTATATCTTCTTTGGAAATATAATCAGTAAACTCGATAGTTCCTGTCATTTTTCCCGGGGTGTTATTTGAGGGCGAAAAGTTGCCGGTACAGATGATACGATGGGAGTTATGGTCAGGGCTTGGCATGTAAATCCATGAATACGGGTTTGTATCTATTTCACAGAATACCGACGTCGTACCATGATATTCTAATCTCTCTATTTCATTTTCATAACTACTAATATCCACATCCCTAAGCAAAGACGGCAGTTGCTTAATATTTCCACAGAAAACCACAGCATCAAATTGTTCGCCATTTACTATCCAGTGTACGCTACTACCAGATGACTTTTCTAAACTAATTGCAATTATCTTGGTATTATACCTAATATCGATTCCTTTTGCCAATGTGTCTGCAATAAACTGAGAACCATTTTTCACAGGGTAATAGAACGAGCTGTGCACAAAGGCTTCCTCTTTCACGTGATAGATATTGTTAAAAATCATTTCTTCTACAGAAGGCATGGGCAACTTTCCATCCAACCAAGTCAACGGAACCTTTGTCAAGTCTCTGCGCCACACCTTGTAATTATAGGGTTGAAAATAAATATTGTATAGTGTTGTTCCAAACCTACTCTTCAGAAAATCTTCAAAGTTAGATGGCTCTTGGAGTTTATCTTTGGCTATGGCAACTAGGTCTTTCACTATCAGTGCCCCCAAGTCCTTGCCCAACAAATATGCATGATTCTCAATAGGATATGGAATTTCTTGCCCGTCTGGCATAAACACTGACGAATTTCTGACGGCTTTTGTAAACTGTTTTTCCTTGTCAAAGAAAGACAAGAACCAGTCCATCACATCCTGACGTTTGGTATTAAAAACATGTCCTCCTGTTCTATGGAAAAGATTTCCCTCCACAACATCACATTTTATCATGCCTCCAGGACGGTTATCAGCCTCAAATACAGTAACCTTATGGTTATTCTTCAACATATTCGCAATAGATAAGCCGGTAACACCTCCACCTATTATTACATACTTCATATCAAGCTTTAGTCTTTTTAAATTAATAAGTCTACTATAAACAGGCTATTTTCAAAACAACCTATTCCCAACATTAAGCAACTTCTTTGAATCCTGTACAGGTATATTTGAACGCATTGTTCCTATTTGTACACTTGATTTGTTGGCTTTGAAAATATAATATTTACATTTATCTGATATCATTTTATTGTCCTTGAAAGGATTCACTGTTAATTCGTCTATTGTCACCGTTGAGTTTTCGGCTCTTATCCCAATGAAGTCGGTGATGAACCCCATCTGCGATATAAATGGATTGTCCTTGTCCATATCCAGGGTTTGTTTTACCCGCCCGATTCTAAAATTCTTACAGTCTGTAAATGACATTCCAAAGCACGATATATCATCAACCACACACTCTTTACAATTAGAAAAAGAAAGATCTGGATAGGACCCCATGATTCCGGCAATTTGTCTTTCCACAAAGGTGGATCCTGCTACATAGTTCCTAACGTATATTAGCCCTTCAGCATTATAAAATACACATCCTCCGCAATCATAAAATACATTATCACATATGGTAACGTTTTTCAAACCGTTACATGTAGGGTGCCCCGTAATGCACCCGCCGAAGTACCCACCGATGAACTTATTGTTGCGAATAGTGACGTTTGCATAATATACTTTTCCGTTGTCCTCTTTTCCTCCCCAAAAGGACACAAATTCACTATGTCTATTATTCTCCTTCTCTATGACATTATTCTCCATTACAAGATTCATGTCATATATCTCATTGCTTCGATGACGGTTTCCTTGGATTATCAAACCACAGTCACAATCATGAACGAAATTATTCTTTATTACAAAATTCCGTCTACCTGTTGCCCCTTCCAAATTGATCCATGCTGCCATTGCTCCACGCAAAGTTGTATTTTGAATAGACACATTTCCTCCCTGAACTCTATATACCCCATCTTGTATTCCAGTCCAGCCTGTATGATCTTCATGCAAATATTCTATATTAACGCCATCAATAATAACGCTGTCTCCAACCCAGAAAACACTAGTTCGTTCAGTATTACAATACTTGGCATCAACATAGATTTTACTTTGGGGAGTTCCTAGAATCTTTTGTCCTTTAATGGCTATTGCACATACATCCACAGCATCACCTCTACCAGTCGGAGTGTCATATGCCATATAATATTTCCCTGTCAGCCTACACGTTTTACTGACATCCAACGCTTTTTGAATCGCCATTTTGGAATCAACAGAAGGATTATTTGTTGCCCCAAACCACTCGGGATATCCATTTTTGTTAATCCAAGTTCCAGATACTTCAATTTTCTCTAATACTAACTGCTTTTTCGCATCGATAACCGTATTGTTTCCCTTTATCTTTCCATTTAACAGTTTACCGCCCCTAAATTTCAAAATGCAATCTTTGGGCATCACTAAGGTTTGCCCCTTCAAATCATAGTCTCGGCTTATCACATACGTTGTATTGGCCTTGGTGATTTGTAACAAGACATCCTGATTGGAATATATAGCGGCACATCCTGCAATTGCAGCAACACATACATAACTTATACAGCCAAAAAGCGTTGTTACGAAGAAGTGCCTTAGCTTATTTCTCATTCCCCAACACCTTTTTATATTCCTCCACATACCTCGCCGCCACTCTCTTGACATCAAAATTTTCTTTTGCATACTTCCAGGCAGCATCGACCATTTTTTCGTCAGGTCCATTCTCTATATAAGCAGCGAGTAGCCTTGCCAAATCCTCAGCATCTTCAGACTTAAAGTGCAATCCTAATCTTCCGCCACCAATCACTTCCATCGGCCCTTCCAAGTCACTCGTCACAACAGGCACCTTGGCACACATTGCTTCTGCCAATGTCAAACCGAAGCCCTCTGAACGAGAAGGTAGGACAAACAGGTCGTAGTCACAAAGATAATTGTATATATACTTTCTGTCTTTACTTCCCAACAGCGACACCTGTTCCGACAATCCTGCATCAGCAATCATGGTTTCCAGTCTGATTCTGTCCTCTCCGTCACCGATGATGTCCACATGGTAGTTCAGTATTTTTTCCCCTCTCAAAACTATTAGCGCATCAATCAGCACATCTTGGCCTTTATGGGCTGTATAAAGCCTTCCTACACAGACAAATCGACAGAAGTCTTTCTTTCGATGAGGGACATCTTTTTTGATCTTTATATCTTCAGAATGAATGCCGTTCCAGATGGTTACGGACTCATACCCTTGTGTTTTTGTTCTTTTCTTTACAGCATCAGAAATAGCATAGAGGGCATCGTATTGACCATATTCCTTGCCCGAAGTGTGAATATTGTGAATGGTGAATACTTTCTTCCCAGGACAGCTAATCATCTTTCGCATTCCCTCCAAATGGAAATGGACTATTTCTGGTCGGTAACGCCAAAGGAAAAAGTTTATCTTTAACCATGGAACGAGGCTCTTACTTCCTACTTTTCTCTTAAACAGCCTCACCTTGCAACGCCTGTCTATCTTTGTCAGCAGTGTTTCGTTTACTAGATCGTTGACGACCAGCAAGGTAACAATCTCTGTTCTTACCTGAATATTGATGATATCCACTAGCATGGTCTCTGCCCCCCCCGTGTCAAGTCCCCATATAATGTGTGCAATCTTCATTTGCTAATGAATAACGAATGGTTTCTTTAGTCCAACCTTTACCAGCAACCAGCCTACAAAGCCTATTAGTTCTGCCATGGCTTTGTAACGATATCCTTTCACATCAATGACAGCCATTTTGCCAAAGGTATTGAAGGTATGCGTCCCTACATCATAAACTGGGTGTGGCGTATGGAAACGGTATAGTTCCTTAAATCTGAACAGGCCATTCTTAAGCGTCACCATTTGGAACGAGATACTGTGGCCATATTCTCGGTTACTCTCCTGAGCAGGACGAATCCACCCTTCGGCCTGACGGAATAACATTCCTGCGTTGCGTCCTATGTTTTCACCGAATGCCACCCGTTGGAATTCATAATATTTCCCTGCTAACCCGTTACTTTTCCATATAGTCAGTTCGGAACCATTGGGTTTAGGTTCATAGGTAGAAAGGAGCCAATAGTCGCTAGCATCCTGCCAGATGATAGCGTCCGTCAGTTTCTGGTCGGAAAGCAGCTGCACAAACTCCAGTCTTTCGTTGTCAGCATCGTAGCGGTACATACTCCATCCACCAGACTGGTAGTTCTCGGGACAAACATAAATCTGACCGTTCTCACGCCATATCATCGGGAATGACAGGTGGGTGTCAAGGTCAAGCACGATTTTACAATCAACAACTGTCCATAATGCACGATCTATCCATAGTTTGGCAATCCTGCCGCGATGCACCTGATAATCGAACTCTTCTACCAGCAAATAGACATATCGCTCGTCTTGGTCAAGTATAAAGGGGTCGGCAAACCATTTTCTGCCTCCATAGCGACCATTGTCAACCCAATGAATGCGGCCGGCTTTTAGGTCATCGAATCCATTCTCGCATATACCAAGAAGCCAGGCTGACTCTTTCAGCCGTTTCCTTAATTTTCTCAACATTATGCAATATACTTGATTCTCCTTTTTATAGGACGCCATAACCTCATCCACATATAGTGCCAGAAAGGACTATTATCATCCTTGTTATAGTAATACAATTTCGATGCTTTCACTTCCTTTACCCACTGCCACAGAGCTACCTTTCTGTGTTTAATGACATTCTCTACGAAATCATCAGGTTCTACCATTGCGGTAAATTCATTCAATGGTTTGACTTTTGATAATTCCAAAGAGCCTTCTAATTCCGCCTTTGCCCAAAGATAAGGCATGTTATATCCTCCACAAGTATAAGCGTAACTCCATGTTGAATTTCGGAAGTTCACTTCCAGGAAATACAACTTATCATCTTTATCTATCAGAAATTCTACAGAGAAGATTCCAGTAAACCCTACTTTCTTCAACATCATCTTTACTTGTCCCATAACCTTTTCGTCAAGAAAAGGCCGCATCACCATATATGGTCCATAACTCATATTTGAGAATCTCAGATAATTGCTATAGTAGGGGATATAAACATCCTCTCCACCATTGAAGCTGAATCCGTCAAGACACAATTCATTCTTTTTGGTAATATATTCCTGAAGAAGCAGCCTTTCACTTCTAATATGTTTATAGGCTTCTATCAAATCCTCCTCATTTTTGCATATAAAAGAATCTTCTTTCCATCCTCCTAATGTAGAAATAATAGCTTTTGTCATCAGAGGATAGTTGACTTTTGTAGGGAGAGTTCTCGGAGTCACCATTTCTGTATTGGCTATTCCACATCCACATTCTACTGCAAGATTGCAGATATTCTCCTTGTCCATATAGTGGGTGACTATTCCCTGACTTTTACCATGAAAGAAATGAAACTTATTTTTCAAATCATCATAGTGTAAATCAAGTAATGAAGTAATATCATCACTTGCCGTATACAGAAAGGGCTTCACCTTCTCATTTCCATACTCTTTCAATAGGACCTCATAGCCTTCTTCATTTGTAGCAACTTGGTGAAGTTGACAAACATAACGGCTATGATTTATCATAACAGGATGTTCTGCCACCAAAATTGCTATAGACTGTATACCTACCTCGCCCAAACTTCTTATTATACCTAAAGGATTGTAATGATCACCACAGAATACAATAAACTTATGTTGCAACAAATTCTTATCCATCATTTCCTTAAGTTTATAGCGCAAAATCCACACCTATCACAACACGAGGATGATCCTTCAAGAAATCATTACCCCAAAGATAGACATTCCAGTTCTTAATTGAATAATAAAGACCTGCTGCGATATCTACATCCTGATCAAACTTCCACGAATGGATAGTTCCCACCATTGGTGTTATGCTATGACCATTCTTCAATGAAAATGTATAGCCAAGATACTCCCAGTTGGTAAAGGTGTCATCAGCATCTTTGTTGAATCCCAGCCAAGTATTGGAGCACCAGAATAGCTTTCCGTCAGAAGTAATTTGACCATTCATATAAACAGCACCAGTAGTGTAGCTATATTTGAAACTGTCATTCAGATTGAACGAGGGTGTAACCTGTCCGCCAATACCAAACCACGGGCTAATTTTCGCTCCATATCGCACCAAGAAGCCCCAGTATGAAGATTCAACGCCTGTATAGATGTCTGTACCAACAGCCACATGGTTGCCAATACCATACTGAAAGCAGGTATAGGTTTCCTGTGCATTGATACCTGGACGCACCTTTAATGAGGTGTATCCATAAAGTTTCCCATCACCAACAGTTCCTGCAAAATAGGGAACCTGAGCCATGGCTTCAAAAGCAAAGAGAGCCATAACTAATGAAAACAATATCTTTTTCATACACTTACTATTTCTCTTTTTTCAATTCTTTCACCAATGCTGGCATCATTGCGATCATTACAATCAAGAACGGTAATGTTGCAGCAATAGAGATTGTTTGAAGAGGCTTTAAGCTACCTGCAGACAGAAGGATGTATGCAATAGCAGCAACCACAATACCCCATATTACTTTCTTATAAGTGGGGGGGACAATATTTCCATTTGATGTCATTACGCTAAGCGAGTAAGTTGCAGAGTCAGCAGAGGTTATAAAGAACACACCCAACAGCACGCAAATCATTACTGATATAACTTTGCTCAAAGGATAATGGCTAAATACGATAAATACAGCAGTCTCTGGTGATGCTATCAATTCCTGCACGCTCTCTATGCTCCAACCTTGTACGGCGCTCAAAGCAATAGCGCTAAATACAGCTAACCAGACAACAGTAAACAAAGTCGGAACCAGAACAACACCCAATATAAACTCCTTAATGGTACGACCTTTAGAGATTCTTGCCACAAACATTCCTACGAACGGGACCCATGCCACGAACCAAGCATAATAGAACACACGCCAGTTCATTACCCATTCGTTATCACCAAAGGCGTTAATCATAAACACGTCCTTGAAGAAATACTGGATATGCTGACCAACACTGTTTGTCAGGTTGTTCAGTATAGTAATCTTCGGTCCAACTAAGAACGCTACAGCCAACAATGCAAGTGCCAGATAGGTATTGAAGTTAGATAAGATTTTAATACCTTTGTAAACACCAGTAATAGCACTGATGATAAATATCAAGGTGATTAAGATGATAATCCACATTATGGTCTCCTGCGTTTTAGATATTCCAAACAAATGCTCTATACCACCACAGATCTGACTCACACCAAGACCGAGAGATGTCGCAACGCCAGCAAAGGATACCACCACAGAAAAGCCATCGATAAACTTTCCAAACCATCCGTTGGTTCTCTTCTCACCCACCAGAGGCGTAAGCAGATTACTTAACTGAGCGTTCTTTCCTTTACGGAACTGGAAATAAGCGATGCCCAAACCTACCACCGCAAAGCACACCCATTGAGTGATACCCCAGTGCAGGTAGCAGGTACGGATAGAGAAATCAATAGCATCCATAGTTCCAGGTTCAATGCCTGATGGCGGTGCTGCATAATGTGAAAGAGGTTCTGCTATACTCCAGAACACCAATCCAATGCCTGTACTACCACAAAAAAGCATTGCCAACCAACTGAAGGTGCTAAACTCAGGCTTATCATCTTCTTTACCAAGTTTAATATTTCCCCACTTGCCTACTGCCATCCATACGCAGAAACCAATAAACGCAACAATTGAGAGGATATAGAGCCAACCGAAGTAATAGCTCACCCAACTCATGAATTGTCCGGCAATCTCGCCAAGGGTGCTGCTATAAACAGCACCAAATACAATCACACAGAGTGCAATCACCAGCGTCCAGAAGAAAACGCTATTATCTTTATACCATTTATTCATTTTATATTATCTTATGTGCAGCTTTCTTTATTCCTCTTAATATTGTTTCCTTCAATATTTGCCAAAAAGGAGCTTTATCTCTCCTATCATACTCCATAAACCTATCTGTCCTACGCACATCTTTCAACCATGTCTTCAAACCAAGCTTATGATGCACTATAAGACTGATATCTGCAAATTCAGGCATCACATATACAGGTTCAACAAGACTACTCTCTATCTCTTTCCGATAATCTCCTCCTATTTTATACAAATACCAAATGTAAGGTAGATTATAACCCGATGCAGTTACACAGATTGCATTTCCATCGTTGCGGAAGTTTATCTCCATAAAGTAGTCTTTTCCATTTTTTCCTCTCAGGAACTCTATACTGAAAAGTCCGGAATAGCTTGTAGCTTTCAAAAACTTCCTGCTGGTCTCCAAAACTTCACGATATTGATTATCAAGCGGCTCATAGTGCAAGAAACCAGTATTCGTCGTTTCTGAAGGTCTAAGCACATGACTCACACCTGGAATAATTACTTCTTCCCCACCATCCAGTGACAAGCCTATCAACTGATACTCATATTCCTTATCTATCAGTTGCTGAACCTGCACCAAAGAGTCATGACCTTTACAGTATTCACTCCATCCCCTCTCCGAAAAGATGCGCTCGATATCTGTCTTTTTACCGTCTTTGCTAACCAGCGGTTTGATAATCCAAGGCATTGGGATGGAAATATCCACATCATCTCCCGTATTTACCGCTATCGACAGTGGCACGAAGAATCCGACCTTCCTTGCCAACTGCGACATCACTTCCTTGTTCATCAGTCTGCTGACAAGCCCTTGTTCATCGGTTCCTGGAAGGCTGTACCATTGTCGCAACTCATCATGATTCATATCCACCAGGCTAGACAAATTGTCAGCACAAGCAATAAGTACAGCTTTCTCGCCATGAAAGTGTACTGCCTCGCTTTTCAATATAGCCAACACTTCTTGTTCTGAAGCCACTATCCAATACCGGCTGATATAGCGACACAATCTGATATAGGGTTTTTTTTCATCACTCTGAATCACGACGGAAGGTCTAATACCTTTTTCGCCCAATGAGCGGATAACCCCAAGAGCATTATGATGGCAGCCACCTATTACGAAAACATTCATATCGGACTCTCAGAAGTGATGATTCGTATTTATCCTAAGTTCCGGTGAACATGTTATTTTGCCGGGATTCGTGTTAAGCCATGAACCCCACCACCCAAAAGAACTATTCACAATGACATTATGCTTACATTCAGACATCAATTGCATGTCGCGCCAGCTGTCACTACCCTTGTTCCAGTCTACAAAAAAAACACTGTCCTGCTTCAGGCTGAGCCCCAACATCCTTTCATTGTGCTTAGCCCATTCGATGGTATCGGGATCACAAAACACAAAGAATACAGGTCGTTCCACCTGTCGCTTCAAATATTTGATGGCTCTTTTCAAATAGCCGGTAACATAATAGTTATAGCTCGAATAAAGCGCATCACCTCGTCTAATATGAAGAGAGATGGAATTAGAATGCAAAATCTGGTGGAGCACGCTGAGATTATCATTGTCACTTTCCTCAAAAGGTGGGAATACAAACGTGTTTCTTATCTCTTCCTCGATTCGTTCAATACCTGAATTCTGATAGTAGAACAATAGTTGCTGACCAGCATACAGTGGTTTATCACTTTTTACAAACAGCTTCCCGCTATTGTCAACACCAAGGGTTTTATTTACAGTTAACTTGGATTTCAAATACTTCAGATATGCCCAAAGTGGGGTCAGTTTGTAACGTGGTATTTTCAGTATGCGATTTACAGCCCCCGGAGCCTCAAAATCGCCAAGTGTATTGACCAGATCAAGACCATGGCGACGAAAAACTTCGGTAAAGCAAACGGGATAGTTCCAATTGCGCTCCCAGAAGCGTGTTGCACGAATCTCAGAAACCACCTGTTGCCATTCTGACTCAGAAAAAAGCTCACGGACATTAGGGGTTTTCAGTCCAAATATTCTATCCACCTCATAACCATTCCATTGCCGTATAACCTGATTACACTCCGGAATGTAGTAGATGATGTTCTCAATGTAGCAGTCATCACTGGGGTTAGCCTGCTTCATTGCCAAATACTCGCAATAGGAAAGCATCTGGTTGCCTAATCCTGATTCAATGTGAATGACTTTCATTATTTGTTGTTGTGTGTAAATTCTTCATGTCTGTGAAGTACTCGGCTTCCAAGGATAACGGGAAAGAATCTTTCAGTGAATAGTATGATAGGAACAAAAAGCAACAATATTATAAAAGCTGCAAAATAGTCATCTATTGCACCTAACCAACCTTTTGGAACATGATAATATAATTGAATTAATATTAATTGAAAACCCAAAATAACAATCGTGCCTCTTGAAATTATATCAACGACTGTCGTTTGAAATGAATTCATTAAAAAAGAAAACATAAAAATGGAGACCGTACCACTAATTCCACCTATAAAGAATAATATTATATTTTTTCCATAATGAGCTTCGAACATCCAAGGTGCACCATTTATCCGTCCCACGACAAAAACGACAATAATACTTGAAGCGAGTATTGCCCAGCATCCTGCAATTGAGACATTTTTGAGAAAATTTTGAAACCTATCATATAAGACTTTACATCCTCCACCAAGTAAATAGAAAGGATATGCTAAACTAACGTTAAGTATAGAATTGTATATTGTTTCTGACTGCATGTTGTAATACAGAGCGACACATATACTAAATAATACCAAAAACCAATTTAAATATTTTTTATCACAAGTATATTGGTAAAAGATTTTGCATATCACCAAGGTATATATAAACCAGCACAGACCGAGGCCTCCTGCTTCGGTATTTAGGCCATGAACACCTAACAGACTATTAAAAATACGATAAGGTATTAACCATGGGGAGAAAACCCCATGAACCACATCCAACATTATATCAAAACCATGCATTATAGCGGATATTAAGATACAAGGCAATATAAGATTATTCCATATTTTCTGCCAAAAGACAGTCGAATTAATTTCTTTTTTTGCTAGAAAGCCTGAAATACAAAAGAATAATGGCACACTAAATACATATATGTATTCCAGCCCTACAGGTTCTAGATGTCCAGCAACAATGAAGTACATGCCTATAGCCTTCATCCAGTCTAACCAATAATAATGCTCTTTTATCATTCCATAACATTTTGTTTGGCACATGATACCATTGCAAAGAACAAGGTTAGTAAAGATAATTGAACGGGATCTTCAAAGAAAGACCCATCGAATGATCTAATTATCGCGCCTATATAAAATGGTGCCAATGCAAAGAGGAAGTCGTTCCGATTGTGTGTTTCACGAATGATGACGACAAACAACATAAAATGCAAAGCGACGCCTATCAGTCCATATCTTAAGACAATTGGAACCCAAGTAATATCGCCACTTTCTATAATACATCTACCATACTCTCTTTCTTCATTGATGGTTCCTATGACGAAGTCAAACTGTGAGGCTGTCTGAGGAGAATCTTCGTGCATGGTTCCTACACCTGTCAGTAAATATTGCGGATTTTCTATCAAATAATATACACGTTCCATCAACATTGCCATACGGAAAGTCAATGTTCCATTTGTACCATTATTTAATACCAAACTTTCCGGATCATTCATTATTTCAGAAAATTGTTCTGTGACAGGGTCTTCAGTCGAACTATCTGTCTTCCTGTCCATTATACTCATAGATATAAGCACAACTAACAGGCCCCCCCCCATTACTGGAATTATTTTACTTCTATCACTCTGCTTATAAATAAAGTAACCTAGTCCAAAAATTACCGAAATGATTATACCTCGGACAAAGGTAAGGAAAATCATCGACAAAAAAAGTAAAGTCAAAACGACTTTAACGTTTCTTTGAAATCCTGATTTCAAGATAAAATAAAAAAAGAAGATAGTAAAAGTGGGAATATTCCATGCAAAATTCAATCCTGCTTCTTCAGTTCTCTCAGTATTCAATGTGCCACCTGCAAGTATGTCTATCCCCACGAATTGTAGGAAATATAAGAACGTTTGAAATAACGTAATTTTGAGCGCAATATCAATAAACTCTTCAAATCTCTTCGAGGGTATGGTTCGAAAAATAAAGTATGCCCACATCAGAAACGATACTCGAATGACCTTCAAACCATTCAATGGAGTTTCCCATCTTAAAGCTGTTGTTACAATGAATTCTGCCACATAAAACACCATATAAAGATATATCCATTTAGTAATGGTATCGTTTTTCCATGAGAAAATATCTTTATTTTCTTTATAGACAACTGGAAGAAGAAGAAAATTTGCAATTATACACAAGTCTTCGCCCTTGATGGCTACCACATCTGATGAATCAAGCATAAACAACTTGGTCATCAACCCCATATAACACACCAAAAAAGGAACATACTCTTTCCTTATAAAAAAGGAAATAGTTGCAATGAATAATGTTATATATAGAACTAGAGTCATGCTATTGAGCCCATATCCCGTAGGCTGTGTTATTTATCAGTCTTCTCAACTGTATTTTACCTAAGGCTGCTTGAACTACCATAACCACAGACGGAATCATTATTATTCCAACAATACCGAAATTATTAGACGCCCATACCATCAAAGGCCATGCAAATATGGCAAATGCAGCATATGTAACCAGTTGTAATCTAATTGTTCCTATTCCATTAATGACATACATATATGTGTTACCAAGATTTGTAACAATGAAGTAGATAGCAACAGCCAACGATAGAGAATAGCTAACATTGACATCTGTGCCTACCCAAAGTTTATAAAATGGTTGAGAAAGAACAAACATTAATAGGCACCCAATGCTAGTAATCACCCACAACTTTTCAAGTTTTCTAACAGTACCTTTCATCCATACATAATCGCGCTTTGCATATGCATCAGTAAAAGCTGACCAAAAGGGGGTAAGAATGATTATGATTACATTGTTCAGAACATTAAAGTACTTATAAGCTATGTTATACTCTGTAACAGCATCAGGGCCTAATTCACGAGAAATAACAATATTGAGCATCTGGAAAATTACAATTAGACACAAATAAATGATAAAGAACTGGAGACCCAAGCCCAAGATGTTGCGTATGAGTTTCAGCCTTACATTGCTAAAACGAGGTGTCAAATCTCGATAGGCAGGAAGAGCAAACAATATAATGGAGAATAGCATCCAGACCACACATGGGACACCGGCAAAATATAATGCTAAATGCGTCAAACTGCCAATAGTAGCTTTAGTCAGCACATAAATGGCTATCAACGAAGCCAACTGCCCTCCACCTTCTACCAATGACGCAACGCCGACCTTCTGGTCAGCTGTTAATAATGTACCGGAGAGTTTGGACACCATACTTAAGCAAAAGAAGGCAGACAGTATGAGAAATATATTTCCTAACTCAGCACTATAGGATTGATCAATATTCAGAATGTCTGACCAATTAACAAAAAAATTAATAACAAGCATGACAAGAAAGACCACAGCCACAATAGCCCCTATAGCAAAAAAGGTAGTACTGACATATTGTCTCGTCAACTCCATTTCGCCTTTTGCTTTAGCTTCCGTAAACTTATTACGGAAGCCATTGCCTAATCCTAAGTCAAAGAAACTTATCCAAGCTATAATTGAGGATAGGGCCAACCATATGCCGTATTGTGTCGGATTGACATAGCTGATAGTCAGCGGTACTACCAGCAATGAAGACAATATGGAGATTGCCTTCGATGCTAAAGACAGCACAATATTAATCAGTGCATCCCTTGACCTATCAGAATATTTTAAAAATTTATTCCTAATATAACTATAAACACTCAACATTTATATATATCGCAAACTGCCAATTTTGACGTCCATGCTTGAAAGCCACCATTTTAGGCAGTTTTAGTCACCTGACGCGTCTAAACTAAATTATACTTTATCTTTAATACCAAATCTACGATTAAGTAGACACAAAGGAAAGAATTCCTCTATTGAGATATTCTTCGAAATACCCTCCGTCTATTACAAAAAACAAAGGCCTTCGATATCTTTTGAACTGTATACCATTTATCTCATTCTTAAAATAAGGCCCAAGGTATCATATTCCCATTTCACATACTAGACGTCAAAAATAACAATTTACCCACCTTTTATATCTAGCTCTTCACCTAAGATACTAGTAAGCGATTAATTGAGTTTGCATTTCTATCTTAACGAGTTTACGTCTCAATCGCGCAGATTTTGTATTTCAATCTAATAGAGATGTATTCCAATCCCGCCGAGACATTACTGCGATATCCCTGCTTTTTCGCTTGAACATCTAAAGAGACAAAAGAATCGAATTGTTTTTCGCATTGATGATATTTGAGAATTACTATTATGTACTCTAAAAACAACTCGTCATTTCACCCCATGCTCGATTTGAAACTCATGCTTCTTCGTTTTCTACTGAAAACCAAGGAGAGGGCGGATGTCATGTTCTTTGTAGAGTATGTAACAGGTTATGCCGATAAAAGCAAGAGCCAAAAAGACGAGGCATATCTTCTTGCGCTGAGGACCAGATTTGCGAGCGGGGACAGTGGAGCCCTGGATAACAGCAAAAGCCGGTGTGGCTTCTAGGACTTTCATCTCAGCCTGTTCGAGCTGGGCAGAAACTTGCTGATAGATAGTACGCTGTAACTGCATCTCTACCTCCAGCTCGGTTTGGCGCTGGCGGGTGCTCTCGCGGAATGTCTGCATATTAGAATCTGCAAAGCGGGCGTAGGCCTGACTGGCTCGGACATAACGGTCCTTAGCCTCCTTGTGCATTTTTCTGTAATGTTCCAAATCCACGCGTGCCTTGCTGGTGCGATAGTCTGTGACGGCACGTTGCAGCAGCGCCACGGCAGAGTCGGCAACCATAGTACAAACCTCGGGGTCGTTGTCCTTGACGCTGATAGTAATGACCATAGTTTTCTTGTCAACCTTACAGGCAACGAGCCCATTGAGCGAGTTGAACAACGAAGTCTGCCTTTTCGTCAGCCGTCGCGGGTTAATGGTCTGCGGCTCCTTGATGGAGTCCTTGCTGGCAAACAGACTAAAGAACGAACCTATCACAGAACCCCACCAAGGACCTTTACGGATTTTAGTAAGATAGTCATAATAGGTGTATTCCTCGTCTGACCTACGTGGACGAACCTTGACATCCAGCAGAGAGGCTTTATAATCGACACTGGAAATGATATCGGGATACAACGTAGGGAACAAAGCCTCAGTATAATCCGTATTAGAGCCAATCTTCACGCCGAAACGACTGGCCAGCGATGAGATATTTGACATTGATGATGACCTGCCCGACATTTCCGGACTGAGTTCAACGGTACAGATGTAATAATTAGGCAGCGACAACGTATAGATGGCTGACAAAACGAAGGCTATCGCCAAAACGATATAATACAGCCGCTTGTGCTTCAGCAAGTCTTTTTTTATTTTTCCCCAATCGATGGGAACTTTAGGCTTTTTTACTTTAGTCTCAATCATGTTTTTCCTATCTTATTTAGTGAGATTAGCAATCGTAGCAATCATGGTTGCGAGGCTGGCCATACTGGTACCTATACCGAGCCACTCAGATATTCTATTGTGATTACTTGGTGCCTTCGACGGTACAATCACTTCGCAACCAGGCTCTATCTTTCCACCCTTACTGGCAACAGCCATTGTCCCATTGCGATAGACAATATAGGTGTGGTTCTTCTTTGCACGGTTACCAAAACCGCCGGCCTGACGGACATAGTATTTGTACCCCTTGCCTTCGTTATAGGCCACGGTATTGGGCGCATTAACCTCGCCACTGATGCGTATGGTGTGGTTGAAACGCGGCACGACCAGACGATCCCCGTCCATGAGTTCAATATCCTGCGTGCCACCCGGTTTTGCCAATGCTTCATCAAGATGGATACCGACAGTATAAGTGTCTGACTGGGCAATTTTCTCAATGGCAACAGAGTCTTTGCCATCGGCACTCTGCAGGGCTGTCTTGAGCACGGCTTGCATACGGGCTTTCTCGTCTTCGTTCATCTGGCGTATCAATCGTGCACCACGGACATCACAGCCAGGCACCACGCCACCGGCAGCCTTGATGACATCGGAAAGTCGCTGGTTCTTCTGCTCCATGGAGTAGTTGCCCTCAAAAGCTACCTCGCCACTAACAGATACGTTGATGGGAGCCTGGAAGAGTGGACTCCTGCGAACATGAACGATATCGTAAGGTTCCAGTTTAAAGCCGTCGGCACCATCAATGGCAAAGCCGGGCTTCAGAGAGAAGCTGAAGGTCTTGGAAATCTGCAAATCTGCCTCTTGTGCCGTCGGGTCGTAGAGACGACGCGACACGTCAATCTTAGCAGTGGAAGCATTGTCGGTCAGTCCACCAGCCTGGATGATGAGATCCTCAATGGTGGTATTGTCGGCATACTCATAGACACCGGGGGCTATCACCTCGCCGTCAATGGTCAGCGTGCGATGATTGCTGTGTTCAGTTAAGGTGGGGATAATGAGTACATCCTCGTTCTGCAGGGTAACATCAGCCGCACTACCATTCATGATACCCTCCAGATCAACAGCCAGCACCTCATGCGTGCGGTTAGGTTTTGTACGGCGTATCACGGCACGACTGGTCATAGCTTCTTCCATCAGGCCAGAGGCTGTCTCAACGAGCGAGTGAACGCTAAACACTTTGTCTCCCAGACGGTACATACCAGGACGGAATACGGCACCACGGACTTCAACCATGTCCTTATAGCGGTCGATAATAGGATCGACAACCACGACGTCGCCATCATCAACCATAAAGTTAGAGAAATCAAATTCCTCGACATTATAGACGCTTTTCATACCCTCGCTCTTACGCAGGACACGCAACAATTTCTTGTAGGCGTCGCCAGTGAAGCCGCCACTATAGCGCAGTAGGCTCTGAAGGCTTTCGTCCTTGCGCATCTCGTAGGCCATGGGGCGTTTCACACAACCGCTAATATCAACAATACCCTCGTAGGCACCAACCTGGACAACGTCGTTATCTTGCAGTCGCACGTTGCCGGCCAGACGTCCGTTCAGGATAAACTCATAGATGTCGATAACCGAAATGGCACGGCCGTTACGATAGACTTTGATGTTGCGAAGAGTACCCAGATCGTTGATACCGCCTGCCATATAGAGGGCATGGAATACGGTAGAGAAGGCACTGAGCGTATAGGTTCCTGGGGTGCGGACCTCACCCATGACGTTGACCATGATGGTACGGGTCTGACCAACAGCCACCTTAATATCGCTGCTGCTGTAGAACTGTCCCATCTTGCTATGCAGACGACTCTGGGCAGCCGCTACCGTCAGTCCACTGACATGAACAGGACCAACATTGGGTACTGTCACATCGCCTTCGGGACTGATGGTCAACTCCTGGCTCATCTGGGTAGAGCCATAGACATCGACAATGAGTTTATCACCAGGACCGAGCACATAGTTCTGCGGTGTGGCAATGTTCATCTGGGGTTCAAAAGTCAGCAACTTATTGTTGAAAATGTCGCGGCCAAAGACCTTTCTGCCTTGGAACGTTGCTTCACCAGCATCTCCAGCACTGCCAACTGCATTATTGTTGCTTCGCAGCCGAGAATCACCCGTATTGTCGACACTCGCAGAGGCGACATTGATAAATCCTTGGGCACCATACTTCGCGCGCATACTCTGCAGCTGACTCACGGTGGCACCACGCTGCACCAGCCTTCTGGCGATATCGGCGTCAGAAAGGCCAGCCTTCTTGGCTTGTGAAGCATAACTAATGATCTCGTTTTCTGACATCGTCTGTGCATAGGTGCTACCCATGGCGCATATCAGAAATAGAAAGAGGTAGATGATTCTTCTCATGTGAAATGACATAGGAATTATTATTTCGTTGTAAATTATTTCGTTGATTCTTGCTCTTTTTCTAAGTAAATTGAATGGACTACACATCGTCGGCCTTTCGAATGAAGGCAGTAGGGATGTAGGCTGTGGAGATAAGACCAATGCTGGGTAGCGATACTACCACACGTTGTTGACCGGCAATACGAGCCACTTTACCCTCCACTCCGCGGAAAGGGCCATCGATCACGACGACCTGCTCACCCGTCTTGTAATGACAACGTGACGAGTCAACAAATAACAGGTGCTTGTTACGATTGCTAGTGGCAAGTACGAAGCGCTGCATCTCTGCATCAGCTATGACCAAAGGGGGATTACGCTGCTCTTCGTCAGTCACAAAATGATTGTAATAGAAAGAGAGGTATGACAGAGCAGGCGTCTCGTTGACAAACGTCTTGGCCTGTGCTTCCGTTGTATAGACAAACAACAGGTTAGGGATAAGGGGAATCAAAAAGCGTTTCCGCTTTCCCTTGACATAGCGTTCAACATATTTCTTGGCTACGTATGTATATGTGCCATTTTCAACGAGGTAATCGGAAGCCATATCTACGCGTCCGTAGGAAGCACGGAACACATACCATTGTCCCATTGGCAATGAGGCATATTTTACCGACACCCCTGTTTTTGAGCTTACAGCTTCGGGGAAGACATCGGGGGCAAGCCCAATGCTTGGAGGAACGGTTTCGCCTCGTTGATTATTCACATTAGACAATGTGAGCACATCGGACGCATGCTGCCGGTGGGTGGCCGTCCGACGCAAACGCACAAACAACATGATCTGTAATGTCACAGACTTATCGCTTGGGCGATATTGCGTGCAAAATTAATCAAAAAAATCTAATTACATCGCATTAATCAACAAAATCTTGCAAAAAAAACAGAATCAGCGCTTGCTGATTGCAAATAAATGCGTATCTTTGCAAAAGAGATTGCCGAACAATCATTTACAGACTATGACAAAAAGACTAACTACACTACTGATGGCGGCCGTGATAACTATGGGCGCAATGGGGCAGATCGTCGCTGATGACGTACTGGCCGTGACGAGAAAGGCCAACGACTATTTCATGAAGAAATATGCCGACCCAACAATACCGACCAATGTCAAGAAGGTACGCCCTTCGAGTCTTTGGACACGTGCCGTTTATTATGAGGGTCTGATGGCGCTCTACGAGATAGACCCGCAACAGCGCTACATGGACTATACCGACACCTGGGCCAACTTCCACCAGTGGACACCACGCAATGGCGTGAAGACCTGCGATGCCGATGACCAGTGCTGCGAGCAGACCTACCTGATACGCTATGTGCAGACAAAGGAGGAGAAGATGCTTGCCCCCACCCTGCAAAATCTGGATTTGCAGATGGGTGCTGAGAACAAGAAAGTGGGCAGTCCGTATGGCTGGTGGACGTGGATAGATGCCATTCAAATGGCAATGCCCGTCTATATGCAGGCCTATCAGATTACGGGCGAGAAGAAATACTGCGACCACGCCATGAAGATGTATCGTTGGAGCAGGAACGAATGTGGCGGGGGACTGTTTAACGTAAAGGACGGACTGTGGTGGCGCGATGCCGACTATGTGCCGCCATACAAGGAGCCCGACGGCAAGGACTGCTACTGGAGCCGCGGCAATGGCTGGGTATATGCCGCACTTGTGCGATGCATGAATCAGTTGCAAAAGAAGTCGAAGGAATACAAGGAACTGAAAAAAGACTTCCTCATGATGAGCGAGGGACTGCGCAAGTGTCAGCGAGAGGATGGCTTCTGGAATCCCAGTCTGGTATCTACTAACTACGAGATGCCTGAGACCAGCGGTACGGCCCTGTTTCTCTATGGTATGGCATGGGGCATACAAAAGGGTTATCTGAAAGCAGACATCTATGCGCCTGTATGCGAAAAGGCATGGACTGCAATGGTACGCGATGCCGTACACGCAGACGGCTTTTTGGGCTGGATGCAAGGCACTGGCAAGGATCCATCGGCCGGACAGCCCCTGAGCTATACCAAGATTCCTGATTTCGAGGACTACGGTACAGGTTGCTTCCTGCTAGGCGCTACAGAATATTTTAAACTATTGCAAAAGAACAACGTCAAATAGAAAAAAGAACAACTAAATATGATTAGAATATGAAAAAGATTTTACTTATCACTATGATGCTCATCTGCGGAATGACTTTCGCAATGGCACAGAAACAGGCAGAGATTAAGTTTGACAAACTGACTCACAATTTCGGAAAGTTCTCGGAGAAAGAGCCCGTAGTCACTTGCACTTTTGCCTTCCAGAATGTTGGCGAGACGCCACTTGTGATCAACCAAGCCATCGCATCTTGCGGATGCACGGTACCCGAATACACAAAGGAACCCGTCAAGCCAGGCGAGAAGGGCGAGATTAAGGTAACATACAATGGTACGGGTAAATTCCCCGGACACTTTAAGAAGTCCATTACCGTACGTACCAACGGTGTCACAGAAATGACACGTCTCTATATTGAAGGTGATATGGAAGAGGCTAAATAAAGGTAAATATAAAAAAAGGCGGTGGTCAATTGATCACCGCCTTTTTTTATTTCCTTACTTTGCGTAAGCAACAGACCTCGTCTCGCGAATCACGGTAATCTTCACTTGTCCGGGATAGGTCATCTCATTTTGAATCTTTGTGGCTATCTCGCCGCTCAGTGCCTCAGTCTCGGCATCGTCCATCTTGTCGGCACCTACGATGACACGCAGCTCACGACCGGCTTGGATAGCATAGGTCTTGGTAACACCAGGATAGCTCATTGCTATAGCTTCGAGGTCGTTCAAACGCTTGATATAAGCCTCCACAATCTCACGACGGGCACCAGGACGGGCACCGCTGATAGCGTCACACACCTGCACAATAGGAGCCAACAGGGTCTGCATCTCCATCTCATCATGGTGAGCGCCAATAGCATTACAGATATCAGGCTTCTCCTTATACTTCTCGGCAATCTTAGCGCCATAGAGTGCGTGAGGCATCTCGCTCTCCTCATCGGGCACCTTACCAATATCATGGAGCAGACCGGCACGCTTAGCTTTCTTAGGATTCAATCCAAGCTCTGAAGCCATAACAGCACAGAGGTTGGCAGTCTCACGAGCGTGCTGTAGCAGGTTCTGACCATAACTGCTACGATATTTCATCTTACCGATAATGCGTACCAATTCAGGATGCAGGCCGTGGATACCTAGGTCAATAGCCGTACGCTTACCAGTCTCGATAATCTCGTTGTCAAGCTGCTTTTTCACCTTGGCCACTACTTCCTCGATACGGGCAGGGTGGATACGACCATCGCTAACCAACTGATGGAGCGCCAGACGGCACACCTCACGACGCACAGGGTCAAAGCCACTAATCACGATAGCCTCGGGGGTATCATCGACCACGATCTCCACACCGCAGGCAGCCTCCAAAGCTCGGATGTTTCGTCCCTCACGGCCAATCACACGACCTTTCACGTCGTCATTGTCGATATGGAATACAGACACACTGTTCTCGATGGCTGTCTCAGTGGCCACGCGCTGAATGGTCTGAATCACGATCTTCTTGGCCTGTGCATTAGCGTTGAGCTTAGCCTCGTCCATAATCTCGTTGACATAAGCAGCAGCATCGGTGCGGGCCTCGTCTTTCATAGCCTCAACCAAACGGTTCTTAGCCTCCTCAGCGCTCAAGCCAGAGAGCTCCTCGAGTTTCTCGCGCTCTTTCTGTTGCATCTTTCCTAATTCATCCTGCTTCAGGGCCAGTGCCTTCTTCTCATTGTCAATGCGCTGCTGCTGGCTGTCAAGGTCGTTCTTACGGCGACCCAATTCCTCCTGACGTTGGTTCAGCGAAATCTCACGCTGCTTCAAGCGGTTCTCGCTCTGCTGGATATGCTGGTTGCGTTGCTGCACCTCCTTCTCCAGTTCACTCTTCTTATTGAGGAATTTTTCCTTTACCTCAAGCAGTTTCTTCTCTTTGATAACCTCAGCATCCTTATTGGCCGCCTCGACCATCGCATTGTACTTCCCCTTGAGAACCTTGAGGAAAATAAAATATCCGCACGCCCCTCCAAGAACAAGAGCGGCAGCGGCTATCAATACCACAAAAATTGTATCCATCTTTTAATAATATATAGTTGTTAATATTCTCTCAAAACGGTAGTGAATTCTTCACTTTTCACTATTCAGTGCTTCTTCCACTTCCGAAGTCAACTGCGAGAGAATATTATCATAGGGAGTTGTATCATTCTTACCCAACTCTTTCTCATAACGCAACGCTATCTCGATGAGCGTCATCAAAGCGATGGTATGATCACTCTTGCGCCCCTTATAAACCTGCGAATAGGCTCCATAGCGCTCGGTAATGAGTTTGGCGGCTGCACGATAGTACTCCTCATCTTCACGATTGTGGAGCACCATGCGAATCTCTTCGTCATAGACGTGTAGCGTTATATTGAGTTTACTTTCCTCTGCCATTACTTCTTCTCGTCAGTTACTTCGTTCTCGTCACTCAGGATAGCAATGCATTTGTTCACATCGCGAATCAACTTGGCAACTCGACTCTTCGCACCATCTAAGTCGCCATCGGTGATTTCCATCATTCGAGCCATTTTCAACGATTGGTAGTCACGTTCTTGCTGAGCCAGTTTAGCCTCAAGCTGCTTGACACGCAACTCGCCCTCAGCAACCATCGCATAGAGGTCGACATTTTCCTTCTTCAGTTCCTTAAACCGAAGAATCATCTGCCGGATGCGGGTCTGAAAGTTGGCTAAGACCTTTTCGTTCTGATTCATGACTGCCATTTTATCCTACAAAAGTAGGAAAAATTCATCAATCTTCCTACCTTCATAGCAGATATTTAATATTTATTAATTATTTTGTGTCGTTTTGAGGCTGTTTTTCCTTCTTTGCCAGCATCACAACACGATAAACGAAGTCTGTGGTCCACTTCTCAGAGAAAGCCAGACGCTTATTCAACTCACGCACATCAACAATGGTTTTCAGCACACTGGCATCCTTATAGTCGTTCTTGTTGAAGATGTCGTGAACAGTCTTCTCTGTAGCGGTACGGATAGCACCCTTGAAGAAACTGGGTAAGCGCAACTTAAACTTCATCAGATTGCCTGACAGCATCATCACATCCTGCACATACTGCTGGAACTGCGACAGATAACCCTGTACATCCTGCGGTTTCTTACAGCGGCGACGTATGCTCTGATCTATCTCCTTAAAGAACTCATCGTCCATCTCATAGAGCTCCTTCAACATCTTCTTGCAACGAGCCTTCTCGCCAAGTCCCAGTTTACCACCCTGAGTAGGCACACGCAACGTCACTTTGAACACGCGCAAATCAGGTAGCGCATTCAGATTAGAAATACCAAGATCCGCTGCGATGACAGCCTGGAAATAGACGCGGATAAGGGTCATGAAGTCCTCCATACCGCCAACCTTTACATCTGTATCGGCCGACTTACGACCGAAAATATTTGAAAAAAATCCCATAGTTATGTTTTAAATCGGCTGCAAAGTTACACTTTTTTATCGGAAAAGGTGTATTTTTGCATCAAAAAGATTCGGATGAGAAAAAAAATATGTAACTTTGCACCCAATATAACGTTATATTTATGAAAGGCATTGTATTAGCAGGTGGAAGCGGCACGCGCCTCTACCCTATCACTAAGGGCATCAGCAAGCAACTGATTCCTATTTTTGACAAACCGATGATATATTATCCCATATCGGCTCTTATGCTGGCAGGCATACGCGAAATACTGATTATTTCCACACAACACGACCTGCCGGGATTCCGCCGACTGCTGGGCGATGGTAGCGATTTAGGCGTACGCTTTGAATATGCCGAACAGCCGTCACCCGACGGATTGGCCCAGGCATTCATCATCGGCGAAGAATTTATCGGTAACGACTGTGCATGCCTGGTACTTGGTGACAATATATTTTATGGTTCAGGATTCAGTGGACTGTTACGCCAAAGTGTAGAGAACGCAGAGAAAAACGGACTGGCAACCGTATTCGGCTACTATGTCAACGACCCCGAGCGCTATGGTGTGGCGGAGTTTGATGCTGAAGGCAACTGTCTCAGCATTGAAGAGAAGCCAGAGAAGCCCAAGTCCAACTATGCCGTGGTGGGACTCTATTTCTATCCCAATAGCGTGGTAGAAATTGCCAAGAATATCAAGCCCAGCGCACGTGGAGAGTTAGAGATAACCACCGTCAACCAGGAATATCTGGCACAACAGAAGCTGAAAGTGCAGACCCTGCAGCGCGGCTTTGCCTGGCTTGACACAGGCACCCACGACTCACTGGCCGAGGCCAGCACGTTTATCGAGGTCATCGAGAAACGCCAGGGGCTGAAGGTAGCTTGCCTAGAAGAAATTGCCTACAAGCGCGGATGGATAGACAACGACCAGCTGCGCAAATTGGCACAGCCGATGATCAAGAACGACTATGGTAAATACCTGATTCAACTGGCTGAGAACAAATAAATCATATACGAATAATAAATATTGTATATATAAAAAAATGGAAGAGAATAAAGCCCTAGATGCTATTCTGGAGAATGTGCCAAAAGAGGAAGAGTCATCATTTGACATAAAAACCATCTTTACGTTGCTTGTACTGAACTGGCCATGGTTTCTGGTGTCAATTATCATTTTTATATCTGGCGCTTACCTTTATCTGAGATACCAGGACCCCGTTTATCAGGTATCGGCAAAAATGCTAATTAAGGACGAGGTAAACAACCGCCGTGGTAGCAACCAGGCACTGGCCAATATGCAAGATCTAGGTATCATCACCAACTCTACAGGTCTTGATAATGAGATTGAGATTTTAAAGTCACGTATTCTTGCATACGAAGTTGTAAAAGACCTGAACCTATATGTGGAATGTCGTTCAGTAGGTCGGGTAATAAAACCTGTGGTATACAAGGCACTACCCATCGATATAGATATGTCTGAAGAAGACTTGGATGACTTGGACAATGGCAACAAGAGAGCTTTCAAGTTCAGATTGACTCTGGAAGGAAACATGTATAAGATAGAAAGCGAAAACAAAGATGAGTTTGAAGGTACATTCAATTCGCTCCCAGCTTCTATTAACACACCTTATGGCACGCTGTTGTTCACAAAATCTTTGGACTTAGAACCGACGAGAAAGCATACAAAAAATGTAAGAGCAAACAGCGAGGAGCCCACAGACAAGAAGGTTGAATGGGAAGTCACTATCACTTCACCAAAGAGTGTTGCCAATGCCTATGCAGGTGCTCTTTCCGTTGCGCCTACGTCAAAGATGACATCAATAGCACTCTTGACCATCAATGACAAGAGCCCTCAACGCGGTCTTGACTACCTGAACCATTTAGCCATTGTCTACAACCGTCAGGCAAATGCAGACAAAAACGAGATTGCTAATAATACCGAGAAGTTTATCAACGACCGCCTGAAAAAAATTGCAGAAGAACTAGGAACCACCGAGAGTAAATTGGAAGTTTACAAGCGCAGCAACAATCTGATACAGATTCAATTGGATGCCACCCAGTCTATGACGCAGGCCAACCAATATTACACCAAGCTGTCTGAGGCAAACATCCAGATTCAGATATTGGACGATTTGCGCAAATACGTAGAAGATCCTGCTAATAAATATCAGATTATCCCCTCAAATGTGGGTATGAAGGATGGAGCGTCAAACGCTCTTATCACACAGTTTAATAAGACTGTGCTTGACCGCAACCGTCTGCTGGCCTCAGCATCTGAGAATTCTCCATTGGTAATGACACAGACCGACCTGCTCGACCAGCTCGAAGCAAGCATCAAAGAGGCCTTGAGACAGGCACGCCGAACTGCTGATATCGAACGCCAAGGCATTGAATCACAATACAAGGAATATCAGGCAAAGATTGTAAACACCCCTGAACAGGAGCGAATCCTTACAGAGATTGGCCGTCAGCAGGATGTGATGTCTGGCCTTTATCTGATGTTGCTTCAGAAACGTGAGGAGAACTCTATCTCACTGGCTGCTACAGCTGACAAAGGAAAGCTCATCGACGAGCCTGCCTTCGGAGGCAAAGTCAGTCCGAAGAGCACCATCATCACACTGGCTGCCCTCGTTTTAGGCTTTGCCATTCCCCTACTCATCACCTATCTGCTGCAGTTCCTGCGCTATAAGATTGAAGGCCATGAGGACGTGATGAAGCTTACCGATGTACCCATTGTGGCCGACGTGGCTGTAGCCAACGAGAGTGCCAAGACAGCAGCAGGCATTGTGGTACATGAGAACAAGAACAACCAGACTGACGAGATATTCCGAGCCATGCGTACCAACATCCAGTTTATGATGAAGGAGCACGACAAGGTGATCATGTTTACCTCGGCAACCTCTGGTGAAGGTAAGACATTTAACGCAGCCAACCTGGCCGTCAGTTTCGCACTTCTGGGCAAGAAAGTCATCCTAATGGGTCTCGACATCCGTAAGCCAGCCTTAGGGCGTCTGTTCGAGATTAAGGACCGTTCTATCGGTATCTCGATATTGCTGACCATGGACAAGGTCACTGAGAGCGACCTGATGTCACAGATTCGTTCTTCCGGCATAAACGCCAACCTCGACCTGCTGCTGGCTGGTCCAACGCCTCCCAACCCCACAGAGTTGTTGGCTCGCGAGAACATGGATGACATCATGAGAATGCTGCGTGAAAAGTACGACTACATTATCTTCGATACGGCTCCTGTAGGATTGGTAACCGACACGCTACAGCTTGCCAAGCACGCAGATGTAACTGCTTTCGTCTGCCGCGCCGACTATACACCTAAGTCAACTTTCGCCATCGTCAACTCGATGAAGAAAGAGGAGAAGCTGCCTAACTTGTGCATCGTGATTAACGGCATTGATATGTCGAAGAAGAAGTACGGCTACTACTATGGCTATGGCAAGTACGGTAAGTACGGCCGCTATGCCTACGGCTATGGCTATGGACGCTACGGTCGTTATGGCTATGGTAGCACTTACGGCACATACGGTAGCTATGGCAGCTATGGCAATTATAGCGATAGCCATTATGGCAACAAAGAAGACAACTCTATCAAGAGATAATTTTAGAGCCTCAAATACGCCATGACAATTGCTGTAGATTTCGACGGCACTATTGTAGAGCACCGCTATCCTGAGATAGGCAAAGAGATTCCCTTTGCTACGGATACGCTGAAAATGCTTATCAAGGACCACCACAGGATAATCCTGTGGTCGGTTCGTGAAGGGCAGCTATTGGATGATGCCGTCAACTGGTGTAAGGAGCGGGGCGTTGAGTTCTATGCTATCAACCGTGATTATCCGGAAGAGACGACAGACAACAACCAAAACTTCTCACGCAAGCTGAAGGTTGACGTCTGGATAGACGACCGTAACATTGGCGGACTGCCTGACTGGGGCACCATCTATCGTATGATTACCCATCACAAAACATGGAACGATGTGATTGACGAGGAGATAAGCCACTATAGATTGAAAGCCCATGATGAACATTCCAGGAAGAAGAAACACTGGTGGCAGTTTTAGAGAGCAAAAAAATAACCGTCGGCAATGCCGGCGGTTACCTTTTTTCTTGCTTCAATGCAATTTACTTTACCTTTTCAACGATGGCCTTGAAAGCCTCGGGGTTGTTCAGGGCGAGGTCAGCGAGCACCTTACGGTTGATCTCGATACCAGCCTTTGACAGGGCACCCATCAACTTAGAATAGCTCATACCCTCCAGGCGAGCGGCAGCGTTGATACGCTGAATCCACAGGGCGCGGAAGTTGCGCTTCTTGTTACGACGATCGCGATAAGCGTAGGTCAGACCCTTCTCCCAGGTATTCTTTGCTACTGTCCATACATTCTTACGGGCTCCAAAGTAGCCACGTGTAAGCTTCAGGATGTTCTTACGTTTTGCTCTTGATGCAACGTGATTTACTGATCTTGGCATAGTTTCTGTACTTTAAATGTTAGACAATAGGGTTAATTAGCGGAGACATAACAGGTCACGAACCTGCTTCATGTTGCTCTGGTCAACGATGGTAGTACCTACCAAGTTACGCTTCTGCTTCTTGGTCTTCTTAGTCAGAATGTGACTGTGGTAAGCGTGATGTCTCTTAACCTTACCTGTACCGGTAAATGAGAATCTCTTCTTGGCACCGGAATTTGTCTTTACTTTTGGCATTGTTTTTAAATATTTAAATTGTTATTAATAATCGGCAGCTACGCATATACCGGGCGCGCCACCTGTTTTTCTTTCTTAATCCTCGGCCTCTGTCAACTTCTTCAGCGCATCAGCGCTAATCTTTGCATTGGCAAACAGACCGCCATTGGCTGGAGTTTCAGTGTCGACATCTGCAACTTGTTGCTTCTGAGTCTCTTTCAGCTCTGCCTCACTGGCCTCGCGGTCACGAGCCTGCTGACTCTTCTTTGCCACACCAGCCTTTTTAGGAGCCAGATAAATGAACATCTTCTTTCCTTCGAGGCTTGGCATTGACTCCACTTTACCTACTTCCTCCAAATCGTTGGCAAAACGCAGCAACAGCACTTCGCCTTGTTCCTTGAACAGGATGCTTCGGCCACGGAAGAATACGTATGCGCGTACTTTATTACCTTCCTCAAGAAATTCCTTAGCGTGCTTCAACTTGAACTGATAGTCGTGCTCATCTGTCTGAGGTCCGAATCGGATTTCCTTCACCTCCACCTTCACCTGCTTGGCTTTCATTTCCTTAGCACGTTTCTTCTGCTGGTAGAGGAACTTGGAATAGTCAATGAGACGACATACAGGCGGATTGGCATTAGGAGAAATCTCCACAAGGTCAACGCCCTGCTGGCGAGCCAAATCCAAGGCTTCTTTCGTAGGCATTACCGTGGATCCGCTCTCGCCTACGATACGGACCTCTCGTACACGAATCTGTTCGTTTACGCGGTATTGATTCTGTTTTTTGTCTGTCTTCATTAAGCTATTTTACGCAAATCGGCTGCAAAGGTACGAATAAACGAGCAAAATACAAAATAAAATTCAATTTATTTTTTATTTTCGAGTGAAAGTACCTTCGGTGAATGCCAAAGGTACACAAATTCAGCCAATTAGCCATTTTATTCATTATTTATTCCCAACGCAGCACGGCACCGTTACGACGAGCAGGATCCGGGCCCACAAAATCCATTGAATAAGGACTGCCCGTGGTAGGACTCTTTCCCAGGTACTTGTGATTCTTCAACGAGAGAAGCATAAATTCATGGTCCAGGTAATCCTGCCAGAGGAACATCTCAGCTTCCTTCGGGTCGGTAGTAAAGCGTACATCGCCAGGCAGGCCATCTCCATAGACCTTCACATAACGTCCATCAGCGCACTGCAAAGCCACACGTCCCAAACTGCGGTCAATGACTTTAAACTTTGTCAGATCACTCATATCGCCCTCATGCGTATCATAAAGCATACCATGCTTCAGGGCAATAGCCGGGCGATTCGTGGCCTTATTGATGATACGAATCGTCTTGCCGTAAGGAATGTTTTGACTGCGATCAGCCATAGGCTCTTCAACAGTAAAATTATCAAACTCCGCATAGCCACCCTTCTTGCCCTTCACATTAAAAGCGAAGAGTGCATGACGAGACCCCTGGAAAGTAATGAGCTGATAGGTCAGCGGCATCATACGACCCAACGTCTGGAAGTTAATGCCGTCCGTCGAATAGGCATACTGCATCTGGTTGTTGTCGTAGTCGCCGATGCAGCGGAGCCAGATTTTCCCGTTGGCAGGAATGGCTGGCAAAGTGATAGCAGGCGGTGTTTGGGTTGTGTCGTTGGTCATCTGTTCAAATGAGCGAAGCATGAGAGGCTGTCCCTCCATCTTCATAACGCCTATCCATGAGCAGGGCACATTGATATTGCCCAGTCCGCAGACATCACCGTCCTTCATTCCTTTTGTATAGAGTTTTACAGTAGCTATCGACTTCGGACCGATGACGCGCTGCGTCAGCGTGTTGCGTGCCCACATCAGCTGTTCAGCAGGTTGCGCCAGGATACGCAGACGACCACCTTTCAGGCTCCACATCTTATCATCTGGATTATGGTTCCACTGCCATACGTGTCCCAACTGTTTTCCATTGAAATCCTCATTACGATTATAAGGGGCGCGGATAGGCTGAGCTTCCTCATCAATACCATAACATCCTAATACGGTGTCTGGCTTATACCATGTGCGGGGCGCACGGCCAAGGTTTCCTTTCAGTCCCACCATTGGCCATCCGTCCTCCCACGTCATTGGCATCAAGCATACCGTACGACCAATGGAGTGGAAGTCCTGCATCAGAAGTGCCCACCACGAACCGTTCTTTGCCTGTACGATACCACCCTGATGGGCATTATCGCAACCAGTAGCATCAGGACTGGCATAGGCCACGCCAAACTTCGTACCATCCTCTCCAATACGATATTTCGCACCACGAGGCACTATTGTACGCCCTACGCCATGATAGCCGTATGTCTCATCGGCACTGATAACGCGTGTCTCATACGGTCCCCAGATATTCTTCGAGCGCGAACAGAGCGTACGGCCATTGGGTGAGTAATCGGTAGAAATCAGATAATACATACCGTTTATCTTGTACATGTGATGTCCCTCGCCCACGCCATTACCCTCAGGGATAATCACGCGATCCGTTCCCTCCACGGGTCCGCTCATATCAGGCTTCAACTCCGTGCAATGCACCTCACCATATTTATGAATAGCATAAATCTTACCATCATCATCGAAAAGCACGCTGAGGTCGTAGATATTACCCTGCATATTATGGTGCGTCCAAGGGCCGTGGATATCCTTGGCCGTATAGCATTGCAAGCCTTTACCATTGATATTCGAGAACACATAGAACTGTCCGTTGGCATAGCGAATCGCTGGTGCCCAGATGCCCTGACCATATATCTCCTGATGATTTTTCAAGAAGAATTTATCCTCTGTGAAATCGAAACGATCAAAGCAATACGATGCGAACTCCCAATTTACCAAGTCCTTGGAATGGAGGATGACCAAGCCCGGTACCGTATGCATCGTCGTACCTGCCAGATAATAGTCATCACCCACACGGATCACGTCAGGATCAGAAAACTCATCATAGAACAACGGATTAGTAAACGTGCCGTTACCATTGTCGGCTGTCCACGACTGTTGGGCATACGCATTAAGAGCCATACAAGCCATCAGGCAAATGCCCCAGAATTTTGCTTTTTTCATTGTCTTTGTTATTGATAAAATCAGAATTGTGTGCAAAGTTACACTTTTTTTTTCAAACAATCCACAAAATATTTTGCAGATTAGACGTTTTACATTAATTTTGCACCGTTATGGAAAAGCAGAAAGTCATTATCAGCGAGCAACTGGAACAGGTGCTCAGCACAGAAATAGCAGCATGTAAAGCCGACCGTATCTTTATATTGACCGACGAGACCACTCATCGGCTTTGTCTGCCCGTGGTCAAAGACTACAAATGTATTGAGGGAGCACAGGAGATAACTATTCCTGCCGGCGACACCAACAAGACACTCGAGTCTGTTACCCATGTATGGGGCGAACTACAGCGTATGGGAGCCACCCGTCACTCACTGCTCATCAATCTGGGCGGAGGCATGGTGACCGATTTGGGTGCTTTTGCTGCCTCGACTTTCAAACGCGGCATTTCCATTATCAATATCCCCACCACCCTACTCTCTATGGTCGATGCTTCCGTAGGAGGCAAGACAGGTTTTAACTTCGGCGGACTGAAAAATGAGATTGGCGTATTCAATAATGCTGACTGCGTGATATTGGATACGGTATTCCTCAAGACTATGGACGAGGAAAACATCCTCTCTGGCTATGCCGAGATGCTGAAGCACGGACTCATCTCTACAGAGGAACATTGGGCAGAACTGATGAGTTTCGACATCGAGAAGCCCGATTTAAAGGAGTTGGGAACTATGGTGGCGAAAAGCGTACAGGTAAAGGAACGTATCGTGATGGAAGACCCCACGGAAAAGGGTATCCGTAAGGCCCTGAACCTTGGTCATACCATAGGCCATGCCTTTGAGTCACTGGCACTTAATCCCCCATCACCCAACACCAATCACCTATCACCTGTTCTTCATGGCTATGCCGTAGCGTGGGGCTTGGTGTGCGAATTATATCTTAGCGTTGCGAAGACAGGGTTCCCTGTAGAGAAGATGCGCCAGATGACACGTTTTATCTTCGAGCACTACGGACGTATGCCCATCACCTGCGATGACTACCCCACCCTTCTGGAACTGATGACCCACGACAAGAAGAACACGGGTCGTGACATCAACTTCACGCTGCTGGGCGGCATTGGTGACATCCGCATCAATCAGACTGCTACAAAAGAAGAAATAGAAGAGGCCTTAGACTTCTACCGCGAAGGGTAGGACAATTCTTAATGATTAATGGTTAATGGTTAATGGTTAATGGTTAATGCATAATCCTCCGCCTCTTTGCGAGCAGGCTTGCCCGTCTCCGTCATCGGCAAAGCATCAATATGCGCATAGCTACGCGGTTGCCAGTATTTAGGCAGCACTTGCTGACAGATTTCCTTTATAGCATCTATATCCATTGATTCGGTGAGCAATACCACTTGTTCGCCGAATTTCTGATCCGTCCGCTTCGTAATCATAAACGGAGCAGACAGATGTGGCTTCAGCAATCGCTCCACCTCCTCTACCTGTATCTTGATTCCTCCAGAGCAGATCACGTTATCTTTACGCCCTAAGATACGGAAGCCCTTATCTGATAGCTCCACGATATCATTGGTTACCAACAGTCCATCATGCACGGCAGGCGCATCTATCACCAAGCAGCCATCTTCCGTCTGCGACAAGGTGACGCCCTCGAAAGGAGTGTACCAGTCGCTGGCATCAGGGCCGCTCAATCTTCGCAGGGCAATATGCGAGAGCGTCTCCGTCATTCCATAGGTACTCCATACGTGGTTGGGGAAACCAACCAACACACTGGCCAATGTCTCATCGATAGCGCCGCCACCAATAATCAGATGTTTTATCTGCTTCAGTTTCTCCCGCTCTTCAGGCACCTGCAAGGAATTATATACCTGCATCGGCACCATCGCCGCAAAATCCACTGGCTCCGTCACCATGGCCAGCGGGTTTCCGCTGGGCTTCACCACAATCAGTCGCAGGCCCCAGGTTTGAGCCCTCACCACCATCATCTTACCAGCGATATAATCAAGCGACATACACAGCAACGCTGTATCACCCTGTTTCAGTCCCAAGAACTGACAGGTGATACGTGCCGAAGCCTCCATACGTCGTTTCTCCACGTACATCGGCTTTGGCTTACCCGTAGAACCACTGGTATGAACCAGCACCATAGGGCTATCGCTATGCCACTCGGCTAAAAATTCGTCTAAATACATATTATCTTTTTCTACAGACAGAGTAACCTTTTAAAAGACACAGTAACATATTAACATATTTATTTATGGACATTCCTTCATTCATAATTTTGTTATTGTATTAATTTGTTATTTTGTCTTTAACCTGTTATTGTGTTACTCTGTCTTTAAAAGTTATTGTGTTAATGTGTCTTTAAGACCCCGTTAATCTGTCTTCACCCAGAGTTTATCCCCACGTATTTCCAGCGGCATCGGGATATTATCCGTGAAGAGCTGTCCCGTGCCGAGTCCCTGCGGCATTTTGATATTCTCGCCATAAACAGAGCTGCAGAACTGCGCGATGGCATTCAACCCGATGTTACTCTCCAATGCCGATGTAATCCAAGAACCGATGCCCTCTTCCTTAGCAATCTCTATCCACTCACGGCAGCCCATCATACCGCCATGCAGCGATGGCTTAAGGACTATATAACGAGGTTTGATGATATGCAGCATCTGACGCTTCGTCTCAGGGTCGTTCACGCCTATCAGCTCTTCATCAAGGGCGATAGGTAAAGGGGACTCACGGCACAGCTCAGCCATCAGTGCCCATTGTTTCTGTTTGATAGGCTGTTCGATACTATGAATAGCATATTGTGACAGCAGTTCCAGTTTGTAGAGCGCCTCATCAGGACGGAAGCCGCCATTAGCATCCAGTCGCAGTTCTACCTCATGACACGAGAACCTCTCGCGGATACGCTTTACCAGATCCAGTTCCTGATCAAAGTCGATGGCCCCCACTTTCAGTTTCACGCAACGGAAACCCAGTTTCAGTTTCTCCTCCATGCGCTGCAACATCTCCTCGTGATTCCCCATCCACACCAGTCCATTGATGGTGATGCCCTGTTCGCCACGGGCAAAAGGCGTATCGAAAAGTACACTTCTGCCATCAGCCTTCTTACATCTTACATCCATCATTGCCGTCTCCAGTCCAAAGAGCATCGAGGGGTAGTCGCGCATCGCCTCGTAAGGTATCTCGCCCGTCTGTTCCACCTGATCACAGAAGCCCCTCAACACCTTATTATATATAGAAGGCTCCATAGCATCGCAACTCAGATCGAGTAAAGGCGCACACTCACCGTGTCCGATGGTTCTCCCATCGGAAATAGACACCAGCCATAATCTACGCTCCGTATATACCCCGCGACTGGTTCCTGCCGGCTGCTTGAAATGCAGCACTCGCTCTGACACATTAATCTTCATAGCCATAATATCGATTTTTTAAGACACAATAACTTTTAAAGACACAGTTACTATGTCTTTATGGTATTTGTGGATACTGATCAAAATTAGGTTTACGCTTCTCCAGGAACGCCTTGCCGCCCTCCTGTGCCTCGTCCAGGAAGTAATACAGCATGGTGCAGTCGCCAGCCAACTGCTGGATACCAGCCTGTCCGTCGAGCTCGGCATTCAGGCCAGCCTTAATCATACGCAGGGCGATAGGCGAACGCTCCATCATCGTCTCTGCCCAACTTACGCACTCATCCTCCAGCTGTTCGATGGGCACCACCTTGTTCACCATACCCATCTCCTCAGCCTCCTTGGCCGAATACTGACGACACATAAACCATATCTCGCGCGCCTTCTTCTGTCCTACGATGCGAGCCAGATACGAAGAGCCGAAGCCTGCATCAAACGAGCCCACCTTCGGACCTGTCTGTCCGAAGATAGCATTCTCTGAGGCAATCGTCAGGTCGCACACCAGATGCAACACATGACCGCCACCTATGGCATAGCCATTCACCATTGCAATGACAGGCTTTGGCAACCTGCGGATCTGCATCTGCACATCCAGCACACTCAGACGGGGCACGCCCTCATCATCGATATAGCCGCCACGACCTTTCACGTGCATATCGCCACCAGAACAAAAGGCGTGCTTCACGTCAGCAAGCGTCTTTCCCTCAGGCACCTCACTCATCGCACCTGTCAGCAGCACCACACGGATGCGCTGCAGCTCCCTGCATTGTGCGAAAGCCTGACTCAGCTCCAGAGTGGTCTTCGGTGTAAACGCATTGCGATAGCGTGGACGATTTATCGTAATCTTCGCAATACCGTTATACTCTTCGAAGAGAATCTCCTCGAACTTCTTAATCTCTTTCCATTCTCTCTTTGCCATATCTTGTTTCGTTAGTTCCTGCAAAGGTACGAATAAGCGAGCGAAATGCAAAAGGAATGCTCGCATTTCTTTTCATTTCCGAGCGAAAGTACCTAAGACATTAGTCAGAGGTACGAATAAGCGAGCGAAATGCAAAAGGAATAAGAAATTCCCTGTGGTAAAGGCTTTGAAGCGAGTGAGGGGTTATTTCAACCTCTCACTCACCTCTCACTACACCTACCATAACACCTACCATGATTGTAAGCGGATACGCTTACCTCAAATCAGGAAACGTCACAAATCGACATACAAAAATTTGCGTAAATTAGTCTTTTTCGTTATCTTTGCACCATAATAACCAAAATACTATGCTTCAAATCCGCTGCAAGAACAATAACGTGACGAAAAGTTTCCCTGAGGGAACTTCTTTGCTCGATGTCTATCAGGAGTTTGCCGATGAGATCAAACTGCCCTACCCTGTGGTCTCGGCAAAAGTGAACAATGCCTCACAGGGACTGAAATTCCGTCTGTATCAGAACCGCGACGTGGAGTTTCTGGATGCTCGTGAGGGCAGCGGACATCGCGTCTATGTGCGTTCGCTGAGTTTCGTACTCTATAAAGCCACACAGGATGTGTTTCCTGGTTCGAAGCTCTTTATCGAGCACTCGCTCTGCAGGGGGTATTACTGCAACTTCAAGAAGAAAGATGGCGGCGCGCTGACAGACGAGGATGTACAACAGATTAAGCAGCGGATGCAGGAAATCATCGACTTGGACATGCCCTTCCGTCGCACAGAGGCCACCAACGAGGAGGCTATCCGCGTATTCCAGGAGCGTGGCTTCTCGGATAAGGTGAAGCTGCTGGAGACGAGTGGACAGATCTATTCGGACTACTACACGCTGGGCGATACAGTGGATTATTACTATGGTCCACTGGTGCCCTCAGCTGGTTATCTGAAGGTATGGGATCTGGAGCGCTATGAAGAGGGACTGCTACTGCGCGTGCCCGATTGGAACAATCCCAATCAGGTGGCAGAGAAGGTAGATCAGCCCAAGACGTTCGAGATGTTTGCTGAGAAGACACGCTGGGACATCATCATGCGTCTGTCGAATGCAGGCGATGTAAACAAGGCCATCATGCGTGGCCATGCCTCCGAACTGATTCAGGTCAGCGAGGCGCTGCAGGAAAAGAAGATTGTGCAGATAGCCGAGGAGATAGACCGCAGATTCCATCGCGAGAAAGATCCTGTGAAGATGGTGCTGATAACGGGCCCGTCGTCATCAGGAAAGACCACCTTCTGCAAGCGTCTGAGCGTACAGTTGCTGGCTTGCGGACTGCGTCCTGTGTCGTTCTCAACAGACGACTATTTTGTGAATCGTGTGGATACGCCCAAGCTGCCCAATGGCGACTATGACTTTGATAATATCGAGACGGTGGAGTATTCACTACTGGAAGACCACCTGTTGCGACTGATGCAGGGTGAACGTGTGGAGATACCTGAATATAACTTCGTGACGGGTAAGCGCGAGTGGAACGGAAAGAAGCTGAAGTTATCCAACGACACGGTGCTGATTATCGAGGGTATCCACGCCCTGAATCCACTCTTGACAAAGAAGATTCCTGACTCGCTAAAATATAAGATTTATATCTCAGCGCTGACAAGTATCTCGCTGGATGACCATAACTGGATTCCTGTGCGCGACAACCGACTGCTGCGCCGCATTATCCGCGACTACAATAAAGGAGCCTTTACGGCACAAGAGACGATAGCCCAATGGAAGAACGTGTGCGAGGCTGAGGACAAATGGATCTTCCCATTCCAGGAGAGTGCCGACGTGATGTTTAACTCGGCGCTGAACATTGAGTTCGCCGTACTGCGCATCCACGCAGAGATTATCCTGGCCTCTGTGCCCAAGAACTGTCCAGAATATGCCGAGGCTCACCGTCTGATGAAATTCATCCATTTCTTCTTGCCCGTGAGCGATAAGGAGATACCTCCCACAAGTATCATGCGAGAGTTCGTGGGTGGGTCAAGCTTCAAGTATTAGACACAGTTATTCTGTCTTTAACCTGTTAATGTGTCTTACAAAAAGACTTCCAGTAACAGAGGGCGCTCACTGTCTGTTGCGATGAGCCAGTCGATGCCATCCTGCATCTGTGACATATCCTTTGCCTGACGATAGGCGACATGATTCTGCAGACAGACACCTTCTGCGTTGGCATGATGCTCTGCTGCAACGTATTTATCGCGAGCCGGACTTTTTTCCAAGCCTGGCAACATATCAAAGATGCCACCCTTACCATTATTCAAAAGGAGGATGCGCAGGTTTCCATGCAGGTTCTGATTCCACAAGGCGTTCTGGTCATAGAAGAAGCTCAAGTCGCCAATCACGCAGAACACATGATCATCTGTCACACACGAGAAGCCCGCCGCCGTTGAGAGTGAGCCTTCGATACCATTCACACCACGATTGCAATAGACTGGCGTCATGGAGTAAGTATTAGCCAGACGAATAGCCATGCTGTTGGCATAATGCACGATATTCGCCCCTCGCTTCTGTTCAAAGTATTTCACGACAGCATCTTGCGAATAAGGAAGTTCCTTGGCCTCTATCTGCTGACGTATCTGTGCGAGTAATGCCTCCCATTTCTGCACAAAGGGATGAGACATCTGCTCTAAGTTGAAGCGTATCATATCGGCCACCACTTCACCATCGCCCTGAACGACGTGCGTCAGGTTCATAAACGTATCCGTCACCTCACCTTCACTATTAACCACCCATGTCTCCTTCGCCTTACGTAGAAAATGTTTCAAACGCTTGCTGACGATAGAGCCACCTGTATATAGCACAAAATCAGGCACATAATCAACATTATCACCTATCTGCGCAACAGCCTCATCCATCAGCGCATTCATGGGTTGACCAGCAATCAGCATGGGACGCTTGGCCTGCAAAAACATTCTACACAAATGACTTAATGTCACATTGGAGATGTCGGCTGGCAACAACTCTATCTTACGTTCTACGGGGAGTTCTGGCGTTGAGAAATCAAAAAGCGGTTCCGTGATGGGCACGTTGATATGCACAGGGCCGTGCTTCACCATCAGTGCCTCGTTAATTAGTCGGTTGCAATACCAGCGAGAATCCTCATCATGAGGCTCTGGCAGTGATACGGCCTCTTTGACAAAGCGTCCTAAGGCATCAGGTTGCGGCAGTGTCTGACCATCGAGTTGGTCTATCCATTGCTGAGGACGATCAGCACTGACAACCACCAACGGACGATGCTGGTAATAAGCCTCAGCTACACTAGGATAAAGATTCAGCAAGGCTGTGCCTGAAGTGACACACACCACCACCGGCTCTTTCAACTCCTGCGTCATGCCCAAGGCATAGAAGCCTGCTGAACGCTCATCCGTCACTGGATAGCACTGGATATCCGGACATTCATTCAAGTTATGGACGATAGGCGCATTCCTGCTGCCTGGACATACCACTGCATGATGAATGCCGTGAGCCTTTAATAAGCTCGTCAATATATTAACATTCTCTTTGTTAGAATACATATCTGTCAATATGTTACTGTGTCTTTACCCCCCGTTATTATGTCTTCAACACGCGACGCATCGTTTCCATCTTCGCCTCTGTCTCCTGCCATTCCTGTTCTTCTACACTATCTTTCAGCAGTCCACCGCCAGCATATAAGCGATACTGATTATCAGTAATCTGCATACAGCGCAGGGATACATAGAGATGGGTGGTAGGTGATGAGTGGTGGATAGCGGATGGAAGATTCAACGGTCCCATAAAACCACTATAATAAAGGCGCGGCGTATGCTCGTTGGCAAGGATAAAGTCGTAGGCCTCCTGCTTAGGCAGTCCACAGACTGCTGGCGTAGGATGCAACATCTGAAGGACATTTCCCACACGCGCATTATTATAAAAGGTGAAAGTAAAGTCGCTTCGCAGATGCACCAGGTTGGCCGCACGCACCGTGCGAGGCCCTTCTTCACGGATATCATCAGCCACACGTTCCAAACAATTCATCAGATAAGTGGCCACATAGCGCTGCTCCTGGATATTCTTCGTGCTCCACGTCATATTCTCGCCCTCGCCCTGAAGATCATCACCTTCCAGTTTCATGGTACCAGCCAGCGCAATGGTGCGCCACTGGTTATCGATACCCTCCAGCAGAATCTCTGGAGTTGCCATGAGCCACATCCCGCTCTGGGGCGTATAGACCAGCGAGATAAACAAACGGGGATATAACTGACAAGCCCTCTGATACAACTCTAACGGCGAAACATTTTCTGTCACAGGCACCTCCGCACATCTACTTAGCACCAACTTACGGAAATCGCCATTATTCAAATGCAGGAAGAAACGACTGAAGTCATCCGAATAGGTCGTTTTATTAGAGTTTCCTCCAAGGGAACTGGTGGTTTCTCCCAAGGAAACCGACAGTTTCTCCCAAGGAAACTGATTGCTTTCATCAGAAACGAAATCAGAAACTGAAGGGAACGTCTTTACGATATCTGGTTGTATAAGGACGATAGGCGTAGCTGTGCTGACGGCAAAAGGTGCCACGACGAACCCTGTCCGTCCATTTAAGTCTTCACAGGAAGCCAACTCCAACGGTTCGACCTCTGTTTGCGCTACCATAGTAACCTGTTGTTCATGGGGCAGTCTATAGAGTGCGAATCCCGTCATTTCTGTTTGATGACATAATTGGTGACGCGGACATTGGAAATCAGATCGCCTGCCGTGTCTTTGATATCTACATTCCATACGTGGAGCGTGGTGCCTTGATGCAACAGGCGGGCATAAGCCGTTACTGTATCACCTTCAGCCACAGCCTTCACATGGCTGCCACTGACCTCGATGCCTACACAGGCACAACCAGGACAAAGGGCCGACGACCCCACCCCAGCTACATTCTCGGCCAACGCTAACGAGGCTCCACCACTCAAAAATCCAAAAGGCTGACGATTACGCTCGTCCACCTTCATACGCGCCATACACGTATCGCCCTCGGGTGTGGATATAAACTCCATCCCGAGGGCGGTACTTAGATTAGGTGTTGACGCTATAATGTCTTTTATCTTCTCTACATCCATTATTGTCTATTATACAAACAGCGAGTATTCCTTTACGTCCCAAGCCAAGGCACTGGCTCCCAGTACATCGCGCTCGGCCTGATCCAAGGTTGAAATCACGAGTTTCACCTTGCCTTTCACATTATGGAACACATGCTCTTCAAACGATTCGTTCACTGCTTCCGTCAGCCAATTACCTGCTCGCGAAATACCACCTGCCAGGATGATACCCTCAGGATTCAGTATAGAGGCATAGTTAGCCAAGCCGATACCCAACATATAGCCAGTACGACGAAACACCTCAATGGCCAATTCATCGCCCTCGTCGCACAAGCCTGCGATAATACGCGGCGTGAGTGCGTCTTTCCTCTCACGCATCACCGATGGACGGCTGTCGCTCTCCATCAGTTCAAGAGCGGTCTGCACGATGCCTTTTGAGCCTACATAGGCTTCCAGACAACCACGATTGCCACAGCCGCAAAGACGTCCACCGTGCTCAATACACGAGTGGCCTATCTCACCAGCAAAGCCCTCAGAGCCCAGATGTGCCTTTCCCTTTGTGAAGATACAACTGCCCACACCGTGACCAAGGTTCACCACGATGAAGTCCTTCATGCCATGGGCGCTGCCAAACACATACTCGCCAAGGGCACGCACATGTGCATCGTTGCCCAATGCCACAGCCAGTCCCAAGCGGTCCTGCAACATTGCTGCCAAAGGTATCTGTCCTTTCCAAGGCAAGTTGGGAGAATTCTCTATGCACCGAGTCATAAAGTTACCACTGGGCGCGCTAATGCCTACGGAACGTATACTGCCGTATCCTCCATATTCTTCTATCATCACCACTATCTGTTCACTCAGATAGGTAACGAAGTCATTGACATTCTGGAACTTAGTAGTAGGAAATTCTTTCTTTGCAATGATATTTCCCCTCACATCGACAATAGCGTAAGCTGTCTCGTCGATACTCAGTCCAATACCTACTACGCGTGTCTTGATTGTCTGCTGTATCATAGTTTTATATTGAGTAAAGTATGGCAAAAGTAGTAAAATTATTTATAAGGGCAAAGGATTTTGCGTTTTTTTTTGCTCATTTCCGCAGAATTTCTTAATTTTGTCGACGAAATGAATGTTTTATTAACCTCTTTATATTTTATTAATTATGAAAAAATTTTTCTTTGTAGCCGCTGCTGCCCTGACATTGGGTTTTGCATCGTGCAGTGAGACACCTAAAGCCGATGAGGGCACCGTATTCGTTGAACAGCTGAAAGCCCAGCTCGAGGCTGGCAACATCGCAGAAATGGAGACCACCATGGATGCCGCCATGCAGAAAGCAGCCGAACTGGCAGCCGAGAATCCCGAAGCCGGCCAGGCCATTGTCACCAAGATCCAGGAATTCATCAAGGAGAATAAGGAGCAACTTATTGCCATCGGCACGCCTGAAGAGAACCTTATCACCATCGTCGAGACGCCCGCAGACCTTATCATCAACGCCATTAACGCAGGCCAATTGGTTAGGGACAACGCCGAGAATCTGACCGACTCTATCGACCAGGCCATTATCGATAAAGCTGCCGAACTACAGACAGGTGCTGAGAATGCTGCCAGCGAGCAGGTAGAGGCTGCTAAGCAGAAGGCTGCCGAGCAGGTGAACGCTGCCAAGCAGAAGGCCAATGATGAGGTGAACGCCGCTACTCAGAAGGCCAACGAGCAGGTCAATGCTGCTGCCGAGAAGACCAATAAGGAGATGAACGAGGCTGCCAAGAAGGCGCTGAAGTCAGTAGGACTCTAATCGTTTGACTGAAAGAATCGGGGCATTCGTTGAACGGATTCGCCCCGATTCCTTTTTTATGGTTACCTTTGTGCCATAAAATTATTAACGCATGAAGCAGAGAAAGAAAGAATCACTTGTTTACCTGACGCTATGGGCCATCCTGTTCATAGCGCCGCTGGCTAGTACCTATATCGACTATGCCAGTTCCACAGTCGATGATTCATTCCCCTGGCGTCACCTGTGGCACATCTGGATGCAATATCTCATCTTTCTCGTAGCCTTCCTTATCCACAACTACCTGTTGGCTCCCCTGCTCCTCTACCGACAGAAGCGCCTGCTTTATGGCTCTGCAGTAGCCCTGCTCCTCTCCGTGTTTGTCGTGGTGCAGTGTGCCGACAAGCCCGACCACGGCCGAGGCGAACGTCACCGTCCCCCGATGCATCATGCCATGAACCATGAGCGTATGTCGCCTCCCGACGACATCCCCCCTCACCGTCCCGATGACGTGCCAGAGTTGCGCGGTCCCCGCGATTCCCATGGCCCCATCAGTGAGCACGACGTGGCTGCCACCATCATCTTCCTGCTGATGATTGGTATGAACCTCGGTGCCAAATACTATTTTCGCCATAGGGAAGATCGCGAACGTCTGGCCCAGCTCGAGCGCGAGAACCTTGAGCAACAGCTCGAGTACTTGAAGTATCAGATCAACCCCCACTTCCTGATGAATACGCTCAACAACATCCATGCCTTGATTGACATTGAGCCGGAACAGGCAAAGGAGTCTATCGTCGAACTGTCGAAGATCATGCGCTTCGTTCTCTACGAAGGATCGAAACAGAAAGTACCCCTTCGCCAGGAACTCATCTTTCTTGACAACTACATCCAACTGATGCGCATCCGCGTGGCCGACCAAGTCGATATCAGCGTCGATATGCCTCAGATAGTGCCCGACCATGACATCCCGCCCCTAATCTTCATCACCTTCGTTGAGAATGCCTTCAAGCATGGCGTGAGCTACCAGCGCCACTCCTTCATCAACATCAAGATAGATACATGCGAGGCCGGCTGGCTCCACTTCCTTTGCACCAACAGCAAAGTGCCTCAGGGCGAAGACCCCCATGGAGGCGTTGGGCTTGCCAACGTGAAGCGCCGTCTGGAGCTCATCTATGGCAGTGCGTATCGTCTCGACATCAGCGACAAGGCCGACACCTATACCGTCGACCTCACATTGCCACTCTAACACCCAACACCTATGATCAAAGTCCTAGCTATCGACGATGAGCCCCTTGCGCTCAAGCAATTAGTAAACTATATCAGCAAGGTACCCTTCCTGGAGTTGGCAGGCCAATGCCGTAGCGCCATCGAAGCAAAAGAGATGATGGAGCAAGAGGTGGTCGATGCCATCTTCTGTGACATCAACATGCCCGACCTCAGCGGTATGGACTTCGTGCGCCAGTTGGCCGTCCCCCCTCTCATTGTCTTCACCACCGCCTACTCCGAGTATGCCGTCGAGGGCTATCGTGTCAATGCCGTTGACTACCTGCTAAAGCCCTTCGGCATGAATGACTTTCTGCGCGCCGCCATGAAGGTACAGGAGCAGTATAACCTGCGCCATCAGAACGCGCCCCAGCAGCAGAGTAGTCCCCTGCAGAACGATGGCACCATCTTTGTCAAGACCGACTACCGTGTGGTGCGCATCGCCATTGCCGACATTCGCTATATCGAGGGTATGAGTGAATACCTGAAAATCCACCTCGATGGCCAGAAGCCCATTATCACGTTACTGTCGATGAAAAAGATGGAAGACTACCTGCCCTCCACCCTCTTCATGCGCATCCATCGCTCCTATATCGTCAATCTCCAGAAAATCCGCGAGGTCAACAAAAACCGCGTCATCCTCGACGCCGACACGTCTCTGCCCATTGGCGACCTCTACAAAGATACATTCAACGAATACCTCGAGCAGAAATTCCTGGGAAAGTGAAAAGACACAAACGTACGCCATTTTTTTAAGAAGCGTACGTTTTTTTTTGGCCGTTTCAAGGAAAAAGTGTAATTTTGCACCTTAATAGAAACCTTTTCAGAAAGACTATACAAATATGCTAAAAACCATTACCCTTTCCATCATTGCATGGATGAGCGCTGCCTATGCTATTGCACAGACGGCAGGTGAGCACTTCACCTTCAACGAAAGTACACGCTACTCCGAGCTCGTCATCAACAGCCGTATCAACGACTTCAAGGCCAACACCAAGGCCGCTGGCTTCGGCACATTCGACAGCAATGGCACCATGACAGCTGAGCCACAGGCCTCTGCCACCACACTGGACTACGTGCCAGGACTCGTGGCCAAAGCCATATTGGAGGCTGCCGACTACTACAAGGACAGCAAAGACGTGGACGTGAAGCCCTGGTACTACGCCATCAAGCGCTACGCCCTTTCGTGCGACATACCCTCTGACGGCAAGCAAGGCAAGAGCTTCGACGACCTCAACGGTGTGAAACTCTACTTCAAGCTACAGCAGTTGGCCAAAGAGACATTCCCTGCCGACAGCACCAATGTCAATAAAATCGCCAAGCAGCGCTTTGCCGATGCCAAGAAGGGTTTTGAGAAGGCCAACGGCAGCTACGTGATCAAGGAAGAGACACTGGCAGGTGCTGCTGGTGGCTGGTGGCATAAGTCAAGCTATACCAACCAGATGTGGTGCGACGGCCTATACATGGGTGCTGCTCTGATGGCAGAGATGATCAACGAGGATGCCGGCTATACCCAACTGACAGATAACGACTGGGACCTGGTTGCCAAGCAGTTCACCGTCTCATGGAAATACCTGTGGGATGACAAAGTAAGACTGCTCTACCATGCCTTCACTGCTGACCCCGCAGGCTCTGCCGCCTCGAAATGGGCGGGCATCTCGGCCGAACAGGGCAAGGAGGTGTATCACTCGGCTGAGTTCTGGGGCCGCGCAGATGGCTGGTACCTGCTCGCCCTGATCGATGTATTGGAACAGATGCAGCAGGCTGGACTCACAGCATCCACTAACTACAAGACGCTGAGCGGCTATCTCACCAAACTGGCTGCTGGTATCGCTGCCAAGCAGGACAAGGCAAGCGGATGCTGGTATCAGCTGCTTAACCACGACGGCACGTTCGTTGCCACCGACTACGACAGCAGCTATCGTTACACCTCGCAGCCCGTGACCAACTACCTGGAGTCATCGGCCACTGCCATCTTCACCGCTGCCTTCCTGAAAGGTGTGCGCTTAGGACTGCTCACCAACGACTACCTCTACGTAGCACGCAAAGGCTACAAAGGACTTATAGAGCAGTTTATGGTGAGCGACGGCAATGGCGGTATGCACCTCATCGGCTGCTGCAAGTCGGCAGGACTGGGTGGCAGTAAAAATCGTGACGGCTCGGCCGAATACTACCTCATGGGCAAGGACACCAAGCCCACCACTACTGAAGGCGACGACTTCTATACCGAGGGCAAGGTGCTGGGCGCCTTCATCCTGGCCGCCACCGAATTTGAGCGTCTGAAAGCTACGGCGCAGAACTACGGGCCCACCATGGGCTGGAGCTCGTGGAACACGTTTGCCCTCAACATCGACGAGACGACCATCAAGGGTCAGGCCGATGCCATGGTGTCAAAAGGGCTGTCCAGCGTGGGCTTCAACCATATCAACATTGACGATGGCTACTTTGGCGGACGCGACGCAGCGACGGGTCAACTGAAGATACACCCCACCCGTTTCCCCAACGGACTGAAACCCGTAGTAGACTATATCCACCAGAAAGGACTGAAGGCTGGCATCTACAGCGATGGTGGCTACAACACCTGCGGCAGCTATCACGGCGGCGACAAGGACGGCGAGGGTGTGGGACTCTACCAGCACGACCAGCAGGACTGCGATATGTTCTTCAAAGACCTTGACTTCGACTTCATCAAGGTCGATTTCTGCGGCGGCGACCCCGTCCACAATAAAGACGGACTGGATCTTAACGAACAGCAGCGCTATACCGACATTGCCAAGGCCATCAGCAACACTGGGCGTACCGATGTGCGCATGAACATCTGCCGATGGGCTTACCCAGGCACCTGGGCCGACAAGGCAGGCTTCTCGTGGCGCACCACACAGGACATTGCTCCTACTTGGGAATCCATCAAGGATATTTTGGCACAGAATCTCTACATGAGCGCCTACTGCAGCAAGGGCCACTACAACGATATGGATATGCTCGAGGTAGGTGTCAGCTGGGGCACTCCGCTCACTACCGAGGAGACAAGGACCCACTTCGGCATGTGGTGTATCATGAACTCGCCACTGCTCATCGGCTGTAACATCAAGAACCTGAGCGACACCAACCTCAGTCTGCTGAAGAACAAAGAGCTCATCGCCCTGAACCAGGATACGCTCTACCAACAGGCCTACCTCGCCGACAAGATCAATGACTGCTACATCATGGTGAAGGACATCGAGCAAGCCAATGGTCTGAAACGCGCCTTCGCCATCTACAACCCCAATGACGTTGCCAAGTCGGTAACGCTGAAGTTCAGCACGATAGACCTGGCCGATAGCGTGATGCTGCGCAATGTCTTCACAAAGAAGGACATGGGACAGTATCTCGACTCCTTCACGGTGAGCGTGCCCAAGCATGGTACACGCATCTACGTAGCCCAGGCTCAGACCCGTCTGGAGCGCACACGCTATGAGGCCGAGACGGGCTACGGCAGTGCCTACTCGGAGATTGATTGGAACGTGTGCCGATACGAGGAGAAGAGTGTCTGCTCGGGTGGCTACAAGGCTGGCTACATTGGCGGTTCTGAGAAGAACGACCTGCAATGGCGCAATGTGTATAGCCGCGAGGGCGGCGACTACCGCCTCACCATCGGCTACATCTGTGGCGAAAGCCGCAGCCTCACCATTAGCGTCAACGGCAAGAAGGTGAAGACGCTGAGCTGCAACTCAGGCAGTTGGGAAAAGGTAGCTAAGAAAAATGTGGACATCACCCTGGAGCCAGGCAACAACATCATCAGACTATCGAACGCCAGCGGATGGGCACCCGATCTCGACTATATCGAAGTGATCAGCAAAGATGTCTTGAACGGCATCACCAAGCACCCATCACCTATCGCCAAGGGCACGGCCTACACCCTATCGGGTCAGCCAGCCAAAGCCGGCCGCACCTCTGGTATCGTCATTGAGAACGGCAAAAAGATTATCAAGAAATAACCTGCGCGCTTAGCCTAACAGCCCTTTGAGGTCATGATATTCAGCACCATCTCGTCGATGGAGCCCATGCCGTCGGCTCCTATGGCTGTGAGGTTGTGGATGCTACGGTCCACGCAGTCATCGACAATACCCTCCTCGCTGGTCACGCATTTCCCTTCCATCGACAGCAGGGCCGAGAGGATGGCGGTGCTCACGCCCGAGGTAATCTTCAGCGAGCACGAGGGTTTGGCACCGTCGCAAATCATGCCCGTAAGGTTGGCAATCATGTTTTTCACGCTGCGGCAGCAACGCTCGTAGTCGCCACCCATCAGATAGGTGATGCCCACGCTACTGCCTATCGAGGCTACCACGCACCCACAGAGTGCCGAGAGCGTGCCCAGCGACTGCTTGATATAGATAGCTGTGAGATGACTGAGTGTGAGTGCACGGATAAGTTCCTCTTCCGTGTTTTCGTTTTCCTTGGCATAGACGCATACGGGATTGGTGGCGCAGATGCCCTGATTGCCTGAGCCCGAGTTGGACATAACGGGAATCATGGCACCGCCCATGCGTGCATCGCAGGCAGCTGCCGTACGCGAGATGATATGCGAAAAGACGGTATGTCCGAAGATACCCTTCGCCATCGGTCTGTCGATGGTCTTACCCAGGTTATGTCCGTAGTTGCCCTTGATGGCCTCGCGTGCCGCATTCATGTTATAGTCGCGTGTCTCCTGCATGAAGCGTATCTCGTCGAGCGGGGCCGTGGTGGCGAAGTCATAGACAAGTCGGAAATTGAGAGGCAGACTGTCTGTCTCACTCTTTTCACTTGTTCCTATCGTTCCGCAGGCAATACTGGCTTCTTCCACAAAGTGCGTATGCGTGCCGGCGATGATGGCGGTGGCGCTTCTATCGCCAGCATAGCAGGTCACCTCCACATAGAGCTTCTCGCTGATGCCCTGCTTCATTTGTATGTTGATGCGCTTCTCGCTGATAAACTGCTTGCCCGCCTCCAGCGCCTGCGACGTCAGGTCTTTCAGCACCTCCAGCTGATACTCGCTCTTGCCGATGAGGGCACCCAGGGCAATGGCTATGGGCAGTCCTATCATGCCTGTGCCAGGTATGCCTACGCCCATGGCGTTCTTCAGGATGTTGGCACTCAGTCGGGCCTCGATCTTCTCGGGGCGCTGACCTAACTTCTCAGTGGCTTTCGCTGTACAGAGGGCCACACACATAGGTTCAGTACATCCTATGGCTGGTACTACCTCCTGATGAATGAGCGCAATGATCTGCTCACGTATCTTCTTGTCTATCATAGTCTGTTATTTGATTTTCGGTTTCAACTCGTCGGGCGAGTCATTGGTAAACATATTGACACTGGGAGCCCGCTCGGTATAGAGATTCCAGATGGTCTCAGGAGCCAGCGTGATGGCTGGCTGGAAATCGTCACTCTGTATATAGTCGAGGATCGCCTGGCGCATCTGGCGGGCCACCGGCCGGTGTTCCAGATCACGTGCAATCTCCATCGTGGTCATCAGCAGACGGCCTTTCAGCACCCGCGCCTCAATCAACATACCCAACTTCCTTGACACATGCCACGTGTCGATGGGCTGGATGGGCGACTGATAGTCACTCGGCAGCTCCCTGAGGTTCATCACCTGCGCCTTGTTCAGCAGCTCCCACCAGTTCAGGTTGGCCCAGTCGTCAGTGGGGAAACCATGACTGAACAGCGGATGTGTCTTCTCGATATACGCGCCGGTGGTATGCGGCGGGCGCATCTTAAACCACGACGTATTCCAGAACACGGGCAGGTAGGTCTGCTTCACGTCGCTGCCCAGCATTACCCTTCCGGCTGCCGTCAGCAACACCGTGCCCCCCTTCTTCAGCACCTTCACGGCATGGGAATCCAGGAAGTCAGAGATATACAGTTTAGAGTTTAGAGTGTAGAGTGTAGAGTTTACCGCCTCATTTCTCATTTCCTTGGGATACACCCAGAAGTCCCAGTGGTTCTTGATAATGTTGCCCACCTTGACACAGAGCGTCAGCTTCGTAGGCTGGCTGACGGCGCTGAGGTCATACTCTACGATGCCCATCTCATGGTTCTTTCCCACGGGCACCAGCGTCGTCTCGAAGCGCCCGCCATGATACACGCGCATGGTATCGTCGGCAATATAATAGGAGGCTGTCACGCCTTCCAGGTCGGCATAGCAGGCATTATACGCCTCCACGGGGATGCGCAGCGTCTCGTCGTTGGTATAGACGAATTTCGGGAATCGCGCCAGCAACACAAAGGGGTTGCAGAACTCGCGCCACTGGCTGGCCGTGCAGTAGCCCTTCTCGCGCCAATGCACGTTGAGCGGACCTACCAGAGCCGTGCCCTGTCCGCTATAGTCGTTGAGTCCCAGCAACTGGAAGCCTGCATAGTCCTTTGTACGCAGGTTGCGCTCTATCTCATACTTGTAGCAGAGGGTCTGCAGTCGTCCGCTCGCCATCAGGAATTTCTCTGCCATCTGCTCCATACCGTTGTCGCGCAGCATATCACGGAATATCTCAAAGTTACTGGCCTTATAGACACCCGTATATTGAGCCGTTTCCTTGAAGTCGGGGAAAGCGCACCACTGGCCCTGCTCATGGGCGATGATGGGCGTCTGGTTGGCAGTCTCTTTCTTATAGTTTCTTGGAAACTCGATGCCGCTGTAGTAGTCATCATCGCTCGACGGGGCTTTCTTGTCCCAGTCCAGTCCGCGAGCACCACCCTTGACATGATACTCCGAACCGCCGTCCCAGGCCCAGCCGCCACCAACAGAGGCGCCACAATAGACCTTCGTCGAGTCATACTCATGCATCTGCTTCACCCAGTCGTTGCAGTAGGTCACCCAGTCGCCAGCCGGCTCGTTGCCTGCTGCCATCATCACAAACGAGGGGTGATGGCCATACTCGTCGATGATGCGCTTCGATTCCTCCAGCAAGTACTGGTCTATCTTCATGCCTCGGCGCAGTCTAACGCCGTGGTTAGGCCACGACGGGCCCTCGGGCTGCAGGTATATGCCCACATGGTCGGCAGCAGTAAAGGCAGCCTCCGGCGGACAATAGCTGTGGAAGCGCACGTGGTTGATGCCGTATTCCTTGCATTTCTTGAAGATACGCATCCACTCGTCCTCATCAGTGGGCGGATAGCCCGTCTCGGGAAAGCAGCAGTTCTCCACCGTGCCGCGCAGAAACAGCGGGCGCCCGTTGATCAGCATCTGGCGACCCTTGACCTTGATGTCGCGCAGTCCGAACAGCGTCTCGTAGGCCGTCTCGCCAGCCTCCACCGTGAGTCGGTAGAGGTTGGGATGAAACTCATCCCAGTATTTCATTTTGTCGCCCAAGTCAAACCTCAGTCTGATCCTGCTGCCCTCGGCCATCACCTTTGAGCTCATCACCACCTTGCCGGGCTGACCGTCGTGCACCTCGCGGATATTGGCCTTCACGTTATAGTCGTACATGGGAAAGAAGCGCAGGCCGTCAACATGATTCTCGAGTTTCACCTCCACGATGACGGCACTTTCGGCCACCAGTGGTATGATGCGCACCCGCTTGATGTTCAGCTTCTTCCATTGCGCCTGCAGTTCTATGCGCCCAGCAATGCCGTTCCAGTTGCCCTGCGTCTGGTCGGTCACCGAGTGTGAGTCCTGCCCCACGCACACGTTCTCTATGCCGTTATACACCTTGATGGCAATCTCGTTGCTTTCGCCCTTACGGATATATTTCGTCACGTCATAGCGATGAGGCACCGAGAGCGACATCTGATGTCCCACCTCATGTCCGTTGACAAATACCGTGGTCTCGATATGCGGACGCTCCAGCATGAGCATGATGCGCTGGTCGCTCCAGTCCTTCGGCACATACACGTATTTTCTATACCACGCCGTGCCCACATAGTGCTTCTCGGGTGTCAGGAAGAAGGGGAACTTCATCCGCCCTTTCTGTCGGTAAGGCTCCATGTAGGGGTTGAAGTAAAACGACGAGTCGTAGAGCGAACCCGTCCACGGGGTGTTCACATCCACGTCGTTGCCCTTGCCGTTGGTCAGCATCGAGCCCGGCAGCATCACGTAGTCGTCGTAATGTGCCGAGTCGCCCACGGCAAAGTCCCATGAGCCTTCCAGCGAGATAATCTGCTGAGCCTGCAAGCCGCACAGCCCCATCATGAGCATCAAGCATAGTATCAGTCTTCTCATATCGTCTTTAAGTAATATCGCCTGCAAATTTACGACATATTTTTCACATATTCAAAAATAATTTGTATTTTTGCAGCCGAATAATATGCTAACTGATATGAAAAGACTGATACTGAGCTTGATGCTCGCTGCCATCGCCTTGTGCGGATGGGGACAGACAAAGGCCGTAGCCGTGCTGGGCGACTCGTATTCCACTTTTGAGGGTGCCATCCCTGAGGGAAATTCTATCTGGTATTTCAAGCAAAACAACCCGAACCTGACGGACGTGAACAGCGTAGAGCAGACATGGTGGACGCTGCTGACGAAGAAGATGGGATGGACGCTGACCATGAACAATAGCTACAGCGGCTCGACCATCTGCAACACGGGCTACAACAGCGAGGACTACAGCGACCGCTCGTTTACGAAGCGCATGGACAACCTCGGCGACAATCCCGACGTGATCCTGATCTTAGGTGCCACCAACGACAGCTGGGCCCATTCGCCCATAGGTGAGTATAAATACGAGAACATCTCGAAGGAAGACCTGTGGAAGTTCCGTCCTGCCATGGCCTACATGCTGGACTGGATGAAGGCACACTACGCAAAGGCCACGATCTACTTCATTCTGAACGACGGGCTGAGCGCCGACATTAACGAGTCGGTGAAGACCATCTGCGACCATTACAACGTGAAGTGCATCTTCCTGAAGGATATTGCCAAGAAGGCAGGGCACCCGTCAATGAAGGGTATGCAGCAGATCGCCGAACAGGTGGAAGACGCCATATTCCTCCAAATAAGATAGTTTTTGTTTTATTTGCTTGCTATTTCAAAATTTATTTGTTTCTTTGCCACTATAAAAGAAATATGCAATATGACATCAGAGCATTTGTATTTCATAACATTCTGTGTGGGCAACCTTTCTGAGGCTCTTCATAAGAATGCGTCTCAGTATATGGAATCCTGCGCTCTTCAGGAGTGCTGAACGACTATATTATACCATGCTACGATGTCCTGCATACATTCAGTAAGGAATATATTGTAGAAGACCTTACAGAAGTATTAAGAGAGAGAGGGGCACTGTCATGAGACTATATCACGCATCTTTGCTATGTATCGAGAAACCCGACACGCTTCATTCTAGAGACAAATTGGACTTCGGGCGAGGATTCCATATGACTTGCATACGAGAACAGGCTGTATACTTGCAAGCACATTGCCTTCACTACCATCTACTATGTCAGGGACCTGGTACATGACACACTTTCCTACTCCACCCTTATTGTTCAGGAAGTCCACCCCAGCCCATGCGGCAACACCCTCCAGCGTATTACCAAGGTTCCAACCTGGAGCCATATCGTTAATCACCTCCATACTAGAACGGCCAAATCCGTCCTGAGATTTTGCCGTTGTTGGCAGCAACAAGCACAATAAAACCAATAGCCAAGCAAATCTTTTCATAAGGATTCTAATGATGAGAGACTCTGCAAAGTTAAGAAGAATTTCAGAACTCCCCAAATAATTCAATGGGAAAAAACACATCTTCCATCAGACATCAGCCATCTTCGTTTAGGCGAGACGCAAGGCCTGTCCCTAGTGTTCTTCGCTGTCTTATTTTGTTTTATAAGACTTCAGTTCAAACTTCACCTTGTATTTGCGGTTGGGTTTATCATATCTAACTTCACTCTTATAATAGGCATAATTATCCCTATACCCATACCCTTTCAATGAGAAATTCTTCACCATGCCCGACTCTATGGTAACTGCCTTCGTGAAGTCCTGATAATCCAGCATATTACCACTCATATCATAGTAGATTATGCGTCCTGTGACCTGCGTAACAGTACGACCTGTATTATTCTTCAGGGCCACCGTAGCATCAGATTGCACCCAGTCGTGGTTATAGTTTGCCAATGTAATATCGTTTGAGCTTTGCGGTGCTGCAGCAGGCTCTGCCTTGCGTTGCGCAGATGCGGCTTCACCTCCAGTCGAGGCCTGCGTTTTAACAGCAGTCTGTTTTGGGCTTTTATTCTTCAGTTGTTCTATTTCCTCTCGCAATTGCTTCACCTCATTACTCAGAGCTACCCATTCCTCTTCCGACACAACAAAACCTTCCTCAACCTCACCTGTTTCATCTTCCACGTAGGTAGTTTGGCTTTGAATTGAGGTATTATTTCTTCTACTTTGAGCATCCTTTATTTTGGATATAAAACTCCAACCTGCTATTCCCACAGCCACAAACATGACTACCAAGATAGTCAAAAAGACGATAATGATTTTCTTCGTTCTGTTTTGGTTTTCATATTCAAATTCTCTCATAGCGCATTCTATTTTTGTTATTATTTTATACTCTTGACAAAACAGCAAGACAGGAACCTGCCCCTAATGTCTTTTCTGCTGCAAAGATATAAAAAAATCCGCTTAGTGCAAACTAAACGGATTGATTTTACAGCACGCACTTTAGGATTCCGACAGTTCTGTACGCTTTATCAGGCGTCAGTTCTATCACAGTAAAGTCATGATTCAGTGGGCTTAAAATTATCCTGCTATTTTGCGAGCCATCATCACTATCACCCTTTTCGCAGTAGTAGCGTTTGATGGTATATCGTTCGCCATAGTCCAGATCAACATCAATGCATTGTGTCAACGTGATGTCGCCATTCATGGGTTCTCCTTCACACCATTCAAACACGCAGAGGTCACCGTCTTTTATCTTTGGTAACATGGATCTCCCCTTTGCATGGACAACGAAGTAACGTTTGGGGTCTGGTGTAAAGCCTTTATCAGTTGCATCCAGCCAACCTTCTGCCTCAGGGTTCCCTCCGTTTTCGAAATAACCGCATGCAACTCTGAGTGAATATAGAGGTATGCAGCCAATTTGAAATGTATCGAGAACTTTTAAAGCGGTGCCAGGCGAGAGTGCCATCCTAATCGTTTTGGTTTTTGAGACATAGACAGGGTAATACAAGTCGTGGTAGCGAAGTCCTTCACGTTTACATTCGTTCAAGCAGAGACCGAGCAGTCTCATTATGCTGCCGGCACGTCTTCCCTTAGTAGATGGAGCCAACTGTTGCATATAGTCTGTTAGGAAGACATCACCCTTAAATAATCGCAGCAACAGGTCCTGATACAAAGGTATGCGCAGCACAGTCCTTGCGAGCAAGGCTTCTTGCTGTTGAAGGTCAAGTTCGTTATAAACATAGCCTACGCAGGTCAAATACCAGTAGTCATAGTATTCGAATGCCAACCCCAGTTGTGCAGCTGTTTTTACTTGGTTCTCACCATACTTTCGATATGCTGTTTCGTTTTTCTGCTTAATATATTGAGGAAACTGTTGACCGATGTCTACGAATCTCATACCAAGATTGCCTTGTGATTCTATCACATGACACATCTCCGATGAACAAGCAGCAAAATTACTGCTCTGTGTAAGTTGGTCATCCTCTATGACACCTTTATTTTCTTTAATATATTCAATGAATTCATAATATGGTATAGCTAGAACTTTGTTAATGTAATCCTTTACTTTCTGCTTGGGAACCACATAGTTCTTATCAGAAAGCATATAGTAATCAACGCTCTTTTCAAAAGAACGCGTCATAAAACGTACTATGTATTCCCTATCTGAAATCATTTTCTATTTATACGTTAGAGTTTAATAGGCCAACTATGCCAAACCACATGTCGAGTGTATATTTGGTGAAGCGAGTAGAATCAGGTGTAAGGTGATAATACTCTATCTTATTCTTGACATCTCCTATTGTTCTTAGTCCCTTTTTGTAACAATGTTTAAGTTGTTTATTTGTTATTATACCAAGCCGAACTAAGTCATTCAATGAAGTGGTTATGAGGAACTTTGGCTGTTTTATCCTTTCACTTCTTAGATCTCTGTCAGATATATTACTTTGAGCGCTATTGTCTGGGGAGGTAGACTCATCTAACAATTTCTTTTCTATTATAAAATTGCGCAGCTTATTTCTCCAAGCCTCATCTTGAAGCAAATACCACAGATCATCATCCAGCCTCGCATATTTGATATTGTCTATTAGCCATTTCTTTGAAGGACTAAAGTTTTTGGCATTGGGATATGGTGGTTCCAAAAACCAAAACTTATCCGACTGAAGATGCCAGAAAGGCATGGCAATGCTTGTCAATCTCTCAAATAGCGATTTCCCTGTATACTTTGATAAGAGCGTATTATATTTTTCTTCTAAGCTCGCTGTGATTGTTACTCTATTCCGTTGGATTTTTCCACAACTTATATTATCGATAACAGCGACTAACAAGGCAGGTTTTGCCAGGACTTTTTTACCATGAACTATTGCCTGATTGATCTTCATTATGAGTTCCGTATAGCGGCAATACAATTCTTCTCTGCTTTTCCTTGTTGTTAAGGTGGGTTCCTCTTTACGCTTGTGAAGAACAACCTCTTTTACGATTTTTTCCTGCTGGACAGGTTGTGAAAGTTCCCTTTTCTCAGCATTGTCGTGCCGATAGAGTATTTCATATCTGTTCTGCTCACCTAAGACATTATCGATTTTGCCGTCATCATATCTTACTTTCAGACGAATGACATTATATTTTTTGCTTTTATCTAAAACTAAACAAGGTTTTGAATTGTACACGATCCTATCACCAACTGATGCTTCTTTACCAACTTGAGGCTTAGGTGCGCTTTCGTTTTTCCTTTCTTTTGAGGTTTCATATTGAGGATTTGACGGAGTATGAACAATTCTATACTTTGACTTATCGTTAGGAACATAATCAAGAACTCCATTGGAGTATTCAACGAGAAATCTCGAAGAGCTACCTCTACTTAAAATCTTTTGAATTATGCATTCCTTACCGTTATATACCAATCGATCGCCAACCTTAATACCGTCAATTATATTAACTATACGCTGTGTATCGGTTTCATCTTGCGTTTTCTCACTTGGCGTCAAATGTTTTTGTTTCTTTTCCATTGCCCTAAGAACAACTGACGGATTTTGAGATGCTGGCTTAATTTTTGTTATTCTTCTTGGCAATATTTCATATGAAGAGTCGCTGGCAAGAACTTCTTCTGTGTTACCAGCATCCATTTTCACCACAAGTATAGTTGAGCCATCTGGATTTTGCTTTAAGTTTACGACTTTCCCAACTTGCTCTGATGAATCGAGTCGAATAACATCACCTATCTTTGCTTCCTCTCGCTTTATTCCAGACATATCTCGAAGTTGGCGAATTGATTTCTCGACTATTTGACGGACTCTTTCACGTGTGAGTCCAAAATAATCGCCTATTGCGCTTAGAGTTTCTCCTTCAGGATTACCTTCAAGGCCAAAATATTTACGCAGGATAGTACTTTTACGGTTTTCAAGACGGCGTAGCTGCCGGTTAATAAAATAGGAATTATACTCTACTTCTTGAAAATGATCCGTTTGGAAACTTTGGCTCTCAAATACATCAAAATCAGCAATTAAGCAAGTATGCTCTTTTATGTCTGCTGGCAATTGACATATATACTTTAGCCATTCCAAGTCAGAAGTCTCAGCAATATCTATATCATCAATGGAAGGAAGGTATCCGTGTTCCTGTTCGTATTTCTCAGCGAACTCCCACACTTTTCGATGAAGTGTCAAAACGTTCAACGGAAGCTGTACTATATTTGAGATAGTAAAAAGTGCTTGCGTGATGGATTGCATAATCCACCAACTAGCATATTTACTAAAACCAACATTGACATTAGAATTAAAATGTTCAAAAGCCCTGAATAGCCCAAACATTCCCTCTTGAATGAGGTCCTCGAGTTCAAGACCTCTATGCATATACCTTTTGGCAATCGTCACCACTAATTTGAGATAGCCCTTTACCAAAACGTCAGTGGCTTTGCGGTCTCCTGCTTTATACTTCATTATGAGTTCAGTAGTTGTATCGTAAGATAGTGACTTATAATCAAGGCTGTTTAGATAATTACGCAGATTATTATTGACCTCAGGTGGCAATTGCATCACAGCAGAAGCCTTGATTCGCTCATAACTTTTTATTAAACGATAGGTCCTGACATTTTCTTTCTTGCACGTTTCCAGACAGATGTCGAGATAGGTACATACACTCCTAAGACTTTTCCTAATCATAAAAACTGGTAACAAGTTTATATATGTCTCAGGATTGACATCGTGGTACATGATATCGACTAGCAGCTGTTGATAAAGTCGATTACGTGTAATTGTGCGAGCCAAGAATCGCCTTCTTACACTTTCTTCCAATTCTGGAAAGATGTAACCAAGACAACTTAGATACCAATAACCATAATACTCGAATGTTAGCCCCAGTTGAGTAGCAGCTTTGATATGACTTTCTCCATATCTTCTATATGCACCATCACTTCTGCCGATTATGTTATTTGGAAAGAACCTGCCTATATCAATAAACTGGCAGCCAGGATTGTTTGCCCAAATTAGAGCATTGCACATTTCAATACCACACGCAGAGAATGAACTGAACTGTGTAATATCTGATGCTTTAATTTCCCCTTCTATTTGATTATGTTTAATGTAATTTATAAAGTCTATGTAGGGTATGTTTACTAATTCATTGACATAGTTTTTGAGTTGCTGACGAGGAACTATATAGTTCTTGTCATCAAGTATTTGTTTATTAACGAACTTTTCGTAAGCCCGATTATAAAACAAATCTATCAACTCTCCACTATCCATTATTTATCTTCTTCACCAATGATTTGAGCGAATCCTCTACTTGCGTAATGGTCAAATTCAGATCAGAATCCGACTCTGTTAGCTTGACCACTCGATCCCAATTATTGACTAACAACTTCTGGAAGTTAGAAAAACCTTTCTTGATTGTTTGAGCTTTATTTAAGTCATTCGTCAGGTCTACAGCATCATCCAAGTCAATTCCTCCATCAAGATATTCGTCAAGGACTTCAAGTGCATCTTCCCTTTGTGACTTAATAACGTTTCCAATTTTGCGGATGTCTTTGGCATCGTCAAAATCATCATTCTTAATTTTCTCTATAACCCTCGTCACAATATCCATGTCAGGATTCTCCTCGTCAGCATTTACAATGGTTGGGTTTTTGAGAAGCTCGAAGTAATGACTCCATTTTCTTGGCTGCATATCATCTTCTTTGTGCATCCTGTCATATACTTTTATCGCCAACTTGGCATCGTTGACTTTCATACCCAAATCATCTGCTATTGCTGTGATAGGACGTCTCGATTTCTTCTGAGTTCTATATAGATATCCTGCTTTTTCAAAGGCATTCCAATCCATACGTCCTATGATATGAATCGTACCCAACAAACTTAATATCTGTTCTTCAGTAATATCCTCTGGTAATACTGTACATCTGATATATGCCCACTTGGAAAGGTCTTTCTTTGCAAGCATTCTGTACGCAGCCAATCTACAATTACCCTCTAGTACGACATTCCCTCTAACGATGACAGGTTCAAGCAATCCGCCATTAGCCTCAATACTCGTTCTTAGGGTTTTTACATGATCGAGTTTGCACATCTCCTTCTCAATAGTTTCTTGGGAAGGCGCATCGTCATCTAATGTGTGAAGTGCAGAAAACACACGTGGGTTTTCTGCATAAAACAGTAGTTCTGATTGCTTCAGTTCTGTATCAGTTACTAAAACAGTTTGTTTGCCAATTGGCATTTCTCTTTTTGTTTCCATATGCTTAGGCTTTTAATATTTCATGAATTATACTCGCAAAACTATAGTCTGCATCGTCTTTATACTTTGCCAATGTAATGTCGCCTTGAGCCAAGAAGGCGGCTCTTTGTTTGGCTTTCAAAAGTACATCGATCCATACATCGATACTATCTTCTATCATTAGGTTGTAAATGTTGCAATCCTTTTCTTGTGATATACGATGGATTCTGTCTTGAGCCTGCAAATAATCGTCAAGATTAAAACCTCTATCGTAGAATATAGCATTGTTAGCTACCGTCAAAGTCAGTCCTTCCTTTGCGGATTGGGGCGTGGCGAATAGAACCTTAGCATCCCCTTTCTTAAAGGCGGCTACAGATTTATTTCTATCCTCTACGCTCATTTTGCCGGTTATCTTACATGCGTTGTACATCTTATATTTCCTACAAAACTGGTCTACATTGCCAGTAAAGATGCTCCAAACAATAACTTTTTCTCCTCTCTCGATAATCTTTGTTATCGTCTTATCAAGAAGGATCTCTTTAGCGGAATAATCTTGGTAGCTATCATCCAGTAACTGAGGATTCGATGTGATTTGTACTAATCGCAGCAATCGTTTTATCGTATCAGCTGATTCGTCTAAAATGCTCTCGTCTCCTTTCTTTAGCATAATTCGCATTTCAGAACGTACTTGCTCATACATTTCACTCTGCTTTTTCTCAAACCCAATAAATAGGTCATGGTATATCTTGTTAGGCAGAGAGATGATGCCGCTGCTTTTTGTTTCCCTTACGCTAAATGATTTTATCTTTTCAAAGATTGCTGCAACGGAACTCTCAAAAGTGTTTCTTCGAGATTCGTCACTTTCCAGGTCGTTAGACAAGTCGCACTCATTCTTGAAGTGCTCGAAATTATCACCAAGCGATTTACCTTGATCCAAGAAGTATACCTGTGCCCATATATCGTATGGTCTATTAGCGACAGGTGTGCCAGTCATGATGATACGTATCTTGAACAAAGGGGCTATTTCAAAGAAAGCCTGAGTGAGTTTGGCATCTGGATTTTTGATTTTCGTGGACTCGTCGATAATAATTGCAACATTTCTCGTTTTGAGGAATAACTTCATCCTTTCAAGTTCACCTGCAATAGTTTCAAAATTGGTAACAACCACACGTGCCGTACTGTTGAAAACATAGTAGTTACTGCCACGTTTGTTGTCAAGAGTTTTAGGAACAATGTTTGTATGAACCTTAAATTCCTCGCACCAGTTATTAACAAGCGTCTTCTTAGTTACAATAAGGACAGTATCAATGTCTCTCTTTTCGAGCCAATACAACAACAGGTCAATTGCAATCTTAGTTTTGCCCAGTCCCTGCTCATGGAAGATGGCAGCATACTCTTTATCTCTTATTTCAAGATAAGCTTCATGCTGATAAGGAAAAGCTTCATGCTTTGCGCTCAGGTTGTAGTCGATGTCGTATTTTATATTGCTCATAGAATCTGTACTTTGTTGAAACAGTCAATAACATGAAACCTAATATCATTCAGATCTTCTTGCATTTTCTTTGTCACAATGATATTCTTCATCCTTGAGAATCCAATTATCGAAGTACATAGAACAATGTTTCTCTCAGCATCGTATGTTCTGACCTCGTTGATATAGTCATTCAGTTGTATAAGCGTATGATCTCTATCGATGTCATTATCCGTTTTTGCTTCCCCCAGTATCACGCAATTGGAATCATTGTAGTACACATCAGGTATAGAACGACCAATAATCTGAGGGCATCGATTGTACTCTCCTGGCAGTTCGACACATAACAGATTACGTGTAAAATCATTAGGGATTGTTACAACATAATCCGCAATCTTTTTTACGAATGACATGTGTGTCAATGATTCCATATGCCTATTTTGTTTGTTTCTCTACCAAGTCCAAAACAAAGTCTAACTTTTCCTTTAGGTTTTGCAATTTCCAAAGTTTGTCACTATAGCTCTCGTCATTGGCCAGGTTCTGGATCTCCCCAACAGGAAAATCAAAGAGTCTTTTATACAAAGCACTTGCTAATACATCATAAGGGTATTCAGACAAATCTGCAGAGGCCAATTCTGCTGCATGAAGTACCTTTTCTGCTGCTGTAATATTCTCTTTCAGGAAAGCATTAAGAGCTTCATCGTTTCGCATGATTTGAGGGATCAGACGAACCTTCATGGCGTTGTTCACGTTCCTGTTAGCCACCCACTTTGCGAATTCGTTAGCCTCAAAATTCCTCTTTTCTATCGATGACTTGATTTTGGAATTCTCATGCTCCTTGAATTTTGAATATTCTGACACGTCAAAGTCCAACCCCTTCTCTTTAGTGTATGGCTTATAGAAATTAACCATGTACTTATAAGCATCAATACTTTTCTTTATATCGCTGCCGTTACCACCACACATCGATATGATAGCATTCATATTTCTACCTTCCACTTCACTTAGATAGAAGAGATACTTGGCTTTAGAATATGGATCCCATTCGCGAGGGCCAACGAGGTGAGACTGTAAGCGTATCTTATGTTTTTCGTCATCGTCGAGTTGCTCATATACAAGCGCAATAATCTCGCCCCAGTTTCCTGGCGTCCCATTCTTTTCGAATTCTCTGTATATCTGCAAACGGGTGTTACCCTCGATGACAACGTATGACCCATCTGGCTCATGACTCACTACAATGGGATGAATGATACCCCTGCTTTCTTTGATGGAATCACGCAAAGAATGATAGGTAGTTGAACTCCCTTCGCTGCTGTTGTCTGACAATGCTAGGGCGATAAGTTCACTACTGATCTCCTTATATTGCTCTAAATAGTGTTTGATACGCGGATTATCTTTATCCAGATTAATACTCGCTGTAAGCAACATTTGTAATACGGCTTGTTTCATCACTTCACTAGTTTATATGGGTTCAACTCTTCAAATCTTAAATCGAAATACTTCTTTGCCATCTCTGGGAACTCTGCTTCAAAGTCGAGCATCGTTTGATAGCACGAGCAATACTTTTCTTTTCGTGGATAGCCTTTGGGAATCTTTAGTTTCTTGCTATACTTCCCTTTTGGCACAAGGTCTTGGATACCTTGATGGTATTCTTCATTTCTGACGCAATACTGACGGAAACTCATTTTCTTGAAGAAGCTTGGCTGGTTACACCAACGAGCAAGCTGAGTATACATACTCTTGAAACGCGAATTGTTATATTCCTCAAAACGCATGATATAAGGAAGGCAGCCATGTTCCATAAGGGTCTTTATCCTGAAAAAAGTTCCTTCAATGTCTGTCTCATCTTGGCTGTCGTATGCCACAAGAACATACAATTTAGTAGATTTACGACAATGAGTCCTCCAGATTTTGAGGCCCTTAATAGTTTGTTCAACTTGGCGTTTCTCGTTTGGATCATCCATCCTGTAGTGATCAAAAGCGAAGATATAATCTCCATGATATTTGACTTCGCTAAGCAACTTTGCTTTCTGCTCTGTCATCAAGCGAATATCCATACCTTGACGAAATTGGAAAGGCTTGCCTGTTTTCTTCAAATCTCCCATCACCTTGGCAAACACTTTAGGTGGCGCCGCCATGATGTTGTCGTCCCAAAGGTATATATTCTTTCTGTTCTCATCAAGGAATTCTGAAACGGGCGACCATTCAACAACTCTATTCAGCAGACGATTAACACAGAAACCGCAATGGCGGATACAGCCACGTGTGGTGAAGCCTATCGAATAGCTCAAATAGTCATCCCATCTGCGTTTCTTCAGCTTTTCATCGCCACCAGTAGCTTTTTCAATATATTCGTTGTAAAGGGTGTAGTCAGGAGCATGGTGTTCTACCTCTTCTGGCAGATTTGGGCCATTAACCTCGAAGAATCCTGTACCTCCATAAAAGATGAGGTGCTGTTTTATCATTAGGCTAATGAAATTGGGAATTTTTGTAAACTTGAATACTCTCGACATCACCAAGATGTCATAGTCGCAATCAGTAATGATGGGGTTACCATTCTCCATTAGTTCATCATAACTTGAAATCAGTCTTACATGGTGCCCGTGTTCTTTGCAGAAAGCTGAAACTTTCAATAGCGCAAGGTTAGGATGGCGAGTCCCATGATCTAACAAGTCAGCATCTATGATGCCGACTCGTATTTTTTTGTTGGACTGAACAATCAAGTCCGTCTTGAAACCTTCATTTTCTGGTAGGAACTTCAGCATTATGCGTATGGCCCTCCGTCTTTGGGTAAGCATACAAGAATAAAATCGTCGATGAGATAAAGGCTATCATGTTCTGGCATTGACCAGTTTGCAAGCTCCTCAAAACCTCTATCTAGCGCATCATCTTGACTCACTTCAACTGCGCCTTTCGATGAGGCCAGCTTCATGAGCATTCTTGCCGTAGAGGGCGTTGTCACGTCCAAAAGGTGGTTGACGGGCTGATAGCAATATCCCTCTTCAATTCTCAAATTCATTTTATCGTGATTATTATAATAGTTCTTTTCTTGGTTATTGTACATCTAAAGCGCAAAGATACAAATTTAGTTCGATAAAATAACAATTTGGATCATATTTTTTAAATTAATAATAGAAAATGGATAGAAATAGTGATCTAAACTATCAAAATTCGATCTAAACAGATCTAAAATAATTGGTCGCTTTAGCAAGATCTTTTACCTTCGCAGCAAAAAGACTCATGGAACAAAATGGATTCTAAAGCAAAATATGCGCCAAAATTTGGAACTTTAAGAAAAAATACCTATCTTTGCAGCGTGAAAGGAGAAGCCAAGTAGAGCCACGATGTGCGGAACGGTGGCATCTGCGTGATGATGAGCAATTCGACCTTGCCGCTTGGTTTCTTTCACTCAAATATAGAGCTGGTCACGAGTTGACCAGCTTTTATTGTATCTTGATGTATCGCTTGCCGTTGAATTCCTTCTTGTCAGTTCTGCGGGTGGCTGTGATGAAGTTGACAAGTTTTATCTCCTCGCGGTTTACCTTCATCTTATAGTTCGGATGTATGATAAACTTAGACTGTCCGTCAGATTACAGACTATATGGGACAAATATTTCAAAATTAACATTTCCCCATACTCACCCCACCTCATCCTACGACTACTTCGGCAATCGCAACACGCAGCAGCGCAGCAATAATACCAATACGTCTATCTGGACGTGGTAGGGAGGAAAGATGTATGATGTAAGATGGCAGAAGGATGATGGTATATTACTGATAGAAAAACTGAGGACATAACCTTGTGGGCTATGTCCTCGTATGGTGATTACATCAAAATGAATCTGCCATCAAATCCTTTCGTCCTATAAGGCTGAATATCGTGATGTTGTTGTCATCATTGACTATTCTAAGGGAACGAAGAATTTCGTTAAGCGTTGAGCCACTAGTTGTCACATCATCGATTACCAATACATTCTGCTTTCGAATGGTTGCATAAAGCTCCTTATCAGCATCTGAAGCAAACTTTAAGAATTGAATCATGTAGGGACGGAAACGACTTTTCTTTACGTCTTTTGCTATTGTGAAATAATCCTTTTGGTGAATGAGATCAAGCATTTTGTTGATTGACAAACGGACTTCTTCTTTCTGAGCCTCAGTATAACGAGGCCGTCCATTCTCTAGTACATCATCCAAATATGACTGTTCAAAACCGTCCATATCAAATGAAATGTTTGATGGAAGAGCCTTTACCAACTCCATTTTCCTCAAGGTTGGCTGAGCAAAACGGTAGATGTAGCGCAACATATATTGATTTACCTTGCTTGATGATTCTGGCATAACTACCAAATCATAATCAAACAGATTGATATGCTTGTCAAGATTATCAACGGCCTTCTTGATGAAGTTCGTTAAATCAGGCGTATCCTGTAATGCATCTGTGAATTTAACATATTTGATAAAGGCGGTGCGTACAGAACTGTCAATCTGCTCTGAGAATTCATAGCCATAATAGAAGCATTTACCAAATGCCTCTACCTGATAGCCATTACCTGTTAAGCTTACGATATCTTCTGCACCATCGTGTTCAAAGTCAAACACGAATTTTTTCTCTGTATTATCGAATGTTACGCCCATGATGCTTTTCTTTGAGTGCAAAGATAAAAAGAAATTCTGAACTTCCAAAATAATTCAATGGAAAAAGAGTTTATCATATTCCGATGATTGGGGAATATGGCAGTTCGCGGGGGAGGATGTGCCGGTTCGCGGGTCGCGAACGGCGTGCTCTCGACCCGCGTACTGCCTCCTCTCATTCCGTTTGCAGCTTGTTTGCGTTGCGTTTGCAGCTTGTTTAGGTTCCCATATAGGCTACTTGAGACTCTCATATAGGCTATATCAGACTCTGAAATATGCCGAATGTATTATCTGTGGTAGGTGTTGTTCAAACACCTACCAAACACCTACCAAACACCTAACCTAACACCTACCATAAGGGGTAAAAATACACTTTAAAAAGACACAAGCAGTTCCTGAACGAAAGCTACCGTCTCCGTCGCAACGTGCTGAACGGGAAGGTAGAGTTTGCAACGCTGAATGCTGAGGAGACCTATCGTCCGCTGACGCAGGAGGCACTAAACAGCATCATCCTGCGTGCCAAGCGCGAGGGACTCTTTGATGCTGGTGTTACAAAGTCGGACTTTACCGACTACATCTATTCTGAGGATGTTCCGCTCGGCTCAGCTCTTTAGCCGCATACCAGGCTTTCTACAAGGCGGTGCCCCAAAAGGCAGCTTGAGGTGTTATGGTAGGTGTATGGTAGGTGTTTAAGCAACACCTACCATGCGCCAAGCCCTTTATACATCGGGGTTTCAGGCCTGTCATGGTAGGTGGTTAGGTGTTTTTGCATTATCCCTTTATCAGATGTTCAGTTCCAGTTCCACGGGACAGTGGTCGGAGCCAAGGATGTCGGTATGGATTTTTGCATCCACGATTTGCGGCTGCAGACGGTTGGAGGCAACGAAATAGTCGATACGCCACCCTGCATTCTTCTGACGGGCCTGGAAGCGGTATGACCACCAGGAATAGGTGACCTGCTCAGGATATTTCCAGCGGAAGGTGTCGGTGAAGCCGCAGGCCAGCAGGTCGCTGAACTTCTCGCGCTCCTGATCGGTGAAGCCGGCATTCATGCGATTGGACTTCGGATTCTTCAGGTCTATCTCTTCATGGGCCACATTGAGGTCGCCACAGAGGATGACGGGTTTCACGGCATCCAGGCGCTTCAGGTAACTGCGGAAGGCATCCTCCCACGACATACGGTATTCCAGGCGTTTCAAGCCGTCCTGCGAGTTGGGCGTATAGCAGCACACGAGGAAGAAGGCGTCCATCTCAAGGGTGATGACACGCCCCTCGTGGTCGTGCAGGTCTATGCCGATGCCATAGCTCACGTTGAGGGGCTTGTGACGGGTGAAGATAGCCGTACCACTGTAGCCTTTCTTCTCGGCCGAGTTCCAGTAGGACTCGTAGCCAGGGAACTGGAGGTCGAGCTGACCAGGCTGCATCTTCGTCTCCTGCAGGCAGAAGAAGTCGGCATCCAGCGAACGGAAGATGTCGCTGAAGCCTTTGCCCTCGCAGGCGCGAAGGCCATTGACGTTCCAGGAAATAAATCTCATATTAAAAGTATATACCGAAGCTTAGTTGATTCATCTTGGGGCCATAGCCATCGCGGAAATACTTCATGGGGCAGTATTTGCAATAGAGAGCGAAGTCGCCAGGCATGTGGACCATCAGCAGACCGTCGATGGTGACAGGACGCTGGTGGATAGAGCCTGTCTCTACCTCGTAGTCCTCGTCCTGGAAGGTATATTCGCGGGTGACGTGGGCACCAGTGTTGAAGTTGACGATACCACCCAGGGTGACACCCCAGTCCTGCTCCTTGTCAAAATAGTGGGTATAGGTGATGGGCACCTGAAGGCTGAAGGCCGTGAGCGACGTACGACGATCGGACTCGGTAGCCAGATAAGGAACGAGCGTCATCTCAGCTGTCGTAGCATCTTTCTGCCAACGGGTGGCGTTGTCCATACGATAATAGCGCCAGTTGACACCAAAGCCCATGCTCCACACGTTTTTCTTGCCATAGGGCATCCACTCGCCCTTCACGCCAAAGCCAACATCAAAGGAAGGCCACAGGTTGAAGTCATAGCCTGAGGGGGCGCCAAGCATGGTGTTGAAGCCGATGTTCAGATAGGGACTAACCTCCCATTTCTGATTCTCAGCCTTAATTGTTTTAGCATCTACGGTCTTTGCCGTCAACGTATCCGTGTTGTCAGGAGTCACGTACTCAGCAGCATGGGCTGCCACCATAGGGCACACCATCAGGAGTGCTGCGAAAACTATCTTTTTCATCTTCATTCTTGTTAAAAAAAACAAGTGCAGCCATAACTGACTGCACCTTATTATAATCATATAAGTTTAAAACTTTGCCATCTTGATGGCCACTACGGCACACTCATCGCCCTTGTTGCCAAACTTACCGCCTGCACGATCCTTGGCCTGTTGCAGGTCGTTGGTGGTGAGCAGTCCGTAGATGACAGGAATATTGCTCGTAGCGTTCAGACGGGCAATGCCTGCGGTGACGCCCTCGCAGATATAATCGAAGTGAGGGGTCTCGCCACGAATGACGCTGCCCAACACGATGACGGCATCATAGCCATCGTTAAGGGTCATCTGATGGGCACCATAGATAAGCTCGAACGAGCCTGGCACCGTCTTCACATGGATATTCTCGGGCAGAGCGCCATGCTTTTCCAGCGTAGTCACACATCCTTCGAGCAGGGCACCAGTGATTTCAGGATTCCACTCAGCCACCACGATACCGAAGATCATGTTCGATGCATCGGGCACGGCATTGAAGTCGTAGTCGCTCAGATTATGCAATGCTGTAGCCATGCTTATAATTCAGAATTGAGAACTTAAAATTATAAGTTTACTTAACTCGCTCAATATAAGCATCGATAGTGCGAGAGGCAGGAGACTGAGGATACTTTGCCTTCACCTGCTCATAGACCTTCAGAGCCTCGTCCTTCTTGCCCAGGCTCTCGAAAATCTCGCCAGCCTTTACCAGGAACTGACCAGAGAGGGTGTTGTTGTCGGCAGCCTCGGCAGCCTTCACGAAGAGAGCGGCAGCCTCGTCAGCCTGACCCAGGTTAGCCTTGACATCGGCCAGAGCACCGAGAGCAGCGGGTGATACCATAGCATCGTCGGCAACATCGTATTTCTCGATATAGTTAGCAGCCTGCTGCATATCGCCCATGTGGGCATAGCACAGACCGACATAGAGGTTAGCCAGATTGCCTACCTTGCCGCCCTTATCGACGAAAGCCAGGAAACCAGCCTCGATGCTGTCGCCATTGAGAGCCTTGGCAAACAGGGTAGCGTCATCGGCCATCACAGCCTCGCTGAAATACTCCTGAGCCTTAGCCATCTCAGTGCTTGCCTCTGTAAAATTCTTCTCAGTGTAGCTCTTGTAGAAGAAAGCACCGCATACACATACGATGAGCGCTACGAGCACACAGATAACCACGTTCTTGTACTTGAGGAGCAAAGCCTCGTGCTTGTTCTGCTCGCCAAAAGCGGGAGCAGCATTGTTGTTTTTAATGTCTGCCATTATTTTTTTTGTTTTTTATTATCGCCATTAATTGCGGGCGCAAAATTACAGAAAATATTGCACATAGTAAAATTTATTGCCGACTTTTTTTGTTTTTAAGCCTCAAAAGCAGTAATTTTGCAGCAAATTTAGAAGTCCCAGGATGATATTAGAGCGTCTTTCCATCATCAACTACAAGAATATTCAGGAGGCAACATTGGACTTGTCGCCTAAGATCAACTGCTTCATTGGCCACAACGGAGCAGGCAAGACCAATGTGCTTGATGCCGTCTATTTCCTGTCGTTCTGCCACTCGGCACAGACCACGCAGGACTCGCTCGTGATACGCCACGACCAGGACTTCTTCATGCTGGAAGGGGAATATGGAGAGTTTGCCATCCACTGTGGCATGAAACGTGGGGCAAAGAAGGTGTTCCGACGCGACAAGAAGGCTTACCAAAGGCTGTCGGAGCACATCGGACTGATACCCATCGTACTTATCTCGCCTGCCGACATTCAGCTTATCGAGGGAAGCAGCGAGGAGCGCCGCCGATTGATGGACGTGGTGATATCACAGCTGGACAGGGCGTATATCGAAGCGCTGAACCGCTACAACAAGGCCTTGATGCAGCGCAACGCCATGCTGAAGATGGAAGACCGCGAGCCCGATCCGGAACTGCTGAGCCTATGGGAAGAGCAGATGGCTCGCGAGGGGGAATTTATATTTGAGAGACGACAGACATTCGTAGAACAGCTCATCCCGCTGTTTCAGCAGTTCTATGAGTCCATCTCAGGCGGACACGAACAGGTATCACTAAAATACACGTCGCATTGTCAGCGAGGCCCGCTGTTGGAGGTAATCCAGCGCGACCGCTTCAAGGATCGTGCCGTAGGCTATTCGCTGCACGGCATCCACCGCGACGACTTAGAGATCCTGCTCAACGGGCACCCCATGCGCCGAGAGGGCAGTCAGGGTCAGCAGAAGACCTTTGTCATTGCCCTGAAACTGGCACAGTTTGAGTTTCTGAAGCGCACCAATGCCAAGACCACTCCCCTACTCCTGCTCGACGATATCTTCGACAAGCTGGATGCACAGCGCGTGGAACAGATTATACAGTTGGTGGCCAGCGACCAGTTTGGCCAGATTTTTATTACTGACACCAATCGTGACCACACCGACCAGATCCTGTCGAAGGGCAACTTTGACTACAAGCTCTACGAGGTCAACAACGGCGAAATAATCATCACTTGACACCCAAAAACCATGTTCAAACGCCGCGAGCAAATAGTGAAAGAACTGATATTACGCAGTTTGCGTACGCAGGGACTGGAGACACCTCTACTGCAGAAGCGCCTGATAGAGGCATGGCCCGTGGTGGCTGGCGAAGCCGTGGCTCGCTATACTACGGATGTCAAGATTTACAACCAGACACTATTTGTCAAGCTGCGCATACCCGCCCTGCGTGCCGACCTGAGTATGCGTCGCCAGGAGTTCATACAGCGCCTAAACGAATATGTCGGCGATCAGGTGATTGCCGACATACGCTTCAATTAGTTTTCTCAGGAGCCTTGGGGAATGCCTCGCCCGCCTCAAAGAGCCGTAGAGTCTCGCGAATGGCAGGATCGTCAGTATTCAGATACTGCAGCCAAGCCTGTTCGCTGAGCATATTGTAAATCACACGACTATAGATATAGCTTTCCAAGAGGTGATACGACTTCTGTATCATCAGGTTACGGCGTTTCATGCCGTGCTTCTCGGCATACTGGGCGAACTTCTCCACCAGGTTCTGCCGCTTGAGATGTTTCAAGAGTGATGCCCCATCAGCAAACTCCTTCAGCACCGAGCGGTTCTGATCGGTATAGTCATAACCAAATTGCAGGATAAGTCCCGACATCGCGGCCTCTTTATAATAAGAGGTGTAGTCGCTGGTGTCCTCGGGCACGAAGATATCAGGCGTGATACCACCACCGCCATAGACCACACGGCCTTTGCCTGTGTGATACTCAGGCCCCTCGTGCTTGATGCTGTCCTGCGAGAAGAACTCTCCATGCTGATAACGGGTCAGAAGGTCTTCCTCGTAGTTCTTGTCCATACCGTTGACGTATGGCTTCTGGATGCAACGACCTGAAGGGGTGTAATAACGGGCAATGGTGAGGCGCATCATCGATCCGTCGCCAAACTCCACAGGCTTCTGCACCAAGCCCTTACCAAACGAGCGACGGCCAATCACCGTACCACGATCGTTGTCCTGAATAGCTCCTGCCAGGATCTCGCTGGCCGAGGCAGAACCCTCGTCAATGAGGATGACCAGCGGCATCTGTTTGTAACTGCCACGTCCGTCGCTGCGATATTCCTCACGGGGCGAACGGCGACCCTCGGTATAGACAATCAGCTTGTTTTTAGGCAGGAACTCGTTGGCAATCTGTACGGCCGACTGCAGATAGCCGCCCGTATTGCCACGCAGGTCGATGGTGAGCTGCTGGAAACCGTCCATAGCCAGTTGAGCCAATGCAACCAAGAGTTCATTATAGGTATTCTCGCCAAAGTTCTTAAGTTTCACATAGCCGGTCTTATCATCGAGCATATAGACTGCGGTGACGCTCTTCATGGGAATCTCGCCACGAGTCACGGTGACATGACGCAATGACTTCTCGCCATAGCGAAGAATACCCAGTTTCACCTGCGTATCCTTGGGGCCTTTCAGTCGGTGCATCGCTTCTTCATTGGTCAGCGTCTTGCCCACAAACGACGAGTCGTCAACCTCCACAATCTTATCACCAGCCAGCACGCCCGCCTGTTCTGCGGGACCCTCGCTGATGACATTCTGCACGCGCAGGGTGTCGTTGCGGATAATAAACTCAATACCCACGCCTGAAAACGAACCGCGCAGGTCGTCATTGGCGCTCTGCACGTCCTTCGCCGAAAAATAGGTGGAATGAGGATCCAGCTCTGCCAGTATCTGAGGCATGGCCTGTTCTACGAGGTCAGCCATATCTATGGTGTCAACATACTGATCGTCAATGATATAGAGCAGGTTGTTCAGTTTGTTGCTGCCCGAATTGATGATGCTCAGGCGGTTGCCAGAGAAATGGTTGGCATAGAATGTGCCGATGGCGATACCCACGACCATAGCAAAGGCCAACCAAAGGGGCGAAAATCTATTCTTGTTACTCATCACACAATGCTTTATTCTTAATGCTTAATGCATAATATCACACTTCTAAGTAAACGACCTCGATGCCTGCACGCTCCAGGAGCTCAATACCATCGGTCAGACGGTATTTCTCGCCATAGACCACACGCTTGATACCTGCCTGGATAATCAGCTTGGCACACTCGATACAGGGTGAGGCCGTGATATAGATGGTCGAGCCATCACTATTGTTATTAGAGCGTGCCAGTTTGGTGATGGCATTGGCCTCAGCATGGAGCACGTAAGGCTTAGACACGTTGTTCTCGTCCTCGCACACGTTCTCAAAACCCGTTGGTGTACCGTTATAGCCATCGCTAATGATCATCTTGTCCTTGACCACCAGTGCACCCACCTGACGGCGCACGCAGTATGAGTTCTCAGCCCAGATACGCGCCATACGCAGATAGCGCGAGTCCAGTTTACTTTGTTTGTCGTTTGATTCCATTTCTCTTCAGTAATGCGTCAATAGTAGGCTCACCGCCTCTGAAATTCTTATATAGTGTCATAGGATTCTCCGTGCCACCCTTCGAGAGGATGCAGTCGCGGAAACGCTGGGCTGTCTGCTGGTCGAAGATGCCATGCTTCTTGAACACAGAGAAGGCATCGGCATCGAGTACTTCTGCCCATTTGTAGCTATAGTAGCCTGCTGCATAGCCGCCTGCCATGATATGCGAGAACTGCACGGTCATACAGGTGTCCATACGCTGCTTGCCCAGGATGGCTTTCTTCCACGCTTTCTTCTCGAATGGGATGATATCATCAGTAAAGGCATCCTTCTTGGTGTAATAAGCCATATCGAGCAGGCCGAACGACACCTGTCGCAGACAGGCTGTGGCAGCCATGAAGTTACGGCTCTTCACAATACGTCGGATCAGTTCGTCGGGCAAGGGCTCGCCTGTCTGGTAATGGAAGGCGAAGGTGCGCAGGAAATCTTTTTCAATAGCAAAGTTCTCCATAAACTGCGAGGGCAGTTCCACGAAGTCCCACCACACGTTAGTACCACTAAGGCTCTCGAAGCGGGTGTTGGCAAACATACCATGCAGGGAGTGTCCGAACTCGTGAAGGAAAGTCTCCACCTCACCCAAGGTCAGCAAAGCAGGCTTCTCTTTCGTGGGCTTTGTGAAGTTCATCACCACGGAGACATGAGGACGCACATTCTCGCCTTTCTTATCAATAAACTGACCCTGATACTGGGTCATCCATGCCCCACCCTGTTTGCCTTTACGCGGATGGAAGTCGGCATAGAACACAGCCAGGAAAGAGCCGTCCTTATCAAAGACCTCATAGGCATTCACATCGGGATGATAGACGGGGATATCCTTGTTTTCCTTGAAGGTGATGCCATAGAGTTTGTTTGCCAGTCCGAAGACGCCTTCAATCACTTTATCCAGCTGGAAATATGGACGCAGCATCTCTGCATCGAGGTTGTATTTCTTCAGCTGCAACTTATGGGTATAGAAGCCTGCATCCCACGGCTCAAGTTCAAAATCGACCTTTGCGGATTTCTTCAGTTCTTCTCTTTCCTCTTTTGCCGTAGGTTTATAGGCATCAATGAGGTCGTTGAGCAGTTTATAGACGCTCTTCACGTTGCCTGCCATACGATTTTTCAGCACGTAGTCGGCATAGGTCTTGAAGCCCAACAACTGGGCAATCTCGCGACGCAGGTTGATGAGTCGCTTACATATTTCCAGATTGTTGCTCTCGTTGTCATGAATACACTCGGTATTCTTCGCCATATACATCTGACGGCGCAGTTCACGCTGGGTGCTATAGGTCATAAACGGCGAGTACGAGGGGAAGTCGAGCGTAAATATCCAACCCTCTTTCTCCTGCTGACGGGCCTCCTCAGCAGCAGCGTCTATAGCCGTTGGGGGCAGTCCGTCGAGCTGTTGCTCATCGGTGATATGCAGCGTGTAGGCCTTATTCTCCTTCAACAGGTTCTGCGAAAACTGTAGCGACAGGATGCTGGCCTCTTCGGTGAGTTGGCGCAGTTTCTCCTTACGCTCCTTGTCGAGCAGGGCACCGCTGCGCACAAAACCGTCGTAGCAGTTGTCGAGCAGCATCTTTTCCTCGGGGGTCAGTTTGCGATGATGACGATGCACGTATTTGATACGCTCAAAGAGTCGCTCGTTCAGTCGCACATCATTGGCATGTTGCGTCAGGATGGGTTGCATCTTCTGTGCCAAAGCATCCATCTCGTCGTTGGTCTCAGCACTCAACAGGTTGAAGAATACTGTTGACACACGCTCCAACAGGTCGTAATAGCCTTCAGTATCGTCGTCCTTGTTGATGATGGTATTATCGAACGTGGGCTTGGCAGGGTTGTTGATGGTCTTCTCTATCTGCTCATTATCACGACGGATGCCCTCCATGAAAGCCTCCTCATAGTCCTCCAAACGGATACGGTCGAAGGGGGCTGTATCATGAGGCGTACCATAGGGCACGAAAAAGGGATTCACTCTCTTTTCTGTATTATTGCTCATATCGTTTCAATTATTCCTGTTTCTCATCAACGTCATACTCGCGTTTATTTGATTTGAACACGCGATGGTGCAAGAAATCTGATCCTTCCAGACATATTAGTACAAGCACGGTGGCAGCAATAGCGACTTCGTACATACCTACGCCAGCCGTCATACCGATGGCCGAGGTGACCCACAGACCAGCAGCTGTAGTCAGACCCTTCACCACATTCTTCTGGAAGATAATGGTACCAGCACCGATAAAGCCGATACCGCTGACCACCTGAGCCGCCATACGAGCGGGATCGCGCTGGATGATAACGCCAGGCTGGCCCTCAAAACCATCGAACCCATGCATAGAAAGCACCATAAACAGCGCACTACCAAGTCCTACGAGGAAATGGGTACGGAAACCTGCTTCCTTGGAGCGATACTCACGCTCTAAGCCAATGGCTCCGCCTAAGATAGCGCCTACGAATATTGTCAGAACAAATTGCCAAGTCATCTGGATTTACTATTTTACAATTTACTGTTTACTATTTCGAGTATTTCTCTATAAGGTCTGCTGCCTGCGGATCACCAAGCTCGCCAGCCTTCTGCAGGTTCTTCACGCCTTCCGCTTTCTTTCCCGTCAGACATTGAGACAAGCCTAGAAACAGGTAGCCGTCGCTATGCTCAGGTGCCAACTGGATACAGGTCTTGGCTGTCTCGGCAGCTTCATCATACAATCCCACACGCACCTGCAGCGAAGCCTTTTCGGCATAGTAGAGGTCTGACTGGGGCGTAAGTCGGATAGCCTCCTCGATATCGTCGAGTGCCTGTTGGAACAAGCGTCCCTTCACCTCGGCCTGGAACTTCAGGTAATAGAAGTTGGAGTTGAGCTGCGCCTTCATGATAGTCTCGTACTCATTATAGTCGCTCACGGCATCACGATAACGCTCCATACTCATCAGCAGTTGGGCACGCGCTATCAGATACGGGGCTGCCTCTTTGAGATAAGGATTTGAGAACTGAGCCACGCAACTGTCGAGCATAGCCAACTGAGCCGTGGTGTCGTTGAGCTGTTCCTTGCAGACAGAAGCGGCATAGAACAACTCTGGCGAGCGCAGGCTTGAGGGAAACAGTTCCTCGTAGATAGCGTAGGCTTCATCATAGCGCTGCTGGGCATAGCGCACCACAGCCTGCTGCTGTCTGTAGGTGGGCTGAGGATTGATACGATAGGCCTCGCCTGCCTCATCATAACAGCAGTCGAACGTCCAAGGCTCATAGGTCTCATCGGGCATATACACTAACTTCTGCATCATCAGACGCGAATAGGCAAAATGAATCTCGTCGGGTTTGTCGGCCACCTTGATGGCTTGCGTCATATCGCGGTCTGCCTCAGCGAAACGACGCCCCTCCATCAGCAGTTGAGCACGAGAGGTATAGCCATCGGGATGATTGGGAAACTGCTGGATAAAGTCCTCTACCAACTGCACGTAAGCCAGGGAGTCGAGCGACGAACCAGCCACAAAAAGGGTCAGCTGTGCCTGTCCGATATCCTCTGGCAAAGCCTTCTTGATACCCGTAGAGCGTAGCACAGGATCGTTGATGCTCAGCCCTGTTATCTTCAGGCTGTCGGCAAACAGGGCGCTGACGGCATAGTTCAGCGTATCTGTCAATGCTGCCGGCTGCTGCATTAAGCCAATCACCTCACCTGCTTCTGTCAGCAAAGGCGCACCAACGGTATTCTCCGGCATCTGCAGAGCTACCGTATAATAGGAATAAGTCTGGTTGAAAGTTTCCGATTTACGGATCATGCCTTCCGGCACGCGCTTGGTCTGTCCATAAGGCAGTAGCCACACCATAGACCCGCTATGAGGCTGTGTTGCGGCAAGCGTCATAGGTTGCGACTTCGACGTAGCTACTCGGAATTTCGCCACGTCATAGGTCTCGTTGGCACCCAGAATACAGCTCACCGCATACTCTTTTCCTGCAGCATCTATCACCACAGCCCGCTGGGCACCCTTGAAAGGTGCAAAGCAACTGACGGCCTCACCGCCCTTGCCCACATAGAATCCCGTCGCGCTCCCCATCAGCGTACCATCGGCCGTAAACGTCTTCAGCGTAAACACCGATTTAGACGCCTTCTTTACCCACGAGGGCTGCGCCATTATCGTTATTGTCAGTACCAATAGACTGACAATCATATATAGTCGTTTCATAATTTCAACAGTTCTTTCGCATTCTGAATTGCTGCCTCCGACACATCACTACCACTGAGCATCTGGGCTATCTCGCGGACACGCTCATCTTGCGTCAGCATCTGCATGTGACTGGTAGTGCCTTGAGCCGTCTCTTCCTTATACACCTTATAGTGTGTAGTACCCAAAGCCGCAATCTGAGGCAAATGGGTGATACTGATTACCTGACGCTCTGCACGTCCCATCTCAGCCATCATACGTGCCATCTGCTCGGCAATCTTACCACTGACGCCCGTATCTATCTCGTCGAAGATGATGGTAGGCAGTTTCACGGCCCCACTGATCATCGCCTTCAGCGACAGCATCACACGGGCTATCTCGCCGCCCGATGCCACCTGGGATACAGGCTGCAAGGGGGTTGATGTGTTGGCGCTGAACAGGAACGACACCTTGTCCTGTCCGTTGCGCGCAGGGGCTTCTTGTTCGATAACAATCTGGAAACGCACATGGGGCATCCCCAGAGGCACCAATCGGTCACGCATCTGCTGTTCGATGAGAGCGGCTGCCTTCTGACGCTTCTTGGTCAGCACATCAGCCTTGGCCTTCACCTCCTCCAGCGTCTTAGTAAGCTGACGCTCCAAGTCTGCCAGGGCTTCATCGCTGTTTTCTATCGTAGCGAGTTGTCGCTGCAGGTCTGACTGAATCGTCAAGAGACCAGCAACGCTATCAACGCGGTATTTCTTCTGCAAGCTATAGATACGATCCAGGCGGTTGTTCACACTCTCCAGTTCTGCAGGATCGAAATCAACATTCTCCAGCAGACTGTTCACATCGCCATCGACATCCTTCAGTTCTATATAACTGCTGTCCAGTCGTCCGGCCAGTTCTGCCACATCAGGGAATACCTGTTCTATGGCATGAAGCGACGAAGCCGCCTTCTTCAGAGAACTGAGGATGTCACTTTCCTCGCCCGATAAGGCCGTTCCTGCCTCGTAAAGCGCCTGTTTGATATCCTCAGCATGAGTCATCGTCTCGCTACGTTGTTCCAGTTCTTCCTGTTCTCCGTCAACTAACTGTGCATTTGACAGCTCGTCGAACTGAAACTGCAGAAACTCTACGTTCTGCTGGCCCCGACTGATCTCTTCACGTAGGTGTTCAACCTCCTTCTGCAACGTCTGATAATGTATATAACTCTGCTGATAGTCAGCCAACTGCCTGGCATCATCGGCTATGATATCCACTACTTCCAATTGGAAGTCCTGTTTGTTGAGCAACAGGTTCTGATGCTGTGAGTGCACATCGACCAACTGTTCGCCCAAGTCCTTGAGTACCGACAGCGCCACAGGACTGTCGTTGATAAAAGCACGACTCTTGCCAGCAGCTGTCAGTTCACGGCGTATAATCGTATCGGCAGCATCATACTCTATCTCATTCTCCTCAAAAAACGACTCCATCCCATAGCGCGACATGTCGAAATGGGCCTCGATGACGCATTTCTCGCACCCCATCTTCACGCTTTTCGAGTCGGCTCGCTGTCCCAACAGCAGTCCGATGGCTCCCAAGATGATGCTCTTTCCCGCACCCGTCTCACCCGTAATCACGGAGAAACCGCCGTGAAACGCCATATCGAGTTCATCGATCAACGTGAAATTCTTGATATATAGTTGCTTCAGCATATTATTGCTTAATTTTTTCCCACGATGTATTCTGCGAGGCATTGATGCCAAACAGAATATCATAGACACTCTCTTTCTCCTTCTGCGTGCCCTTGCTCTTGTAGATATTGGCCAGTTCATCCTTCTTATAGTCCGTCCAAATCTGCGGCAACATACTCAACGGCTTGTCGGAATGGGCTTTCTTCAAACACGTCTCCAGGGCTGTAGTCACATTTGTACGTCCACGCTCCACATTCTGAGCCATCTCGTCCAATCCCTTGCGGTAGTAGTCGTACTGCAACTGACGGAAAGGCTTCATAGCCTCATCCAGATAGTCGTTGATAATGGCAAAACGGTTGCGACTGTCTTCAAACGACTTCCACCCCGTGAAATCCAGATTCTGGGCATTGTTCGTCAGGTTCATGCAGCGCTGCAGCACATCGGTGCCGCCCATAGGAGAAAAACTGTCCAGATCGAGTCCAATGATCAACAGGGAATAATAGGCAAAAAGCGCCACCAGCTGGTTGTCAATAACCTCTTCGTTGAAGTTCAGCTGGTCATACTGTACAAAATCAAAATCAAAGTTTTTGTCCCTATTATTATATAAGGTGGTATTATAAGAAGAATTGAACACCGGACGGTTGGCCTGAATCAACGCCGTACAGGTGAAACGGTTGCTGCCTGCGTCGTATTTGGTCACAGTAATATTAAACGAACACTGTATGCGCTCATTCTCTTGAAACTGCAACGCCGTCCACTGATGTTCGTTGACAAACTGTTCCAACGTCTGCTGCAGGTTCTCAAACACCGCCTTGTCGGTGCCCTGCACCTGCTGGTGGTTGATATTGATCTTGGCTTGCAGCTCCTGTGCCGTTGCCGTGATGCCGATGGCCAGCATCATCAGCCCAACAACTACTATCCGTCTCATATCCGTATCATCTGCTCATAATATCGTGCAAAAATACGACATTTTTCCGAAACGGACAAGCCGCCGTGGTTAAAAATAGATAATTGACGTATTAGGACAAAAAAAATTCTCATTTTCTTTGGTAATGTGCAAGAAATCTTGTATCTTTGCACAATTCAAAACTGAAAGCGATAATAGAACTTATATTAATCTTAAATTTCACAACTAAATGAGTCAAAAGAGAGTTTACCTCTTCGGTAACGGTAAGGCCGAAGGTAATGCAAAGATGCGTGAGGAACTCGGTGGCAAGGGTGCTAACCTTGCTGAGATGAACCACATTGGTGTGCCCGTTCCTCCAGGTTTCACAATCACTACTGACTGCTGTAATGAATACTATCAGGTAGGTCAGCAGAAGATCATGGAGCTGCTCAACGATGACGTGATGGCAGCTGTAAAGCACATCGAGGGCTTGATGAACTGCAAGTTCGGTGATGCTAAGAATCCTCTGTTGGTATCTGTACGTTCTGGTGCCCGCGCTTCCATGCCTGGCATGATGGACACCATCCTGAACCTGGGTCTTAACGACGAGGTTGCCGAGGGTATGGCCGCCAAGACCAACAACCCCCACTTCGTTTATGACTCTTATCGTCGTTTCGTGCAGATGTACGGTGACGTGGTGCTCGAGATGAAGCCTGTTAACAAGACAGATATCGATCCGTTCGAGGAGATTATCGAGAAGGTGAAGAAGGAGAGCGGTGTTGTTCTGGATAAGGACCTCTCAGTTGAGGATCTGAAGAAGCTGGTGAAGCTGTTCAAGGCTGCCATCAAGGAGCGCACTGGTAAGGACTTCCCCAACGATCCTATCGAGCAGCTCTGGGGCGCTATCTGCGCTGTGTTCCGTTCTTGGATGAACGAGCGTGCTATCCTCTATCGTAAGATGGAAGGTATTCCCGACGAGTGGGGTACAGCCGTATCAGTAATGGCTATGGTATTCGGTAACATGGGCGACACCTCTGCTACTGGTGTATGCTTCAGCCGTGACGCCGCTAATGGTGAGAACCTGTTCAATGGTGAGTATCTCGTAAATGCTCAGGGTGAGGACGTGGTTGCCGGTATCCGCACACCACAGCAGATCACAAAGATCGGCTCTCAGCGCTGGGCTGAGCGCGCTGGCATCTCTGAGGCAGAGCGCGTAGCCAAGTATCCTTCTATGGAGGAGGCAATGCCTGAGATCTATGCTGAGTTGAATGGTATTCAGGAGAAGCTGGAAAATCACTATCACGATATGCAGGATATGGAGTTCACCGTTCAGGAGGGCAAGCTGTGGTTCCTCCAGACTCGTAACGGTAAGCGTACTGGTGCCGCTATGGTTAAGATCGCTATCGACCTGCTCCACGAGGGTAAGATCGACGAGAAGACCGCCATCATGCGCTGCGAGCCTCAGAAGCTCGACGAGCTGCTGCACCCTGTATTCGATAAGAAAGCCCTCTCTGCTGCTAAGGTCATTGCTCAGGGTCTGCCCGCATCTCCTGGTGCAGCCTGTGGTCAAATCGTGTTCCATGCTGACGACGCAGAGGCTTGGCACAACGATGGTCACAAGGTAGTGCTCGTTCGTATCGAGACTTCTCCTGAGGACCTGGCTGGTATGGCATCTGCCGAAGGAATCCTGACTGCACGTGGTGGTATGACCTCTCACGCTGCTGTGGTTGCCCGTGGTATGGGTAAGTGCTGCGTATCTGGCGTAGGTTCACTGAATGTCAGCTATAAGGATAAGACCGTTGAGATCGACGGCGTTGTATATAAAGAGGGTGACTACATCTCTCTGAACGGTACTACTGGTCAGGTTTACGCTGGCGAGGTGCCCACCAAGGCTGCTGAGCTCTCTGGTGACTTCAAGGAGCTGATGGACCTCTGCGACAAATATACCAAGCTGGAGTTTGGTGCCAAGGGTATCGGTCTGACCCGTACCGAGCACATGTTCTTCGAGGATAAGAAGATCGTTGCTATGCGTGAGATGATTCTCGCCGACAGCGTTGCCGGACGTGAGAAGGCTCTGGCTAAGTTGCTGCCATATCAGAAGGCCGACTTCAAGGGCATCCTCGAGGCTATGGACGGTCTGCCCGTGAACATCCGTCTGCTTGATCCTCCTTTGCACGAGTTCGTTCCCCACGATCTGGCTGGTCAGCAGACTATGGCCAAGGAGATGGGCGTCAGCGTAGAGGATATCAAGCGCCGTGTTGATTCTCTGGCTGAGAATAACCCCATGCTGGGTCATCGTGGTTGCCGTCTGGGTATCACCTTCCCCGAGATCACCGCTATGCAGACCAAGGCTATCCTGGGTGCAGCTTGCGAGCTGAAGAAGGAAGGCAAGAATCCTATGCCAGAGATCATGGTTCCTCTGATTGGTACCATGTACGAGCTGAAGCAGCAGAAGGAAGTCATCCAGAGCGCTGCCAAGGAGGTATTCGCTGCTGAGGGTATCGAGGTTGAGTTTGAGATTGGTACGATGATTGAGATTCCTCGTGCTGCTCTGACCGCCGACCGTATCGCTGAGGAGGCTCAGTACTTCTCATTCGGTACCAACGACCTGACTCAGATGACCTTCGGTTACAGCCGCGACGATATCGCTTCGTTCCTGCCTGTATATCTCGACAAGAAGATTCTGAAGGTTGACCCATTCCAGGTTCTCGACCAGAAGGGTGTTGGCCGCCTCATCAAGTTCGCTGTGAAGGAAGGCCGCGAGGTACGTCCTGATCTCCGCTGCGGTATCTGTGGTGAGCATGGTGGTGAGCCCAGCTCTGTGAAGTTCTGCGCTAAGATTGGCATGAACTACGCATCTTGCTCTCCTTTCCGTGTGCCCATCGCACGTCTCGCCGCCGCACAGGCAGCTGTAGAGGAATAATCGAAAGATGCTGAAAATTAGCGAAATACGAGGCAAGTACTTGGCGAACAGGTACTTGCCTCGCTTCTTTTCTGCACGTTCTGCACGTTCTAAAAGCAGTCCATGACGGCATCAGTTTACAAATAGTTTACAATTTTTGTTAGGCTGGTTTACAATAAATAATGGATTGCTAATCGAGATGATAACAGAAGTTTAATAATTCGCTAATTTTAAGATTATGGCTATTCTAAAAGCAACAGTAAGATTTAAGAATAAACGTGGTCTCTATCCCGTTTACATTCGTTTCACTCAGGTGAAGCAAGTTGCCTATGTCAAGACCTCTTTGGTTGTTAATGACAAAGGGCTTAACCCTAACAAAAGGGATATTATAGATCCCTTTGTTAATCAACAGACTTCTCTCTTAATTGAAAGTTATTACAATCAACTCAACCAAATTGATACATCTAATTGGTCAGTAAGTGAGATTGTAAATTATGTCACAGAATTAAATCATGAGCTTTCTTTCTCTGATTATGCAAGAAAGCATATAGATAAGCTTATTGGAAGAGGTCAGGAACGTACCTCACGAAACTACAAGTGGGCTTTGAACCATATGGAGAGATTTGCCGAAACAGATAACATTTTGTTTTCTCGTCTTACATCTGCTTTTCTTAACAGATGGATTGAGTCACTTTCCACTACCAATCGTTGTAAAGAGCAGTACCCCGTTTGCATTCGTGAGGTTTATAAAGCTGCAATGAAGGAATATAACGATGAAGAAAGAGGCATCGTTAGACTTAAGAATCCATGGGGAAATGTCACGATACCCAGGAGTGATATTCCTGTGAAACGTGCTATTTCAGCAAGTATGTTGAGGAAGTTCTTCAATGTTGTTCCTGATAGAAGTAGATTCACCCATCCTCTAATGGAGGTTGGTCAAGATGTTGCTTTAATTTCATTCTGTATGTGTGGGCTGAATGCTGTTGACATCTTTAATGCGAAAAAAGATCAATATGTCAATGGAATTTTTCACTATGAACGTCAGAAGACGAGAATGAGCCGTTCAGACAAAGGTTACTTTGAAATACGTGTTCCTGAATTTCTGAAACCTACTTTTGAGAAATATCTTTCCAGAAAAGTCGGTTCTCCATGGTTATTCAACTTTCATGATCGATTGTCAACTTCTGATTCCTTCAGTGCCAATGTGAATATCGGCATCAAACAGATCTGGGAAAAGGTTGACCCAAACTTCAAAGCCTCTTTATATGCATTCCGTCACAGTTGGGCTACCATTGCTCAAAATGAATGTGGTGCAACTATGAACGAAGTTGACTTTGGTCTTAACCATTCAACAAATAAAATGGCCAAGGTCTATGTGCAGGTGGATTACACCCCAGCATGGATTCTTAATGAGAAAGTAATTGATTTTATCTTCTTCACTGACAAAGAATCAAAGTTTGTTGAGAAAGAAGATAAGACATTTGATAGAATATCTAAGTATAATAATATACGCGCAGAGGCATTTGTGATGGGAAAGAAGGTTTGTGCATTAGAAGATACGGGATTTACCAATGTTGATCAAATCATGGATAAACTTACAACACTCCTTCCTAAGAAAATCAAGAATGCCCGTGTCCAGTTCAATTGCCTCAGTATTGATAAAACAATAACTCAGATAGCCCGACTGGATTATCTGAGTTTTTTATTGTTTTACAGAATATAGTTTTGTTGGATGGTAGCCAGTTCCTGCAAATCAACAAGTCGGTATCGCTTCTTGCCTGGTGATATTCTGACAGGTTTTAACTTGCCATTTTTGACCCATCGATCAACGTCTGCTCTTCCAAACATTCTGTAAGCCTGAGCTTGACTGATTTCAAGTTGTCCTTTCTCTACCTGATGCATTCTCAAAGCTACTTTTGTAGCCAACGAGTCAACGAACTGGTCAAATGTGACAGTCTTATCTGAAAATTGAAGTGTTGTATTATCGTCCATATACTTATGATTTTTTTGTAAGGGCATGGAGGGACTACCTTCGTGCCAGGAGGGACTACCTTCGTGCCAGATTCAATTCTGCCGCAAAGGTAGCTCCTAAAAATCATAAGAATGCGTATAACAGCTATATAGGATTCCGTATATAGTTGTTATATAGCCCTACTGTTTGCAGATAGTAGGATTGCTTGCATTTTACAGACATTCTTTCAACTTCTTTATAAATACGTCACAGCTGTCATAAAAGCCAATGCCATCGTCAAGGATGTTAGAGTTCGGCTTCTTTCGTAGGTTAGCAACTCTTGCTTGCGATAATCCGCAGCGCAGTTGGCTTGCTCGTAGAGGTTCGTTGTTGACAGACGATGATACCAGTTTTTGGTTTTCCATAATTTTCTGCCACGAATAAGGAAGAAGTCCATGTTCACGTAGTTTCCCGAAGAAGATGGCTACATATCTGTTGACTGTTGCCTGAAGAGGAACTTGCAGCCGACATTCAAACAGATCCCTGATGCTGTTTTCTGTCACCTCTGACTTAAAAAGACTTGTTGACCTGACGAAGTTAGTAATGAGACTTATCTGTTCATCACTAAAATGAGCCAGACACACGGGTTCTGGCTCTTCAAGATTCTTTCCTTTATTGAACAAGGCATCCATTAGAAGAAAGTCCTTCTCTTCAAAAACGTCCTTTGAGAAGAAGGCATCTACAAGGTCACGGCGTTCTTCCAGAAGCTCCTTCAGAGCAAACACATGCATGACATGAAGTCTGATGTCGGCTTCACGAATGCTTAAACATGGAAGGTGATAGTAGATGAAATCATTCACATACCGAGAATAAGATTTCTCGCCATTGAGGATTTCTGACTGGTACTGCTCATAGGCAGTACGGTAGAGCTGCCAGGATTCGTTCTCAGGTAGCTCTGTCTCAATTTTCTTGGAACAGCCTACGCGGCATGGACACAAAAAGAGAGAGGACGGAGTTGTTCTTTAACCGTTTCATTTTCTTTTCGTGTTAATTAAAAATGTTACTAAAAATTGAATATATGACATACATAAGTATATCCTTTTTATCTTGTTATTTCTCTCATTGATTCTATTCTATTTATTATTTTGCTAAGAATTTGCTGCAAAGGTATTTGGGCATTGTGCAGTCTATCTTCACAATGCGGATAAATCTGAATTATTGGGAATAAAAGCGTGTTTTGATATGTCGTTTTGGTATGTAGAAATGAAATAAAACCGCTAAAAAGTCAACAAATCCAAGCAAAAGAAAATAAATGAACTATATAACCACGAAACAACTATTTGTATATAGTGTCGTTCTGGACGTGAACCATTTTATCCTCCTACCTTTGTACTCAATTTAATAAACTTCAGGGCTTGTCCCTCGTGTTCAAAACTCTTATATATGGCAAAGAAAGAAATAGAACTATTACAAAAACGTATTGAACTGCTGGAGATGCAGCTCAAAGAATTGAAAACGTTTGATCCAGGCATTATCAACCAGCGTCTCAAATCAATAGAAGAGACGCTGTACTCTACCAAAGACATCCTGACCATGAAGGAAGTGTGTCAGTATCTCGACATTTCGCAAAGTCTGCTCTATAAGCTTACCTGTAATGGTGAGATACCCCACTTCAAGCCGCGTGGCAAGATAATATTCTTTGAGAAGAAAGAACTTATCAAGTGGATAAAGAATAACGGCAATCGTGGCTCAGATGAGATTCGTGAACTTCCCAGTCAAGAACCAAACGATTCATGCGACAATGAAAAAGAAAACTCCAAAGAAGAACAGCATTGATGGTACGAACCTTCCCGACTCCCGTCTGGTAGAGCTTCTTGACAGATGCATTATTTCTGTCAAAGACATCAAACGCAGAACAAAGAAGAAAGAACAAGATGGAACCAAAAGCTAAAAAGAAACGACAGGACGAACAACCAACCCAGTTGGAGCAACCGTCACTCGAAGTGTCTATGCTCAACAAAGACAGCTTCAGTGACGAAGAACTGGAGTCTTACTTATCCAAAGGAGCCATCAAGGCATGTGATGAGATAACCGTTCCACCAAAGATACTGTTCGTTGGTGATTGTACTATTGCTACATTTGGTAATTTCAGCGCATCAACAGGTAAGGCCAAGAGCAAAAAGACGTTTAATATCTCTGCAATGGTTGCTGCTGCCGTTACAAATACTACGGTACTGAATTATCGAGCTTGTCTTCCTGAAGGGAAACGCAATATCCTATATTTCGATACGGAACAGAGTAAGTATCATTGTCACACAGTTCTTGAACGCATTTATAAGCTCTCTGGTCTTTCTCTTAAACAAGATGACCCACGCCTCATGTTCTGGGGACTTCGTGAATATACGCCCAAGCTGCGTATAGCGGTCATAGACTATGCCTTACGTAAGTATGAAGGTGTTGGTCTTGTCATTATTGATGGTTTACGAGATTTGATGTATGACATCAACAATGGAAAGGAAGCTACAGATGTGATGACCGTCCTGATGGCATGGACAAGTGTCTATGACCTCCACATCCATACTGTCTTGCATTTGAACAAGAATGACAACAACCCTCGCGGACATATCGGAACTGAACTTGAAAATAAGGCTGAGACGGTTCTGATTATCAGCAAGAATAACCAGAACAATAGTGTCAGTGAGGTAAGACCCATGCACATGCGAGACAAGGAGTTTACCACTTTTGCCTTTCATATTGATGATGACAGACTTCCCGTCCTTGATTCCAGTATGTCAGTTACAGTTGTCAAACCAAGAGAAAAGTCGCTTGTTAGCCTTGACAATGAGATTCATCAGCAGGTTTTAGGCAAACTCTTTGAGGAACATTCTCCATCAAAATATAGCGAGTTGGTGGAGCTTGTCTCACAGGCATACGAAGCAGCTGGTTATAAACGTGGGATGAATGGAATCAAGAATCTACTTAAACTTCTTTCAAGCAAAGGTATTGTTGTCAAAGAAGGTGAAGGATATGTCTATAAATCAGAGAGTTTCGATATTTCTGCCCCAGAGACCGAAGAACAGGTTTAAGGTTTAAGTTTAAAGGGTATATATATTACATACGCGCGCGCACATGTGCGCCCACAAATTTGAATATGTTATGACGATAGATGAAATCAAATCGATCAGCATTCTTCAGTGGTTACGAAACAATAATTATGGTGAAGGAATCAGAAAGGGCAAAAACTATTTCTTCTGTTCTCCACTCCGTTCAGAAAGAACTCCGTCATTTGCTGTCAATACCACCGAGAACCTATGGTGTGACTTTGGCAATACTTACAAGAATGGCGGCAACATCATTAACCTTGTCGAGCAGCTTAACCCGACATGGTCAGAACATCAGGTATTGTCGTTTCTTGAACGGCAGGTAAGAGACTTGAAACTGGATTTCAATGAAGATTACAATGCCAGGATTGAAGAGGAAGAAGCCAAGAAGCGTTGGATTGAAGGTAAACGAGC
>CACYXD010000014.1 GCA_902778255.1 uncultured Prevotellaceae bacterium
CGAGTTCGCCTATGTTCTCTGCTGGATGTTCGCTGTCCGAGCCGTCGTACCAGTAGCGCGGCTGGTAGGTGCCGATGAAGTCCCATTTGTTCCAGCGGAATGACTCGTTGCTGCCGTCATACGGGGTCACCTTATTGCCGCCTTCGTTGCCCTGTGTGAAGATGTTGACGCCGACGCCGCCATTATCGATGTACCAATACTCCGGTTCATCGTCAGGTACGTAGAGGTATGGCGTGTTGGCCGTCATCGTGGTCGTTTCGGGATTATCTGGCTCCCCCATCTCAGCCGTCCACTTGCTCGTTTGCGGGTCCAGATGGATGCCCTTGAACTCATAGAAATGACCTGTCAGACCGTCGCCGGAGCCACTCTTCTTGAAGGCGCTCTTCGTGAAGTTGAACGGCATCATCACCGTCACGGGCTTTCCATTGGTGAACGTGCGTTTGTAGCGCAGTAAGGGCACCCACAGTTGAGTTGTGATGTCGGGGATGCCGAGGGGCTTGTCGTCGTACTCAATGTTGTAACTCTTTCCCCCGCCGTAGTCGTATTCCTCCACCAGGTCGCCGTATGTCGGCGTGTAGTACTTGCCGTTGAAGACCATGAGGCGTCCGTAGGTCTGCATGAAGCGGTGGTTGGTCGGGTCGCCGAGGTGGGCGAAGTTGGTGGGGGCAGTGGCCGATTCCACAGCGGGCGAGCCTTGCTTCAGGCCGCGCGTGCCGACGTAGAAGCAGTTGGTCAGTTTGCCCTCACCTTGGTTGTTGGTGCGGTGGAGGAACGTGCTATTCTTGTTGTTCTCATTTCCCCACCATAGTTCGTGCTTGCCGCCGTTGTTGTCGTACTGGCCGTGGATGAAGAGGCAGTCTTTCAGTATGGCATATCCATACTGCGAAAAGCATCCGACGAAGCCGCCGCAGCCGTAAGTCGTGCCGGAATACTCCGAGTTGTAGATGAGTCCGTCGAACACACAGCCCGTGATGTGGCATTGGTCGTAATGCGAACTCAGGAGGCCCACGAATCCGCCATTAAAGGCAGTGCCACTGACGGTGCTGCTGATTTGAGTGCTCACACGGCAGTTCTCGATGGTGAGATTGCCCTCGGCAGAGCCTACCAGACCGCCAATGTAGTTCCAAATGCCGCCATCTATCTGTCCCGTTGCGTGCAGATTGCGGATGGTGGCACCATTGGTGTTTTGGAAAGGAGCGCTACAGGGAGCGCTGGCGGTATGGTTGAAAGTCAACGTATGGCCATCGCCGTCGAACGTTCCCTTGAATGGGTCTTTTCCGCTGCCCGCCATCGAGGTCGTTACTGTGATGTTGCCAGCCAGCACCACGGTCTTGCCGCTGAAGCCGTTCAAATCGCCATCCACCTCCATGCGTCGGCAGAAGTAGTTCCATCCTTCGGCGGTCTTGATGGTGTAGATGTCGCCGTTCTGCGTGATGTTGTTTTCATTTAGCGGGTAGGTAATCGTGGCGTTGATGGTCACGTCCTCGGCGGGCATGGTGAACGTGTAGGTACCGTCGTGATTGTCTGTGTAGGTGATATTGTTGCCCGATGTCGCGCCCATCAGGGTCAGCCCTTCAAGTATCTCGTCCATCTGCTGCGTGTAGGTGATGGTTATTTCGTCGCCCTCCAAAGCCGAGGTTTTGCTGACGCTGAACTGCGAGTAATTGTTGTTGACCTTGTGTCCGGCCAAGATGTTGAAGCCCTTAGTCAGTGTGTAGTTGTTGCCGCCAATGGTAACGGTGACGCTGGCGGTATAGGAACCTACATCTAAGACTTGGGATGCCACGGTGGTAGTTTGGCCTGTAGTGTTATTGGTATAGGTAATATCACCTTTTGTGGCCTGAAGTCCCGTCTGCTGGTTGAACTCTGCCAAGTTGGTGCTCGCCGGATTGTAGGTGAAGTCACCATTGCTTGTGCAGTCCTCGACGCTCAAAGTCAGCGTGGCTTTGCCGTCGGTGAGGCCGCAATTGTGGTATTGGCTCTGCTGGTTGCAGGTGGCGGTCAAGGTGTTGCCGCTGACGTTGAACGAGAAGTTGTGGCCAGGGTCTTCGGGGTCTGGCACTTCCACCTCGACTTCATAGGTCACCGTAATAGATCCTTGTCTGAATTTGCAGAGTTGACCTTCTGGTGCCGTATTTGCTGTCATAAACATCAGTTTCAGCGGCATCGCAGCCGTAACATCCAAAGCCCCACTGAAGGTAAACGCCGATGTGTAGGTTTTAAACTCCTCATCATCATAAGATGCAAAGACCGTTGAACTGAGCAACGTGCTGCTGTTTATGCCAGCCTTCAGGCACATTCCGCCCTGAGCAAATAGCACGTTCGTCAACTCCACGCTTGTCACCTTGCCCACAATGTCGGGGAAAGTGATTTCAGTTCCAACCAAGCCATAGTCCTCATTCAAAATCTGAGTATATGGTTTACTCGCGGTTGAATTGCCCTGCCAACTGTTTTTGCTTAGCACAAGCCTGTTACCTGCGGAGTTAGTCAATTCAGAGCCGGAAACACCCGTGCCGTTCATCGGCCACGTCATGGTCCTCGTCTCGGTTGTTGTTCCTGCCCACGTCGTCTGCGCCATCGTGAGCAGCATCACAAGCAGCAGCATCGCCGCCCGTCGCGTTGCGCCAAGCCCCGAGGCCAAAGGCGCGAAAAAGTCTTTCTTAATTCCCATTGTTATTGTTTATTTTTGATTATTTATTTGTTTCGTGGGGTATAAAAAACACAGCGGCTAACCCCGCACGAATGCAGGGCAAGTCGTATATCGCCATCGTGCGCCGACACAAGTGTCGTCGCTCAATGTCTTTTTAGCCTCTATAGAAGTATAGTGAGTGAGTGAGTGAGTGAGTGAGTGAGTGAGTGAGTGAGTGAGTCAAACAATTCGCGTTAAACAATGTTATGTCACCCTTTCTTTTCATTTGCAGTTTTTACTAAAAACCGTGCAAAGGTACTACTTTTTCTGAATATATTATCACTTTATCGGATTTTTTTTATTTAGGATAATCATGCCTAAATCAACTAAGGTTCGAATCTCGAGGATAAAAAAATAAAGAGAGATATTAAATATCTCTCTTTTAGTGATTCCGGCGGAATCAAAACCCCGCCTGTGTATCAGTTTGTTAGAAGAGATTTTGCTACTATTGGACAACGGTAGCAAACCGCCTCTTTTCTTGCATCCTGGAGTATCTGACCAGAATAGAAAGAATAAGCAGCTTCTTCTGCCTGAATACGCTCAGGTGTGCCCTCCTTGCCGAACTTAGCGTCAAGTACGAGATCGTAGTCAACGATTTTGTGATTGTTTGTCTGCATAAGAAAAACGATGGTGACAGTTCATTATCTTCGCAATTCAAGCAAATCGAAATACATAAGTCGCGTGGTAAGCTCTACTAGCTGCCCCTTCTTTCCACCTGTATATAGGAATTCTTGTTCTTCGGTAGAGAATAGGCTATGAAAACCATTTTTCTCGTAGAAAGTGATGACCTCTGGTTTGTTGACTGCATCAACAATCACAAATCGGCAACCTGTCTTGTTGGTGCTTGAGAAAAACCAACCCTTAATAAAGTCGAGTGTCTCACTACCGATACCTTTTCCTGCGAACTCACTATTTACGCCAAGACGTCCAATCAATACGCCAGGGTAGCGTCGTAGAGGCTTCTCGTGGTGAGTTAGGCTCTTCATATAGTCACGACGACTGCGCGGGAGGTCGTAAATTCGAATACTATCATTGGATATGGTAAGAGCACATACTATCTTTGTTGGGTCATTGTTCAGACGAAAGCAATAACTCTTTCCCATAAGATAATGGGCATAACGTGTGGCATCATTACAAAAGAAATCGTCAAGGTCATCATTGCCACAAACGAAAGGCTGACAGGCGGCAAGTATGTCGTCTGTCAGCTCGTAAAAGGTGCAGTTATCTGTGATAAATGCCATTTCTAATCCCAAAGATTAAAGCATACCAGCTTTGCTCAGAATGACATGAGCCATCTGACAAAAAGAATGGTTGTCTCTATTTTCCGTTCCCTTATAGTTACGCTCGGCTTCCTCAGCACGATGTAAAAACTCACGTGCTTCCTTGCCTTTGAGCGTTGGGATTGCCTTAATTGCTGTTGCCATATTTCTTATTCCTTTCTTTAAATCTGCTGCAAAGATACAACATTTTTCCGAATAATATCATTTTAATCGCAATATTTTTGCATTTAAAGACTTGTTATGTTTATCGACAGAAATCATTTGAAGCAGCAATCTGCTAAGGTTCGAATCCTTAGTATAACAAGAAAAAGAGAGACTAAAAGTCTCTCTTTGTGATTCCGGCGAATTGACTTTGTCGAACCCTTAGCCCTGCCACGGGCTAATGGTTACAAAATGCAAAAAAATAACGAGCTAGAGTAAATTCTGCTCGCTATTTCTTGCATTTTGTGATTCCGGCGGGATTCAAACCCACAACCTTCTGATCCGTAGTCAGATGCTCTATTCAGTTGAGCTACGGAACCTCCGTTCCTGCATTTAAGGTTGTTGTTCCTTGTTTGCGGGTGCAAAGGTACGGACTTTTTGCGAACCCACCAAACATTTCATCGTTTTTTTTTGAAAAAAGTTTGTTTTTCTTCAAAAAGCAGACAAAACAATGAGTTTATTTCAATTTCTGAACGTATTTGACAGGCTCTCCCTCCTGATTCTTTAGCACATCCGCAAAAGTCTGAGGCGTAATTTCCACGGGGCCAGTCATAAATTCGGGGATGTTATAACTCTTCATAAACTGGCGGTGATAGTCGGGATCGGCCTGGGGAAGTGCAAAGGGTTTGGAGGCCCTACCCTGCTCGTCAACATGGGCGATGAAGGGACGGGTGAAGTTGGCGTCCTCACGACGGCTGCTGACCACCATCCAGCGTCCATTGCTCGACCAGGAGTGATAGCTCTCAGTATCGTCGGAGTTGATGCCCTTCATCTTATCGAACTTGCCCGTAGCGAGATCTATCAACCATAGGTCGGCCTCATGGTGCCAGATATGGAAACAGCCATAGTTGCCAAGGGTGAAGACGAGGTAGCGGCCATCGGGCGAGATACGGGGCAAGGTGGCACTCTTGCCTAAGCTATCGGCCTGAAACACGATTTCACGAGGGCCGAAGGTCATCGTCTCAAGGTCAAACGACTTACGATAGATGTTATACTTAATGTCACGATAGCGGCGGATGACCTCCACGTCTTCTGACACGGTGTCACGAAACTCGAAATGGGCGCTGCAATAATAGAGGCTCTTGCCATCGGGGGCCCAGAAGGGGAACACCTCAAACTCTGTGGTGTCGTTCTCAACATTCGTCACCGCGTTGTGCTCAACATCGTAGGCTATGATATCGCTGGCAGAATCGAACACCTCAATCTTGTTCATATTGCGCGTGTGGAACGACTGGCCTGTCTTGTTGGTAGAGAAGACCACCAAGGGCAACCAGGGATGCCAGGTAGGATAGACACCAGCCGAGAGGATAGAGTCGTTGCGCATATTGATCTTGCGGATATTGCCATCATAGACCACTACCGTGCCTCCATGGTTCTGGCGGGCGTGGAAGAGCATCCGCTCTGGGTTATATTGCTGATAGTTATGACAGTTGACGCATTGGCCGTCCTGCTCAGTACTACACAGCATATTATCGACCATCACACGCTCATCGTAGTTCTCCAGACAGCGCTGGTTGAGCGTCAGTTCCTCGTAGGTGACATACGAGGGGGAAATCAGTCGGTAGCTGAGATAGGCATCAATACTGTCTGTTGAGACGTGGAAGGCAAAGGGCTTGTAGCGCTGCCACTGCTCGCCATTGCGGGCATACACCTCAACAGAGATATCATGTCCCTGAGCAGCAGCAGTCAACTGATGCCAGTCATCAATATCGGGCCGTGCCTTTAGACCTTCGCACAGCAACTCCTGGTCGCCATAGGAAAAGCGCGTCACCATCTCGTCGGCATCCTGCTCCAGCTGGAACGTCAGCGGCGCGATGTTGACAGGTATAGTCACGTCGGCATAGTCAGGATAGATAGCGGGCTGCTCGTTGCTCTGGGTAAACGATGTGGGCAGCTTAGGGCCACACGAGGCCATCAGGAAGAGGGCCAAAAGGGGGAATATATAAAAGCGTTTCATCTTAATACAACTTCTGGTTCCTTACGAGGAAATAATCATAATAAAAGGTATGTCCGAAGCGGGGATAGAAGATGGGGCGCATCTGCTCCTCGGTCATCCCAGCGCATTTCTGGGCCAGTTCCATAAAGGCCGCATAATTCTGCTTCACGCCCTCGTCAAAGGGCATGTGGCTGATGTCAATCTGATGTTCCAGATGGCCGTAGAGGTAGGCAGCCTCCTGGTAATGCGTAGGCATACGCTGGTCCGTGTGCATGGTCGCATATTTAAAGAAGCGGGGCCAGAAAGTAGGAATATCCTTAGACCAAAGAGCCGCGAAGAGCACCAAATCCTGCATCACAGGGTCGTTGGTATCAACATCCACCAAAAGGTGCATCAGGAAATACTCCACCAGTCCGTTGTCGCTGGCTAGCACATCGCTGAAATCGCGCAGATGAGTGATAGGCCCGTACTCCCTGCTGCTCAACAGCGTCTCACGATGGCCGAGATACTTTTCCTGCTGCTCAGCCCAGGACTTATGGTAGCGGGTGTGCTTCAGCAGGCCAAGATATTTACGTGCTGCGCTGTATTCGCCATCAAGGAGCGCACAACGAGTGAGATATTTCAGATGTACGGCACGCCATCCGAACTCCACCCCGTCTTCCAGACACCAGCGGTGACAGTAGTTCAACTGACCGTAATGGAAATAGATATCGCGACCCACGACCTGCGTCATCCGAATTTCGAGCGGCGTATTGCTGGCCTTAGCGCCCTGACGATAGTGATAGAGCTCGTCGCCAAGACGGCCTAGGCGGAAGAGTGCCAGGTTTTTCATCAACACGATGCTGCGGGTAGGCTCGTCCTGCAGGTCGGAAGCATGTTGCAGCACCTGTTCCCAGTCGCAAGCCTCCATGCTGCGATTCATATCCAGTTCCTTATGGAAGTTATAATCTCTGTACCAGAAGTGAGTGACAGCAAACAGCACGCCAGCGAAGAGCATCGTCTGGATGGTCAACCAGGGGAACGGCCTGCTGACATCGCCACCTTTCAGAAGTCCGTAGGTGGCTGCCAAGAGCGCATAGCTCACAAACAGCAATATGAAAGGCAGATAATAGGAGGTATATAATTCTGTGTATTCAAACAGGGGTAAGCCCGCAAACCAGATCATATCAAAATTGGTCTCATAATAGACCCAACGATAGAAAATCATCGGTACGACCAATACGCAGAAAAGGGCTATGGCGGTATTGAGGATTCGCCATTTCAGCATATCGGCAGGCAGGCGCCACGACAGGATGGCCATCAGCAGCAGGGCCACCAAGCCATAGCAGCCCAAAAGCGGATAGAGCGCCACGCCGCACAACGTCACATAGACTGGACGCGCCACAGAAGGCAGGCAGCGGAAGACCCACACGCTGGCCACGGCAACAGTCATGCCTATGGTAGCGGAAAAGAAATAGCCACGCAACTTCAGATAATAGATCCAATAGCCTAAATCCACGTCGCTGATAACCAGCAGGGCTACGGGTATCAACAATAGGGTGAGCCACTTCATCGGTACCTTGAAAGCCAAGGCCGATACCGTCAGGAGCAACGCCCACCATGCGCAAAGCAACGTGACTCCAAGCCAGGTATGATAGAAGAAGTCGGTGAAAAACGTACCAAGATAGGTCAGCATACCGCCTGCCACTACCAGTTGCTGCTTGAAAAACAGGGAGGTATCCAAAAACAAGTTCAACTCCTGAACCTTCCAGAGATAGGAATCCTCACGGCTTATCATGCCCCATGCCACAAACAAAAAGAGCGATGCTACGAGGATAATAGGAACATATTTTAGTCTCGCTTTCATAAATTTTAAGTTATTGCGAATGCAAAGGTATAAAATAATTCAAAAAAAAGTCCGCTTATTCGCAAATATTTTGTATCTTTGCACAAAATACGAAACTATCAATAACTATACTTTTATGCTCAAACACTTTTTTATAGCTTTAGCGCTACTCACAACGGCTCAGAGTTATGCCGCTGTAGAGCCGGAATGGAAGAATCCGGCAGTCAACGAAATAAACCGTGAGGCTCGCCGTGCTGCATTCTTCGCTTTCGAGAATGCCGATCTGGCTAAGATTAACGACAAGACCAAGTCGAGTCGCTACCTCTCGATGGAAGGCAAATGGCGTTTTAACTTCGTCAAGGATCACAACCTTGCCCCAAAGGACTTCTTCTCGTTAAAATTCAACGACAAGGACTGGGTGGATTTCCCAGTGCCAGGCCTCTTTGAGATTGAAGGCTATGGCGACAAGATTTATAAGAATGTGGGCTATTCATGGGGCACCACCTTCAACACCAACCCTCCTTATATTGACGAGACCAACAACTATACAGGCTCCTATCGTCGTGAGTTCGATTTGCCCGCAGACTGGAACGGTCAGGATGTTTATTTCCATGTGGGATCAGCCACCAGCAACCTGAAAGTATGGGTCAACGGCAAGTTCGTGGGCTATTCAGAGGATTCAAAGGTAGCTGCCGAGTTCAACATCACCAAGTACCTGAAGAAAGGCAAGAACCTGATTGCTATGCAGGTGATGCGCTGGTGCGACGGCTCTTACCTGGAGGATCAGGACTTCTGGCGCTTCACAGGTATTGCCCGCGAGGTGTATCTCTATGCCCGTCCGAAGGTGCACGTTGAGGACTTCTTCATCAATGCCGACCTGAAGAACGACTATCAGGAAGGTGTCCTGTCGGGTGAAATAAAGATTGCGCAGGCCAAAGGTAAGACGGTTGATCTGCAACTGATTGACCCACAAGGCGAGCAGGTGAGGCAGACCAGCGCCACCATGTTCAACAATGGCCCACTCACTTTCCGTTTTGAAACGTTGGGCCAGGTCAAGGCATGGACAGCCGAGACGCCCAACCTGTACACCCTCATCATGACCTTGAAGCAGGGCGACAAGGTGCTGGAGGTGATTCCCCAGCGCATCGGCTTCCGTCATGTCGAGATCAAGGGTGGGCAGTTGCTCGTCAACGGCCAGCCTATATTAATAAAAGGTGCCGACCGTCATGAGCTCGATCCCGACGGTGGTTATATCGTCTCTATAGAGCGCATGATCCAAGACATCAAGATCATGAAGCAGCTGAACATCAATGCCGTGCGCACCTGCCACTATCCTGATGATCCCCGCTGGTATGACCTCTGCGACGAGTATGGTATCTATCTCACTGCCGAGTCGAACCTTGAGAGCCACGGCATGGGCTATGGCGAGCATACGCTGGCTAAGCGCGCCGACTTCGAGAAGGCTCATCTGGAGCGTCAGTATGGCAACATACATTCCTTCAAAAACCATCCCTCTATCATCGTGTGGAGTCTGGGCAATGAGGCCGGCTATGGTTCTAACTTTGAAAAGGCCTACGACTGGGTGAAGGCTACCGACAAGACTCGTCCCTGCCAGTTTGAGCAGGCTGGTCAGAACGGCAAGACCGACATCTTCTGTCCCATGTACTACGGCTACGAGGGCTGCGAGGCTTATTCGAAGAACAATAATCCGCGTCCGCTGATCCAGTGTGAATATGCTCACGCCATGGGCAACTCTATGGGTGGCTTCAAGGAATATTGGGATTTGGTGCGCAAGTATCCTAAGTATCAGGGCGGCTATATCTGGGACTTCGTGGATCAGGGTATGCGCGACAAGAGCCCCATCACGGGTCGCGAGATATTCACATACGGTGGCGACTACGGCAAGTATCCCGCCAGCGACTATAACTTCAACTGCAACGGTATCATCGCCCCAGACCGCCGGTTGAATCCCCATGCCTATGAGGTGGGCTACTACTATCAGAACATCTGGGTAAAGGATGTGGATCTGAAGGCTGGTAAGTTTGAGATTTACAACGAGAACTTCTTCAAGACCCTCGACGATATGGAACTGCAATGGTTCGTAGGTGGCGCAGGAAGTCATCATCATGAGAGCGCCAATCGTCCCACAGGTATGACCTTCGGACACGGTGGCACCATCGACATCAGCGGCATCCAACCCCAGCAGCGCAAGGTGATTACTGACGAGAAGATGCAGCAGACCATTGCCCGCGTATTGGGTCATCATGGAGATAATGAAATCTTCGTATCGTTCTACTTCAAGTCAAAGAACGGTGCACCCCTCATCGACAAGGGACAGGTGCTGGCCAAACAGCAGTTCTGCATCAACGAATACAAGTACCCCGAACTATCAGAGAAATCTCAAACCTCAGATCTCAAACCTCAAATCCAGAAGGAGGAGACCAACAGCTACGTGAAGTTCTCGGCAGCAGGTACCGACCTTTACATTGGCAAGTGGAACGGATGGATAGACTATCTCACCGTTGACGGCAAGGAGATGTTGCAGTTCCGTGAGAGTATCGTTCCTGAGTTCTGGCGTGCTCCAACGGATAACGACTATGGTGCTCAGCTCCAGAATCGCTTCTCTGCCTGGAAGAGCCCTGCAACGAAAGTGAAAGATATAAAGGTGAACGATAATTCCGTTATCGTTACCATAGAACTGCGTGAGCATGAGGCAGGCCAGAGAAACCGTGGTGAGCGTCGAGCTGCCTTTGCTACCCTCACTATGACCTACACCCTTACTGCCGAGGGCGAAGTGATTGTTCGCGAGCAGCTGCAGCCTGAGGGCGATGCAAAGATGAGCGAGATGTTCCGTTTCGGCATGGGCATCCAAATGCCTAAGCAGTACGATCAGGTGGAGTACTACGGACGTGGCCCGGTTGAGACCTACATAGACCGTAAGGACTCTGAGTTCCTGGGTGTCTATAAGAACGCCGTGAAGGACGAGTATTTCGAATATATCCGTCCGCAGGAGAGCGGTAACCACGTCGATGTGCGCTGGTTCTCAGTTATCGACAAAGACGGCAAGGGCTTGCAGTTCTATTCTAATGCGCCAATGGAGGCCTCTGCCCTGCCCTACACCACCAGTCAGCTTGACGACGGTCCTCATAAGGACAAGGCTTGGGGACGTCACAGTGGCGACCTGATACCTTCAGGTATGACCTCTGTACATATCCAGCAACGCCAGTTGGGTCTGGGTTGTGTGAACTCATGGGGCGCATGGCCTCGCAACGAGTATCGCGTGCCGTTCAAGGCCTACGACTTCACGTTTGCCATCAAGCCTTTGAAGTAAGATTCAAGACATACAAAAGCGGCACCCATTGAAAAATGGGTGTCGCTTTTGTATTGTCCTAATGACTGTCTTGCTTTACAGTCCTAACTGTTTGAACGTCTTACAGCCTTTGGCGTAGTATCTCCAAAGCAGAAGGAAAGAAGCAAACTCTTTTTCGTTAGCAGCAACTCTGCTCTGCTGAATCTGTTGACGGTCTTTCTCAAAATCCTTGCGCCAACGCTTAAAGTCCCTACGGGCTCGGAAGATGGCCTTGAAGTCGCCCACGTTTCGCTTCAGAATTAGCGTCTGAAAAGCAGCCAGATAATCCAACGCCCAACGCAAGCGCATCACAGGCTTCAGATCCTTTTCTGGCAGACATTTATATAGCATCGTCAGGTTATTCCGGAAGTTCAGGTAGGTCTTCATGGGATTCGACTTAGGCAGCGTGCCACCGCCCACATGATACACCTTGCTCTCAGGCAGGCACCATATCTGATAGCCGCGAATCCTCATACGCCAGCACATCTCTATCTCTTCCTGATGAGCAAAGAAACGTCCATCCAGTCCACCCACCTCTTTATATATACGCGCACGCACAAGGAGAGCGGCACCCGTAGCCCAGTGGATCATTGCAGGTTCATCGTATTGCCCTTGGTCATTCTCTACGACATCAAAGACTCTGCCACGACAGAACGGATAGCCATAACGATCCAGATAGCCTCCCGAGGCGCCTGCATACTCAAAACTGTCGCGCTGGAAGATGCTCAGCAGTTTCGGCTGACAGGCAGCCACCTCTTTGTGAGCGTCCATAAACGCCAGCATCGGCGTCAGCCAGCCTGAGGTCACCTCAATATCGCTGTTCAGCAGCAGATAATACTCGGCCTCCACCTGTGCCAATGCTTTGTTATACCCCTCGGCAAACCCCCAGTTCTTCTCCAGCAGGATCAGCCTTACCTCAGGGAATTGCTCCTTCAGCAGATCAACACTCTCATCTGTCGAGGCATTATCGGCCACATAGACCACAGTCTCGCTTTTAGAGTGTTCCAATACGCTGGGCAGATATTGGCGGAGCATCTTTGCGCCGTTCCAGTTCAATATGACAATTGCCAGTTTATCCATTGATGATAGTTGCTTTAAGTGCAGTCTTGTCGTGATTAAAATCTCCCATGCGCACCCTGATCAGTTCGTTGTCATATTCAGGTTTCGCATCCATTGGCGACAGTTCCACACGTATATAATTCTTTGTAAATCCATGCATGGCACGCCCGCGGGTGGCTTTTTCGAAGAGTACCTCAGCCTCCTGTCCTATGTACTGCTCATAGAAGCCTATGGTTTTCTCGTCCGAAAGCTCCAGCAGTCGCTTGCTGCGCAGTTTCTTTTCCTTCTCAGGTACTACATAATCTATCTTCAAGGCCGACGTGCCAGGACGCTCGGAATATGGGAACACATGCAGTTGTGTGACAGGCAGCGTCTTCAGGAAATCATAGGTCTGCTCAAAGCATTCAGGGGTCTCGCCTCGGCAGCCCACCATCACATCCACACCGATGAAGGCATCAGGCATCAGTTCCTTGATACGCAGGATTTTTTCGGCAAAGAGCTGTCGGTCGTAGTGGCGATGCATCAGTCGCAGCACCTCATCACTGCCACTCTGCAAGGGGATATGGAAATGCGGCATGAAGGCACGGCTCTCTTTGGCACAATAGTCTATCAATTCGTCGCTCAACAAATCTGGCTCCAAACTGCTGATACGGTATCTGCTAATACCCTCTACCTTATCAAGGGCTTTCACTAGGTCAATAAACTTCTCGCCTGTGGTCTTACCGAAGTCGCCGATATTCACACCCGTGAGCACAATCTCCTTTCCTCCCTCTACTGCAGCCTGTTCTGCCTGTGCTACCAGCGATGCTATCGAGGGATTACGACTGAACCCGCGCGCGTACGGGATAGTACAATAGGTACAGAAATAGTCACATCCGTCCTGCACCTTCAGAAAATATCTGGTACGATTGCCCCGTGAACATGAAGGCGCAAAGGTCTTAATGTCCTTCGTCTTTACAGCCTTATAGGGTGTTGTCACGTTTGTCGCAACTGTGTTGCGACTTACGAAAGCCTCGGAAAGGAATTGGATGAGGTTGGCTTTCTCGTTGGCGCCTAATACCAGACTAACACCTTCTATCTGACTAACGGCCTCAGCCTCCAACTGCGCATAGCAACCTGTCACCACTACGAAAGCTCCAGGATTCTCACGCACCAGTCTATGGATGGCCTGACGACACTTATGGTCAGCCACATCCGTTACCGAACAAGTGTTAATCAGGCAGATATCCGCCTGCTCACTCTTCTGAGCCGTACGGACACCCATTTCCTGAAGCATACGTCCAAAAGTGGAGGTCTCGGAGAAGTTCAACTTACAACCAAGGGTGAAATATTTGGCTGTTTTGCCTTGAAAAGCAGATGTATCAATCATATCTTATTTTTTCTGTTTTGCAAAGGTACACATTAATTGGCGAAAAACACCCATATTTGTCTTAAATTCATTTAAGTGTAATTTGTATACTATTTTTAACATTTCGTATATTATTGATTATCAGTAACTTGCAAAAAAGTTACAAAAATAGACTAAAAAAAAATGAAAAAAATGTATCATCGTATCAAAAAAATGCCTACCTTTGCATCGTTTTAATAAACAAATGATTGTTTTACAGATTTAAAAAGCAAAAAAGAAATGAAAAAGATTGCATTTATGTTCGCAGTTGCAGCTATGTTCGTAGCATGTGGTAATGGTAACAAGCCCGCTGAGGAGGTTGCTACAGATTCTATCGCTGAGGTAGACACCACTGTTGTTGACACTACCGTTGTTGACACAACTGTTGTTGACTCTGTAGTTGCTGAGTAATTTAGCGAACTAAGTAAGGAAACGCAAGGGGATGTATCGAGAGATATATCCTCTTTTTTTGTATGCGCAATTCATAGAATTTATTGAGGCGGTTTAGCCATCCAACAAGACTTACGAAAAATCCCAGCCACATCTCTGTGACTGGGATTCGCGTTGTAATATCAATGATATTGCTTTACAGCGAGCTTATTCAGCTACGGGAGCCTCTGCTTCCTGAGCAGGAGCCTCTTCAACAGCAGGAGCTGCTACTTCCTCAACGGGAGCACCCTCGGCAACAACCTTAACGGGAACCTCAGCGCTAACCTCCTTGTGGAAGCGAACAACAGCTACATAATCGCCAACCTTCTTGATATCCTTCAGGACGATGATCTTACGATCAACCTCCTTACCCAGCTTAGCAAGCTCCTCAGCAACGGTCATGTTGGTAACAGAACCATAGAGCTGACCAGTAGCGCTAACCTTAGCGGCGATGGTAAGTGCAACACCCTCGAGAGCGGCAGCCTTCTCCTCAGCGGCAGCCTTCAGAGCAGCCAGCTTGTGAGCCTGCTGCTTCAGGTTCTCGGCGAGAATCTTCTTGGCAGAGGGAGAAGCAATAACGGCCTTACCCTGAGGAATCAGGTAGTTACGGCCATAACCCGACTTAACATTTACGATATCGTTCTTGAATCCCAAGCCGATAACATCTTCTTTCAAAATCAATTCCATTCTTGCGTCCTCCTTTGTTTATTTCATCAAATCGGTTACGTAAGGCAGCAATGCAATCTGACGTGCACGCTTAACGGCCTGAGCCACACGACGCTGGTACTTCAGAGAGGTACCGGTGATACGACGGGGCAGAATCTTACCCTGCTCATTCAGGAACTTCTTCAGGAATTCGGGATCTTTGTAGTCGATATACTTGATACCACTCTTCTTGAAACGACAATACTTCTTCTTCTTCAGATCGATAGAAGGAGCTGTCAAATAACGGATTTCGCTCTGTTCTGCCATAGTTTAAGCCTCCTCTTTTTTACCAAGCTTTGCACGACGCTTCTCAGCATACTCTGCAGCAAACTTGTCAAGTTTAACAGTCTGGAAACGGATAACCTTCTCGTCACGACGATAGGCAGTCTCCAATGTCTTAATCACAGCTGGCTCAGCATTGAACTCGATGAGGAAATAGAAGCCAGAGGTCTTCTTCTCAATCTGGTAAGCCAGTTTCTTCAATCCCCAGGCCTCTTCGTTCACAATCTCAGCACCTTTGTCGGTGAGAACCTTCTTGAACTTAGCGACCGTTTCCTTTGTCTGATCGTCAGACAAAACGGGAGTTAAAATGAAAACGGTTTCGTACTTATTCATACGTTTAATAAAAAGTTAAAATATTAATATTTTGCAAAATGCGGGCGCAAAGGTACGATTTTTTTATGAGATATCAAACTATTTCGCACCTTTGCGCCCAAAATTTAACTATTATTTGTATTCACTCCATGATTTGATACCGATTCCCTCAAGACCAACCTTACAAAATGCCTCAATGAAAGCAGCTGCCAAGCGGGCGTTAGTAATCAGAGGAACGTTGAGGTCGATAGCTGCACGACGTATCTTATAGCCATTTGTCAGTTCATGGGTTGTCAGGTCCTTCGGAATATTCACAACCATATCTATCTGATGATTATGCAACAGATCCAAAGCAGAAGGAACATTATCTGTTGCCTTTTCTTCCTCAGAAGGCCACAGCACGCGCGTATTCTCCACACCATTGTCTGTGAGATATTTCGAGGTACCAGCTGTAGCGTACAACTCGTAACCATGCTTCACCAGCATACGTGCTGCATCCAGCATATCGGCTTTCTGCTTGGCACCACCAGTAGAGAGCAGTACTGTCTTCTTTGGAATACGATGACCTACAGAGAGCATGGCCTTCAGAAGAGCGGTATCCGTATTGTCGCCAATACAGCCCACCTCACCAGTAGAAGCCATATCCACGCCAAGCACAGGGTCGGCCTTCTGCAAGCGGTTGAACGAGAACTGTGAGGCCTTGATGCCCACATAGTCGAGATCGAACAGGTTCTTCGAGGGCTTCTCTACTGGCAGCCCCAGCATCACCTTCGTAGCCAGGTCAATCATGTTCATCTTCAGCACCTTCGAAACGAATGGGAAACTACGCGAGGCACGCAGGTTACACTCGATAACCAATATATCGTTCTCGCGAGCCATGTACTGGATATTGAACGGACCATTGATATTCAGCGCCTTGGCTATCTGGCGCGAGATACGTTTGATACGACGTACGGTCTCCACATACAGTTTCTGTGGGGGGAACTGAATCGTTGCATCGCCAGAGTGTACGCCAGCAAACTCGATATGCTCAGAGATAGCGTATGCGATAATCTCGCCATTTCTTGCAACGGCATCCATCTCAATCTCCTTAGCGTGTTCAATGAACTTTGACACCACGACAGGATGATCCTCGCTGACATTGGCAGCCAGCTTCAGGAAGCGTTCCAACTCATCATTGTTAGAACATACGTTCATGGCAGCACCAGAGAGCACATATGAAGGACGCACCAGAACGGGGAAGCCTACGCGGTCAACGAACTTGTTGATATCATCCATTGATGTCAGCGCACTCCACTCAGGCTGGTTGACACCCAGTTCATTCAGCATTTGCGAGAACTTCGCACGATCCTCAGCGCCATCAATATCCTTTGCCTGTGTGCCCAGGATATTTACACGTTGCTCATCCAGATAGACAGCCAGGTTGTTAGGAATCTGACCACCTGTTGATACGATGACACCATAAGGAGCTTCCAAGTCGATGATATCCATCACACGTTCGAATGTCAGTTCATCGAAGTACAGACGGTCACACATATCATAGTCAGTTGATACCGTCTCAGGGTTATAGTTGATCATCACAGAGCGCCAGCCCTCCTTACGAATGGTGTTCAAGGCCTGTACACCACACCAGTCGAACTCTACGCTCGAACCGATGCGATAGGCTCCTGAGCCCAAAACGATGATACTCTTCTTATCGTTTTCATACTGGATGTCGCTGGCCACACCAGAATAGGTGACATACAGATAGTTGGTCTGGGCTGGATACTCTGCTGCAAGGGTATCAATCTGCTTCACCACAGGCGTGATGCCCAGTTGCTTTCTGCGATTGCGCACCAGCAGCAAGGCTTCGTGCATATTTCGACTCTCATTCTCCAGTCCGATGGCGCGTGCTATCTGGAAGTCGGTGAAGCCATAGACCTTAGCCTCGCGCAGCAGTGTCTCTTCCAGCGTGTTGATATTCTGTTTCTTCAGTTTCTCATCGATGTCGATGACATGCTGCAGTTTCTCCAAGAACCACTTGTCTATCTTTGTCAGTGCATGAATCTTTTCTATGTCATACTCAGGCATATGCATCGCCTTTGAAAGCACGAAGACGCGCTTGTCTGTAGGCTCACGCAGCGCTGCATCGATATCAGCAATCTTCAGTTCCTTGTTCTCTACGAAGCCATGCATTCCCTGCCCTATCATACGCAGGCCCTTCTGGATAGCCTCTTCGAAGGTACGTCCGATAGCCATCACCTCGCCTACCGATTTCATGCTACTACCCAGTTCCTTGTCAACGCCATGGAACTTAGACAGGTCCCAACGAGGTATCTTACATACTACATAGTCGAGGGCGGGCTCAAAGAAAGCACTCGTGGTCTTAGTAACGCTGTTCTTCAGTTCAAACAAGCCATAACCCATACCCAATTTAGCAGCCACAAAAGCCAAGGGATACCCCGTAGCCTTTGATGCCAGGGCTGACGAGCGCGACAAACGGGCATTCACCTCGATGACACGATAATCCTCTGACTCTGGGTCGAAGGCATACTGCACATTACACTCACCCACGATACCGATATGACGGATAATCTTGATAGCCAGCGCACGTAGTTTATGATATTCTGAGTTGGTCAGCGTCTGTGAAGGAGCCACCACGATACTCTCACCCGTATGGATACCCAGCGGGTCGAAGTTCTCCATGTTACAAACGGTGATACAGTTGTCGTAACGGTCACGCACCACCTCGTACTCAATCTCCTTCCAACCTTTCAGCGACTTCTCAACCAACACCTGTGGCGAGAACGAGAAGGCCTTCTCTGCGAGGGCATTCAGTTCTTCCTCGTTATCACAGAAGCCACTACCCAGGCCTCCAAGAGCGTACGCAGCACGCAGGATGATAGGATAACCCAGTTCGGCAGCAGCCTTACGAGCATCGGCAATGTTATCACAAGCCTGGCTCTTGATAGTCTTCACATTGATCTCATCCAGTTTCTTCACGAAGAGTTCGCGGTCCTCAGTATCCATGATAGCCTGAACGGGTGTACCCAGCACCTTCACGTTGTACTTTTCCAGCACACCGCTCTGATACAATTCCACACCACAGTTCAATGCTGTCTGGCCACCAAAGGCCAAGAGGATGCCGTCAGGACGCTCCTTCTCAATAACCTTCTCTACGAAATAAGGTTGTACAGGCAGGAAATACACTTGGTCGGCTACACCCTCAGAGGTCTGCACCGTAGCGATATTAGGATTGATAAGCACCGTCTCGATACCCTCTTCCTTCATTGCTTTCAGAGCCTGCGAGCCACTATAGTCGAACTCGCCAGCCTCACCAATCTTCAGGGCTCCACTGCCCAACAGTAATACCTTCTTTATATTATTGTCCTTCATCTTTCTTTTCTTTTTTGCCTTTTACCTTTACTTAGAGCGTCTCAATAAAACGGTCAAACATAAACTCTGTATCTACAGGACCAGAACAAGCCTCAGGGTGGAACTGACTTGAGAACCAGGGATGCGTCAGGTGACGAATACCCTCATTAGAGCCATCGTTCATGTTCACAAAGAGCTCACGCCACTCGTTACCCAGAGTAGCAGCATCTACCGCATAACCATGGTTCTGCGAAGTGACATAACAACGATTGGTGCCTACTTCGCGAACAGGCTGGTTATGAGAACGGTGACCATATTTCAGTTTGTAGATGGTAGCACCGCCAGCCTTTGCCAGCAACTGATTACCCATACAGATACCACAGATAGGCTTTCTGCTCTGCGACATCTGTTTCTTCAGGATATCTACAGCATCCACACATTTGTCAGGGTCGCCGGGACCATTAGCCAAGAACAGTCCGTCGAAGACCATATCCGTATAATCGTAGTTCCAAGGTACACGAATCACCTCTACCCCACGATTAATCAGACAGCGGATGATATTGTTCTTCACGCCACAATCTACGAGCACCACCTTTCGGCCTGCGCACTCATTGTAACGAATCACGTCCTTGCACGACACGCGCTCAACCCAATTGATAGAACCATAATCAGAGATCTCAGCATTCTCAGAATCCTCCATACCCTCGAATACCAGTTTACCCATCATCACACCGTGCTCACGCAGCACCTTGGTCAACTGACGGGTATCGATACCTGTCACACCAGGCACCTTCTCACGCTTCAGCCAGTCGCCCAGACTCTCGCAGGCATTCCAATGAGAATATGCCTGAGAATAGTCACTCACAATGATGGCCGATGCATAGATGCGGTCACTCTCCATAAAGGTGGCAATGCCATTTTCCTCTACCGTAAAGGGAGGCACACCATAGTTGCCTACCAGCGGATAAGTGAGTACCATCAACTGACCAGCATAACTGGGGTCTGTCAGACTCTCGGGGTAGCCCATCATAGCTGTATTGAAAACCACCTCGCCAGCTACTGGACTTTCGTAACCGAAGCTCTTTCCTTTGAATTCTGTTCCATCCTGAAGAACAAGTGTCACTTCTTTCATCCTGTTATTTTTATTTTGTAATCCTGTTAAGTTTCTCTATATACAAAAAAGATTGGAGAAAAACCCCAATCTTTAATGTTATTTATGTAATATGTTATAAAGCAACGAAGTCAACGAGATAAGGATAGATGTTGCAGAGAACCACAGCGTTGTCATACTGCCGACACTGGAGTTCTGAGCCTTCACCTTGTTTGGCGTCACATATATCACATCATTCTGTTGCAAATAGAAATACGGAGAATTGATGATGTCGGCATCCGTCAGGTCAAATACATGAATTGACTTCTGACCCGTTGAATCCTCACGTATCAGCTGCACATTTTTACGCTGACCATAGATAGTCAGGTCGCCTGCCTGTGCCAATGCCTCAAGAACAGAGATTTTCTCACGGCTGACGGTAAATGTACCTGGACGAGCCACCTCACCAATCACCGATATCTGATAGCCCGTCATACGCACAGTGACGATAGGATTCTCAACAGCCGACATAAAAGGTCTGATCTTATCCTGAATCATCTTCTCGCACTCAGACTTGGTCAGCCCACCTACGTGAATCTGCCCTAAAATAGGATAGTTGATGTTTCCATCATTATCTACCAAGTAGGTCTGAAGCATGGCCTGCGAAGAAGAGCTACGCGAATTAACCGAATATGGTGTTGGCACCGTCAGGTTAAAAGGTACAGCAGCCTCATCATTGATGGTACTCACCGTGATGCTCAACTGATCCTTAGGCATGATGCGGGCATCATACAGATACTGTGACTTTGATAAATCTGTCTCTTGTGAATTTTGGAAATAGGCTACGTGTTTATGGCTTGCACAACTTGCAAGTGCAACCACTGCCACAACTAACAAAAGACCTTTTTTAAAAAACTTCATTCTAACAGCTTTTTATTTCGCCTGCAAAATTACTGCTATTTTTCGACATACGCAAAAAAAGGAGGAGTTTTTTGAAAACCCCTCCCTATTTTATGACTTAATAGAACTTGACTACGTCGAGTTCTTTGTCGCTCGAAAATCTAAGTAAACTTCATTTTGCTCGCTTAATAGAACTTAAAGTATCTGCGAGCGTTGTTGTAAGAGATATCCTCTACCATACGTGCCAGCGTCTCACGATCATCTGGCAGCAGGCCCTTTTCAACATCGTTACCCAGAATATTACAAAGGATACGACGGAAGTACTCATGACGAGGATATGAGAGGAACGAGCGTGAGTCGGTCAGCATACCCACGAAGCGGCTCAGCAGTCCCAATACTGACAGGGCATTCATCTGCTTAATCATACCATCCATCTGGTCATTGAACCACCAACCAGAACCAAACTGAATCTTTCCTGGCTCACCACCTTGGAAGTTACCCAGCATCGTGGCAATCACCTCATTGGCGCAGGGATTCAATGTATATAATATAGTACGCGTGAGCTTATCCTCCATATTCAACTTGTTGAGGAACTTCGACATAGCCTTGGCGGTGTTGAACTCACCAATAGAGTCAAAGCCTGTGTCAGGACCCAGTTGGTTGTACATCTTCGTGTTGTTGTCACGGATAGCGCCATAGTGGAACTGCTGCGTCCAGTCGCTGTCGGCATCCATCTCAGCCATCACGGTCAGGAAGCAGTTCTTGAACTGACGGATCTCCATCTGTGAGAGTTGCTGACCACGCATAGCCTTCTCGAAGATGGTCTCAATCTGAGAGTCGGTGTATTCCTCGTCATAGAACTCCTCAATACCGTGGTCTGACAACTTACAGCCATTCTCGGCAAAGAAGTCATGACGCTTCTGAAGGGCATCTATCATATCGGCAAACTTCACAATATTAACGCCACTTACCTGAGCCAACTGCTCCACATACTTTGCGAACTCTGGCTTCTCAATGTTCATGGCCTTGTCAGGACGCCATGCAGGAATCATCATGGGATCATCGGCAGCCTTGTGACGGGCATACTCGATATGGTTGTGCAAGTCATCAACAGGATCATCTGTCGTACAAACACACTCTACATTATAATGCTTCATCAGACCACGAGCCGAGAACTCAGGCTGCTTCAGCTTCTCATTACACTCATCGAAAATCTCACGGGCTGTCTTGGGGCTCAACTGCTTCTCAATGCCGAAAGCAGTCTTCAACTCCAGGTGAGTCCAGTGATAGAGGGGGTTACGGAAGGTGTAAGGCACTGTCTCAGCCCACTTCTCAAACTTCTCCCAGTCGCTGGTGTCCTTGCCTGTGCAGTATTTCTCATCCACACCGTTGGTACGCATGGCACGCCACTTGTAGTGGTCGCCACCCAACCACAGTTCTGTGATGCTCTTGAACTTATGATCGTTAGCCACCATCTCAGGAATCAGGTGACAGTGATAGTCGATAATCGGCATCTTAGCCGCATGGTTGTGATACAGGTCCTGGGCTACTTCTGTCTCCAGAACGAAGTTCTTGTCATTGAATTGTTTCATTGATCTTATGTTTTAAGTGGTTAATAGGATTATATCTTATCCAAAATAGTCTATCTGCATAGCCTTGCGCACCTCGCTCATGGTCTGAGCGCCCACCTCGCGAGCCTGCTCTGTGCCTTTACGCAGGATATTATAGATCTCAGGAATATCCTTCTCCAGTTCTGCTCGGCGCTGACGCATCGGCTCCAAGTACTGGTTCAGCACCTCGTTGAGGAACTTCTTACATTTCATGTCGCCCAGTCCACCACGGGTGTAGTGCTCCTTGAGCTCATCCAGATTCTGATACTCTGGCCAGAAATTCTTAAAGTCCTCATCGGTAGAGAAGGCATCCAAATAGGTGAAAACAGCATTACCCTCTACATGACCAGGGTCTGACACGTTCAGGTGAGTGGGGTCAGTGTACATAGAGCGCACCTTCTGCCATACCTCATCGGCAGAGTCTGACAGATAGATACAGTTACCCAAGCTCTTCGACATCTTCTCCTTGCCATCGGTACCTGGCAGACGACGAGCCGTCAGGTTCTCAGGCAACATGATATTGGGCTCTACCAATACGGGGCCATAGGTATTATTAAAACGGTTCACCAATTCACGAGTCACCTCCAACATGGGTTCCTGATCCTCACCAGCAGGCACTGTCGTGGCCTTGAACAAAGTGATATCTGCTGCCTGACTCACAGGATAGCAGAAGAAGCCCAGGGGGATGCTCTCGCCCTCGAAGCCACGCATCTTGATTTCCGTCTTCACCGTTGGGTTACGCTGCACGCGACTCACAGAGATCAGGTTCATCAGATACGTAGTCAGTTCCGCCAACTCAGGAATCTGGCTCTGAATAAACAGTGTACATTTCTCAGGGTCCAGTCCGGCTGACAAATAGTCGAGAGCCACCTGCGTGATGCTATTACGTATTTTCTGCGGATTATCGGCATTATCTGTGAGGGCCTGAACATCGGCCATAAACACAAACATCCTGTCATAATCGCCAGCATTCTGCAGTTCCACACGACGGCGCAATGAGCCTACAAAATGGCCCAGATGCAGTTTTCCAGTAGGACGGTCGCCCGTCAAAATCACTTTTCCCATATTTCTTTTTATGTATCTTATTCGTTTTTGCGATGCAAAAGTAAGCATTTTGTCTTGAATAAGCAAATTATTTACTCGTAAAAAGTCTGTCACAAGAGATAATATAACCCTTATCGGCAATCTTCACCAACAGATAGCGACGACCGAGCCATGCCTGTTTGAGGTCTGGCAGCGCATTACCGAGGCGGCGTGAGGTCTGCTTGTTATTCGTCTCTACCTTCGCCGACAGTTCTATTGGCTTCTGCAGAGCATAGACAGAACGGAAGTCGAAGAGTTGCAGCAGCAGGAAGCGCCCGACAATTTCTGTAACTCCGACTCATTATAGAAATTAGCCAAGTTATTATGCGTGGTCAGTCGACTGTAACCACTCCCCTCCCTCGCAGGGAGGGGCTGGGGGGAGAGTCTGCTAAATCAGACTGTCTGCCAACTGCTCCAACAAGGCCTCATCGCCAGCCTTCATGCGCGAACGGATGGTGACCATCGGCTCTACTATCTCGCAGTCCTTCATGGCCTCAATCATCCCTCGCATCACCTTGCCGGCTGTTGGCGCCCAACTGCCGTTTTCAATGATACCAAACTTACGCTTCTGGTAGTTCTTGATTTGCAGATGATACAGGAAGTCGTGCATCACGGGGAACACGCCTGCATCGTAGCTCGATGCTGCTACAACTACTGTGGGATAGCGGAAGGCATCCTCGATAACCTCGGCCATATCCTCGCGACTCAGATCGCTGACAACGACTTTCTTAGCGCCCTTCTCTCGCAGTATCTCGCCCAGGCGCTCTGCAGCCTTAGCCGTACCGCCATGAATGCTGGCGTAGGCAATCAGTATGCCCTCGCTCTCGGGCTCGTACTTACTCCATGTGTCGTAGAGTTTCACCGCTGCGGCTAAAGGTTCTCCATTGAGCACAGGGCCATGCAGCGGACAGATGGCCTGCACATCCAGCGCTGCCATCTTTTTCACCACACTCTGCACCTGTACGCCATACTTACCACAAATATTAAAGTAATAGCGACGTGCCTCGCAAGCCCAGTCGTCTGTCTCGTTAACCAGTGCTCCAAACTTACCAAAGCCATCGGCCGAGAACAGCACCTTATCCGTGGTGTCGTAACTCATAATCACCTCGGGCCAGTGGATCATAGCGGCACCGATAAACTGCAACGTGTGCTTACCCAACGCAAGGGTATCGCCCTCTTTCACAGTTATCACACGCCCTGTAAAATCAAAGCCATCGAAGAAGTTTGCCAACATCTTCGCTGCCTGGGCGCTGCACACCAATTGCACCTGAGGATAAGTCTCCAGCATCCAGGCAATGAGTGCCGAGTGGTCGGGCTCCATATGGTGAGCCACCAGATAATCGGGCTGACGGCCGTTCAAGGCCTTAGTCAGGTTGGCCTTCCACTCCTCACCCTTACGGGCATCGGCAGTATCCAACACCGCTATCTTCTCATCGTCGATGAGATACGAGTTATAACTCATGCCCTCGGGCACCACATACTGACTCTCAAACAAATCGATGTCGAGATCATCCACACCGATATACTTAATGGTATCGCTAATCATATTCATAGTTTCTAATTTCGTGCAAAATTAAGAATAAGAATTGAAATATGCAAATATTATAGGCTGAAAGAAGAAAAAATGATTTTCTGAGGGGATTATCGCAAAGATTCGCTATATTTGCAGTCTAAAACGATTACTCAAACAAAAAAATAAACAGAAATGAAAACAAAACATGTACAGTATCAGACCCACGGCACTTGTTCACAATTGATTGATGTAACGGCCGACGAGCACGACATCATCCAACAGGTATTCTTCCTTGGCGGATGCAATGGCAATCTGCAGGGCATTAGTCAGTTGGTAAGGGGACAAAAGATTGACGACGTCATTCCTCGTCTGAACGGCATCCGTTGTGGCATGAAGGGTACGTCTTGTCCTGACCAGCTATGTCACGCCCTCGAACAGTTGAAGCAGGCTCCTGTAACAGAGGAATGAGGACAACGAAAGACCATGATTATGAAAAGATATTTTATCACCATATACCTTGCCCTTGTTGCAATGACTGGATGGGCGATGAACGACCTTAAGCCACGACTGGTGGTATGTACAGACATTGCGCCAGCTGACGTGGAGCCTGACGACATGGAGTCGATGGTGAGGCTGATGGCCTATGCCGATTGTTTTGAGATAGAGGCATTGATCACGTCCGTAGGTTGGAACTGCGATCCCTATCCAAAAGAGTGGACGCAATATCTGCAACGTGTCATCGAGGCCTATCGCAAGGATGTGCAAAGCCTTATGGCGCGCTCAGGTCAGAAAAAGTTTCTGCCTATAGAAAAGGAAAACGGACAGCAGCATCTTGGCTATTGGCCTAGTGCTGACTATATCAAGAGTCGCGCGCTGATGGGTAGCGAGCACGGAGGTATCAAGTCCATTGGTGAGGGCAACGATTCGCCTGGTAGCGAAATACTTATCCGACTGGCTGATGAGGACGACCCACGACCTATCTACGTCGCTGCTTGGGGAGGAGCTAATACTTTGGCTCAAGCTATCTGGCGCGTAAAACAAACCCGCAGTGTGGACGAAGTTTCCGACTTCGTCCGCAAGTTCCGCCTCTTCACTATCACCGATCAGGATATGAAATATGACATGCGTATGAACCGCGCCTACAGTTCGCACATGTGGTTAAGAAAAGACTTTGCCGACGACCTGCAGTTTATCTGGGATGAGGGTGCCTGGCAGGAGCAATGCGAACTGGGCAAGCGACACTGGGCCCAGCATCAGCAGTATATCCAAGGGCATGGCGCGCTTGGCCATGAATATCCTAATTACAAATGGGGCGTTGAGGGCGACACACCGAGTTTCCTTTATGTGATGCCCAACGGACTGAACGATCCAGAGGCACCGCATCAATGCGGTTGGGCAGGCTATCACGAGCGTGGCCTCTGTGCCGACTCGCTCACCACGGCCTGGACCTCCTGGCAGGAACCTGTGCGCAGTATCTCTGTGGGCTATAAACAGCGATTCTATCCTGATGAATTGAATGACTTCTGTGCCCGTATGCAATGGGCTGCCAAGGGCAAAGGGAACCACAATCCGCAGGTTGCGGTTTGTGTGCTCAACGGTTCTGCCGTTGGGGACTCCTCCATCGCCCCCCTCCGCATTACTGCCAAGGCTGGCGATACCATCCGTCTCGATGCCTCAAAATCTTTTGATACCGATGGCGACGCCCTCAGCTTCCTTTGGTGGCAACAGCCGGAGATTGGCAAAACGAAAATAACAATTAACCAATCCGACCAGTCGATAGCAACCCTTCGCATTCCCACTGATTCGAAGGGCGACACCATCCACCTCATCTGCGAAGTCCACGACAACGGTCCCTTCCACCTCGTGGCCTATCGCCGCATCATTATTACTATCAAATAGGTGTACTTATCTTATTTTGAGGCAAGGATGGCGTAGTTGATGCCGTCGCACTGGATGGAGGTACACTCCTCTGGCTGAGGGGCGGACTCCTTCGTGTCTGCCTTTACGACCTCATGCGTAGGGATATACTTATTTACGATCCGTTCCTTTTCCACAACCTGCGTCAGATAGAGCGTGTCGTGTACGGGCTGAACGATGCGAATAGTATCTGTTGACTGGGCCAGAGAGGCGTCAGGATGGTTGCCCGTAAACAGATGCATGGACATCCCAAAGACAATGCCTACTACAGCTGCTGCAGGCGTAGCCACCCATCCCCAATAGGCACGTTTCTGCTGCATGGGATTCTGCGGGACGTGCAGTTTGCTGTCTTCTTGATGTGCAAGGCGCTGGGCCGATGCCAGGAGTTTATCTTCGAACTGTTTCATGATGATTTGAGTTTTTGTTTTAACGATTGTATGAGTATGTGGAGCCTTGACTTCACTGTTCCTTCCGGCACCGTCATGACGACGGCTATTTGCGGAACGGTCAGGTCTTCTTCGAATCGGAGCGAGAAGAGCAGTCGACTCTCTGGCGGCATCTTCTCCAACAACCGGCTAAGAGCTTGGTCAAAAGCCTGTTGGTCGAGTTGGTCTATTATGTTGTTGTCGCTGGCCTCTTCCAGAGTCTGTACGGCAAACGACTCATAGTCCTTCTCGTGTTCGCTGTGCCGATAGTGGTTCTTGAGGAGATTGTAGGCGATGGTGAGCAACCATGTGTGGAAGCTGGTGCCTGAGAACCTGTCACGCGCAGTCCAGACCCTCATGAAGGCGTCTTGCGTCAGGTCGGCAGCCAGAGGCTCGTTGCCACCTGTCTGTCTGTAGAAGAATCCCATCAGTCGGCGAGCATGACGATGATAGAGCTCGTCATAAGCCCTATCGTCGTCCTTACTGCCTATCCGTTGCATCAGTTCCTCGTCCGTGAGTGCAGAGAGCGGCTTGAACAAATGGGTGATAATCATTGGAGTTGTTCTTTCAGCAGATTCTCGTAATAAGCCTTTCGCTCTTCAGTCTCTTTGGGATTCTTTGACACGCAGCGCTCCACGCACTTGCTGAGAATACGATACAAACGTTCTGCCTGAAAATCGTCACCATTCTTCCTGAACTTCGAAATCAGATTGGCCAGGAGCGTCACATGGTTCATGTCAAGCATCTCGCTTGTCTCCCACGAGTCATAGACGAGGTCGGGCTCGGCCAGATACTCCAAACTGTAAACCTCCTTCACATTATGCATCGCCACATCGAAGTTGTTGTAGGGCTTAGGACTATATTTCAGCACCAACCCTTCGTTGTAGATGCTGTTCTTATTAAGGATAGACACTTTGGGATTCGTGGGTGAGAAGTAGGCTGGACGTTTGGTCTCGTTGATCAAGTGCATGATGATGTCAGCCTCGTAATGCGTGTACCAGTCCTCACCGTATTTGTCCCCATAATCCTGCACGTTCAGGGTCAGCGGCTCCACGTTCAGTTTCTTATAGAGAGCCTTCATAATGGGTTCGGCATGTAGGAAAGCAACATTGATGATCGTCACGTCCGTACGTTCGCCTAGCGCCTCCTGCAACATCTTCATGGGTTCTGTGTCAAGGTCGCCGTTGGAAAAATAGAGGGCGTTGGGCTGCATGCATTGGAGCATGTTATGGTTGAACTGCATGATGCGGGCTGGGAAATACTTGTTGCGGTACGACCTGGTGAACAGTTCCTTGATACGAGGATTCTCTGGGTCGTTAATCCACAAACGAACTGTCAGATATTCGAGGTCTTCTGGGCAGATATTCTCCGGCATCAACTCTATGGCGCGGAATATGTTATCGCCCCGTCTTGCTACCGAATCGGTGGTTAGCCAGAAGCGACCTTTGCAGAGATTCAGCACATAACTGTCGGGCAGTGTAGCCTCCATCTTGCGGATGACGTCGGCCGTTTTAGATTCATCTTGATTCCCGTTCCACCCGCCAGTAAACTGGTCGTGATAACAAGTAGCCCGGAACAGGTTTCGCCAGGCCCATTGATCCTGCGGGTGGGCATCTACTTTCTTTTGCCACGCCTCAGCCTGAGCCGCATACCATTCCGGTTCGTGACTGTTGGCGATAAAGGATTCTATGGTTTCAGCTTGCTGTGCTCTGACGGTTAGGTTGCACACCAGCGTCAGTATCATCATAACGATTATCTTTCTCATTTTGCATATTCTTTTACTTCGTTTAACTTCGGGCGAAGCGATAACTCCTTTTAACTTCGCTATTATTCTGAGGCGCTCTCATAATGATATACACGCGAAAGTGGAAATCGTTCACGGAGAAAAAGAATTTTACGATAATTATATCACATTAAAGTGCCTCAGGGCATTGAGGATGCCGTTGTCATCGACAGAGGTGGTGACGTAGTCGGCCTGTTGCTTGAGGGCATCGATGGCGTTGCCCATAGCGACGCCGATGCCAGTCTGCAGGATCATCGAGGTATCGTTGCCGCCATCGCCGAAAGCCATCGTGCGACTGACGTCAAAGCCCTCATGACGCGCCATTGCGAGGATGCCCTTGCCCTTGTCGGCACCATTGGCGGTGATGTCCGTAAACTCCGGATGCCAACGGCCAGAGACGCATTGAGGCATTCGGGCCATCAGCACGGGCTCGTAGCCGGCAGGGAAGAAAGGTGTAAGCTGCAGGATATCCTGCTCAAGTACAACATCCAATGGCGAGGCCTTGTCGAGGTTCTTTACAGCGAGCATCTGACGGAAGATACGATCCACATCGCCCTTGGGGTCGATGACGGCCACATCCTTCCGCCCAACAATGATGAGGCTGTTGCCTTTCTCCTGGCAGTCCTCCACGCAGGTCATCACGTCCTCTTTGGGAATGGGTTGGCAAGTGACCATCTCATTACCCACATAGCACAAGGCTCCGTTGGTGGTGATATAGCCATCAATCAAGTGCTCGATGGCCCCCAGATTGGTAATGATCAGCGGCGGACGCCCTGTGGCGATATATACGCGCGAACCGTTGGCCTTGGCCTGCGTCAGCGCAAGGATGGTTGATGCCGGAATCTCGTGGGTCTGGAAACTCACCAGCGTACCGTCGATATCAAAGAATAATGCGTATTTCTGTGTCATATCTTAGTCATCTCTGTCAACATGGCTGCAAAATTACTGCAAATTAGTGAGTTGAACAAGTTATTCATCACAAAATATTTTTTTAACGCTGGAGGAAATGAACAACTAATTCCTCTTCATTCAATGATGGTAAATGCTAATGAGCGTGTATTTACAATTTTTTCGTGGAAATGTTGATTATCTGAAAAAGAATTCGTATTTTTGCACGCAAAAGATATCTTATGTTTAGCATCAAGGACATATCTGAATACTGGTCTCTTCTTCCAGTCGCCCCGCTATGTCCTCTCGTATATAATATAAGGGAAGACTTGCAAAAGCGGACTATATTATGTATCTTTGCATCGGTAGAGAAGTTAGAGGAGTCAATGGATGACAAGCATTATATCCTAAGCCTCATCAAGGAGGGCGAGCACCAGCAGCAGGACTTCAAGTATCGAGTGTCTGACGCCTGCAAGTTGGCTAAATCGGTATCGGCCTTTGCCAATACCGATGGAGGCCGACTGCTGATAGGTGTACGAGATGACGGCAACCTTTCTGGCGTTCGTTCAGAAGAAGAAATCTATATGATGCACCAGGCTGCTTACAAATATTGCAAGCCAGAGGCAAGCATCAAGTTCGACACCTATCATATCGATGGACGAACGATAGTGATAGCAACTGTTCCTCCTTCAGATCATCGTCCCATCTGCGCTATCGATGAAGAAGGGCGCAAGCGCGCCTATATCCGCATCAATGACGAGAATATCGTGGTCTCGCCTGTTCACCTGGCACTATGGCGCGAATCACAAAAGCCTCAAGGCAGCATGATGACCTACAACGAAACTATCCGTCATCTGTTAGACGTGATGAAAGGTCAGCAAACCCTGAACCAAATAGTCCGCCAATCACGCCTACCCCGTCCGAGAGTCATCACCCTGTTAGCCCGCCTTATCCGCTTCTCTATCGTAAAATGGGAATACACCAACCAGCAATTCCTATTCAGCCTAAATTAAGTCGCAGGCTTAACTTTCCGCTTGCTTAATTGCAGCCTTGACCTGCGCCATGTTGCTGCGTGAGACAGGGAGGGATTCGTGACAATGCTTGATGAGCAGTTGGGTAGAACCTGAATGTGAGACAATCTGTTCTACCTGACCAAGGTTGACTAGGAAGGCGCGATGGCAGCGAACAATCATTGGATAGTCCTGTAGTGTTTCCTCCATCTGTTTCATCGTGGCACGAAGCATGTCGGTACGTACTTGATCGTTAAGCGAGTGGTTCACCTTGACATAGTTGCCCACGGCCTCAATATATAATAAGTGGGAAATCTGGAGCGTGACAGATTCGTTGGTCGTGCCACGAAGAAGAAGACTCTCCCCCAGCCCCTCCCTGTGAGGGAGGGGAGTAGATAGTTTTTCATTTAACTCCCGTATCTCTTCCAGTTCCATCGACAGATACTTGCTGCGGAACTTGAAGCGCCAGTAGAGTCCTATGGCAAAAGAGCAGAAGGCTATGATAGCGAGGGTTTCGAGATAATTGACAAGAGAGAACTGATTACCCTCTATATGGTCGCTCAACACGAAGTGGCGATAGAGACAGATACCCAGTGCCACGAGCGGCGTGTTGATAAGCTGGAACCAGAGGTTGCGGCGGATGATGTATTCGGCACCTTTCTTAAACGACCTTGGCATCTTGACAACATACTTCAGGATGACGTCCGTTATCATACAAATCGAAAAGCCAATCACGCCTAAAGCAACCAAATGTACATAAGCCTGCCACTGCCACGTCTCGAGCCCAAAAGGCTTGAACACGGCCAGTGCCACCACCATAAACGTAGTACTGATGATTCTCGTCGTTATCGTTTCTATACGTCCCTGTTTCATACTGCAAAGGTACGAATTAATTTCAATTATCAATTATTAATTGTCAACTTTCTACGCCAGTTGTCACATTTCTACCATTTGTCACACCATCCGTCACAAAACCATGCTGTTTATCCCAGAAATTTGGAGGGATTAGCACCACGCCGTACCTTTGCAGTGCAATTTTGCGAGAACATTTAAAAGAAATAAAATTATGACACGAAGAACAATTATCGGAATCCTTTTCATTGTGGCTGGTGCTTGGAAACTGGCCAACATGTGGGGAGTTATTGAGAACGACTGGCTGTGGTGCCAGTCCTGGACTATCTATGTTGCCCCTGTCCTACTGCTTTACCTGGGCGCTACTATGATTGTAAGCAGCTATCGTCGCGACCCCAACCAGTGGTTGCAGCGCCCGCTGCCCATCGGCGAGGACGGCAAGCGTATCTGCTGCTCCGTTCACTATGGTGGCGACGAGTATACCTATCACGGCGAGACCTTCCACGGTGCTCGTCTCGATGCTTTCTGTGGCGGCATCCGCATAGACCTGCGCCAGGCTGTCATCACCGAGGACGAGGGAATCGACGTCCACACTTTCTGTGGCGGCATCGAGCTCTTCGTGCCCACCCACGTCAATGTAGTAGTGAAAAGCCGTAGTTTCCTCGGTGGCGTTGGCAATCATGCCACACATGCCACCGACCCGAATGCCCCCACCATCCACATCGTTGCCGACAATTTCCTTGGCGGCATGGACGTTAAAAATTGAGAAAAGTACACAAATTTTGTGTACAAAAACAAGCGAGTTGCCAAGTTATTCATCACATTTTTGTGCAGATTATCCCAATTGTTTGGTGAAATCTGTAATATATAGTACTTTTGCAACGTCAAAAACAAGAAAATGCAATGAAAGAAAAAGTATGCTTACTATTCCTGTTAAGCTTGATGCTGACAGGATGTTGTGTAAAACCAGAGAAACTGGATGATATCGATTCAGCGTATGCCACTGTCAACGATAGCGTTCGCGTACATTATAAGACTTATGGCGATGGCGACAAGACCATCTGTTTCGTTCATGGCTTCGGCTGCGACCTCAATACTTGGGAGAAGCAGTTCGAGGGACTGAGCGACGACAGTCATCTGCGCCTGCTGTTCATCGACCTGCCTGGCTATGGCGAGAGCAGTAAGCCACATGTAGAGTACACGCTCGACTTCTTTGCCAAAGCCGTCAATGCGGTACTGGACAAAGAACATGTGGAGGATGTTGTCCTTGTGGGCCATAGTCTTGGCACGCCCGTCTGCCGTCAGGTGTTGAAAAGTGGCCGACATGGGAATCTTGTTGATATCGATGGTGTCTATTGTTTCTACGATGGTACGGAAACGCCTGAATATGTGGAAGCCGTGAATCAGTTCGGCCATGCTTTCGACGGACCTGAATGTAGTGAGGTTATCGCGGGCTTCGTCACCTCGCTGGCTGGTCCTGAGACGCCTCAGTACATCACCGACTATGCCATGAGCGTGATGCCTAAGACGCCGCAGTATGTGGCATCGAGCACGATGCGTCATCTCGTGGAGCGCCAGTGGTGGTCACAAAAGCCTATTCAGGCTAAGACGATGGTTATCTGCACACAGAACAGCGGTCTTGATCCTGATAATCGTCAGAAGATGGAGCGGCTGTATCACCAACTCGACTACACCGAACTGACCACCTGCGGCCACTTCATCCACATGGAGCAGCCTGAGATGTTCAACGAGAAACTGAAAACATTTATAAAAGAGTGAAAAATATGAAACAGAAATTTTGTCAGAGTTGCGGCATGCCGCTCACAGATGATGTCCTCGGTACGAATGCCGACGGAAGTAAGAATAAAGATTACTGTATGTACTGCTACAAGGATGGGAAGTTCCTGCAGGATTGTACAATGGATGAGATGATTGAGCATTGCGCTCAATTTGTGAATGCTGTAAATGAAGGGTTAGAGAAACCTATTACAAAAGAGGAATACATCGGCATGATGAAAACGTATTTTCCCCAGCTGAAGCGTTGGCGCCAAACGCTGGATGTGAATAACGATGAAGCTATGAATGCCTTTCCTGCTTTAGCCGGCGTTAAAGAACTCATTGCACAGATGGCCGACAAACAGCCCATCGCTTATATCTCGTCAGTAGACCAAGAAGGTTTTCCTTGGACCAAGGCCATGCTGAAGCACCCCAAGGCCAGTATCTATTTCTGTGATGCCAAAGGTTTCAAGGGTATGATGCTGCGTGGAACCATGGAGGTGCTGACGGATGCTGCCTCGAAGGAGATGATTTGGCGCGACGGCGACGAGCAGTACTACCCCGGTGGTGTCACTGACCCGAACTACTGCGTTCTGAAGTTCACCGCCACCGACGGTCGATTCTATAGCGATTTTTATCCACGCAGTTTTGTGATTGAGTAAATGATGAACAACAAAGCACTTGTCGTTATCGACATTCAGAATGATATCACCAAGCACTATCGAGACATCATCGGCAACATCAACGCCGCCATCGAATGGGCTGAGGCAGAGCGCCTGCGGCTAGAAAAAATCGGTAATGCATGCGGAAGCATGCAGGTTGTGTATATCAAACATATTATGAGGCCCCCGCTGGGGGACGGCTATAAAGCAGGGGGAAGAAGTGCGGAACTGGTGCCCGAGATGAAGGTCGTGTCTGACAATATCTTCGTGAAGACGAAGAGCAACGCCCTTACAAGCGAGGCGTTTTCTGCATTCATCGCAGCGAACGGCATCAATGAGTTCTACGTGGTTGGCGCAGACGCTACGGCCTGTGTAAAATCGACGTGTTTCAACATGGCCAAAGCAGGCTTCACGGTGCATGTCCTCTCCGACTGCATCACTAGCTACGACCTGAAGAAACTCCCAGAGATGTTCGCATACTACGAAAGCAAAGGCTGTGAGGTCAAAACGCTTGCCGATTATAAACAATGAAAGAACATTATGAAACAGGAAATCAATCCCAAGGACACCAACAGGGCCATCGCTTTCGAGCTGTGGACGAAGTCGCCCATGCCGATGGTGACGCTCACCAAGACGTTTGACGTGACACGGTTGCGTAAGGCGAGTAGGAAGCGCGGCATGAAGTTCAACATGCTGCTCTGCTGGTGCATCGGCCGTGCAGCATCACAGATTGAAGAGTTTTACATGCTGCCCAAGGACGGGAAGCTGTACAGATACGACCGCATGGCCATCAACGTGATTGCAGACAATGTCAAGGGCGGGCTTAGCTTCTGCGACGTGGCCGTATGCGACGACCTGGAGGCGTTTAATGCCAACTATATGCATCTGACGGAGACCATCAGTAAGACCTGTCAGGACATCCTCGACGATGAAGCCGTGATCGTGGGTACCTCAGCCGTCACAGGCACAGAGCTCGACAGCATCGTTAATCAATACAGCGGCATTTTCAACAATCCCCTTCTGGCTTGGGGCCGCTATCGCAAAGGTTGGCTGAAGACCACGCTACCCATCTCCTTCCAGTTCCACCACGCCCAGATGGACGGGAAGCACGCCACACGGTTCCTAGAAGAGCTGCAAAGAACGATTAATACAATCTGATAATACTGATATTCCCACGCTGGGAATGTTTTATTCCCACGTTGGGAATGTTTTATTCCCACGTTGGGAGCGTTTTATTCCCACGCTGGGAACACTTCATTCCCAGCGTGGGAACAATTGACAAAGCTAAAGTAACCCCTCCCTTCATCCCTCCCTTTTCTCTCCCTCACCCCTCCCTTATCTCTCATTAAGCCCGCAAGCCATTCTCATTGGTTTTAACAATTGAGAAAAACTTGGAAATATTTTAAGGAAAGTCTTGCAAAATCGAATTATTTTTGTATCTTTGCATCATCGAAAAACACTTTGTGAAAAGCGCAACGATATTGCTTAAGGAAAAGGCAAAAAGGAAACTGAAAATCTTTTAAAAATCTTTTTTATGAATAAAAACATGACCACTACTAGTGAGTGTAGTCCATGCGCCCTGCGTCACTATCGTGAGCAGTAGCACAAGTAAAGTTAGTAATTGTCGTTTCATCATTCTCTTAGGTTTTTTATTATTTATATATATTTGGTAAAGATACGAATAAAATTGTTACCTTCTTCCAAAGCTACGTTAAATTTAGTTAATCCCCAATAGTAGCGCGGCATGTCCTGCGAGTCTCTCTACGCGCCTCTCTCCACTTTGGAAAGTATATGTCCATCAACGCATGGAAACGGGCATTATGACTGGGTTCTAACAGATGACATAATTCATGGACCACAACATGTTCCACACACCACTCGGGCAGCAGCAACAAGTAGAGGGAGAAGCAGATGGAGCGCTCCTTGACCTTACACATACCCCATCGTGATATCATCCGTTTGTAAAAAACCGCAGAGAGCCTGACGCCCATCTCCCTGGCATGGCGCTCCACCATAGGCTCCACCAATGATTTCAGTCTCAAGAGTGCCTCGGCTTTTTGTGCACGAGTGGTCAGCGGCAACTGGCCGAAAAATTCATCCCGCTGTCTCTGGTGTTCAGCCGTTTTCTTTCTGGCCTCATGGATCCATTCGCTATGTTGCAATATGAATGCCTCCACCTCCTTCCTCGACATACCAATGGGAGCCGACACATGCACATCGCCGTTCTTCACGATGCGCATCGACAGTCGGCTGGTTCTTCTGTATGTCAATAGAATCTCGGGGGCCTTGTCTCCAATATTCATAGTCGTGAGGGATTAAATCTTTATGAATTCATAAAAACGACGATAGGCCTCCACCTTCTTGTCGAACGACAAGGGGTAGGCACGCGAACTGCTGGGCAAGCGATACAAAATCAAACCGCTCTTATTCGTAAAATTCGTACGATTCGTGTTCGCTAAATTATCCGTATCATCCGTGCCATCCGTGTTCGTTATCTCCACATACGTATTCACCTTCGGAATCTCCGAAATCCCCATCGTCCTGCAAATAGTCTCTGTGGCCTTCTCGCCCGTGGTAACGATGGCACGAAGATGTGGCAACTGGGCAATCAGAGCGTGAATATCCGTTGGCACTACGACCTCAAGGAACTTGTCCGAGGCATTGTCCTGCAGGCGACGGATGGCCGTAGAAGTGTCGAAGAAGGCGAGGCCTTTCTCTTCGCAGAACACCACGATCTCATCTATCTTGAAGCACTTCGCTTCGAGGTCCACGAAGTGGTTCTTGTCGCCAAAGAAGATCTGTCCCTCGATGCGCCAGTGGTCGTTGATAAAGTTCGGGTAATAGAAGTCCATGCACCACCGCTTGCGCTGGGGCGGAAAACTGCCCAGGAACAGCACCCTGGCGTTCTCAGGCAGGAAGGGGCGCAAGGGGTGGTACTCTACCCCACCCCTGCTGCGGGCAATATTCTCTGTGTTCAGATAAGAGGTCATAGGTGCATCCGTTACAAGATATTCAGGAAAAGGGTGATGACTCCTGTATTGATCAGATCGGCGAACATGGCACCGATGATGGCCGTTTGGATCATATCCAGTTCAATACTTGTGATATTCATTTTCTTTTATCATTATACAGCTTTCCAATTCTTTCCAATCTTGAAAGAATTGGAAAGAAACACACAATAGATTTAACATAATATAACACCAAAATCTTTCAAATACAGCCCACGGCTGACTTTTCTTTTGCTGTCATCCAGTATTGGCGTTCCTGTTCCGGCATCTTCTCGATAGCGTATCGCAACATGGTGCGAGGCATCTCGTGGGCATGTTGACGCAGGAAGTCACGAAGGAGTTCCATAGAGCATCGTTTCCCCATCTCGCGCAACATCCACCCTACAGCCTTGTGCATCAGGTCGTGCGGGTGGTGCAGGTGAATCTCTGCATACCTCAGACACCACGAAGGGTCACCCATCTGTGACGTTTTCCACGAACAGACCATGCTCATCCGCTGCTTCCACAGGTTATCGCTCTGCGCCAGTTCATCCAGCACCTTGATCTTATACGCTTTATGAGCATTTGTCAATTCCGTCGTTCCGTGAATCCGTGGTTCCGTGATGCCCAGATGAGTTGGCAGTAGCAGCCAATGCCCCAAGATCTTATGCACAGACAAATCCACCAAGTCCCAGTTGTTGGCCTGCTCAGCGTACTGTAGGTACATCGTCAGGATCTCGTCTCGCCCACGAATTGCCTTCTCATCATTCTCCAACCGTTTGGTAGCCAGTTTCTCAAATTTCGCCACCAATATCAGCAACCCGCAGAGCCTCACCTCATGCCATTTCGACATCAGTAACTCTGGCACCTCATCGAGGGTTAATGGTTCACGGTTTTTGGTTATCGCCTTAACGATTTCCCTTGTCTGTGGCACCTTCAGTCCCAGGAACTCATCGCCCTCACCATACTCACCAGGTCCCGTCTTGAAGAACCCCATGAGTATCCGTCGCTGCTCCTCATTCTGCAGCGATTCCATATACGCTATTATCTCTTTTGCTGTCATCAGTATCTTAGTTCTTTTCTGTCATATATTTCCAATAGCGGCGCGGCATGTCCTTCAACTGCTTGCGAGGATTCATACGTTCCTTGATGCAGATGGCCTTGAAGTACGTGCGCCACAGGTCCTGGAACAACTGGTCGTTGTCGCTCAGCACCTCGCCATCCATCTTACCGTTCCGCAGGTCGAAGGGCACAGCGACCTCGTCCTCGAACGTGACACGGATGGGCATATTACTCCCCTCGCCACTTCTTGCGTCCCGCTGGTAGCAAGCGTCCTTCGGCCGAGCGGGAGAGGGGCTGGGGGTGAGGCTGTAGTAATACCCATAATGCCGCTTCGCATCATATATCAGCCACGGCTGGTCGTTAAATCGGTCCTGAAAGTGGTCGGTAATGATGGGCAGCACGTTATGGTCAGGCGAAACGACGCCCAGATACGTGCCATCCTTCGCCTTTTGGAAGCGGATGAACTGCTTCATCCGCAGTTGTTCGTGCAACACTCTGCGGGCGATATTCGTCACGGCGAGGACATCAGCATCAGCGAAGTTCCGCGAAATATCGCCCAACTTAAACACCTTACATATATATAGGAACAACGGTGTATTCAGTTCTCTCAACTCCGACAGCCAACTGACGGAAATCAGTCGCAGGGCCTCGCGCGTCAGTTTCTTCTCCAGACCTGCCCACACCCGTCGTGCTTTCTCCTCGTCCGTCGAAACATGGTAGGTCCGCTCGCAGAACAGCGGTAGCGCATCGCCCTCCGCAAGCAACTCATCTGGCTGCTCCCTCAAAAGGAATGCATCGAACACCGCCGTCAGCAGCCCGTCCATCGTTCCGTCAAACACATATACCGTCATTCTCCAAAATCCAGTTTTAGTTGCATTTCTTCCGCTGCCCGTTTCTGCTGCGCTTTCGACACCAGCAGCGGTCGCAGTCGCTCAGGGTGCAGTTCATTGATGCCGGCGATGGGCTGTGAGAACTGGGAGGTCAGCTCATTGCACGTAATAAAATACTTCGCCTTCTTCATCACAACACCCATCTTCTTCAGGTCGTAAGAAGTAAGACGGTTGAAGCGACGCGAATTCACAATGAGCCAGGCAGACTTCGTACCCAGTCCTGGCACTCTTAAGAGTTGCTCGTAATCTGCCGTATTGATATCCACAGGAAAGTACTCTGGATGCCTGAGTGCCCACGCAAGTTTCGGATCTACCTCCAAATCAAGGTTCGCGTGCATATCGTCGACGATCTCGTCGACGCTAAAATGATAGAATCGCAACAACCAGTCAGCCTGATAAAGCCGGTTCTCACGCACCAAGGGCGGCTGTTTGAGCACAGGCAGTCGTGGGTCGTAGGTGTTCACACTCACATAGCCAGAATAATACACGCGACGCATGGTGGGCTGCTGATACAGCGCGTTGGACATTTTCAGGATATCCAAATCACTCTCCTTCGTAGCCCCCACAATCATCTGCGTAGACTGGCCAGCTGGCACAAATCGTGGCGCATGGCGGTATTTCTTTCGATCCTCTTTATTCTCCAGCACGCCCTGCTGAATCATCTTCATCGGTTGGAACACGCTCTTGTGGTCTTTCTCAGGCGCAAGGAGTTTCAGCGACTCCTCCTTGGGTATCTCGATGTTCACGCTCATTCGGTCGGCATAGCGCCCGGCCTCGTTGAGCAGTTCCTGCGAACAGCCGGGGATACTCTTCAGGTGGATATAGCCATTGAAACGATGAACGGTTCTGAGGTCGCGAGCAATGGCAGTCAACCGCTCCATCGTATAGTCAGGATTGCGTACCACACCACTCGACAGGAAGAGCCCCTCAATGTAGTTCCTGCGATAGAACTCCATCGTGATTTCCTCCAGTTCGCTCACGGAGAGCGTTGCCCGCTTGATATCGTTCGAACGGCGGTTGATGCAGTACGCGCAATCGTACATGCAGTAGTTCGTCAGCATCACCTTCAACAACGAGATACACCTTCCGTCATCGGCAAACGAGTGACAGATGCCCACGCCACCAACGGTAGAGCCCACCATGCCCTGCTTACCTTTGCGTACGGTACCGCTCGACGAACACGACACATCGTATTTCGCCGACTCAGCGAGTATCCGCAACTTCTCCATCGTCTGTTCTGTCAACATATCGAGTGCAAAGATAAGACAGGACTGTCCCAAAAGTCGGGACACCTTTAATTATTTAACATTCTTTATTATCTGATGAGTTTCTCTATCTGTTTCTCTGTCGCCTCAGGCAATAACTTGCTAAGGTGCGCCTTCATCCGCTCGAACGATTCCTGTGGCGTTCTCCCTCGCCCTTCAAAGTTCCCCTCGCCATTCGGAGAGGGGTTAGAGGTGAGGCCTGGGTTAGGGGGTGAGGCCTGACACATATCGCGACCTAATAATGATTCAGGCGTTGTCAACAGAGACCAGCCCCATCCGTATTCGCGCCCATGCTTGTCGGTAGGATATACAAAGTCCTCCGTCACAATACGACAGGCCATCTGCAGGCGTGTCACGTAGCCATCGAACTTACTCCGCATCTTAGGTCCGTCAAAACCGCAGGCAGCACGCAGTTCACGCGTTATCAGACTGCCATGCTCTGCCAACGTCAGCAGGATGGCCTCATCGACAGAGCCCTCCACGGGCGCTGGTCTCGAAGCGCGACGATAGTTGCATAGGTCGGGCCACCACTCCTTGCTCACGAAGCCCGCCTTGCCCGCAAAGAACTTGCCATAGACACAGCGGCCCTCGGTGACGATGGGCCCTTTCCATTTCCACAATGGCCAGTCCCAACCACCATCGTCAAACACCACATATCGATTGTCCTCATCGACAACATCCTCGGCCGAATAGCCACGAATACCACTATCCAACAGCGGCAGGAACCCCACCTCCTGGATGTAGTCCATCAACTCCGGACAACTATGTATTTCCACGTTTTTCATATTCTTACTGTTTTTCTGATGTTTTCTTTTGCAGTGTCGGGTTGCATCGCTATTTCAATGGGTAACCCTGGAGGATTGATGCAAGCGACATGGGAGAAGCCTGCATCAAGAAGGAGTTGTTCGTCAGCTATGCGGCCGGCTATAAGCATTACAGGAACATTTTGTTTTCTTGCTCGCAGCAAGATGCCGAAGGGCAATTTTCCCATGAGCGTTTGGCGGTCTGCAGAGCCTTCACCTGTAATGACGAGATCGGCATCTTGTAGTAGGTCATCGAAATGGATGGAGTCTAACAGAAGGTCGATACCTGAGCGACATTCGGCATTCATATATTGCAGGAAGGCGTAACCCAAACCTCCTGCAGCACCTGCGCCAAGCTTGTTTTGGCTGTCACGGCCCATGTGCTTGGCAGAGGCCATAGCAAAACGTTTGGCGCGAGCATCAAGTGCTATTACTTGGTCAGGTGTTGCGCCCTTTTGGGGCGCAAAAACATGTGCCGCCCCATTCTCGCCACAAAGCGGATTGGTGACATCGGTTGCTATTGTGAAGCGAACATCATTTTCAAATTTTGGAGCAGCAAGAGCAATATGAGCTTGCTCAAATATTGCCGAGTCGTGACAAGATTCAACGTAGTTAATTGTGAATTGTGAATTATTAATGGCTTCAAGCATGCCAATGCCACAGTCGCTGGTTGCACTACCGCCAAGTCCTACGATGATGTGCTTGCATCCTTTTCTTACGGCATCCACAACAAGTTGCCCTGTGCCATAACTTGTGGCTATCATTGGGTTGCGCTCTTCTGACGAAAGCAACGTCAGTCCACTGGCCTTGGCAATCTCTATCACTGCCGTATCGCCTTGAATGAGATACTGTGCCACGATAGGCCTCATCAGCGGGTCTTTCACGTTGACCTCTACTATCTCGCCGCCTATCACAGCACGGAACGCCTCCAGCCATCCCTCTCCCCCATCGCTCACAGGCACCTGCACCACCACTGCCTCAGACATCCTCGCAAGAATACCCTCACTCGCTGCTTGATTAGCCTCAGTCGATGTCAAACAGCCCTTAAACGAATCGATCGCTACGATGATTTTCTTCATTCTTCCGTTGGCACCTTTATGCTTTTACGATACCCCATACCCGTCACGTGACAGATGAGCCGTCCGTCCTGATTGGTCACGCGCACCTCTACGGCAGGAATCTTGTGGTGGTCGCAAATGCCGACAGCCTCTGCCCGCAGTACATCGCCCTCATGCGCACTCGAAACAAACATGATGCTGCTATTGATGCCAAACGTCAGCTGACCGTTGTAGTTCATCCAGGCCGCAATGGCCAAGTCGGCCAACGTAAACAGCGCCCCACCCTGACACACATTACCGCCATTCAGGTGCATCATCGTCACCGTCATCTCCGCCACAGCATGCCGCTCGTCCACCTCCGTAATCCTGCAACCCGCATTGGCCGCAAACCTATCCGTCCGATTCAATAGTTCCTTTATATCCATTGTTGTCATTTGTTTGTTCCGAATCACATCTTACCTCTTCCATCTTCCATCTTACTTCTCAGCGCTTCTACCACTTTCACATCCGCTGGCAACCAGTCAACGCTGTCCAACTCATCCTTCGTCAACCACTTCGCCGCCTCATGCTCATTCAGATGCAGCGCCTCCGTCACCAGCGAACACAAATAGCAATGCATGGTCAAGTAAAAGGCTGGATACTGATACTCCACCGTACAAAGAAACTCATCCACGCTAATCTCCGCAGACAGTTCCTCGCGAATTTCCCTCACGAGTGCCTCCTCCGGTGTTTCCCCTGCCTCCATCTTTCCGCCAGGAAACTCCCACCAGTCCTTCCACTCGCCATATCCCCGCTGCGTGGCGAAAATCCTATCTCCCTTGCGGATTATTGCTGCAACGACTTCTGTCTGTTTCATACTCTTATTTCAAATCTTCAATAAACCTGTCAAAGTCAGAGAGAATCGTCTTATCCTGTATCCTCCAGAACTTTTCGTATTCTCCCAACGCTTTGGCTTCGGCTTCCTCGTGGCTAACAGCAGAGTTTTCCAGTCTGTCATTTTCATAATGATATGACGTCGCGCTCTGTCCTCTGCCATATCAAGAAAAGCTGTCGTCAGCAGATTCAGGGTTTCTATTTCCTTTTCCGACAGATAGTTCTTGGCAATGGTCACATCGCTCTTTACCACACGTCCGTCAGGGGCATTCTTCCATGTAGTAAGTCCCATGTGCGGTTTCTCGGCATTGGCCCGATTGTAAACGATCTCTGCTGCCGTTTGATGACTCACGGCATAGTGCATCATATTCTGAACCGTCTTGTAGAACGTCTTCGTCACCTCGCTCTTGGGGGCGTAGTCGCTGCTACACTCGGCATAAATATCCGTTATCTTCTGATAGTAGCGACGTTCAGAGGTGCGAATCTCGCGGATGCGGTCCAGCAAGTCCTCAAAGTAGTCGGCACCAAACGGATTCTTTCCCTTCAGTCGTTCATCGTCCAGCACAAACCCCTTCTGGATGTATTCCTTCAACACCTCGCGAGCCCATATGCGGAACTGCGTAGCCTCATAGCTGTTTACGCGATAGCCCACGGCGATAATTGCATCCATATTATAGAGAATAGTGCCCGTATCATCGCAATTGTCCGACGGAATCAAAACTTTTTTGATAGCTGTGGACAATTGCAACTCACCGCTGTCATTAATCTGTATCAGGTGGTAAACAACTCAGACATCCGCTTTTGCGACAGCCAAAACGTATCATTGTTGAACAGCACACTTACATTCACCTTACCCGTACTCGTGCGATAGATCAGAACATTGCCCTCGAAGCTTGTGGCCAATTCCTTCGAGTCCATCTTCTGCATAAAATAACCCTGAGCAACCTTGGTGATGGGCTTCTTGTTGTCGGCATTCATGGCAATAGAGACACATGCTGTCCGTGAGAGAAGGAATGAAGTCACCTGACGATAACCGCCATTGTTCAACTGAGCCATCTCCTCAATCTCCACCATGTGCTCTTTCAAGTCCAGTCCTTTCTCCTGTTGCAGGAACGTAGCCACCTTATCCATCAGCCGCTCGAAGTTCCAGTACTTCATGTAGCCCATCAGCCGTGCCAACTTACGAGAGTTCCACCACTCATGGCCCTCAGCATCCACCTCCTTGATACTATCAAAGGGTGACTGCATCTCCTCTGGATTAAACAGCTCGTTGTCTATATTCTTTTCTTCCATATATTCTTATAACGTTTTCGATTTCTGTTCTATTGCTTTCGCTGCTGTTGCTATTATTTTGTATTTTGTTGCTTCCTTTTTAAGTCGGCCATCACCATCCGGATCGTGTTTCGTTTAATCCCTTCAGGACACCTACTCTTTACTTTTTTCGATGTTGCGCCCTTGGGCAAATCTTGAACAACGTTGGAAATCAACGTGTATGTATAATTATCTACGAAATCGAACACATCTACCAACCCGCGCATAATAAGAATCGAAAGATGTTCTGAGATAGTATAAGCAGACAACTCGCGCTTACGTGCAATCGTCTCAAGAGTATATCCTTGCTTGGCAAGATCGAGGGTGTCTTGTATGGTTTGCGGGAGAGCCTTTTTACTCTTTGAGTCAAACAGTTCTTCTAAATCTTGATCTATCTCTGATTCTTCGACTTCTTCCTCATGGTCAACATACACATCCTCCTTTAGGACAGCTATGCTTTTTTCTTCAAGCTTTTCTAATTGACCTCTATTTTTAGGTACGTCGACAAATTCAACACCCAGGTTATCAAATAAAATCTTTTCCTCATCTGTAATCGTCACTAATCCATGTCCAACTTCTCGATGCCATTTTCTCAGTGCAATCTCATCATGTTCACCGTCCATGAAGGGGAAGCGTTTGTTCTGAATCACAAATAAGCGGAAACGGGAAAGAATCTCAAAGAAGGAACCTGACGGGAACTCAACTATTCGTCCTTCTCTATCGTAATCGTATTTCTGAGCAATCGCCACAACACCAGCCTGCTCATCAACATTCATACCATATCCTTCCTTTAGAAGATGGCCGAGTGTAGCAATAATCCGCTCACGTTGCATCGTCTCTGGAGCTACATAATCACTCAAACGAATGATGAGGTTACCCTTATAATTCCAATAAGCCTTCTCCGTTATTTCCTTCAAAACCTTGCGCCATTCTATCGAATCCCAGATTTCTAAATCAACATCAAACGGTTTCCCTTGTATCGTAATCCTATTCTTCGGCTTTTTCTTGGTGCCCTCCACGGGACACTCGGTAGTTTCGCAGACTACTCCCTTCTCTTCTTTAGGGACTTCTTTTGAGAGAGCCGTGACTGTTTCATCCTTGGCAGGAATTATAACCTCCGCTGGGGTAAATTGCTTTATTACTGCGATAAATCGCTCACCATAGGTATCGCGCTTGTGCTCACCTATTCCAAAGGTGTTACCGAAGGATGCAAGTGTTGTGGGCATATCGGTAGCCAGCGCATGGAGCGTCTTGTCAGACATTACAACAAATGCCGGACTATTTATTTCATCGGCTATTTCTTTTCTCAACACCTTCAATCGCTCAAATAGCTCCATGTTCTCACTTTGGCCACTATTGGTCACTTCCGAGATTTGTTCTTCCATCATCCGACTACGACGGGCTTTAACGCTATAATCTTCGCGGCTGATAACCACCAGTTGTACTTTGGCTTTCCCATGAACTACGTCTTGGCCAAGTGGAGTTACATGCAGATGGTTGTCTTCATTGTAGGCAATCTCGATGAATCCCATCTGTAACATCTGAAGCAGGTAGTCGTGCCAGTCTCTCAACGGCACATCCCTTCCGGCTGCAAATGTTTTGATTTGATTATAACCACGCGCCACTACTTCTGCCGAGAAGTTTCCATGTAGTATGTCGATAGTTAACGTGAATCCCACTTGTTCGCCCGTCCTAAGTATAGCTGAAAGAGCCTTTTGAACTAGTTCTGTTCCGTCGAATGACAATGGCGAAGTATGGCAGACATCACAGTTTCCGCAGCCCTTGTCGCTTATCTCGCCAAAATAGTTCAGAAGAATACGACGGCGACATACCTGAGCTTCAGCATATTCCTGCATCCGTTGCAGTTTTTCCATGTTGATTTCGCGCTGACCACTTTCCTCTGCGAAACGCCGTAGGGTGATAATATCCTGTAGGTTATAAAATAAGATTGTCTCACAAGGAAGCCCGTCACGACCACCTCGTCCTATCTCCTGATAGTAGTTCTCAATGCTCTTGGGCAAATTATAGTGAACAACGAAGCGTACATTACTTTTATCAATACCCATTCCAAAGGCAATCGTCGCACAGACTATTTGGATGCGGTCATTGATAAAATCCTCTTGTACACGATTTCGTTCATCTGTCGGCAATCCGGCATGATAAACGCCCACCGATACTCCTTCTTTCTTAAGTTTTTCGGCAACCTTCTCGGTGGTTTTCTTTGCCAGACAATAGATGATACCACTCTCTCCCCGATGGCGATAAATCAAACTCATTATTGTACGGACCTTCTCCTTGGCCGTATATCCTCTTCTCACATCCAAACTAAGATTTGGACGGTCAAACGAACTGATAAAGATTTCTGGTCTCTTGAGGTGTAACTGTGTAATAATGTCGGCTTTGGTTATCTTGTCAGCAGTTGCTGTAAGAGCCATGATAGGAACATTGGGGAAAAGTTCATGCAGATTGCCCAACTGCGTGTATTCGGGCCTGAAGTCGTGTCCCCATTGAGAGATACAATGCGCTTCATCAACAGCCAAGAGCGAGACTTTCAGCATAGTTTGCATCCATCTCAGTTCTGTCATCAGTCGTTCTGGTGAGATATACAGCAACTTAATGTCACCCCGTAGGCATCGTTCTGCAATTTGCCGATTGGCTATCTCATCGTTGGCGCTGTTCAGTGCCTCCGCAGCAATACCATTGGTACGTAATGCTTCCACCTGATCCTTCATCAGCGAGATAAGCGGCGAAATCACGATGGCCGTACCTTCCATCATCAAAGCAGGTAACTGAAAGCATATCGATTTACCGCCACCTGTAGGCATCAGCACTAGCGAATCCTTTCGCAGGAGCACATTATTAATAATCTCTTCCTGCAAGGGGCGGAAGGAGTCGTAACCGAAATAGGTTTTTAATACTTGCTTTATATTATGCATATCCATCTCGCTCTTTTATTGAATTCTTGATTTAAGCAATTCCACCACTTTCACATCCGCTGGTAGCCACTTGACGCTATCCAACTCGTCTTTCGACAACCACCTAGCTGCCTCATGCTCATTCAGATGCAGAGAATCTGTCATCAGTGAACAAAGATAGCAATGCATGGTAAGATGAAACTGCGGATAGTCATAGTCCACCGTACAAAGGAACTCATCCACGCTAATCTCCGTAGAAAGTTCTTCGCGAATCTCCCGCTTCAGTGCTTCCTCTGGCGTTTCTCCAGCCTCCATCTTTCCGCCAGGGAATTCCCACCAGTCTTTCCACTCGCCATATCCACGCTGAGTGGCGAATATCTTATCTCCTTTGCGAATAATCGCTGCTACGACTTCTATCTGTTTCATATCTTTTTCTTGATTATACTGCCATTGTGAGTTCCAAAATGTTTCCAGGAATATCATATTTCATGTTCCAGATGACGTTTATGGGAAATTCCCCATGAGAGGATTCGTATTCCATTTCGCCAAGGAAATAATAAGCATTGGTAAAACCATACTCATCGCGCTTCCGGTCTCTTACGAAAAGTAGATATTTCCAATTATTCTCACGCTGATGGATAATACGCTGACCGTCATTGCTCTGAATCCGGACATCATGCTTGGACTGCCAATGGAATTGATGCTCGCTGATGGCATAGTCTTGATAGAGCGTAGAGGGGGAATAATCTTTGTCGGACTTGTTTGTCGACACAAATACAAGTGCTATCTTTTTCTCGTGAAGATACTGTGTACCAAGAATGTTACCACGGCGTACATCACCCTCGAATAATAGATGAATCTCGTCAGCAGAATAACAACCATATAACTCTAACTCTACATCTCTTACTGATACCCAACGTGTAGTTTGATATAATTGTGAAAGGCGATGCTCTATACAGGTTTGCAGTTCTTCTTTAAAGTAAGAGAAGTTGTTCAAAGCTTGAATGACCTCATCTTCGGTTCGGAAATGGTGACCATACTTTGTATTATATGCAGGCAATTTGTCGTAGCATATGGTATAATAGAACAAACGCTTAAATACCTCTTCGCGCTTATTAGTAGCTGCTAGATTGAAGTCATTATCTACCAAGCGTTGAACAAACAATAGATAATCGGTGGAGTTTGTATGATACAATCGTGCAAGACCATTCTCCATGTTGATAACCTCTTTTGTCCGTTCGTATCCTCTTATATTGATTCCAGCCTGATGCTTCAACTCTGTCCACGAACCAGGAGATTTATAAATTAGCCTCCAGTCTAAAGAGAAGTTCTCAAGAAAATTCTTCAACGTCAGTGCTTGGCCTGTTTCATGTTCAAAATGCTCTACTTCTCGACGCAGGCGTCGCAAATTGAATATACATTCGCTGATGTTATTAAGAATATATTGCTGCGCTTGCAGCTCCATATTGATACTGCAACCGCGTGGAATCAACGTGAAGCCATTAGCCACCTGTTGTCTAACGGTAGTGTTCGACGGACCTATCAGTGCACGAAATCGACTTTCATAGTTGTATTTGGCATTTGCTTGTGCCACAAAGTCAAGCACCGTCAACTCTGTTTTTCCATCAGCCAAACGGAGACCACGACCCAGTTGCTGCAGGAAAATAGTGAGTGATTCTGTGGGACGCAGGAAGAGCACTGTATCAATTTCAGGAATGTCAATACCTTCATTCAATATATCTGCAACACAAAGATAGTTTATCTTTCCTTGAGCTAGCAGTTCTGAGTAAGCATCAAGCTCGTTACTGTTCTTTGATGTCACAGATGCAGCCCTGTAGCCTGTGCTATTAAACATAGCTGCCATCCATTCGGCATGAGCTATTGAACAACAGAAGCACACAGCCTTGCAGTCCTGTGGGTCAGTGATATAACGATTGATGGCATCCTGTATCTTCCCGAAACGATTCATGTTACCAACATACTGCGCTTCGAGTTGCTTGACATCATATTTGCCATCAGCACTACATACCAATCGACTCAGATTTACTGTGTCATCTGTGACACAGAAGTAAGCGAAAGGCGAAAGTAATTGTTGGTTAAGTGCCTCTTGTAATCTAATTTCTGCCGAGAACCTGTCATTGAAGTCTGGAGTGATAGCCTTTCCATCCATACGTTCTGGTGTTGCCGTCAGACCGATTAGTATCTTTGGGCGAAATACACTAAATAGCTTCCTGTAAGAATCTGCTTGACTATGATGTACCTCATCAAGCACAATATAGTCATAATAGTCTATACCAAATGCACTCAGTTCTTCTATATGGTTGTTTAACGTCTGAATGGTGATAAACAGATGGTCAAGATTACTGCTATACGAGGGCTTGATATTACCAGTCCAGATTTCGCCAAAGTTCCCATCCACCATAACCGAACGGTATGTGCTCCGAGCCTGTTTTAGTATTTTCTCTCGATGAACAATAAACAAAAGACGAGCCTCTCGTCCATTCTCTTTCTTGAATTGCTGGTTGAAATCTTTATAGTCGAAAGCGGATATTGCCGTCTTACCTGTGCCTGTTGCAGCTATTATTAGATTCCTGTAGTTATTACGTTTCTCTCGTTCGTATTGTAATTTCTCCAGCACCTTTACCTGATGTGTCTTGCGAACGAAACGAGTTATGATTTCTGGGCCTTCAATGTTCGACGTCTTGTTTCGAGCTTCATCAATAGCCTGTGCAAAGCGCTTGAGGTCATCCTCTGTTTCGATGGGTTCAAACGCAGCACTATTCCAATATGAATCAAATGTTGCTTGAGTAGAACGGATAATATGCGGATTCTCTACATTAGTGATACGCATATTCCACTCCAAGCCCTTTGTCAATGCTGTACGAGAGATATTTGATGAACCGATGTAGGCTGTATCAAAACCGTTCTCACGCTTGAAAATATAAGCTTTAGCATGTAGTCGTTCGTCGTTCGTGTTAAAAGATACTTTTATATCAACGTCGCCCAACTCCTTTAAGTCCATTAGCCATTTTATGGCCTTCACATCAGTCGCACCTGTATACGTTGTTGTAAGGATGCGTAGTTTTGCTCCATTTTTGGCTAAGAATCTTTTCAGTTCTTCATAGATAAGCCTCAGACCGGAGAACTTGATAAACGAAACAATGAGGTCAATGCTATCTGCCGTCTGTATATCTTTCTTGATTTCCTCATCAATAGACAGACCGTTTGTTCCAGTAAAGAGGTTGCTCACCCTGTAGCCAGATTCAGGGTGTAACTGAGCCTTGTGCTTGATTTGTTCTTCAGAATATCCCGTCTTGCTATAAATTGCTCTAAGGAAGTTTGTTTCATCCTCTTTGGTGAGCATATCGTCTTCAAGGGCATTCACCTGCCATTCATTTTCAATAAAGTGAAGAATCTTGTTGATACAATCCACCTGTTTGCTAATGGTCACAGCCTCTTTTTTATCGCGAAAATACTCTTTCAGGACAACAGATACGATTTCAGCGAGATATTGCGCCAACATCATGTGAGATTCAGCACTATCGATGGCTTCCTTCTCTACATGAAAACTACTCTCAGGAAAGTCACGCTGTAATTTCTCAGCAATGGCTGTGCTAATTAGTGATTCGTAAACACCTTCAACAAGTTTCATATTTTTATTCCTGTTGTTTTTTATTCTGACGTTTTTTCTTGTTTTGCTAAGTGTAGATTCGCCAAACAAACAGCATATTCTATATTTGAGTCTTGGGGTTTCCAAGCCAGTGTATAACTTACCCTTACACTAACGACTTCATATCCTTTATCCGTCCACGCTTTCAATTTGTCTTTACCTGATGCAGACAAAGCTGCAACGTTGATATCTTGTTCATTCATCAGGTATCCGTCTTTGTATTGCAGGTTGTCACCACTTCTGAGACGAAGCACAATATCCTTCCTACCCTTGAAGAAATCAAGCCAGACATCACGCATATTCAAAGCAATCGATATCGAAGAATACTCGGTAGGAGGATTTGTAACCAGATACAGGTTACGCTTTGCCCGAGTGAGTCCCACGTAATAAGCTCGCACATCATTGACATCCCTCCCGTCTGGAATTGGCGACAAAAGATAAACGGTATTAAATTCACGCCCCTTTGCTTTGTGGATAGTGCTCACAAACACAGACTTATCATCTGCTGCTATGAAATCCTCAATATTCGACTCGAAGATGTATTCACGCAAGTCGCTACGATAATATGATTGATGAGTTATCTCAAAGTCTGAGAAGAAATGCTGCATGACACTTAGACAAGAACTTGACGCATAGGTTTCCAGTGTACGCTGTTTGGCCTCATTCCACTTTTCTTTTGAAATGGTCACTTCGTTTTTTCCACCAAGCTGTTTAAGGAAATAGCGGACTTCCGCAAGATTCCCAAAACGGAATTCTCCCATTGATTGCGCAATTGTAGCATGTAAGCCGCGTTGCTCTAACTCATAAGCTACTTGCATTGTTTCCTCATTTGTGCGAGTCAATATAGCGGTACTTCCCTCCACTTTAATTTCAGCATCCAGAAGCGACTTCAAAGTCATCACTTTACCATCTTCTCCTGTTGCAGACTGGATGGAAGTATGCTTCAGACGATCAGGTATCCGCTGTACATAGCGGTTAGCGCAATCAACTATCGCTTTTGCAGAGCGGTAGTTATCTGTCATCTCGTACAGTTTCGCACCATCCTGTTCAACGAGTGACTGCATATATCGTGAGTCGGAACCACGGAAGCCATAAATATTCTGGTCGTCATCACCCACAGCAATGACACGCATTTCTTCATTCTGTCGCATCAAAGCCTGAACCAAACGGAAATCATCCTGGCCCATATCCTGAGCCTCATCAATAACCAGCACACTCTTTGCTATCTTCGATGCCTCCACCTCACTATTTTCAATCATCTCTGCCGCAAGGCGTACCACATCTTTGGCCTCGTCCAAACTTCCCTGTTTGCCAACAAGGTCAAAGCTATAGGAATGGAATGTTTTGATGTCCACATAGTGCGCAGCATTACCCACCAAATCTATGAGTCGTTTCTTGAACTCTGTTGCTGCTGCTCTCGAAAACGTAAGCATCAGCAATTGTTCATGCTTTACATCTTCCAACAATAGCAATGATGCCAACTTATGTACTAACACGCGCGTCTTACCGCTTCCTGGTCCTGCTGCCACCACAATATATTTCGACTCCTTATCATCAATAATCTCGCATTGACGGTTGGAGAGTTCACCAAAGAGTTTGTTGTATTTGGCTGGAGTGATATTTTGGTCAATCTGCGCCCGACGTTCTTCTTTGAAATACTGGTTGATGAATTTGCGGAAATCAAGTGTAAAGTAGTCGTTCACAAAACGCAATGCAGCATTGTAGTCACGCACCATCAAGTTTGCATATTCACCCACGATATGAATCTGGCGGATTCGTTGTTTATAGAATTCATCCAACAAGCGATATTGTTCCTTGCCATATCGTGTTCGTGTTGCAACGAGGCGACCTATCTGCATGGTATTATAGAGAACGATAAAACCACCCTCTATCTTCATCAACTCTGTCTTGGTGAGATACAGCAAAGCTTCCTCGATGTCAGCAATTGTGGGCTTTTCATTTTCGGCAAACATCGTTTTTTGTCGACTGGCAATGAATTGCTGTAGTAGTTCTACAACGGAAAAGTTAACAAGCGTAGTGTCCTTGCCATCGTCCTTCTGAACACTCAAACTGTCGACAATAAACCTACTAATATCCATCCGTCGTTCAAATCGAGTATTTGTTGCTTCTTTGGACGACTGAAGTCTTACATTGACGTATCCCGTAATACTATGCTCTTGTTTGTAGATATATCCTTTCAGCGTCATGAAGTGCAGCAACATCCTTAGGCGTTTGACATTAGAATAATTCATGCCTGCCTTTTGAGCTTCCTCATTCAGTTCCTTATAACTGAACCGACGTGACTCTTCTGAGAACTGCTGCAACATAAACTGTTCCAGTCGCAACATGGCATCAAGGTTCCTCACTGTCGTACTCTTGGTAATCCATGCTTGCATGTCGCGACTATCGGCCAGCAAGCCATCCTGCCGCATCAAATTGATGTTGCGTATGACAGTCGCTTTATTCATGCCAAGGATATCAGCGAGATAATCCACCCGACTTTCAGCTTCAGCACCTCGTCCTTCTGCAGTCGCACGTGCACTGATGAGTGATTTGATGATGCGGGCAGCTTCTTCACGTGACTGTTCGTCAAAGAGAGGTGAAATCATCAGCTTACGCCGTGCCTCGTCCATATTCTTCACGGCAATACCCGTAGCAAATACGTGCGGCGAGTTACTGCCTCGTTGTATAAATCCTGCATCCTCGAGAGCTGCTATTGCGGCCTTAACACGAGTCTCAATGTCGTCTATTTCGTCACCCCATCCAGCCTGACGCGCTATATCCAATGGCGAGCAACTTACTTTATCTCGTTTAGCCGTAAGATCCTTGATGGCTTTCCATACTTGCTGAATCTCGCTGATACTGAGTTTCGTTTGATTAAGGAGAATAAAGTGCTTATCAAGGTCGCTGTCAGCATACAGTACAAAGCATTCTGCCTGCATTTGTGGATCACGTCCTGCACGGCCAGCCTCTTGCACATAGTTCTCCAATGAGTCGCTGATGTTATAGTGTACCACCAGTCCCACATCTTTCTTGTCAACGCCCATACCGAATGCAGACGTTGCCACAATCACCTGAGCCTCGCCACTCATAAAAGCATTCTGGTTCTTCACTTTGTCGGCAGCCTCCATCTTTCCATTGAATGGTAAGGCCCGTATGCCGTCGTTGACCAAATGTTGTGCTAATTCGCGCGTCCGTTTGGTACGTGATACATATACTATCGAAGGGCAATTGTGCCCAAGAATCAATGAGCGAAGTAGGTTATATTTCTCATCAGCAGTATCAGCATGAAGCACAGAGTAACGCAAATTCTTACGCTCTGCATTGGCTGCAAACACTTTCAGTTCCAAGCCCAACTTTGCTCTGAAGTAGTCACAGATATCGCTGATAACCTTCTGTTTGGCTGTCGCTGTAAAACACGAAACCGCAATTGGTTGGTCTAACTGTTTCTTTTCCTGCAACTGGCGAATGAAATCACCGATATATAGATAATCCACACGGAAATCGTGACCCCATGCAGAGAAGCAGTGTGCCTCATCTATTACAAAACGAACAACATTGCGCCCCATCAACAATCGCTCTATGGTCTTGCTACGCAACATTTCTGGAGCGATATATAACAAATTGGCAGTTCCATCAGCTACCTGCTCGATAGCAGTAGCACGTTCGATAGGATCTAACAGTCCATTAATGGTTACTGCATCACTAATACCACGGGCAGCAAGGTTGTCCACCTGGTCTTTCATCAACGACTGTAAAGGCGAAATAACCACTGTTAGCCCATGCGTATTCCGCCCAGCCATCAAAGCAGGCAATTGGAACGTAAGACTCTTACCACCTCCTGTCGGGAATATCGTCAGCAAGGATTCTCCTTGAATAGCAGATTCCACTGCCTGCTGTTGCATAGGAACACCATCGAAGATACGGAACTCATCATAACCAAAGAATTCCTTCAGCCCGTAATGAGCATCTAACCGCTGATGACAATACTCGCAATCACCACAAGATGTGTTGCACAGCATGTTCATCACATTCACCACCTGCGGGTAGTTTCGTATTACCCATGCCGGAGTGATAGAAAAGATGTCGTCAGCACCAATAACAGCTAAACAATAAGCCAACTCTATGGGATACTGTTTGGCCAAGATATCGAAGTCAGCATTACTGCATATCTTCCCCTCATACTCCTTTAGAATCAATTGCTTCCAATCTAGTCTGAATGCAAATATGGATGATATCCAACTGACATTTGGCGAATATCCTATATACTTGAAAAAGCCTCCAAACTCCTGTGTTTCATTCAGCAAGTAATAATAGATTTCCCTTCTACTCTCCGTCAACTGATTCCAAGCTGCAACCTCGTCATTTAGCAAGTCACGAGCCTTCATCGAATCATTCACAGGATTGTTCAGTTCGTCCACCTGTAACTTATCATCCTTTACCAGATGATGATATGGTCGCTTAGGGAAAAGTAGAGGTGATAAAAACAGCGTATCAACAATCATAGGATTACCCCTCAATGAAGTATACATCAGGTCGAAATAGATGATGTTATGCCCACACACCGTATCGCATTTTGACACAAAGGCATCGAAGTCAGCCTTGGAATGAGAGTGCAACACCGCACCATCCTCCCTAACTGCTCCGTAATCCGCCACCTTTTTCGTCTGCGGATTCACCTCCGTATCAATAAATGCAATCATATCTTCATTTTTGTTTTTATTCTCTTGGATAGACTCGGCTTGGTTCCTCGAAGGCCTCTCGAACCTCTCCCGAAGGTCTCGGCTTGATCTTGGCCCGGTCTACGCTACGACCTTGAACTGCGTTCTAACTTGCTCACGCTCGGAATAGCCCAAACGAGTTTGGCTCTCCGCTCGCTTACTCGCAACTTTGTCTACGATATACCAACGACGGCCGAACGACCTTCCTACGACCTTGTTTCCTGATCCGCACGTTGATAGGTCCTGTTCTTGTTGCCTCCATGTGCCTCCAGATAGCCAAACTCGGTGAGTTGGCGCAGGTAGCGCTTGGCCGTAGTGGCATTGAAGCCAAAGTAAGCGACGATCTGCTCTGTGGTAAATTCGTCTTTATTGGCCACATATCCCAAAATATCGACCAGTTTCTCTGCCAAAGAGGGCTTTATCGACCATTTATCGACCATTTTCTGCTTCAACGCTTGTTTATCGACCATTTCGGTAGTCGAAACTACCAATTTGAGATATTGGTTGATATCTGCCTTCAGATGCTGGCAATGCAGGCGGGCCATGCAATCGAGGAAAATATTGATGTCCTCCTGCTCTCTGGTATCGATGAGCGCCTGGATATATTCTGCTTTATCCTCTTTCAGTACCTTGGTCGGCAACACGTCGAACTCCATTTGTAGCAAATTCATCAGCAGGCGGCAGGTGCGTCCGTTGCCGTCAGCCCAGGGATGGATGGTCACCAACTCGAAGTGCGCCCAGAAACTCAGCTCGTAGATGGCTACCGCGTCATTGGCATCAATGGCCTTACGTCTGCGATTGAGTTCTTCGCAGAAAGCGGCCAGACGGGCAGGCACCTTCAGGTACGACATATACGACTTGCCACCCAATCCGGCTGTAACGTTCAGTTTGCGCAGTTCGCCCTTAGCAGCCGAGAAGTCACCTCCCGCAGCATGATACTCTGACCCTGTGCGAGCCATCACCTTAGAAGCCAGCATTACGAGCCAATCCACCGTAATGTCCTCATGCTGCCTAATCCATTGCATGCCATAGTCGTAGGCTACCTTTAGGTCCAGGTTCATTATCTGCTCCATCATGGTGCGCTTGCTCGAGGTAATGCCCTCGTCGAACAGCAGTTGCGCCTCCACCTCTGTCACCGTAGAGCCCTCGATGGCCGTCGAGTGCGTAATGATGGAGTACAGATAGAACTTCTGATAGTCTATCTGCTCCGATATGCCCAGCTCCTTGTGCTGCTGCAGCAATCGCAATAATATGTCTTTCGTCTCTTGTTTCATGTATCTTTCGTTGAGTTCAGCAGTTCCTTTATATCGACATTGAGGATTTCTGCAACCTTCGTCAGCGTCGGCAGGTCGGGCTGCGACGTGTTGGTACACCACTTTGAGACGGTCGCCTGGTCCTTGCCCATCTGCTCAGCCAGCCATTTACCTGTCCTCTTCTGTTCCACGAGAACCACTTTGATGCGATTAATATCTTTAGCCATTGGCAACAAATTATTGATGTTTGCCGCAAATTTATAAAATTTCCAGCAAAAAAACAGCATACATTTCGCAAAAACTTCCGTTTTTTGTCATTCTTTCACAAAAAGCGATGCCACACGTACAAATAAATTACTGGTACACGTAGGATAAAGTGTGGCTACGTGTACCAGCAAAAATTCGCTCGAATAGCGGTATTATTCCATGGGCGGTTCCCACAGATGCCGTGCCATATCTACATGGCCATTGGGCTTAAAACGGACGCCCTCTTCTTCAAGCAGGGTGCGTTGGCGACTCCAACCAGGAGCTGTGCGGCCTTCTTTGTTCACCACACGATGACAGGGCAATGACTCTGCTCCAGGCGTATAACGAAGCGTTCGGCCTACCATACGCGAATGGCTGGGCCAGCCTGCCAAGGCGGCAATATGGCCGTAGGTGGTCACCCGTCCGCAAGGTATCTGGCTGACAATGTTCAGCACGGCATCACGAAACGCCCGAGCCTGCTCTGGCGACATCCTGTCTGGGTAGTCGTGCATCAATAGTTATCTTCGATGACTTTATATCGCGACTCGGCCAAATTGATGCAAGCATCATTTGGCTCTCGCTGCTCTAAAAGTTTTCCGCCTTGATCTGGAAGTAGCTCTGCGGATGGTCACACACTGGACACACCTCGGGAGCCTTCTTGCCGATAACAATATGGCCGCAGTTGCTGCACTGCCAGATGACATCACCCTCGCGAGAGAACACCACAGCATCCTCGATGTTCTTCAGCAACTTACGATAACGCTCCTCGTGGTGCTTCTCGATAGCCCCAACGAGTTCAAACTTCGCGGCAATCTCGTCAAAACCCTCCTCGCGAGCCTCCTGGGCCATACGCGCATACATATCCGTCCACTCGAAGTTCTCGCCATTGGCAGCATCCGCCAGGTTCGTCTTCGTATCGCTCACGCTACCGCCGTTCAGGTACTTATACCACATCTTCGCGTGCTCCTTCTCGTTGGCAGCTGTCTCCTCAAAAATAGCGGCAATCTGCACGTAGCCATCTTTCTTGGCCTTAGAAGCAAAATACGTGTACTTGTTGCGTGCCATACTCTCGCCAGCAAAAGCCTCCTTGAGGTTCTGCTCGGTCTTTGTTCCTTTCAGTTCTTTCATAAGTCTCTTTTTTTGTTGGTTAAAAAATATATTATCTGTTTTGATAGCGCTGTTCGATGACGTTCCAATCGATGATCTGCCAGAGGGCGGCGAGATGGTCGGGACGACGGTTCTGATAGTCCAGGTAGTACGCATGCTCCCACACGTCAAAGGTCAGCAGCGGCTTCAGGCCCTTCTGAATGGGATTAGCGGCATTCGTCTCCTGGGTAATCACCAACTTGCCATCCTTATCGGCCGACAGCCACACCCAACCAGAGCCAAAGAGCGTAGCCCCACCCTTCTGGAACGCCTCCTTGAACGCCTCAAACGACCCAAAGTCGCGCACGATAGCCTCTGCCAATGGTCCTGTTGGAGTCGACTTTGTCGGCTCGCCCGTAAACTGCTCAAAATACAGATTATGATTCAATATCTGCCCAGCATTATTCAAGATTGCTCCTTTACTATTAAGCACGAGCTCTTTCAATACCTCAAATTCTCCAAGGCTCCCCTCGCCCTTTGGAGAGGGGTTAGGGGGTGAGGCTAGCCCGTTCAGGTTATTCACATACCCCGCCAGATGCTTCCCATGATGAAACTCCAGCGTCTGCTTGCTAATCACTGGCTCCAATGCGTCGATCGCATACGGCAATGTCATCAACTCAAACTTCTTCATATCCTTAAGTTTTTATTAATTCCGTTGCGAAGATACAACTTTTTCTCGAGAAATCCTCCTTTTTTACATTTTTTCTGAAATCCTGATGTAACATTTTCGATTTTTCCATACTTAAAGATAGAAAGTCGAACGAAAACATCACGTTTATGACCTACATCATCCAAAATCGCATTGTGCGGATACTTTACAATGACAAGGATTTCAGCGACCAGCTGAAACGCCTTCTCTTTCCAAGCCAGCGCAACGAACATCAGAAACCTATTACCGTAATACGATTATAATTGAATATATATGGAGTATATGATAAAACAGATTGAAAGTGAGCAGCCTTTGGCTATCGCTTTTAAGATACGGCTTTTGGGGATAATCATGACCTACTTCGTGCCATTCAGAGCGATGCCGAGGCTATTCTCTCGCTTAAATTCGAAGGCACCAGATATTTCAAATCAAGAAAAACAATAAACTATGACAAATTTTGATAATAGTTAGAGCTTAACCTACTCTGTCTCCCACTGCATTTTTACGAACTGTTGTTGTAACTCCTGAATCTGTGTATCCACTGATACTGCAGGTTTCAGATGGGCCACCTTGAGCGTAAAATCTGCGTTAATCCCTTCCATCGTAAAACTATCTTTCGTAGTGAGCAGACGTTTGAGATACCGTTTCCGCTCTTCTATCATTTTCTGGACATCATCATCGGTCAGACTCTTTAGCGGAGCATATTTGTCATAAAGTCGGGCCCTTTTATGCTTGGCAAGAAACGCATTCACAAATAAAGCATACAACTGCACATCGGTCTCCACTGCCCACGGAGACAGTTCAATGGACAGGGTCTGCAGATGTGGAGTGTGAGTCACGAATATCCCTGTGGCCGACTCATCATACTTGAACAACACACAAGCCTCCTCCCCTTTTTCCTCGTCACATTCCAACGAATAAAAATCATACTGCACATCATCAGGACTTGCATCTTCCTGAAGGGGTTGAACATAGTCCACTACGTCCCAAATTTCAAAAGACTTTGGAACACCAGCAATGGTCAATTTTGAATATTTCATAAGGCAAATGCTTTTCTCATCTTATATCAACGTCTTAGCCCATTCGGGAATATCGTCAGTGTACTGCTTGAATAGCTGGCCATCAGTAGTACGAAATAACAAACGTGGAAGCTGATTATCAATAGAGTTGTCATAAATGTAGGCACGGTCAACAAAGGTGATGGCCTTGTTAGCATTAACGAGCGACTTGTAGTAGCGGGAGATAATCTTGGAGATGGGAACCTCATGACCACCGTTCAGATAACGCTGTGTGATGCGGGCAACGTTGATGGTAGGATCAGATGTGCAAACATAGAACAGGCGGATAAAGAACCCTGCATCCTTAGCCTTACGAAGAAACTCCAGTTTCTCTGGGGCAGAGAATACTGTTTCGAACACGAAGTCGCGCCCCTGTTCCAAACATTCATAGCGCATGCGAGTAGCCTCTTCAGCAGCCTTCAGTACGGCCTCTGGAGAATTCCAGTTGCCAAAGGTTTCCTGTGCGATATTATCTGGATTGATGTACAAGCTGTCAGCAGCCCACTCGTTGTTGAGCAACTGAATGGTAGTTGTCGTCTTGCCCGAACCATTGGGGCCGGCAACAACGCAGAGTGTAGGCCTTCTTCCTGTCATAGTCCTGCCGTATATTTCCACTCTTCAATTTCCTTGGCTACAGCCTGAAGCCTGCGTTTCTTTTCTGCCTCAGCTTTCGCGCTTGACTCGCGAGCAGCCTGAGCCACATCCTCCATCAGAGCCTGTAGCATTTCGTCGGTAGGCTCCTCGTTAGAAGTCAGACGATATCGTTTATGAATTTTAGTCATACGCTACTTTCTTTTGTTTTCGACTGTCATTTACGACTGACAAAGCTGCTGTTAAGCGAGGGGCATGATACTTCTCTGACCTGAAGGTACAGAGTGTGGCGTTGCAATGCATCGATGGCCGAGCGTGAGCAGCTTCGCGGCCGTTGGCCGCAAAGTTACGAATTCTTTTTCAAATTTTGTTCAAAATTACAGTTAAAGATGCAAAAAGCAAACATTTTGCATTTTTTATGCTCCAAAGCCGTAACATTTCCCCTTTTCCCCTACTTATAGGTAGAAAGTCGAACGAAATAAAATAATATAGACAATGAGAATACAATACATGAGCGACCTCCATATGGAGTTGTGGGACAATTCGCGATATATCCGTGCGAATGAGTTTGAAGTTGTGGGCGAGGTTTTGGTGCTCGCTGGTGACACGTTTTACCTGCGAGACACAGTTGCACCACAGAAGAAATTTTGGAACTGGGCATCAAAGAACTTCCGGCAGGTACTGCTGGTGCCTGGCAACCATGAGTTCTACAGCAATAGCGATGTAACTTCTCGTGGCGACAATTGGCAGTGGATGTTCCGTAAGAATGTGGGCTACTATTACAATAAGGTGGTGCGCATAGACGATACGGACTTTATCCTTACTACCCTGTGGTCCAAAATACCAGAGCCAGATATGTATCTCGTTCAGCGAGGCATGAATGATTTCCGCCAGATTATGTATGATGGCAGACGGTTCACACCTGATGATTTCAATTTGGAGCATGAGAAATGCTTGAAGTTTCTGAAACAGGCAGTTTCAGAAAGTTCTGCCAAGCATATCGTTGTGGGCACTCATCATCTGCCGACATTATCAGTGGTGGCAGCCCAGCACATGGGTTCCGTCCTAAACGGAGCCTTCGCCACAGAACTGGGCAACTATATTGCTGACAGTCGAATTGACGTCTGGATTTATGGTCACTCGCATACGAATATCGACACCACGATTAGTAACACTCGAATTGTGTGTAACCAGCTCGGTTATGTGTACTATAACGAACATCTTACAAATGGATTTGAACCAAATAAAGTAATAGAGTTATGAAAAAGAAACGAAGAAACCCTATTCATGCTTATAAGCATCTGTTGGCCAAAGATTACGATTGGGATTATGGCTATCTCATCGCGTTGGAGAAGAAGAAACTCCAGCGCATGCATGATTATTTCAAAATAAGTGATATTGCGGAGGATAATAAGTATACGACACGTGATTTAGGTATTTGTTTGAAGCTAATCGACATCTTTATGGAAAACGATAGCGTGCACAACACTTGGCTTGAACGAGCCTACTCTGGCACGAGAATACAATTCCGTAAGCTTGATGACGGAAACTACGAAATGGTCGACGATGATAAAGAACCTCTGCCGGACATTCCTGTATATGTGAATACCAGGAACGAGAAACGATTCTTCCGTAACACTCCAATCAAAGATGCGTTGGCAGAAGACAGACGTGAATACTCGATACATCTGAAGATCAGTCTCCGCCAGCAGAAGGCGTTGCATCTGTATCACATGATTAGAGAATACAAACTCTTTGGGTGGTGGGATTAGATGAATTTTGGAAATTTGCAATGAGAAAAAACAAAATAATCATGGGACAAAGAACTAACCTTCTCCTCTCGATGGAGAACAAAGCAGGCGCTCGCCTCAACAAAGTGTATCACCTCCAATGGGGCTACGGAAAAGTAATGCCTGTTATGCTGCTCAACATCCTCTCAGGACAGCACATCGGTGTTGGTAAAGAGAAGCAGAACTTCTTCACTTCAGTCGTCCCCAAAACGGATGACTTATTTGAGCTGCAACGGGACTATTTCTGTTTCGATTTCACGCGACTTGAAGACTGCCAGAAGGTGCTCCACCATTGCGACAACAATAATGGTGCACTGGTCCTCTGCATCAAGGAACGTGGAGACATATATCGCTTGCAAGATGTCAAATACGGTTTTCTTCTAGGGCCAGAAGACTTACCACACGATGAAACACCTTTCAGTCGTTGGGTGACGCTTGAAGAATACCTAACCCGCCAGCCCAGGTACGAAGAAATCGACATTTTCTTCGCCAGAATCTTCAACAAAATGATGCAATTCTTTAACGCCAAATCAATATCAAACGCATTATGAATAAACCAGTTACAAAGAAAGACGGCCTATATAAAGAGGCCCTTGCCTGGATGTCATACCGCTATGCCATGGGCATGACCGATTACGTCAGCAGAAAAGGCTATAGCGAACTCGAACGCTACCGCCAGTTCATGGATATTGAGTTCGGTTCCTATGAATTCCGTGCTCTCGTGAACGCCTTTTGCGCCTTCCTCAAACGGAAGAAAATCAAAGATGTTATCACCCTCAAAGAGACCTACTTGGAACAAGGCCTCATCTGGCTCTCGAAGAACTACGCGATGGGCCGACACAGTTATGCCGCAGCCCATTGGCAGGACATCGTTCGCTACAGTCAGGACGTTCTCACCGAAGCCCAAAAGAAGCACAATGCCTTAGACATCCGACGGGAAATTGCCATGCATCTGCAGTTCCAGGATTTCAATTTCTGCATCCCCCACTACTTGGAGGAGATCCACAGTCCGATGGACCTGTTCCTCACCTTCATCACCGAGAACAGTATCGAAACCGTGGAAAAACTCCTGCAATACGAACGCATCGAGGTATTCATCAACAACGAGGGCCATATCGAATATGCCACAGAATTGAGAGACGACAGCGAGAAAAAAAACACACATTTCTGGCCCATGATGAGCATTGACGACTATCTGGGTTGGGATGCCCTAGCCTCTTTTTTCTACGCGCCTTGCCACAAAGTCTGTCGCACCCACTTCAACGGCAAAGAGGAACTCATCCCCTATTTTGACACCTGGCAATACGATTACTCTAGCGAAGGCAAGCTAAAATACAAAAAGGTCAAGCGCCCCCTCGACAAATTCCGTATCGAGCCCTGGGCCGCTTGGTCTATCAATGAGGAATGTATTGTGGAAGATAATATTGAGAATTATAACAGAAAGGAATAAACTATGGGCGTATATGCACACCGTTTTATCGAAGTCATCGACAAGGACAACCAATGGCACTTGCTGCCGCTATGGAGCAAGTACAAAGACAGTAGTTACAACCAGCCCGATTTGGTTGCTGATGACCTTAAGCTCACCAAGCATCATTGCATCTTGCGTCGTTCATCCTCTGGCTTTTATTCCCCCGGATCAATGTATTCTGTCGACGATATCAGTTACCCGATAGTCCAAAGCGAACTGAGCGATGAGACCAGAGAATATATCGAGCATTACGACTGGCCTGTCCGCACCGAATGCTTCCTGCTTTCCGAACTCGAAGCATTTGCCGACAAATGTCAGGAGCGAATCTATTCCCATCTTGCCGATGCCTTTCACGACCGTAACATGCAGTTAATCATCAAGATGTTGGCCAATGCCACCAACACGTCCAAACAGACTGAGGTCGAGGAAGACGATTATTACCGTTCTCCAAGATCCACCTTCGATGACTATCTCGAAGACTACCTAAGCGTCATGTCCGAAGTGTTCAAGATCCACTTTCTTATTAGCGAAGTCGATTTCTATTACGATCCCGCCAAAGTCCGAGTGGTGTTCTTTTATGCATAAAATAATCATCTAGCAAGTAGAACTCTCAAAAGAACAGAAGCAATGAGAAAAACTGAAGACATAGTTTGTTACGACTTTCAGGGCTGGCCGGAGTACAAGATGAACCTCCGTGAGATTCTACTGGCACTGGGCGGTCAGCAGGATGGCAATTTCATCAAGTTTCCATCCAATACCCCACTGATGGATATCTACCCCAGAATCCTCGTCGATGACGGTATGGGATATGGTGTGGACGAGAATGTCATCGTATCCGTTGACATCGATCCGCAAGATGAGTACATCAACATTTTCCGAGAGCGCAAGCCTACTGACGAGGAACAGGCAGAATTAGCCCGACAAGAAGACTCTCACATGAACCTGGACAGGCTGGAGGACTTTATCAAGGCTTTAGAAACAAATAATCAGATTATCAAATAACCTATGCAAAATCTCAAGACGCAAAACAAGCCCAAAAACCTGCGAGCAGGTTGCCATTTCTATAACGAGAATATGGAGTTCGACGTGTATAACGGTGAGTCATCTAATGCTGACACCATCAGATATCTCATCCCACTGAACAAACATATCCTCGAGCCGCTGGGATTCGAAGCCGTATGTGACGACTACACCTCCGAAATGTACTTCCAGCGCGACATTGAAGGCTATCGCGTCAGAACCATTCCCTTAGGAGCCCGTATTATCATCATCGACTTGAAGTATCTCCACACGCTTGTGGATGCGAATGGCGAGAGCTTGAATGAGCTGGAAAACTTCCTCCATGCCCTCGGAATCCCATACGAGAGCATCTTCACCCCAGAAGCGCTCGATGGCATCAACAGCTTCGGCCAGCAATACCATGAGTACTACGAGGAACAGGAAAGGTCCTTCAAACAATTTAATGTCACTATGGAGCCTACACCATGATTGGATACAATGTCCTTGAATTCTTTGGTTGTTACTGGCAATCCTACTGCTTAATAGAACCAATAGGATACGCAAGCACAAACTACAGCAACCTTCCCGACAAAATCAAAGCCCTTCAGATTTTGAATGACAATCTGGAAGAAAGACGCAAAACAGGAACACTGAGAAAGGCTGCACTTGGTTACTAGATATTGTTACACCCCAAACTCAACTTTTTTTCAAAAAATCTACTTGCCCCCTCCATAAAAAAAAGCCTCCGTGTGCAATCACACAGAAGCCTTTATTTTATCATTTAACATTTTAACACCATTCTCACTTCGCCATCGTTACCATCACTCCCGCCAGCACCGCAATGAAAATGCTCATCAGGGTACCGGCAAGCACATATTCCGTCTTAGTGGTTTCCTTGTCACCAAACCTGATGATCGATTTTGCTGCAATCAACAGTCCGATGGCATCATAACGCTGAAGCAACACAAACACCAGAATCAGCCAACGCTCAATATCGCCAATCAGCGAACCGGCATTAAATCCGCTCGACTTCTCCTCTGGCATATTCACACTGTAGTGCTTCAACATCAGCTTGATAAAGATATTCGCAGGCTTCCAGCATACCAGTATGGCAATAGCCAACGCAACATACTTGACAGGAATATCAAACGGCATACTCCAGTCACTCATCGAGCACCACATCCAGGCCGCCCCTGCCATCACAGCAACGTGCAGCAACTGATCCACCGTGAACCATATCACATTATCTATGCAATAAGATTTCCACATATCTATTGCAAAGTGAGCAACCCCTATCAGCAAGGCACACCACCAGAACGCCCAGTCCCATGATGCCAGCCAAGCCAGTGCAAACACAATTAAAGCATGACAGTAATGATACACACTGCCCCACTTCTTATCTCTCTTGTGTTTACACGATTTCGATGTTTGCAGCGCAAAATCGCCTATCAAGTGCGCCAACAGCAAGTTCAACAGCAATCCTATATTCATTGTTTTGTTCCTTTCTTCAATATTAGTTTCTCAAAATCTTCTGTTTCAAATCTATTCAGTGCCCTCTGGATGGCAGTCCATCCTACGGCATTCACGTGCTGGTTCACCGTTGGTGGTTCCAACGACAGCATCTGGGCCACCTTCTTCTGATTATAGCCCCGCAAAAGGTAATACAGCACACTGCACTGCTTGTTCGTTGCTCTGTCTATCACAAACCCCATCATATCCGAAAGTGCAGCATATCCACCGATATTCAGTTCGTTCGATACAATCGAAAATGTCACAGCATCCGAGTCAGACATGGCATCCAACTCCCGTCCAGAGGCATAGATGGCATCTCCATCAATAATACCCTTCTCTTCATCGGCAATGCGCAGTGTACCAAGTCCAAGGGCCATTCTCACCCCTTTTTTCTTCATAGTTCTACTGGCAGAGTCCAGTTCGAGAGTGCGCACATAGCACTTCAGCAACAGAGCCAACCGCAAGGATTGACGCACTTTAGGTATCACACACTCCACGGAATCGCCACGGACTACTCTCCCCCATGCCTCGTCGCAAAACGATTTCATGACAGGGAAAAAGCCTTCCAGAAGCTCTTTCAGCTTTATCGTATCTGCAGCCGACAGTGACGTAGAATCCACTATGTCAGCCGATAATGTTGCATAAATCTTATCCATAACGGTTGCAAAAATACAATTTTTCTTTGATATAACATACAAAAATTAGGTAAAAAACACTATTTTCCCAAAAATTAGGTCTTTTTACCTACTTTTCGCCCTCTTTTTACGAATCAGGGCTGACCACATTTCTGCAATCAGCCCTTTCTTGTCCTCTATGCTATTCTTTTCGCATAGGTTTTTACTATTTCGTTTGCAAAAATAGACAATTTTTGTCAATTATCGCAAATCTATCAGCATTTTTTTGTTTTTACTATATTATTTTCTAAATTATCAGAAAAAAATCAAGAATCCCAGTGAAGTTCTATTCGTATTGATTCTTCCGTTTATACTGTTTACTCAACGCAAGCAGATTTTCAAACATCTACAGTTCCTTTCGTTTTTTAAGTTTTTCTTTCACCATACGTCTCAGCCATATTTCATGCAGAAACCATATCCAGCACTTTATCCATCATTTTCGAAAATTCCGGCTCGTAGTCACTCCTAGTACCATCTCCACAATATGAGCATTCTGCTTTGCCATTTTCATCAATCCGTACTATCTCGAATATTGATGGGGTTATACCCTTTTGATTCCGGAAATGAATTCCAACATTTTTCCATCTCCCTCTATGGGCATAAGCTAAAAAGCATCCCAGATAGCAAAGTAAAAACTTATAAACTTTCTCATCAGCCAGACATGTCGTAATTCTATCCTTGATGCCATTGTTATCCATGCCAAGTTTCCTCATAATAGCTATTACCTTCAGTATGCCATGATGCAAGTGTATTGCCCGTCCCTCATTATCTTTGATTTGTAGGTAAGAAATGAACCCTTCTAACCCTTCTATAGCATTAACCACTTCTCTTACGCTGTGCTCCTGTAGCAATTCCGGCTTAACCAGATACCTCAACATACTTTCATCAACCTTTGTGTTGGTAACCATACGATTATAAATAAATGCCTCTTTCTCCGTTGAGAATGAATAGGTAAAAATGTTACTACTACAGAATTTGCTGATGTATCCATTAAAGTCAGAATCCTTTCCATAGAGATGATGGAAAATGTGTTTTGTATTCTCATAACTCATTACAAACACCACCTTATCCAGTCCGAACTTATTGCCGACAAATGGCTGATTCGAATTAACACCAAAGCGATAGTTGTAGTCTATATGAGCCGAAAACACGTTCAGTATACGGAATAAATGGGCAGGATCCATTCTATCCATATCCTCAATGATTAAGACTATCTTTTTATCAGGATGCTCTTTTTTATAAGCAGCAATCCCCTGTTGTATAATCTCTGTAACCACATCTTGCCCAGATAGAGGATTCTTTGCTATCTCCTTTATGAAGTTTTCTATCTGTCTGTCTCTAACTGGCTCCATCAATTCGCCCGTTTTCTTCTTAATCTTCCCAACGGTTTTCTGAGCCATTAGAAAAGCAGCCATCATTTTGGCAGAAGCTTCATCAAGACAAAGGCTTGAAAAGATTGGCAGCAATCCTTCTACAAGCGTGGGCGCGTGCAGTTGCAAACACCATCCCCATGCATGTACTTTCGACATCTGGAAGTCTGGCTCCATTATCTTCTGAACGAACATTTGTATCAGCAGGTCATACTTTATCTGTTCAAAAACATCCCTATTCTCTTCCACTTGATAATTTACAGGATATAATGTAAGGAATACATAGTTCTCCCTTACCTTTTCGTCAGCCATGAATTTCTGTAAGAAATACGACTTGCCGTCACCGAACTTCGCAGACAAGATGGTTCTATTATGATTTTCTAGATGGTCATAAAACCGTCCAATAGCACCATCAACAGGTATCTCAAAATCCTCTTTGCTCATTGTAGTAGTACCATTCATACTTTCCATTTTTCATCTCATACATATTGGATTTTACAAATCCTTCCCATGACACCGTTTGAACTTCTTCCCGCTTCCGCACGGGCATGGGTCATTTCGTCCAACACCTTTGAAACGTTCCCGCAACAACGCCTTTTGTGCATCTTTCTCCTTTTCTGCAATACATTTGTCTATCCGATCTTTTACTTTATCATCCAGAAAGAAATTCGGATGCCAACCCTGTAGAATTCTGTTAAGAATAAAACTATCAATGGCAGAGGCTGCAATACCTGGCACAGCACTAAATAGTCCAATGGCACTACATAGCCCAAATCTGATAGCGCCAGATATTTTTGACCCAAGTACAGTATGCACAGAGTTCATAATATCCTTCTGCATTTCAGCCTCATCATAGGCATCTTTCATTGCCCAATATCTGAACAACGAACCTTGCAGGCTGTTACGTAATTTCAGAATATCATCAAGATCTATGACATGGTTATAGAACAGCTCACCTAAATCCGGGAATCCTTTCTTATGCAGAATAGATTGGATGCTTGATACCCCATCTTTTAATTTATCTCTGAACACCGAGGCACACTTTCGGTTCATCAACTCACTTATCTCACCATCGGTTTTCAATGCATCCGCTCCAAGCAGTCCTGCCGTTACAGCTACTGTATTTAGCTCATGCAGTCTTAGTATATTCAGTTGATGAAATTCTGTAAGTCCCAACTTATTCTTCCTCAGAATGCTATTGTCTGTCACAAACTGCTCATTCTTCAAATCATTCAGTGTCTCCTTCAGCGCCAACTCTTTTATCTTCTCCTGGTCTATTACCTTCTTCTTCTCATCTATCAGATAAAGAAGAGCCTGTGCCCCCTGGCCTCCAATCTTCTTGTGGTAGAATGTTATTTCTATTTCACTCCATTCTGCTTGAAGCGGTTCAAAAACAGTATCTCCCTTGCTGTTTGCCACACTTGATGAATATGGGAAGAAATCTGGCCTCCATATCTTGTCAGATTTCCTCATCATCACAGGATTAATCATATTGTCGGGTATGAAATGTAGGATGTCAGCCCTAAGTAGTTCTTCAATATATGCCGAACCAAATACTTGTAGTACATCCCAGATATGATTACCCTCAATATAGACATGATCGTACGTTAGTATAGCTGTTATCAGGTCATTCGCTATTTGTAAAGTCACCTGAACTGGGTCCACTTTTATGTCATATCCACACTGGATATCAATAACCTCATTTCCCCCAACTTGTCCAAACTGGGCTTCCTGCCGCTGGTTGGGATAGTTCGATAATAATATTTTCGTATCAGTCAAGTTCATCTGTCATTCATATTAATTTATTGTCTCCTATGCCACGACACCGTCGCCTTTCCACCGCAAATATACTAAAAATTCTCTTCCCTCCCAAACCTAATGACAAAAATCACACATTCCGTCCGACTTTTCTTCAAAAACGAGCAAGAGGGCGGTCAATTCCTTGACTCACCCTCTCACTCATTTTCATTCTATACTCGCCGCTCCCCCCCCCGTCGAGAAGCCACCGTTCCCTTCGCGTCAGCACAGGGTTTTCTTCTTTATCTTTTTTTCCAGCGATTTCATCGCCGCCTTCCCTGTGCTCAATGGTTTCCCCATTGAGGTTTTCCTTCACTCATTATTCCTGCGTCATCGTTCTTTATCCATCCCCCTACCATTCTCGGCTCACACCAAGCACTCTTCTATCGCCCTCATATCGTGCCGAAACTTAGCATACTGCTTATTATATATACATTGAACCAATGTAGTTAAGTGTGAATAGCAGTTGTAGAACTCACCGAAATCTTCGATTGTCTGTCCCCAGCTAACCGTCTGGATCGACTCAAACTGCTTTAGAAAGTTATGATCCCGATGAGCCACCGTCATAATCCGAACATCCTTAAAGTTCTTTTTATCTTTGCTTATCCGGCTCCATAAGTCATTCCACTCCCCACATATTTCATTATGTAACTTTACAAGCTTTTCGTCTCCTATCTCCTCTACCAGCGGTCTCAAGCCAAAGGCTTTTCCTTCTTGTCTATCCTCATCTTTAGCCAACAATTGAGTAACATCTTCCGTCAGTTCGTAAATATACATCTTAACGAGTCTGGCATAATAGTTACGCTGAATCTCATTTTTAGCGTTGTATAAATTTGGAAGTACAGTAAACAAGTCCATCGTTGTCAGGCTGAGGAAGCCCGAAAAGTTAGCTGTCCGCTCAAAGCTACACTGCTGTTTATACATAATCTCGTGAACTTTTCTCGCATTGTCACTCTTTGCCGAATCAATATAGGCCTTCTGCTCCAGCATATCCTTTCTGCAGCGTATCAGCGTATCCTTCTCTCGCTCTATATCCCTATGGATTTCTTTTGCGAATCGCTTCATCATCCCCAGATACTTCCATCGGAATCTCCTAATATAAATTCTGTCCTTATCTGTCATTATCTTCCATCTCCTTCCATTTCCCTGCCGAGTTTCTCAGCTATATCTCTGTTTCCCTCCGAGATAGCCTTCTTTGTATCTTCTATCGCCTGATATAACGGTTTCAAATCTTCCATAATAGCAAGTATCCCTATCTTCTTTATCTCGTATGTTGCGTCACCGTCGCAACTCAGCCGTTCCCAGTCCTTCTCCGCAGGGTTCACATCTTCCTTCTCTTCCTTACCCACTTCACCGTATCCCTAAACAGACTATAATACTCCTGCCGTTCATACCCTCTTACCTGATTAAACATCGTAATTAGCCTATCCACTCCAAGATATATCACACATAGTGTTGGAATGAAATTCGCTTCTATCGTGTCAAAACAGGCAATAAAGTAATATACCACAAGCGTATATAGAATCACAAACCTTGGGGCGAATGATGAAATCAGATTCGTTGGCCTACGCCTTTTACCATCGTAATTCTCTTTTCTCACAAATGGCTGGATGGACCAAATCGACCAAACACATGCCAAGATGATAACAGCAACCAGCCATACACTCTTGGGAATATGCAATGCTTCTCTTTCGCCCAGCATTATCATATATGCAAACGCCCCTCCTGTACACAACAAAGAGTTTACAATCTGGTATATTGTCCAATAGTTCGTTGTTCTTACCGCAAGCTTCAATCCATAATCCCCATGCAGAGCATACCATTCATATGCAATTTTGAATGGTTGAAGTGCAGCAATAGACAGAAAGAATACGATGGTTGCACCATATATTCCATATTTTGCATATCCATATGTCATCAATATCGTTACGACCAACAAACATGCCGCACAAGATGTCCAGATAATAATTCTGCTATTTCCCCTTTGCTGTTTCATCTTAGAATCTACTCTTTTGGCATGATACTCTTAAAAGAAACAAAGTACTTATCTCGCTTCTCTTTCTCATAATATCTCTTGTCAAAATTGTTTACGTAGTGTCCTTTCAGCTTTAAGAATGCCAACAACTCATGATTCTCGTCATTAATATCAAACCAAGCCCGACCATAAGTCGTATTTAACAAAAGATATTCACCTCCTAACGTATCTATCAGTTGTTTCTCAAATGCCAAACTATATGTCATAGTAGCATTATACTTATTGATTGTCCTGATTTTCAAGAACCATTCATGCTCGTCAAGATATGCCTCTAACGCCCGCAACAGCAAATCTTTTCTAACTCCCATATCAAACCCATTAGAAAGATAGAACTGGAGTACCATCTCAGCCAATTTGGAAGAATCAGCATTTGTTACATCTATATCAGCATGTTCCAACAAGAACTGACCTTTTTTCTCTTGCGGTATATCTGAACTCAAAACTGCGATGCAGAGCTCGTTTGTAATAAATTCTTTGACATCAACCTCTTCGTCTGACAGTATATCATCGTAATACCTAATAAAATAGGCCGTTGTCAGCCGTGAAGAATAGTTCGTGGAAATATGAGATAGCGTTTCACTATCATATTCCATCATATCGTTTTCTAACAACAAGCTAATCCTCTCTTCATCATTTATTTGTTGTATATCATCAGATACATAGATTAAATCGAAGCAATTGATAAACTGTTTAAACACATCAAAGGGCAAATTACCTGTTACCATTAAAGACTCTTGCAATTCAATGCAATTATCTTCGTCAAGTTCACATTTTTGAGAAGCCAGTTCATCTACATGCCTTATTACATATTCTTTCAAGACATCATTCAATGCACTACCTAAAATCTTGAAAGCATCATATACATTTTCCCATGTTGCTTTCAACTTATCTATGCTTAATAGTAAAGTGGTTCCTTCTGGACTTAAATCAGTTAAGTCTTCAAACACGAAATCCTGCCTTGAAACATATCCCTTCAACCAGTCGCGATTTACATCAGTTCCTTCTATCAGATGAGACAAGCCATCCCATTCTTCTTCACGGCAAGACTCTGGGAACAACGATGTAAGTATTGTAGCATCTGATAATAGATACTTCTTCAGTACGTCATTCTCAAGTCCCAATATAGCCGTCATAGGCTTTCTACCAAAGTCATCCCCCAGAATAACAGACAGATTGTTTTTGTTTATGCTAAACCGTTTGTTAGTTATGCAGTATTCGTAGAAATCCTGAGAATCTTTATTTGGCCTCACAAGCATCTCAAAACAAAGACCATGATGACGTACAAACGCTTTCAGTTTTTCTGTCTTCATAGACTTTATATGATTATGGATAAACTCGTATTTGCCAAATAAATATCTCTTCTCCTCATCAGTCAGTTTTATATTCAGTGGAGCCTCCCTAAAGAAAAGTTCTAATAAGGTCTCAGTATTCTCTGCCTTTTCCTGCTCCTTAATTACATTGACGCATGAATTCCATCCATCAAAAACTCGCGTAAAGAACTCATCTTTCACCACAACTGACATCTTATAATAACTGACAATAAAGTCAGGCGTTGAGCGTGCAGTTTCTATAAAACTGGGAAGATAATGTTCCTCTTTATTATCAAGCAAACAGTTCAGTATATCATAATTAAGGATGTTTCTATTCTTAAAGTTGTTGACAACAAACTTACTAACTACGTTCTTAGGGTTGTTCAATTTCTGATCATATGGTTTCTCAGCGCCTCCCAATATGGCACTGTAAAACTGATAATCGTCACCCGATGCCGAACCCTCGTAGAATTTTGAGATATACAAATAGTAATCCTCAGAAACAAATCCACCGTACAAGAATTGTTGAAGTGTAGCAATCATTTCTTCTCTGTCAGTTGTCGGCTCTGGATACTCTTGCTCATACAACTCATTGAGGACTTCCGTGGTTTTGTCCGCACCAATTTTACCAATAATATCCATTATGGCAGTATTTTCTATAATCTTAATCTCTTTCTCTAACGATATCATTCGATTAAGATTCTCAGTATACTTTTCCCTGTCTGCTCTAGTCGCTTCATAATAGCCAATTTCACCTTCCACCTTATTCTCTTGCTCTTTGAAACGGAATTTGTAGATACTCTTACCTGATGACTCGCGGTCATGATCATGATAGGTATATTCGTCAAAATCATCATTGACAAACAGTTCAAATAGATTATCCCTCGTTGCGACCTGCTCTAATGTATAATCATATCCGTCTTTGATAAGGGTATCAATGGTCTCCTCGTTGTTCAAGGTATCTAATAGCAGACGTCTGGCGGCCACTATCTTTTCCCTTGCCTCATTAATTGAGGTTTTAGCTGCCAATACTTTTTCTCGCAGTTCTTTGGTTAAGCTTTCGCTGAAGTCTAGTTTTTGATTGAATACCGCATAGAACAAGCCTTCTTTGAGATATGCTTTCGCAAAATCTTGGGGATAGAGATTTTTATAAATAATAACAGCAAGTAATTTCTGCTCGTAGTTCTCTAGTTCCTCACTTAGATTTGCTCGATGACTCCTATCGAATAGCGTGTATTCATTGACAATGTTCTTAAGTTCACGTAATCCAGAAACTCTACTCAGCAATTGTTCTAACACAGGGGTCTCTATTGATTTAAAGAGCCCTTTCTGTTGGTACTCCTTAATCATATAGTCGGTTATATTGTAGTGATCAACCACTGGTACGACGGCTACTATATAATCAAAGCACTTCGTCCTCAATTCCCTGGTAAAGACATCGTCCCTGATAGCATAGATAAATCTCACCACTCTATTCACTTTCTTAAATACTTCCGATTCATTGATGAGCATATTAATCTCTCTGATTTTGAGGAACAACTTATCGGAGTTTTTTAGTCGGTCCAAGTCTTCAAACAGAATATACTTATATTCATTTGCCTGTATAATATAGATAATCTCATCCAAATACTTATTGAATACAGAAACTTCTGTGTTTTTCGAGGCTTCCAGCGCAACACCTTTCGCCACTATCTTGATGTTTTTAAATTTTTGAAGTTCTAAAACAAGGAAAGCACATGCCTTGAAAAGGAAAAATATTAAATATGCTATAGAGCCAGTATCCGCTATAAGATTAATCCACCAACCAACTTCCTCTCCAAGCAATTTATAATAGGCGTCATAGAAACTGTCTATTCTCAGTACGGTTGGTTCAAATGCAATAATATAGCATGCAAGTGCACATAGCAACATTACAATGAGATTCCTAAAATCCCTCACCTCTGGTAGCTTAATGCGCTTGAAACCGGAATGCGGTATCTTGCTTTTGTCACACTTATAGAGCAAATGCTGTACTATTTTGTATTCAATATCATCAGAATACAAGTCACCGTTCGATTTTGCCTCTTCTTTTGTTAGCTGAAAAGTGGACATGGAAATCCGAAGAACATCGTTCTTGATTCCCATCTCTTCGATACAGGTATTAACGACAGAACTCTTGCCGGAACCATAATGACCAGTGATAGCAATATTCCTGGAATCTGCCTGTTCTAAGGCAAACCTCAGGTCATCAACAGCGAGATGTGAAGTATCCTCTGCATCAATGTTGCAAGGAGAGAGAAGTTTCCTCGTTTCTACAGTTTCTGATTTCTCTACTCTCATTTCTTCTTGCAATCCTTCTTGACTTAATTTCTGCTCTTCCATAAATCTATTAATTACTAGCGGAACTCACTTCCCCTGATTCAAATACTTCTTCTATAATACCATTAACCTTTAGCCTTCCAACGACAATAAGACACCTTCAGTAACTATAAAATACCACACGGGCAATTTCATCATCAGCATCTGCAATTTCAAATGCTTTTTTTTGATCTCCCTAATCTATAAGCATACCGGCTCAGAACAAGTAGCATTTCAATATTCATTATTATTCTTTTCAATATGAATTTCCCCTATCTCTACCAATTACCGTTTAATCAAGAAAGGAATGGGTTTCCAGCTATTCTTTGTTACTTCATGCCATACAGACGAAATCCTTATATCATTCTCAGTTAATGCTTTAAAATGGGCTATAAAAGGGAATCCAGGCGTTATAAGATTAGGCGGGGCCAAGAAAATTGCATTTTCATGAACTCTGCCATTATCAATGGCAATAACGCCCTCATTAAAACTGCTAGTATACATACTACATCCTTTACATTCAAAGGATATTTCTCTTTTCGCATTTGGAGTGACGAACAAGAAATGAGGTATAGGTTCCATATAATAATTTGCCGACACCTCTACATCTATCTCTCTGCCAATATTAATTGTGGTTCTTGCTTCAAGATTTGAAACGCTGGTAAATTGTGGCCTATACGTATTTGAACCTGTGGCTATATCTACTATTTGTCTCAATGCTACGTCAAAACCATTAGTATAAAGGTCTATATATAACGATTGGGATAAAATAGGCGGAATCAGACAGTTGTCAATTCTAACAGGAATCAGTTTGGCTTTCCCATTTGAGGCCTTCATGACAGCATTTTGCCATTCTAGTTTTACCATATAACTACTTAAGCTATTATTGGATACAAAGAAATAGAAGATTGTGCAGTTCGCCAACCCTTCGTTCATTCTGTCAATAATACCCTCACCAGGCTGAATAGACCACGAGTCATAAAAGACATACTCCTGTCCAAATATCTCTCGTAGCTTGATTGCAATAGGCTCAACTATTCTTTTGTCTTTTGAATTATGAGATAAGAAAATCATAATAATCTATTTATAGTTTGTCGATTGCAAATATACTAAATATATCTGTAACGTCAAACAAAAATAAGAAAAAATCGAATAATTACCAAATATCTCAAAAAAAACAAACCGCTAACCAAGTACTTCACCTTGGCATACGAGAAGCTTCAAATCATTTTTATATCAATTTCAGCTGTCGAGCTATGTCGCCCATGAGTAGAGCCAAAGGACGTTTCAAAATATCCCTTGGTTCTGTGTAGTTACCAACAATGAATCGCGTGAAGTCACCACAATAGGGGAACAGTTTTCCTAGCGATTCTTCAAGGTTAGCCTTGAACGATTCGTTGTATATCTTGGCTTTCCATATAATCTCCTCTACCACATCATTATATGCAGAGTACAGGTTCTCAATACTAAAAGCCTGTTCATAATTTTCCAGTCCAGCCTCCGTTGTATCCAGTTTTATCTTCAACTTTTTCTCATCCTGTGTAAGAAGATATCTCAATAGCGACATCGCTTCCAATCTGAAATGGAACGGATATAGTTTGGTATAATTGTTGGTATAAAAATTGTATACTGGAGCATCTGCATGTTTAGCAAGATTACAGCTACCACAAGACGGAACCATATTAAAGAACGTGGTACAGAGCCATGGATATTTTGACTTTGGATATGCATGATCTAATTGAAAGTTTCCCCTTTCACCTGCCTTCCTTTCCACAACATCCAGATACTGCGCATTACAATATGGACAGGTATGCAGATTCAGTTTGGGGAAAAGTAACGGATATATATCTGTACGGATATCTTCATATCTCATGCATTCTACTATCCTTTCATGCAACTTCTTTTCCTCAGTTTTAGTCTTTTTGGTTTTTCTGTCTTTTACTTTTTTTATTACTGGCTTTCTTACATCACCTACATTGAAAAAATCTTCTTGGAATTTATCAAATTTTTCAGGTTCCAACAGAATGATGCTTTCATAATTATCGATAATATGCTGAATGTAAATACGCTCTTCTGCAAAATCTACAGGATCAAGCTGGCTTTTCAAATCTTCCAACTTTTTTGTAGGTTTAGCAGTAAATTTCTTAGCCAAAGCTTTCTTATACTCCTTGGCCAAGTCCCTCAATCTATCATCTATCAGCAATCTCTTCATCGTCAACTGAGTGATTAAATTTGGTCTGAAATAACGTTTTCAAAGCTTCTCTTATCAAGGGTTCTCCTATCAGTCTAATAGTATGCTTACATTCTTTCTCCTCCCAGACTTCCCTTGACTGTTCATCATTACTTAGGAAAAGGAACAATGACTCTATCTTCTTTCTTGCAAATTCCCCAATAAATCCATTGTTCAAAAAGAAACTTTGATGCAGGATGTCATTGATATTTGCTCCGAATGGATTCTTAAACTCTTCGCCATTTCTCTGTTTTCCATTCTCTAGATACATGATAAAATCGGTTGGGATGTCTGACAGTATAAATGGCGAATGCGTGGCAAAAATAATATTAAAAGCCATGCTATTCGTCAGTTCCAGTCGTTTCAAGGTTCCCACCAACTTGCTTAGGAAAGTCCTTTGGTACTCTGGATGGAAACACAATTCCACCTCGTCAAAGACGAGGTTCACCTGATGATACTTTACTCTGTCTTCTTCATTTTCATCCACAGATTTCAGATTCTCCATATGATATAGAATAGAACTGACTGTAAAGATGAACTGCTTTTCTCCTGCACTTAGTTTCTTGAAACTAATTCCTTTTTTCTCACTTGATTCCTCTACGTTCTTCAAGAATATCTCTGACACGAAAAAGGTGGGAGGCAGCTTCTTCGTTATGGATGCCAAGTCTTCCGAATCATACCCCTCATACTGACTATAGTTAAAAGTTGTCTCGGGCTTTATTTTAAGTTTTTGCGATAAAGGTTTGAATATATCAGAATTTCTATCCCATGCTTTGGACTTTTCCTTATCTGCATCAATCTGTGAAGAATAAAGCTCATATTTTCCCAGCAAATGAAGGACTTGGTACACCTTGAATGAGATATGCGACGGATCTTTCAATATCTTGTTCACCAAATCCTTGAAGGCCTGTTTTGCTCTTTCTTCATTGTCCCATTCCATCTCACTATCGAAAAAATCTACCATCCCGAGAGTCTTATAGAGTTCATAACTTGGGTATCTCCCGGCTATGTTCATTGTCTTGTATACTAGATACAGCAAAGCGTGTTCCACTATGGGGTCAGACTTGTCTATTCTGATATCAATATATTGTGTGTATAGCCCATAAGCCTCTAATACAGCCCTTGAGTAGGTAAGATGGTTATTTCTAAGAGAGTTTCTGAATCTTTCCAGCAATTCCTTGCTGCTAATTTCCTTCTTTCTATAGGCTTCAAACTTGTTGTATATAATTTCCTTATTCAGGCTGAATTCTATTTTATCAAGTTCATAACCTTCAATCAGTTGGAGCCGTTCCTCATCAATACCTCTGTCCTTGTTTTTGTTTTTTGCAGCAATCAGCAAGCTCATTAATCGATAGTTCGTCAACTGAAACTCCTTCTTTTGGTCGTAAACACCTTTATATCGATAAGGATTGATAACTATTGGCAAAGAGTATCCATCATTTTTGTGAAAAACGCCATTTGTCCAAATCACAGTTTCCTCATTGCGATATTTCTTAGTCTCTTCGTCCGCATAGTCCGAGTCAAGAAATGCCTGCATCGAGTAGTTACTAACGACAGTATAGAAGAAATCTTTTAACAGCCCCTTTACATCCAAATCTTCGTCAAAGCCGAATTCTTGTGTATAACCATCATTCTCGAATTGTTTGTTTTTCCTTCCAAAATACATTCGGATATTCCCAATACTGATTCCGACAGAATCCCCCCTGCAGGAAACCAGCCCGACTTCATCACCTGTCAAGAAGTAGAGATCTGCAAACACTTTCCTCACATATCCCGTCTCGTAATCAACATTTGTGAAACGGAAATAGAAAATCTCATGGCCTAGGTTGTTAATGATGCGATAGACCAGGTCTAAAATACTACTTTTACCACTGCCGTTCTTTCCAACAATAGCACTCACAAAGATATTCTCACCGAAAAAACCATTATATTTCTCCAGCAAGTCAAAATTAAGATGTTTTGTTCCAAAGTCAAAGAATCTGTTGAAAGCATAGAACTTTTCTGTTTCCAGATTCTTAACCATCTTCTTGTCGCAACCTTTTCTAATATATAATCCAAGTAATAAGAAATTCATCTGCGATTGTGGTATTACGTTTTTTATATATCTTTAATAGTCATCACTACAAGCCTGACGCCTGTCAATGATTACTCTCCGATTATCGGTTCACTGTTCACGATTACTTTAATCATTCACCATGAACCATGAAACGATCTTTGGTTTCCCCATTGAGATTTCTCCGTTCTCATTTTATTTCTGCTTCCAATGTTTCGTATGCAGCGTCATTGTCGCTGCCTTTCCCTCTTCTTCAATCTCTTTCCTCATATCTCACTCCCCAGATAATATCCAGGATCACTCCTCCTCATCCTCAATTCATCTCCTTTCCAGAAAGCCGTCTGTCTCATCCTTCCGATAGCCGCACTTACCGGCATCACCGGACCTATACCTATCAGTTTACTGTCTTCCAATGCAGGCAGTTCCGTCACCTCCACGCCCCGAGTTTCCTCATACATTTCAGGTATCATCGGGTCGCTCTGCGGATTGATAATATTGTTCAGTCTGAATATCAAGTGCGAGTATGCCTCCACATATGCCTTGTTCTCAGCCTTCGCATCTGCCACAAGCCGTTTCATCTCATCAATCATCTTCTCTTTACTTCCAAATATCGCATGTACGGCTTTACTCTTTAGCAGATAGTAGTCTTTCTCACCGTCTTTCAACTTCACTATAGTTGCTCCAAGCCATCGTTGCGGATTGTCTTTAACAGTTGGCATCACCATCTCTTCAAATGTATTCTCCATCGTACTGTCAGCCCATATTTCAATCATATTGAGCGTATCAACATCTCTGTCGCCAAGTTCTGCTATCAACTTTTCCCACAGTTTCTCAATATAATACTTTACCTCCCCATACGGATAGTCTGTATTCGTCGTATGGCGCATCTCCTCCATCCATATTCCCATCAGCTCCAGCGACAAGGAAGAATCCTTTATCAGTCCTTCCATACTGTCCGAGTTTTCCTCCTCTGATGGGTCATCGTAGCTTGATAGTCTTTGGAATGTCATCAGATGTACCTGTGGCGTTTTGCTTATCAACTCCCTGATGTTTTTATAACTATGTTTCTGAGTCTTATCATATCCATACGATAGTTCACTAAGACTATTAATCGTATTAATACCCTCACACTTATGCCATATATATGCTGCCATCGAGAGAAACACATCACGCCTTGGTATCACGAAATATACCGAGCACAACAGCCCTAGTACGCCCTTATAACCATCGTCTATCCATTCTCCTACCTTATCAGGCAGCGTCCCCTCGTTCACAGCATTTTTAAATTCGCTCCATTCCACGAACTGACTGGCATCACCATTTACGAAATACAGCGGCATATATTCCTTGTTGGCCACACCAATCATTCCATATTGGTCTCGCGCGTCATCTATGCTATCAAACAGTTTGTCCAGCAGTATTCTCAAGTCCACATCTTCTTTGTCATTTAAGACATCTTCTTTCCTTAGCATCACAGGGCTATTCCATCCTTTCGATAATGAGCGTAAATATTTTTTTGGAGCCACCTCCAACTCATAATACACCTCAGGATACTTATATTTCAACAATTCCAACAGACAGAAATCACCTGGACTTACAATGTACCTATCAAACCGTTCCTTTAAATGATGATAATCAGCCGTTAGCAGGTTCAGATATTTCTTCGCCTCCCTTACCGTAGGGAGGTACCTGGTAATTTTGAGTCGCTGATAAGGGGTCACCTGCTCATTTTCCACACCCATAATGCTTTGTGCAACTTGCTTCAAATAGCCTGCAAGTGTCTCATCTGTAACAGGTGGCAGCACCTCTGTCATGTTAAACATCTTGGATACATAGTTGATTCCGTCTTCATCCTTCAACGTCCTTCGCACCATGTTCTCATCAAATGCCATCAGGTAGGTTATCAGGGGGAAATCACCAGTATTCCGTATAAGGCTCAGCAGTTGCAACAACTCGTCGTGTGCCAGTCGGTCACAGTCGTCTATGAACACATATATCTGTCGTCCGTATGATCTCAGCCTTTCTTTAATGTTGTTCAGAATCTGATCTCTGCCTTGGGCTTTCGATATAATGCTAGCCAACGATAACATGGCTCGTCCCAATCCTACAATCTCGTCATTGTCTATTTCCAAGACGGCATCTTTCAATTCCTTTACCGCCATGTCATGCAACTTCAACTCCCGCTCCAGCGTCAGGTAAAAGTGACGGATAATATTGCCATCACCGTACACCCAAGGCTTAAAGTCCATACATAGTTCACCCCTCGATGTCAGTTTAATCTTTACTTGTTCCAACATCCAGCTCTTGCCTGTTCCCCATCCTCCTGTAATGGCTACGCCTGTTGCTCCTTCTGTATTCCCTCTATTCTTTCTCAGAAAATCACAGATTTTCTCTGCCCGTCCGTCTCTTTGCAAAAAGTCCGTTTCGTGCGTATCGTCATAGAGCAATTGTAATCCCTCTTCTTCTCTTTTCTCACCGCATGTCCTGCTTTTCTTATTCCTTTCGAAACAAGCCGTCACCCAAAATACCAGCAGTGTTGGAAACAGTATATCCGAATATCTCAACCATACAAGTGTTTTGAAGTGTACAAATTCAGCGTTATGGCAGACACTGAATATAGCCAATACAAGTATCAGTACTTCTGCTATTCGTGTTCCCCATTTGTTTCCCGTATCAGAAAGTCGTTCCGGCAGTTCCGATATTGCTCCACAGCTTATCATCAACAGCACCATTGCCACAGCATCTGCAAAAGTCGAAGGTTTCATTCCTCCCAGCAAATGCCCAATGCCCGTCTCGCACCACCATTCAAACAGTGGTGCATGCAGTAGCAACAGCAAACACGTCAATATCAGATAAACTAAGACTTTCATTACTGATCGCCTAATATTGTTGTACATCTTCCTCCGTCCCCCTTGCGGCCCCAAAGCTATACTCCTATAATTAGCACCTCTTGCCGGTCTTCGTTATTTCTGTTTAATGCGAATGGATGATTTCCTAGTCCGCAGACTTCTACTCGGTCTTTATATTGATGCATAACATCACATAACTCCTCTATCGAAGGATATCCTGCAGATGTATATGACATTGCAATAACAGATTGCTGATGACGTGCTAAAAGAGCATGCAAATCTTCAATATAGTGACTTCTTCTCTCAAATTCAGTCGTAGCTCCAATCCGTATTTCTCTGTTCGTTTTCTCTGGATTTATTTGATTAGGGATATCCGTATAGTTCATTAATCCTTCAAGAAAATGATACCGATTATGATATGTGATATTAGAGCTGTTCTTCTTTTGAAAATATGGAGTGTCAATATACACCAAATCTGCAGTTCTATCGCATTGTAAAGCTGAAGTATTAATAATATCCACATGAGGCATCACCTCAAATTGATACTCATTCAGTTCTTTTGTAAACTTAACAAAAAGACTTTCGAAGGATTGCTCCCATGTTGTCTTGTTTCCGAAATTTGCCTCAGTAAAACCAGTTCGGAGATTGAGGTTTCTACGATGAAAGATGTTGAACGGGCGCTTAATCATACAACTCTGAAACAATACATAATATGCGCTAGCCTTTTCATCCTCGGGCAGAAAAGAAATATTCTGAATTACAGTATCAATAATTTGGTTTTCATCTGTTGGATAATATATGTCTTGATAATTATCTTCAATGATAGTCCTGTACTGCCTACCGGGCATTCTATGAAGAAGGGCTAATGCCGATTTTTCTGTGAACGTTCCTTTAGGTGTTTGTAATAAGGCTCTTGCTATCTGACAATTGAAAGAAAGTATGTCGTTATAAACAACCTCCTTCCCTATTTTAGCCATATAATACGAAACGATACCAGTACCTCCAAATAAATCAAGAATCGAATTAAACTCAATATGATGTTCTTGAAGTGCTGCCCCGATTTTTTCCACTATACGGCGTTTGGAGCCATAATATCTTGTAACAGGCAATTTCATCTCAACAGCAGTTCCATCTTTTCTTTAAGTTTATCGTATTCTGGTTCGACCACACAATGCAATTCAACGCCGTCAAAACGGGCCACAGGGATTTTAAAATCATTAATTGACTGTCCTTTTGCTTTTGTGAAGTACGAATAACCATCCTCAACGGTATCATTCTGGTAAAGTGATACCATCAAATACTCCACTTTTACATTAGGATAACTTTCAGACATTATTTGCTGAAACTTTGTCACCTCATTCAGAGTATCTTCAATGTTATACTTATTCATCGTGGTCTTGTTCTCAATATAGACCAATGTTCCATCCTGCTTCCTTACCATATTGTCAATCTCAACATAACAATTAGCAGGATTATCGCTCCGGCTTAATTCGAAATTGGAAATAAAATCTACACCACAATCTTTCAGTACACCAGCAAACATATCCTCAAAGTAGTCTTTACAGAAATAGTAACTGTATTGCGGCTTAAGAGCATAAACGGTCTGTATATTCACTGTAGTATCACCATTCCCGGCGGTCTTTCGCTGGTTATCTGCAGTATCTACATTTATCCACGCTCGCAGATTGAATTCTGTTTTTTCTTTTTGAGTGGCATAAAGCCCCAACATCGTCTGTTTGTTCTCTATCTGCTCTTCTACATGCTTACCCGTAAAAAATATCTGGTTTGCCGCTTCCTTAAACTCTTCAATATTATACACTTCTTCAAAGAAACCACAATATTCTTCTGGAATACCTTCTCCATCCTTGCGCAAATAGAGATTGTATTGCAGTTTTTTCATCAACAAGGCAAATTTACTCTGTTTTAGAACTTCTGCAAAGTCTGTACATTTGTCGCGGAAAATACTCGCACTCTTGCTCCGCAATGCAAACACGTTGTTCAGCATAAGCCAGAAATAATCTGATGCCGCTTCTGCTTTCACCCGTTGATCTATCGTCTCTAAAGGTAGAATATAGTTTCCCATTAATATGCCATATCCTTCTATCTCCGGGAAAACGACTTCGCCATATTCTGTATCTGTATTTATCTCTGCAATTTGTTTCCACTCTTTATTCAGCCATATCGCTTCAGTATCTATTGGTTCTACGATAAAGCCATCCAGCATATTTTTATTGATAATGGTCCCCTTCAGAATTCCTGTTTCAATAGCCTTTACCGACTGTCCGAAATATTGTTCATTCATCAGTGCGACGAGAGTATTCTTCATCGTACTTAAACCTTCCTTTTTCACCAAATCCAGAAACTTCTCAATTACTCCCGAATTCTTTATCCACTGTATAAGGCAATTTGCAGGTTTAGTCCCAGACTGGGCAATAAGCAGGCCTTTATCTTTGTACAGTAGTCTAATACCCTTGTTCTCAAGACATTCTACTTTGCTATACAAAAAATAATTCAAATACCTTGATATATCAATTAGGAAATCCTCCTCAGTCACATCCTCATCAAGGCTATTCACACCAGTAATCTCTTCTATCTTAAAGGCCTCAACAGCCCACTCGCTGAATGGTTTATCCTTATATTCACCGCTCACCAAATCCAATACAAGATGGTAAATCGGTGACAGCAAGACGTCTAATTCTATCTTGTAAGAATAAGTTGACAACTCACTCTTACATGCCCACTTAATTATACTCTTTTTTGCCATTTTACTCAAATACTTGCTGTGTAACAATTCCTATCAGCTTGAATATTTCATCCTGCTTATCGAAATTCCTACGATATATGTCCAGCAACACAAACAATTGGACGGGGTCATAGTCGATAATCTGAACATCTGCTCCATCAATATCCAACATAGAATGTGTAACTGTCAGTTCTTGGGGTACAAATACCACAAATCGGTTGATACCCTTTTCCTCCACAAACTCTTGTATCCTGCTTTTAATTTTAGTATCATCATTAAACAGAAAAAAGTATGCTCTTTTTGACACGGAATCCACAAAGGCCTGATAGTCTCTCCTATACAGGTTATCTTCCACATTATTGTACTGCAAGGCTTCCAAATAATACTGCAGTGGGTCAAAAAGAGTCCTTGATAGGTTTTTAACTCCATTATCTGCTTTTATCTGGGCTAATGCTTCATTGTACAGCGCTTCCACGTCACTGTCTTTTTCCAACTCTTCTTCGAAATTTGTCGGCTGGATATTTTTCAAAGCTTCTCCTATTGCTCGAATAACAAACCGATTACTGTCAAGGGATTTATTACGTGTTATTTTTGATACTATATCTTTCACCCTTCCGTCATCAACAGTCAAGCTGAGCAACTCTGCCATCAATCTCACCAGTTCTTCAAGATCTTCTTCTCGTTTTATCTTCTCAATAACCACGACATCTTTTTCAACTCGTCCCCAAAATGGCTGGCTTAGGGAAGCGATATCAACAGCATGTGTTATTGTAGTTATCAGATAATGACCATTTACCTTATTAAATAAATCTATCAGTTCGCGATATGAGTTAAAGAAATACGCCATCCTTCTAGTTGACTTATCATGAATTTTCTCAAGCTCATCAACAGCAAAAACAACATGGTAATTACATTTTGAAAGAATATTCAGAAAAAGAACAAAGACCTCTCTACGGTTAAAATCCTTCAATTGAGAAAGCTGATATTTCTGGAATGCACCTTTTGAATACAAACGACCCGTTCCAAGATAAATGATATTCCTTACTAATTCTTTATCTTGATCTTTCTCGAAAAGCTTCTGTGTATAATCTCTTATATGCGAGAAATCATCATTAAACCCATTAGCCAACTCAGACGGGTCAAAATTTTCATTATCCCGTAAAGACATTACATCTTTCACTAATTCGTCCACACAATTGTCCTGCAGATGTTGCAGCAAGAATATACAGAAGTCAGTCTGATCTACATCTGCGCGACAATATAGTAAATGGACACCCAAGTCTGAATGATTGGCAAAATAAAGGCTCAAATATTTCAGAACGTTTGTTTTGCCATCTCCATACTGAGCCTTAATGACGGTCGTAGTCATTCTGTTACCATCAATGGTTTTCAGTTTCTCTTCTATATGTTTCTTCAAGTCATTTTGGTCCACTATCATATAAGGCAAGTCTGGAACTTTGCCTTCAGTCCAGTCTTTCCTGATAACCTCCATCTTTCCTGTATCGATGGATTGCCTGTCCCATAATCCTTTAAATTCCATAATATTTTGTGATTTTTATTTTCATTACCGGTGATTTCCCTATATAGAAACGTTTTCTTCGTTCTATTGTTGAGACTACATTCACAAAGAATATATTTCTTCTAAGTCTCTCTTCTTGATAGAATTGAGTAAGGAATTCTTGGAATCGTTGATATCCCATATGCATCTCTTTACTTATATCATAAAGATTCACGAAGCCACTCTTATCCTCAATTCTCTTAGCTATCTTTTGGTAAATTGAAACAAATCGTTTCTTATTTTTTAACAAGACAGCATTCTTGCGTATTTCGCTGAAGTAGTCCTTTACATTATTTTCCACATCATGGTAAATACCCTCAAAAATGCTGTTCTCTTTAATGATGTTTGTTAATACTCTGCTAAGGTCACCCTTTTCTCCAACCAATCTAAGCAATTCAATCCATCTCCTCCTTACACCATAATAGTTACCATGACTTAATTGGGTATATTCAAAGTTAGCCGCAATGGGATAGTACCGCTGCATAAACTTGAATATCTCATCCTCCATTTTAAGCTCATATTTCTTTACAGGCTTATAGAGCAGACACATTGACAAGAAGAAATGTCCGTCATATTGCAGAATTTGCTGAAGATATATTTTTCTATCTGACTGCGGAACACCACTTTTAAGCACAGTATTTTTTAATTGGCTTTGCTGCCAAAAAGTCACACAATCTTTATCTTTTATAAAATGTAGTTTCCTCTCAGCAAGATTCAAATAATAGGTAGCAGCTTTATATGTACTATAAATCTTAGTTTCAAGACCTTTTTCCCTCTTTCGCGATAGTATGTCTCTTAAAGTCTTTTCTCTCTCCTCAAAGTTAAGTATTCGAAAGAACAGCCATACCTCTTCAACTGATTCTATAGATGGAACACCATCACTATCTTGGGGATATTTATTATGAAGTTGTTCTATCAGAAAAAAATAAAAGTCGGTTGTAATGTCTTTGTAGAGGACATAACCTTGCTTACTTTTATTTCTTTGATTAATGAAATAGCATACCCATTTCACAATCCATAAAGGTCTGTGAAAAGGGCGATGGAGACTATCTAATACTCTTAATTCCATTTATGCTATTATATCCCATTATATAATTCTAACCTGCAAATATAACAATTTTCCCCCAACAAAATTGCGTTTCTTGTATTATATTCTATTTTTTTAACGCTTCCCTCTTTCTCTCATTCCTTGTCTCTAGCGGTTCCCCCTTCAACTTACTTCTCCCCTCTCTCCTATCCCGTGTTCTTATCATAACCACAAAGAGGCATAGCCTCATCAGCCACACCCCTTTAACAATCTCCTTCATCATTAGCCGTGAACCATTCGCTCGGCTCTGCCGCTTTGCTCTGCAAAAGAACCTTGAACCGTGAATCATTAACCATCAGTAGCCATGAACCATTAATCAAGAATCCTAAGTTAACCCTTAACCATGAACCATGAACCGACTATGTTCTCCTCCCCCATCTAGGCACAAAAAGGAACCTGGCAAACTGCCACATTCCTTTTACAATCTCCTTCATCATTTCTCATCAAGATTTAGAATCCCGTCTTGTTCATGAGGGACGAACGGGCCTTCTTTACATTCAAAGATAACAGAATCCTCCTCAATGCACTCCAGTTTATGCCACACCCCTTTCGGAATATTCACGCCATATCGACCTTCCTCAGCACATAGCACCACATCCTCGATAACCGAACCATCATCCCTATGTGTCGTCACCCGCACCTTCCCTCGCAGAATCACAAACGTCTCATCCTTGGTTGGATGCTTATGAATAGGCACTTCTGTTCCTGGCTCTACGGCATTCAGGAAACGATGGCACTTTTCATCAAGGCTCTGATGAAAGTTGTAGTTCATCCGCAGGCGAGGGGAACCCTTCGCCTGCGCACTCACTTCTTTCAATAGTTGTTCGTCGATTATCTTCACACTATCGCCTCTCGGATACACTCCACAATATACCTCACATCATCATCTGTCACATACGGACCTGCAGGAAGACACATACCAATCTTGAAAACGTCTTCCTCTACCCCATTGGTATATACAGGTGCGCCCTCATATACAGGCTGTTTGTGCATGGGCTTCCATACCGGGCGGCACTCAACCTTCTTTCCAAGCATAAATACACGCATAGCCTCAACATTCTCATTGGGCTGACAATCAGTAACAGGACTGTCCACCTGATGGATGACACCTGCTGCACCACCTACGGCGGTCTTAATCACCTCCTTGTAGGCGTCCTCCTGCCCTTTCACCTTCACGCTTGGATCCAGTGTCATGGTGCACAGCCAGTAGTTCGAGTCATAACGAGGATCATCCGGCTGACGATTTATCTTCACGCCAGGAATATCCTTCATTAATTCCTCATATAACTTCTGTACATGCTTATGGTGCGCAATATGTTGATCCAAGACAGTCATCTGTCCGCGACCGATGCCAGCACATACATTGCTCATGCGATAGTTAAAGCCAATGGCAGTATGCTGATAGTACGGATAAGCATCGCGAGCCTGAGTAGCCAGCCACATAATTTGATTGGCTTCCTCAGCATTACGGCAAATCAAAGCCCCACCACCAGAGGTAGTAATCATCTTATTGCCGTTAAACGACAGCACACCATATTTACCAAATGTTCCCAGCACCTGCCCGTTAAAGCGAGAGCCCATACCTTCAGCAGCATCCTCAACCACAGGTATGTTATACTTATCTGCAATCGCCATAATCTTGTCTATCTGGTAAGGCATTCCGTATAGTGCCACAGGCACAATAGCCTTTGGATACTTTCCTGTCTTAGCTTTTCTGTCGATGATAGCCTTCTCCAGCAGTTCCGGATCCATATTCCAAGTCTCCTTTTCAGAACCGATGAACACAGGCTTAGCTCCGCAATAAGTAATAGGATGACTCGACGCACAGAAGGTAAAGCTCTGCACACATACCTCATCACCAGGACCTACGCCGCATGCCAACAAGGCAAGGTGCACAGCCCCCGTACCAGCACTAAGACAAACCACCTTGGTATCCTTCAGTGCCTCGTTCAGATGCCACGAAGCAGGGTTTGCCTCTGGCCAGCGTGAATCACCATATACTGCACTCTCCGCGTTGCTCGTCACAAACCTGCGAAGATCCTCCTCGAAAGCATTCACATTCGGTCCCATCGGCACCACCCAGTTCGTATCGAATGCTTCCTTCACATACTTCTGTTCCCAGCCCTCTTCCGACATATGCGCCAGACAGAGGTAGATCGTTTTTCTTTCTGCCATAATAACTATGTTTTTATTATTTATTTGATTCTTGAATTAATTTCTAATTTATAGCCCCGTAGGGGGCTGTATATCCTAGCGCAGGGGCTTGCCCCTGTGTCTATGGTCATCGTTTTTATTCCCGCCCCTGCAGGGGGCTCATAACTATATACCCCCTATGGGGGTGTGGTGGTGGTATCAATTGTTCATAGGAGCGAGCCCCTATGCTATGTTATTGGACCCCGTTGGGGTCATGGATGCAAAGAGGATTTCATCCACATTGCCTCCACCTAAATTGGTGTCTGCCCGATGCTAACATCCGGCAGGGTTATTGATATTGATTCTTCCGCTTATACAGTTCTATTAAATCCAACAATTTACAGAACTCCTCTACCCTCTCTGGCTTCAAATCCCCAGCATTCATCCTTTTCCTATTGGCTTTCAGCCAATTCAGCATATCATGCTCTTCGATACGATGACGTGATGGATTACGATGGTTGGCTTCGATAAACTCAACCACCTCATTGTATTTTGCCAACCACCTTTCATCCTGCGTCATAGCATCTCCTTTTCAACCATTTCCATCAACTCCGGCATCATCTGCTCTATCTTCTGGCATTTGACCTTGCCTCGATAAAAGTCCATATCATCCAAAAGTTCATTAGCCAATGTTTCTGGCATATCACCACCATAGCCACCAGCTACTACAGCGATAGCTGCCAGCTTCCTGGCATCCTTATCCTTATTCAAATCATGCGTTGCATTAATAACGATGGGCATATACTCAAACAATATATTGCAATAACGAAGCAAGTCAGAGAATTGCTCATCGTCTGTGAGATATGCATCCAGCATCTCCTCCTCATACTTACGAAGCAATAACAGGCATTTCTCTTGCCTTATCTTTCCCTTCAGCGTACTAGAAAGAACCCAGAACAGCGCATGAGATAGCACAATCCTATCCTCAGAAGAATGATAGTAAAACATCCTATCCTCTTCCGTTGGATTCATTTCTTGCAGTTTCTGCTCCATCTGAGCAAACATCTGCTTACGCGCCTCTCTCAGATCATTCATATTCTTTAATTCTCCCCCACTGCGGCACAAACAAGTATGAGCAAAACATCCAAATTGCCTTCAGGTATTTCATTTCTTTGGCAATTCTAAGATACCGTCTATTTCGTGCTCCACAAAGGGGCCTTCCTTACATTCGAATATGACGGAATTTGCTTCAATGCACTCCAGCTTATGCCATACACCCTTGGGGATGTTTACGCCATACATACCCTCTTCGGGGCAGAGCACATTGTCCTCTATGATTGAGCCATCATCGTTGTGAGTGGTGACACGAACTTTACCACGAAGAATCACGAACGTTTCATCCTTCGTGGGATGCTTATGAATAGGCACTTCTGTTCCTGGCTCTACAGCATTCAGGAACCTGTGGCACTTCTCATCAAGGCTCTGATGAAAGTTATAATTCATCCTAAGCCTTGGCGAAGCCTTTGCTTGCTCACTTACTTTATCAAGTAGTATCGTATCTATAACCATAAATTCCTTTTATCTGCTTATAATATCCATATTCGTAAGTTTTCGACGTGTGGTAAAACTTTAACCAACTTTATTTTTTACGCCTTGGCGCAAGGTGTTTATCTAAATAATCTCGTTACTCGTATTTAGAAACGTTAAAGATGCGGCTCAAAGGTTAAACTTTTTAAGAACCCTGACGACTATAGGCATCAGGACCATGTCGGGAGATAGTGCTATCTTTGCACACAACAGGCGATCTAAGTATCGCCAATACCATTCAATTATTAATTTAAAAACATTAACGACAGTATGAGTTATTTAAAAACGCCTCCCATCCTCCCTATGGATGCAGGCCTAGAACGAGAGCTCATGGCGTGGTTCCTCGCAAGAGTGAAGCACATTAAGGGGCTAACTACAGCTCTCGACAAGAATGCCGGTGTCAACGGCAAGTGGCTTAAGCCCGACGAGCCCCGCAACATCCCTTCTAAGCGCCTGCTGCGCATCCTTCTTTACACGATGAACCACCTTGGTCGCGAGGAGTGCAAGCGAAGGGCTCCTATGGACATCGATTATGTGTTCGATTACATCCTTCCCTGCCTTGTCGATTATCTGGCAAGCCATCGGAAGCAGCGACCACCCAGTATTAGGCGTCTGTATAGGCGCCGGTACCGCCGAGGCAAGAAACCAATTATTCACCAAATATATTCATTATGGAACATCCAGCAACCATCCGCGACATTCTGTATGGCATCTGCAACACCCGCGATGCTGACCTCCCCCTATTTCAGCGGGAGCTAAAGGCGTATATCCTCCGTAGAGGCCTCTTATATCACAGAGAGCCCCACGACTCTCCTGCCAAGCCTCCGTAGATCGATGTAAGACGTAAGATGTATGATGTAAGATGTAAAATCGTTTAAACCATGAGCTTACAAGACATAAAACTCAGTATATTCAAGGACCTACAGTCGTACGAGAGCAAGGCTGTGGGCCTCGACACCGTGTTGTGGTGGATTAAGAGCGACCTGAGCGTGCAGCAGAAAACGGAGCTCTACCGCAACCTGGCCAAAACCATCACCCGCGAGGAAGCCAACAAAAAGGTGAAGAACTCCATCATGCCAGCCTTCTCCGTGGCGGTGGTGTTCAACGGTATGGGCAAACAGACCACCCATGCCACCCGTGTCACTGGCCTCTCCATCTGCGACATCGACCACGCTGTAAGTGAAGAGTTAAGAGTGAAGAGTGAAGAATTTGCTACCGCCATGGATACGATGTTCCAGAAAATTGTGGCTGACCCACATACCGTTCTAGCCTATCGTACCGTCAGTGGTGAGGGTTTCCGCGTTATCTTCTGCTATGTTGACGAGCAGGGCTCGTCTCCTGCCAACGGCATCCTTTATCGCGCAGCCTACAAGAAAGGCAACCAGTACTATGCCGACCTGTGCGGTGTGGCCTACGACGGCCAGTGCAGCAACATCACCCGACTGTCGGGTATCGCCCACGATGCGGAGGCTGTTCTGAATCTCCAGGCAGAGCCTTTTCTCATCACCGACGACGAGGCAGCTGCAGCCAATACTGCTGCTGATACCGAGCCCGGCAAGCGCCGCAAGGAAGACCCCGTGGGCACTCATCATGCCGAAGCCGAGGCAGCCTGGGCGGTCATCGAGCAGATGCTCTCCAAGCGCAACATCGCCTACGGTCAGGGCACCCATCATCACTATGTGATGCACGCTGTCCACCTCTTTAACCACTTCGGCGTGCCGAAGGAGGATGTGCTGGAATGGGCCTCGCAGAACTGGTGCGATTACGAGCAGAAGCAGCGCGAGAGCATCATCCACTGGGTGTATCAGAACCGCCAGCACGAATATGGCTGTTGGCGCTTGAACAAGGCTGGTCGCCCCAAAGAGGTGGCAATGATCACCCTGCCCGGCATCGTGGAGTGGCTCAGCGAGAACAAGGTCGAGGTTATCTACAATCAGATTACCGACCAGACCTATTATCGCTGCGAGATGCTCAACCTGCGCGGTCAGACCAGCGAACTGTCACCACCTACCAGCGACTGGCAGCAGATGGAGGACTCCGTCATCTGTACCCTGCGCAAACTCATGGCTACCGACACCGCCAAGCGTGTGCTGAAGCCCGATGTGCGCGATATGATTATGAGCGACTTTGCCCGCCGCATCCATCCTGTGCGCGACTATGTGCGGCAGCTCCCTGCGTGGGACAAGGTGGATCGTGTTGCTCTCCTTGCAGCCCATGTGCATGTCGATCCTGTGCAGGACAATCAGTCGCCAGAGGATGCTCAGGAGCTCTTCCTGTGGGCGCTCCACAAGTGGCTGGTGGCCACCATGGCCGACTGGCTCAGTGATGATATCTGTAACGAGACCATCCTCACGCTTATCGGTCCGCAGGGTGTGTATAAAACCACCTTCTTCCGCTATCTCCTGCCCCCTTCGCTGCGTCCCTACTATCTGGAGAACTCCAGCAACTCTTTCTCTCAGAAGGACGACCAGATAGCCCTGGTCGAGAACTGTCTGGTGGAAATCGAGGAGATTGATATGTTCAAGGATCGTGATAACGCCGAACTCAAGTCACTGTCGACCAAGGTCACACTCAAGATCCGTCGTCCTTACGATAAGTTTGTCATGGCCAAGCACCGTCTGGCATCGCTCTGTGCCACGGGTAATCAGGAGCGCTTCCTGACTGATGACACCGGCAACCGCAGATGGCTCTGTTTCCGTGTGGCCAATATCGACAACCCACGCGCCTGGGATTTTGACTACGAGCAGCTCTATGCCCAGCTGCGCGACGAGTATTACGACGGCTTTGCCTATTGGTTTGATAAGCCCGAAGAGGAGCGCATGAAGCAGCAGAACGAGTACTTCCGTATTGTGTCCGACGAGGAGCAGCTCATTCGCTGCCGTTTCCGTAAGCCCAAGGCCGGTGAGCCCTTCAAGCGGCTCAACTCAGCCACCATCGCCCAGATGATCAGTTATGGCAGTCGTCAGATTACCTCTCGTCGTGTCTCGCTGGTCATGAAGGCCATTGGCTTCCGCTCTGAGCGCAACTCCAAGGGTTGCTACTACAAGCTCTTCGAAATGGATAACAACGAATCCCAGCGCGTCATCTCCGACATGCTCGCAGAGCCAGAGCTTCCCGAGCCTAAGAAAGAAGAACCTCAGCAGCCTGATCTCTTCGAATCACAAGATGATCTGCCCTTCTAATGTCTCACACAGATCTCACAGATCACACAGATTTTTTATTATGTCCCACAGAAATCACAGAAATCACAGAAATTTAATTCTTTCAGATGATACGTTTATGTTTTATCTGAATCACTCTGAAAGTTCACTTTCAAGATGCTTCAGAGAAAAGATAAACCTTTGTTCTCAGGAACAAAGCAGTCATGGTAGTGACTGTCATCTTAAAGAATTCTACCGCTCTCTATCTGTGAATATCTGTGGTATCTGTGTGCCCTTAATATTTCCTTTATTTCTGCTATTTGCTTTCAGCGAAGTTCCTCACGACTCGGCCAAACGTGCAAGCACGATGGCTCTCGCTGCTCGGAACATTCTGTGGAACTTATCAGAACCGACAGTGTAACGAGTGTAACGAGTTTTTGAAAGTTTCTATATAACAAATATATTCACCTCCACCCAAATGTATTTCTATACCGAAAGTTTTGTATTCTCATTACACTCACTACACAAATATAACAAGTTATTTTTGAGATTTATCTAAAAAAACATCCTTATGAAACGACCGAGTATTTTTAATTTAATGTCCCACAGACAAGTTATTAATTGTCCCACAGAAATGAAGGAAATAAAAGAAATGGCTATCGCCTACCAATCTTCTGCATGGAATAATTTCTGTACTTTCTGTTATTTCTGTGGGACCTCAAGAGAGTATTTATCAACTAGTATGCAACCAATCAGAGATTATTATGCAAACCCAATACGACCCCCTGAGATTCTACTCAAAATCCGAACTGGCTAAGCTCGCCGGTGTCTCATATAGTACCTTCTACCGCTTCCTAAAGACTCGTCGTCCTGTTCTCGAAGCAATGGGTATATCGATTTATGCTAAGAAACTTCCTCCTGATACAGTTAAAAATCTCTCCGAGGAGTACTGCATTGATCTTTAATTAATCACTCGATGGATACTGTCATCAAGGATATTATCAGTATTGAAGTTGACGAGGATTCCAACCTTCAGATCTAACAGTCTAAGATAGGTTCTTGTCTGTTTCCAGAATACATCCTGCATCTCTTTGACACTCTTTAATTCCACGATGACTCTATCCTCTACCAAGAGATCTAACCGAAGTTGCGTTTTCAAGATATGGCCATCATAGTTTATAGGCACTTCTTTCTGCCTTTCAACTTTCAAGCCACGCTTCTCCAGCTCATATACCAGAGCCTCTTCATAGACCGATTCCAACAGTCCAGGCCCCAGGTTCTTATATACATCGTAGATTGCTCCACGTATCTCGTATGTTATCTCGTTATCAGTCATGATTCTTATTTCAGTTTTCTCTTATGTCCCACAGAAAGGAATGAAATAAAGGAAATCATTCTTCCAGATGACAATCCGATAAGGATTGCTTTGTTGCAAAACAAAGATTGATATTCTTTGGAAGTACTCTGAGAGCTTGCTTTCAAGATACTTCAAAATAAGATCAATGCATCATCTGAAAGAATCCACATACCAAAACATTTCTGTAATTTCTGTTATTTCTGTGGGACTTATTAAAAAAATTTTTTTCTTCCCGCGTATCTTGTCGAAACTCGTCAATGCCCCTCTCAAATGTAGTAACTTTGCAAATGAAATCAGGACGTCGTTCCCCTGGGACCTTTGGTCCATCCAGACCATTCGAATGCACCGTTCAGACTATCTGGACGACCCGTCGAAATAATCCCTTTGGGGGTATAGAGATTATCCGAACACCTCGTTAAGACTATCTCGACAACCCGTTAAGACTATCCGGATAAGTAACAATATATGTTTAACTAAAAATTCTTTTCAACAATGTCTCAAAAATTTATTAAGTCTCAAAACAAGAACAGCTTCAGCCAGGCCTACGGCAAGTACTTCGCACAGGCTGTCTACGACAACCACTTCATCGGTACTGAGGAGCTCGCTGACTTCATCCAGCGCCAGGCCTCAGTGAAGAAGAGCGATATCAAGGCCGTGCTCCAGGAACTGGGCGAAGCCTTCAAGCACTTCTTCGAGATGGGCCAGAAGATCAAGCTCGATGGCATTGGCATCTTCAAGGTAGGCTTCTCGTCTATTGGTGTCAACAAGCTCGAGGACTGTGGCGCCCAGACCATCACCACCCGCCGCGTACTGTTCCAGCCCGAGACCACCCGCGTGGTTGTTGGTCAGCAGAAGACCGAACAGGGCACTGTCAAGCAGAAGTACGTCAACGCCATCACCATGCTGAAGGATGTTGTCTTCGAGGAAACTCACGACAACGCCATGAACGTAGAGGGTGAGTCGAACACGAAACCCTCGAATGGCACGAATAGTGGTGGTTCTAACACCGGTGGTAACAGCGGTACTGGCAGCGTGACACCCAGCAATGGTGGCTCCAACTCCGGATCTACGGGATCAGGGGACCAGGGAGGAAACTCCGGCGGTGGCACAAGCGGTGATTCTGGCGACATGAATTGATTTCGAAATCAATTCATAGCTAAGAAGCAAGGGTGTGTCCGGGGAAAAGCTATGACGCACCTGGTGGCCACCGCGCCACACTATCCAATCGAGACTCCGTCATGAAAGCATCTTGCTCGTCCTTGCCTTAGTCTTTCTGTGATTTCCGTGATTTCTGTGTGACCTATTATTAACTAAACTAGACTTAACTTTATGAAACTCTCAAATTCTACCTGGAAGCAGCTGCTTCAGATTCTCGCTACGATCATTACCACTATCGCCGGCACCCTCTGCGTGCAGTCTTGCGCTCCCAATTGGTTTTAGCTATGCGACGTATTGATCTTATTATCTGTCACTGTTCAGCCACTCGCGTCACTCGCGACTTCTCTCCCGAAGACCTCGAAGCCTGTCACAAGGCTCGAGGTTACAAGACCACCGGCTACCATTACTACATCACCAAGGATGGCCATCTCCATAAGTGCCGCCCCGAAGATATGATTGGAGCCCATGCCCGCCGCTACAACGCCCACAGTATTGGCGTTTGCTATGAGGGAGGTCTTGATGCCAATGGCCAGCCCGACGACACCCGCACCCCTGCCCAGAAGCACACCCTCATCGCCCTGCTGCGTGCTCTGAAGGCTGATTACCCCAATGCCCAGATCCTTGGGCATCGTGACCTTCCCTGGGTCAAGAAGGACTGTCCTTGCTTCGACGCCCGTGCTGAATATTTAAATCTCAAGCCCCTTAAACTGGAGCAGTAAATTAAAACCGTTATGAACTATGATACAATCAAGAGCGCCACCGCCCTATTGCTTACGATGCTAATCATCCTAGGCTAATACATCTTCCATCAGACCTCAGCCATCAGACTTCTCACATCAGTTCTTTTTTACTTCTTTCTTAATCTGTATCATATCACCTCAGTTCACTGCGACAGTGCACTGAGGTTTTTCTTTTTACAATAATCCCGCCTATTCAGCGTTATATATCAAAATTAGATTATTCATTCATGCCCAGACAGCCAAGAGTAACATCAGGAACCGACATCTACCACGTCATGCTTCGCGGTATCAACCGGCAGGACATCTTCGAAGACCAGGAAGACTATGTCCGCTTCCTCACCTGTATGCAACAGATGCTCGAACCCTACGATGACCTGGGCAATCGCCTGCCACCCCTCTGCACCTTCTATGCCTACTGCCTCATGTCAAACCACGTGCACGTGCTCATCAAGACCCATCACGAAGACATCGGGGCAACTATCAAGCATCTGGCAGTAGTTTATGCCATGTACTTCAATCACAAATACTCACGTGCTGGCCATCTCTTCCAAGACCGTCTCAAGTCTGAACCCGTCAACGACATGGCCTATTTTACAACACTCCTGCGCTACATCCATCAAAACCCTTTGAAGGCAGGCATCGTTCAGAGTGTTAGTGAATACCCTTGGAGCAGCTGGGGAGAATACACGGGTACCGTCCCTCCGGCCCTATCCCTATGTGCCACCAACGTTGTTCTAAAGCGGATGCCATTGTCAGACCTTCAAGAACTAGTTGATGCACCACTCTCCGACGATGTGATGATTCTCGACATCGATGATAATCCTCGTGTCACCATTGGAGATCATGAAGTCCGCCAATACCTGCTTGACCATTTCCAGATTTCCAAGCCCTTAAACATTCAGGCCCTCGACAAGGAACAGCGCAACCAGATTCTCCTTTTCCTTTTAGACCTTGGTGCAGGTTTCCGACAAATCTCCAGAATCACTGGAGTTCCCTATGGTGTCATCTATCGTCTAAGCAGCAAACGCTAACTCCAAGGGGGCAAGTGAAGTTGGATTTGGGGACGGTTTTTGATTCCTATAGAGCGGATCAAGGAACCGTCCCACTATTCACACATATTTTTTGCTCACAAAGTATTGACTTAATGGCCTCAAGGCACTTGCCTTGCGAATCAAATACGGCAAAACCATATAATATTCCTTTCTTTCTCATTTTCTCACTAACATCGACCACTTTAACTGTTTTCTATCTCATCAAAGTGAACGAAGAACTTCAACTTTTCATCTACATTTAGGTTAAAGTAATCGTAAAGCTCTGGCACGATAGGCACAAATATTTTATCTTTTGTGATGATGGTTGTAGAACGAATACTTTTCCCTCCTGTGCTGTCAGGTATCTTTTGCGTCAGCTCTAAGTCATAATACAGTGTATTCTTACCCAAAGCATCCGTAAAGATATATATCAGTCTGTGCATGCTCCATATAATTCTTGTAGTATGCGGATTAGAGAAGAATATCCTTTTCTGGTTCACCATTTTGTCTGTCAGAGCCATAAACATCTGATTGTTTTGCAACACTGGAGTTACAACCTCAGTCTTCAATATCCTTAGTTTTGTCTGTACATCTAAACAAAGAATAGGGGGCATCGGTATAATGTCTTCGTTCGCCACATTCTTTACAGCTTCCTTCGATGTGTTCAATGTATTGTTCTCAATGTTGGTAATGACTTCCGACACATCTCCCACTTGAGATGGGTTGATGGTCTGCTGATGTTTGTTTCTTTCCGCTTTTGCATACTTCACAAACTCCTCTGGCGTTATCTCGTCTGCTCTTAGCTTGCTTATCATTTCATCCATACCACCCGTCATCTCGTATGGTATGACGTATTCATCCTTCTCGTTGTGCAGCACCCTGGTTATGTAATCGGTCCTCTCTTTCACTCCCTTTGGTATAAATGCAGAGAACTGTTGGTACAGAACTACCCTCACAAAGTCTTTGGCAAGTGGTGTAAACAGTCTGTAGTTTTCATTTCTGACCGAAATAAGTCTTTGCACATCGCTATTGTTGGGCGATAAATAAATACAGAATTTATTATTTGAAAGGTCATGTGTCACAAATACATTCAACAAATGAGATATGTCTGCAAACTTTAAATCAAAGTCCTTTACATAATAATCTTCTTCTATAATACTCCTAAGTTCGTTGGCCACAAAGAATTGGTCAACACTCAACTCTGCTCCCTTATACTCCTTTATCACTTGAATCTCATTTGGTATTGACTGCACGCCTACCATCTGAAGATATTTACGCTGGATTCGTTTTCTGTACGTGTTGTCTGAGATAGAGAGTACCTGTTCATCCGAATTCTTAAATTTAGCAAGTACAGTTGCGTCCACACCATCTGCAAACTTAAAGTGTGTCGCATTCTGACGGGTTATCGCTCCTAACTCCACATACTTCTCCTCATTGGCAAACTTTATTTTTACATGCGTAGCCTGCATCTCTATGAAATGGTTGGAGAGGTATAGTAGAAAGTTCCTATAGTTATCACAGATAGGGTCTGCTGAAATAAGCGAAGTCCAAACACCCTCCACCGAACGTACTATAGTTGATACCAAGCTTATTGAATCCCTACTGACAGCTTCTCTTCCTGCTGTAGGCACAAGGTTTTCAAGGTTTGCTACTCCACCTAATTCATACTCTGACGACACACTAATTCCAGCTAGGCCAAAGCCATTCCGAAGCCCCAATATACCTTTATCTCGTGTATTTAGGTATAAAAAACCCTTCAGAGGGGTATTCAGCATTTTAATATCATAAACCATGATATCGACCGACAAGGGGAATTGGTTTCCATAGCCCACATCCATTTTGTATGACACCTGAGGCGTTTTCACTTCCTTTCCAGTAATCTTCTTGTTGAATGATATTTTCTTCCTTGGAAAGTCCTGTCTATTAACCTTGACAGGTATCTCTATATACTCAATATACTGCCGCAAATAGTTGATTGCTCCTTGTACACTAATAGAACCAGGAGTATCCAGCGTAGCAACAACCTGTGTTCCATAAGGTATTTCTTCTCCGTTTATTGTATTGATTGGGATGGATTCCTTTACATTAAGCGTATCACGTAATGCCTCAGTTGTATATGCATCAGAATCCCCGAATCGATGAGTACTTATTTCCAATTTGGAACACACGCCAAAGTTTGCCAATGCGCCTATTCCAAAGTGCCCCACAACACCGGCTGCCATTGATTGGGGGTTGTTCTTTCCACTGTTTCCGGCCTTCCAATAGTTATTGGCAAGAATCTCCCTGTTCATGCCAATACCATTGTCGACAATTGTCACCTGCTCATTCGTTATCTCTATCTGAATCAGCGGTTCAAAAGCCGTATCCAGAACTCTTCTCTCCAATATAGCATCGTAAGCATTCTGCACGTTCTCCCTCAGCATTGCCAGGGGTGAGTCATATAAGTCATTACCAAGCAATCGTATCATCTGCTTGGCATCAAACTCCATTGATACATACATCGTCTCGTTCATCTTTCTGCGGCTATTTTAATGTTTTCAACTGTTCGTTCACAAACGGATCGTCCAATTTTGTAATGTAAGAATCCGCCAAAACTTCTTTAATGTATTCTGGTTTTCCAAGATTACGGACAGCAACTATCTTTAGAATCGCGTCCTCTACCGATTTCACTTCCCCCACATTATGATACACATACTCATAATCCTTCACCTCTTTCAGATACGACTTGAATAATAGTGTAAAATCTTCACCTGTTTCTTGCTCTATTTTCTTTATAGCTTCACAAGAACGTAAATAATCTCCATCTGCTTTACATCTTCTGTCAACATTCAAAACAAGGTCATTAACAGACATTTTCCTTAATTCTACATTATAATGTACTTTGTTCGTGGCATTTGGCAGTGGTTTTAATTTCCAGTGAGGAATCTTATTATTTGCCTTGGTATTGAAATCTTCTCGAATACTGATGTCTATAAGAGCCTCACCATTCCTCTTATCTATTTCTATTACATTATACTGCCTTCGGCAATTGTCTGGCAGTACCTTTTTGCCTCCAAAAAGGGTTCCAGAACTGACTAAAAGTAATTTTTGTACATGATTATCCTTTTGCAGCAACAAATCTGAATACTCTTCTGCTATCTGAGTAAAATGTTGATGGCCAAACAGTCCCATTTGGATATTACAACTCAGAAGGTCAGTAAGGAATACCCTGTCCATGTAGTTAGTTTCTAATGGGCTCCCATAAAAATGATGATGCCAGACCGCCACATTCAGGTAGCCAGCATTGTAACTATCGGTCAGTTCTTTACTTATTGAGTTCAATGCATCATCCGATATGCACCCAGTATCACACAAATGATCTAAGTGACAGCAACTGTTAAAGCAAGCGAAACAAATACCATAATCATCATTCACTACTACATATCCTTGTTCTTCTGGATCTTCCGGGTACTTTCTGACGCCGTTAAAAAAGTGGTTATAGAAATCAACAAACAGATTGAAACGTTGCCCATATCTGTCCGCATCCGTTATTTCATAGAATTGATGGTCCTTCCAGTTCCATCTGATATCAGTTGCTCCCTTAAAAAAAGTCTCTTTACTAATCTCGTAGCTTTTAGTCGATGGTTGCAGACTTTCCGTTGTAGCCACACGGCTAACATCATGGTTTCCTGGCACTACAATCAGTCTCGACCTATCACCTTGAAGATATAATTCACAGATTGCAGAAAGGAATGATTCCACCTCTGTATATTGTGCGATTATCTCTTCCTCTGTATAGGCACCCTGAATCAGGTCACCACTCACTACGACAAATGTAGGTGGCAAAATCCCCTCATGCTCTGTATATGAATCCATATCTCTACGCAGTGACTGAAACAGCGGTTCATATTCCACCCCCTCTATCTTATGAATATCAGAAATATGAAGTATCGAAAACTTACTCATAACAAATTTTTTATCAGTTTTTCTCTTTATTCACCACACTTTGCGCCCTTAACCATTAACTATACACCTTGAACCCTTAACCGTCATCACGCCTTCTACCTCGTGCGGCACAAACGGCCCTTCCTTACATTCAAAGAAAACACTTCCAGACTCCAAGCATTCCACATTATGCCACACATTCTTGGGGATATCCACTCCGTAGAGTCCTTCCTCTGGACAGAGCACTACACTCTCTAACACTGTACCATCATCATTGTAGGTATTCACTCTAACTCTACCACGAAGTAAAACAAACGACTCATCTTTCGTCGGATGTCGATGTATCTCTACCTTAGTACCTGGCTCTATGGCATTCAAAAACCGATGACACTTGTCCTCCAGCGACTGATGAAAGTTATAGTTCTTTCTCAGCCTAGGAGATACTTTTGCTTCAGCAGAAACCTTATCTAACAATGTAGTATCAATTATCTTCATCCGATTCCTATTTTACCTTACCAAGTATATATGTCAAATAAAACATTGGCGCATCCATAGGGAATACTGGTATCAATGAAGCAAAATCCTTCAATCTCCTCCATGCAGCCACTATCTTGTAGGTCATGCCAGAGTATCTTGTCCGATAGCTCAAATCCTTATTATGACCAAAGTTGCCACTTTTAAGTACAAGTTCCATGATTCTATCCGCCTTCTTGTCATAACTTGAATCCTGAAACATGAAACTTGCGCTCGACCTTTGGTCGCTCATTCGAGCTTGCGAGTCCTGAGAATCCAAATCTGGCATGCCAAGATACCTGCTTGCCAGATTGTAGAACGCTTTCCACTCACTCATCAGACCCATGGCCTTAATCCGCGATTCCAAGAGTCCGTAATTCAGTGAATCTTTATAGGTATAGAGCAATCTGCACCAGTCGCATATCTGTCTCAATCCTACTCCTTCTATAAAGAAGTGATAAAGAAAATGAGTGAATACCAATATCACATCATTATCTGGTGAAGGCAAGAAGACCTGTGTGCCATTACAATCCCATGATTTTACATTACCCCTACAAAACAAATCGTTCAGCACTTCATCAATACCATCTTCTACGCGCTTTGACAAAGAAAACGGCATTTTACCGTGCAACTCCACATCAAACCCATTTATCACCAATGCCTGATGCATTGCAGTTTCATCCTCATCTGCCACCTCACTTGCGATAGGTATCAGAGCACTTTTTGCTTTCTGATAATTATCGTTACTCAACAACAAATCAACATCTCCAGAGCATCGCCAAAGAGGTTTCTCATAACACTGAGCAACCCCCTGCCCTTTCACCAACAATGCATATATACCAGCCTTCCGCAGTTTCTCTATCAACTCAGCGACAAAGGCATTCATCTCCTTATTCCGCTGCTCTATTTGTTGCACCTCCCCTATCCACTGCAGCAACAACATCTGAGGAACTCTTAGTTCTAAGCTCTTAGCTCTTAGCTCTTCAAGGCCACAAAGCACAATCCCTTGCACCGACTGTTCCTGCGCCAGCTGATACACCTTCTCCCAATCCACATTGTGAAATAAGGAATCATTAACCTTGAACCTTTCACCATGAACCGGAAATAGCCCAGCTCTCAGTAACTCAAAGAATGCTCTTTGGTTATTATCCAATTTCATCTATCTTCTCAACAGCCCTTAGCTCTACAGCCCTTAGTTCTTAGCTCTTACTTCTGACATCTTACATCATTTATTACCCCCATCAGTCAACTTCTACCAGATAGTCATTCTTTGCAAATGTCTTTCCGTATTTAGGTTGCAAGATAGAAGCATCAACATTCTCTCCCTTTATCCACTGAATAATTGCCTTAGGCATATTTACGCCAGCCTCGTATGAGAAAGGGTAGCCACCACCAAATCTAGGATTCAGTTCCAGCACACAATAGTCACCATTGGCTCTCTGCATAATATCCACATCCAGATTTCCTATATGTTTCAGATTCTCGCCAATCTTGCGTCCCATCTCATAAACTTCCGGGATATCAACTGTAATTGCCTTGTCCGTCTCTCCTGCACGCATAGCAAGCTTCTGCTTAACTGATACAGCCACATTATTGCCCTGCAGGTCATTCATCACGTCAAGTCCAAACTCTTTTCCGGTCAGCTTCTCCTGAATCATAATATATTCATCACCAACAGAGGCTGTTGCAAGGATCGTCTTCTTGATTTTCTTCATCAATAGGTGATAGTAAATATCGAGCTCCTCCATATCATCAATGGTTTCCAAACCGATGGAGCCACTACCCCAGCGAGGCTTCATGAAGAGCGGAAACGCAATCTCGCCTTTTGCCAGTGCTTCTTTTGCAGAAGCCAAAGTGACATACGTCTTTGGTGCATTTAGTCCAAGAGACTCCACCCATTGTGCGGTCTTATATTTATCAAAAGCAATATAAATCACCTCAGGGTCAGATACGATTACCTTTACCCCTAAAGCCTCAAATCTCGCTTTGTTCTCTGCAAGAATTGGCAGTTCCAAATCATTCAGGCACAACAAAGCGTCTATCTTCTGTTCTTTACAGATATTCAGAGTTATATCTATATAATTAGGATCATACACAGCTGGCACCTGTATCTTAACATCAGCCGCCTGTAATGCCGGTGCACTCAACTGCATATCTGTAGCAACAATCTTATCACCCTCAGAAAGATTCTCTTTGAAATATTTCAGCAGGTAGGTTCTTCTACCTGCACATGTAAAAAGTATATTCATTTTATTATTTCATTAAATTCATTATTCCGCCTGTATGCCAGAACACTATTTTTTTATCTTGCAAGCCGTTCTTTTTGATGACATCCATCATTCCGTAAAAGGCCTTCCCAGAATACGTTGTGTCAAACATCAACCCCGTTTCTACCATTGCCTTCCTAAGATATATTCCCATTTCTGGAGTAAACAACTCATAGCCACCACATAGATAATCTGTATTGAACAAAATACGATTATCATAACTCTCTGTCATGCCAAAATGCTCCGCCAGCATATTAGCGAACTCGACAATCACTTGCTTTCCCCTTTCATACTGGCGAGCTACAGAAATACCAATGCATTTCGTTTCACTCCACCCTACACGGTCTAATCCAACGACTATTCCTGCCTGTGTAGAGCCTGTTCCTGATGCATGGAAGATATAATCAGGCATTTCTATCTGCCTAGCTAATTCTTCAACTGCCTCAACAAAAGAAACGCCCCCTGGAAGGTCGTGACCACCACCATGGCAGTAGTATGGTTTATACCCTTCTGCCGCAAGTCGTTCCATTGCTCTATCCATTGCAAGTGATGTATCTTCTGGCTTAATAAGTTCGCATTCTGCACCACTTAATCTATCAAGCAAAGCATTACCCTTTTCTGACAAGAAACGTTCTTCTGTTCCTTGAATACAAAGGTGGCATTTCCATCCATTCCTTGCACACATTAATGCTATTGCCCTGTTGTGGTTACTCTGAATGCCGCCACATGTAACGACAGCATCATAGCCTTTTTCTTTTAGGAGTGTTTCATAATACACTGCTTTACGAGCCTTGCCACCACCTCCGATAAAAGGAAATATATCATCTCGAACAACCGTCAAAGGCTGCCCATTAACAACGTAATCTTGTTGAAAAAGAATTGTTTTATTCACTTTTCTGGTTCTTTCTATAATCGTCTAAGTCTGGTATTGCCTGTAAAACCACATCTGTTCGTGCTAACACATTGTGTATGGTCTTGAACAGAACCTTAATGTCCATCATAAGCGATAAGTTCTTTACATACTCCACATCGTATGCCAACTTCTTATCCCATCCGATAGTGTTACGTCCGTTAACCTGTGCCCAACCACTAATTCCTGGGCGTACTGTGTGGCGCAGGCGTTCTTCTTCTGAATAAAAAGGTAGATACTTCACTAACAATGGTCTTGGTCCAATAAAACTCATATCTCCCTTCAACACATTTATTAACTGGGGGAGCTCATCTATTGAAGTTGAGCGGACGAACTTTCCTACCTTTGTTATTCTCAGTTCGTCTGGCAGGAGATTCCCTTCTTCATCACGCTCATCCGTCATGGTCTTAAACTTAATAACCTTAAATATCTTCTCATCCTTTCCAGGTCTCTCCTGGAAAAAGAACGCTCCCGCTCCTTTATTGGCAAAATGCAGCCAAATAGTAACCACCAAAAGAATGGGACTGATGCAGATAAGAGCAATCAGTGATATCCAAAAATCAAAAAAACGTTTAAAGAAATTCTTATACATCGTCAATTCTTTTCAGTTGATAAAACCTCTTTATAGAAAGCATACAGACACTGCCTTACAAACCTCTGCTCATATCTGGTCTCTATCAAATGTCGCGCATTGCCTGCCATTCTCTCACGCTCTGCATCATTTTGCAACATACTCAACATTGCATCATATAAAGCTTCAGCATCCTTGGATGGCACTATAACGCCATTCTCACCATTAATAATTATTTCGCGAGCTCCATTAATATCTGAAACTATTGACGGCAACCCCATCGCACCAGCCTCTATCACCGTGTTAGGGAATCCCTCGCGATAGCTCGGAAAAACAAAACAATCTGAAGCAGCATAATAAGCCAGTAAATCTACACCCGTTTTCTTACCTACAGCTATAATATCTTCACAACCATCTATCGCCTTACGCGACTCTTCGCTGATTGGATCCACATCATCCTCATAAAGGCCAACCAAAATTAAACGAGTATTCGAGTGCGAACTGTATAACCTCTCAAATGCACTAATCAATTCGTTTATACCTTTGTCTTTCACCACTCTTCCTATAAAGAGGAAAGTAAATTTATCCTTGTCCTTTATCTGTTCTGCTGTATGCATCACCTCGTCTCTTCTACTGAAGTAATCCATGTCGCATCCCTTTACATTACCATAACCCAGCACTTTTATGGGCTTTCTCGTAATGCCGTTGTTTAACAGATCCGCCTTTACTCCTTCCCCTTCAGGTATTATGTGGGTAGCACAAGCGCATGTCAGCCAATCCGTTCCCATTAGAATTCTTCTCTTAAGACCTGATGACGTGGGGAATACCAAACCTGTAAATGTATGTATTCTCACAGGTACGCCAGTCAGTTTTCCTGCCATCATACATAATAGCCCAGCCTTCGGTGTCATACTATGTACCATATCAGGTCTTTCTTTTCTGAAAACCATAATTAGTTTAACAAGAGAAGCAAGATCCTTAAATAGAGAGATATGCCGTTCCATTGGAACTGCAATAGTTCTCACCCCTTCACGACGCTCTACTATTTCTAATTCAGGACCCGGAGATGACAATCCTATTACCTCATACTTCTTCGACAACTCCCGTAATATATCTTTACAGAAATCCTCTAGTGAACGAGATATTGTTGTAGCACGAATTATTTTTAGTTTGTATTTCATTTTAATCTTGTGTTATCTTTTTGCTATCCAAATATAACAGTTTTCTTCGTACAAAGAACTTACCTCTTTCTATAATGAAAATAATTATAAACGAAGTTGGGCATTAAATATTTAATGATTGGTACAATAGCATAAATCTGCGTCCACCATGGCAATCCAATCATTACATATCCGATGTGTTTAACATAGGCCTCATTACGTCTATTCATCCAATTACGCCTGGCAACAGCATTACGGTCATCACGCATTTTGTATAAAGGCTCATTAAGCATATAAAGTTTATATCCTGCAGCGAATATCTTAAACCAAAGATGATAATCTTCAAGTCGCAATAGTTTTTTGTCCACGGAATACCCTCCTACAGCCTTAAACGTTGCAGTCCTTGCCATACATGGAGCATGACAGATAGGACTTCCATGGATAAAGTCATTTTTGCGGATTTCACCTTGCCCACGTCCTATTCTGTAATCACCATTCTCATCAAAATAAATCATGGGAGCACTTACCACAGCATACTCAGGATGCTCATCCAAAAAATTAATTTCTTTTTCAAATCGTGTCGGTAATGAAATATCATCTCCATCCATTCTTGCAATGTATTCCGTGTCTGCATATTCCAAGCAGTGATTTAGAGTATAGTTAAGACCCATATTCTTCTCATTCTTGACGAGTACGATGTTATCATGCTTGTCTGCATACTCTTTTGCAACTGCATATGTGTTATCCTTTGAACCATCGTCGCAAAGGATAATCTTGAAGTTTTGATAGGTTTGGGCATAAAGCGAATCCAACGCCTCAGCCAATGTCGGAGCACAATTATATATGCCCATGAGAACAGAAATCCGAGTCATTGTTTATTAATTTAAGGGCTACTCACCATGAAAAACACATTACGAAAGTAAATAAAGTATGCAAAATAAGGATTATAGCAGCGTTTCTTGTATGATTATTCTTGAATACTTGTAATTTCAACAATGGGTAGGAGAGTACTATGGGATATATGAACCAAGAGAGATATGCGAAACGGTTGGAACTACTTGCTCTAATAATCATTACCCAAAATGAATTAGAATAAATGTATGTTGCAAGCAGGAGATTGTATTTCCAATCAATGATTCTGCGTTTGAATATTACATACCAACCAAGTAGTATTGGTATAAAACTATATAGCAAAAAATCCCAACGGAAACCCGTATGGGAAAAGAGATAAGAATACTCATTTTTGGAAGCCTCACTAAAATATTGCTCAAATCGATCATCACCGCCTATGGACAACAACAAGCCTTCCACGGAACTACCAGCAATAAAACTGAGAGGAATTGAGAAAAACCAAACATAAAACATTACTTTGGGATTACGATAGTAATATGCAAGCAAAGCACAAGCCACGGGTAGAACAACAGATTTATGACAACCTACGGCCACGAAAGATATTAATAAGAACTGCAACACTTTTGGCTTCTCTTGAACCAAATAAGTCAGTGCCACCAGAACTAACACACATGCAAACCCATTTCGCAAACCATTTGTGGCATAACCCCAAAAAGAAAAAGCAGAAATGCAAAACAACATCATCACATCTGCATTTTTAGGCGATAATCGCTTGCTCACAAGCCAATGACCCATCACATACACAACAGCAATTAATGTCGCGAACACCATCCAACTCATTATCGGATTCGCTAAAACCATCAATAACTCGAAAAGCGCATCTCCATTCATGGCCATTTCGCCTCCCATTGTCGGAATTACATCATTATAAATGTTTGCATATGTCAAACTATCAACAAAGACCCAATGGTTAGGTCGAGTACCGATAAAAACCACAAGCAACAAACTCAATAACAACATCCATCCCGTGTTACGCCTTGATTGCAGTAATGAATGCTGATTCTCTTTAGCATTCAGGCTAAAGAATAGTAACAGCGTAATGAGTAGTACAAATATTAAGTATATCGGTTGATATAAAAATGGTGATATCATTATTTCACTTAATATGTAATTTATACATCAATCTATTAATAAAGTTCTTCAGTAAATGCAACTGATATCTAATAGTGCGATGATTCATCCAAGAACAATCATAATGATGTATCGAAACTGTGTTATCCGAAATGCTAATTATTCCCGTTGTTGAATCCATCGGGCAGAACACATCTTCTGGGTAAATCCAGATTCTATCAACACACTGTAATTCCGCATTTGGCTGCATTCCATCAGCATACAACTGATCAGTAGTATATTCCACAATTGTGTGAGTGTTCAAGGAACCATCCTTCAAAAGGAAAGACATTTGATTATAATAATCCAGCATTCTTTTATAAAACGGATGGCCCGCTTCAACACCAAGACCTAATCCAGGGGCAACCATTGGCTTACCATCTAATGATGCTCCTTTTTCAATTCCCATAAACGCACCTCTATCAAGAATCTCATTGAACGGCTTTATAACCTCAACATCGGTGTCAAAATACAAACCACCATAATTATACAGTATCCAAAACCGCGCATAGTCGCTCACAAAGGCATATTTCTTAGCATCGTACGCTTGCTGGGTGTAAGGTATGCTGTTAACATCAAAATTATCCTCGTTCCATTCCTTGATTTCATAGTCGGGATAGAACTTCCGCCAAGAGGCGATGCATTTTTGGGCTGATTTCGGCAATGGATTGCGCCCGAACCAGCAATAATGAATTTGTTTCGGTATCATTTATTCTTTTTCTTTTGATGGAACCCTATCACAAACTCCGAACCAGGTATCCAACTGATGAAATAAGCCAATAGCCAGCTTAACAAATAAGTCAAAAAAGTTATAACTATTGTCTGCATAATATAATTATGAATGTCTATCACAAATGGCATTTCCTTCACTACTTCAAGCATGATTATGATATGGACAAGGTATATTCCAAACGAGAGGTTCGAAGTTAGTATACCTCCACATTTCTCTATTGTACGAGCATTGTTTTCGTTTGTCTTGATCATTTTCTGCGCCGCAACAAACATTGTGGAGGCAATAATGGCAACAGGTAGCGACAGATAATAGAAGATTCCCGTAGAATCATCGTGGAAGCCCATATACGACACACCAAATTTGGCAGCGATGGCAACAACTGACAAAAGCAACAACAGCCATAATAATAGGCGATTGGGATAATGATGCAGGTAATAGCCCAACACGAAATAGCCCAAATAACCTGTAAAATAATACATCATACCCGTAGTACCATCGTTCACTCCAATAAACCGTTTCAATATCGGATAGCAAAGGGTCACAACCCATATCAAAAGATAGAACTCCAGTTCTTTCGGCGAAACATTTTGCAACCATCTACTGACAATGGGTGCCGCAAGATACAGCCCAACAAGGGTGTAACAAAACCAAAGAACACCATGACCCGAGACCGCAAACGGTATGGAAACAATTGTTTGAAGCCAGTTGGTCTCAACCCCTTTAATGGCCTTAATAATCAAGTGAACAGCAATAAAGAACAAAGTTGGGACTGCAACTTTTGTCAAACGCTTTTTAAGGAATGTCCAAGTATCTGTTTTGACAGGCATAACCAATGCCCCCGAAATCATAAAAAACAAAACCAATCCGGGGCTTGTGAGAAAACTCAAGCCACCATTAAACCAACTGATGGCATTGTCACTGGGCATTGGCGAGTGCATGCATACTATCAGAAAGCAACACAATACACGCAATATGTCGAGGTAAACGATACGATTCTTTGTCATTACTCTATGGTTTTATACAATTTGTCAATTTCTTTTTCGTTTCCGTAATCGTGAGTGTTCAAATGATTAACAATTTGCTTTTGCAACTCATTGTTCATGATGAAATCAACCATGCTGTCTGCACAGCCTTCATTTTCAAGCGGTATTATCACTCCGTCCACGCCATCGTTTATCTGACTTTTAGCAGTAGGATAATTGGTCACAACCACAGGCTTACCCAGCATCTGCGCCTCACGCACCGTAACACTCTTTCCCTCGTACCTTGATGGCTGAACATAGATGTCGCACGCTTTGATGTATGGGTATGGGTTTGTCTTTTTGCCTAATATGACAACAATGTCTTCCATTCCGCACAAAGCAATGTTCTTACGAATCAAAGTATCATCACCGAAACCGATAATAAACCACTTGACTTTGAATTGAGGGTTGAGAGTTGAGAACTGAGTGTTGATTCTTTTGCAGATGTCAGGGACATTGTCATAATTTTTTGCTTCACAAAAACGACCGACCGATAACAAGTTGACAACGCGATTCTCGCGAGGCATTTCTTTTTCAACCACTTCTTGCGGAATTAACTCAGCACGTTGCCTTACAAACTCGGAGGACAGGACATTCTCCATAATAGTTATCCTGTTCTCAAGCGTTGGAAACACCTTCAGAAACGTTTTCGATGCTTCCTCGGAGATGCTTATAATTTGGTCGTAAGCCGACCATACCGGAAGCTCCAGTTCGGCATCAACGTCTATCGTCGAATAATCAGTATGAATCCAGCAAATCTTCTTCTTCGCCTTTACCTTACTCAGCACGTAGTTATGAGGATGCAAAAAGCTTATAGCCAAGTCGTACTCCCCATACTTGTATAAATCCGGCAAATACGGTTCTACATTCCTTGCCACATACTGCAAGACTGCTGAACCTTCCTTTGGATTCTTTCTCTTCAGGTATTGTCTAAACTGCCATTTTGCCTTCAAGCGTCCGTAAACGATCTTCCATTCTCCATGACAAAGAGCATCCACAATAGGGCGTTCTATATAAGCATAGCTTTTGATTTCAGGCAGAAGATTCACTTCTTTCGGGATAAAACGCATCAGTTCTCCCTGATGTGAATGGATAAATAAATCCACATTGTATCGAGTGTAGTCTATGGCCTGCAATAGTCCTATCAGACTAATCTCCGCTCCGCCAATCTCCATATAGTGCATGGAGATGAATATCCTTTTCTTCTTACTCATTGTTTACAGGTAAAGGCCACCTATTCCCCACAAAATGACCAGAGTTATTATAATGCAATACCTTTGCAGGTACACCTACAACTGTAGCTTTGGACGGGACATCATGAGTTACAACTGCTCCAGTGCCCACAGTACTGTTACTTCCTATATGCACATCATTGACTAACGATATCATGGGAGATAAGCTAACATTGTCTCCAATAATGGCAGCTTTTTCTTTACTAGTTCCAATCTGCGTAAACTGGCTGACGTTCACATTGTTGCCTATTATAGTAGCCGGATTGATAACAACACAAATAGAGTGTTGCAAACAAAAGCCGTAACCAATCTTCATACTAGGATAAACCTGCATTGAATATTTCACTGAGTAATGGCGATGCATAATTTTAGCAGACCAATACCAAAGGCCTCTTATTTGAGCCAATCGCAACCAAAAGGTCAATGCGAAGGGGGGTGATGAGAATGTTTTGAGAAACATCTTCCCAAAAGAGCTAACATGACCGAAATAGCGATAGTAGTCGCTCCTTATCAATTCTATACAATCAGCATAGCACACAGGTATAGGTATGGTAATTGTCTCGCCTGTTCGTAATGTAAATGTTTCTGCTTTCATCTTCTTATTACACTATGTTTCACCTTCCTAAGTCCAGAGAATATTGATGATGCAACAGCAAGGAGCCCTAAATTCCTTTTTCGATATGCATACAAATACATCTTGCTCTCTATACCATTCACGTTCTTGTCTGCCCATTCCATTGCTTCCCGTGAATACTTATGCTCAAGCACTCTTTTCATTTCGTCTCTCTTCTGCTTATGAGACCATAAGCATTTCGGATGATACATATTGAAACGTAAAGTCTGATCTATGCTTTGATAGAAACGATTTTGCAGATAATCATCAAACCTCGGATCGTTAATTGACCATTCGTTACGTAATGCCTCAAAGTGGTCACGGATACTCACATAAATTCTAATGCGGTTCGGAATAAAGCGCGAACGGTTATTACCCGAATCATAAATATAATAGTCGTACAACACTTCTGGCGACAGGAATAATCTTTTAATATAGTGATAGCACTTCAGATTAAACACCTCGTCCTGTTGTATTCGCTGGTTCTCAAAACGTAATCTTTTCTTTTCTAGAAAAGAGCGACGATATAACTTATTCCATGCGAATCCATTACCATTTCTGACAAATAGAATATCATCCAAGAACGCATCCCGTAACTGTTTCTGCCCTTCTATCATACGCTCATTCAGATGAACATCCTCCTCTACTCCCAGTGAAGGCGTAATCGCCCGAAAGCTAAATTGCAGCATATCGAGTTCAAGGCTCTCCATTTGCTGCACACTATATTCCAACAGATTGGGCTTAGCCTCATCATCCACATCATAGAACCAAACGTAATCGCCTTGTGCAGCATCGAGACCTGCATTACGTGCACTGCCCAACCCACCGTTATCTTTATGGATAACCTTGATACGACTATCCCTTGAAGCCAACTCGTCACACAATTGCCCCGAATCATCCGTTGAGCCATCGTCCACGAGGATGAGTTCCCAATCGTTATAGGTCTGACCAAATATGCAACTCAGAGACTTTTCCCTAAGGAAACGTGACACATTAAATATTCCAACAATGATACTAACCATGTTTTCTTTTGACATTCATAAGTTTTTTCGTAGCGCGATCTATCATTATCGCTAACAAAAAGGTAATACTTACGGGGATGAATAACCACAGCATATTATGAATTCCTGTAGGAACAAAATAATACATAAGACTATAACCTATATTTTGATGAACAAGATACCAAGCATAAGAAACTCCTCCAACATACACAAAAAATGGGTTTCCAAGTAATTTATCAATTATCTGTTCTGCCTTGCTTTTAAATGGATAAACAGCCAATATAAATATAGAAAGATAAACGAAATAAAGATAATTAAGGTGAACAAGCCATAGCGACAAAACTAAAGCAATTATCTTAAATAACATATTTACGTTCAAAGCCCTAAAACAGATTCCTAGCACCACCCCCTGCAGACCATAGCTAAACCAATAAGCCTCTAAAGGAAGAGAACTGACAAAAAGAGCATAACTCATCAATGCAACCAATATTAAAAAAAATGTTACAACGACTATCACAAGTCGTCTTTCAGCATTTTGAACAACATTAGAAAGCGATAATAACAACTGTATTTCAACTAACACAGCAATATACCAATGTGCGCCATCAACGTATGAGATTCCTGGATGACTGATAAATGCTATGTTACAAAGGATTACTGATAATGAAACCACTCTACCAGGAAGTGGCATAATGAGCATCCACCCCACTATTATGATGATTGCAAGTATATAGCTTTTGTATAACCGCCAATACCGATTTATAAAGGTAGAAAATACGGCTCCACCAGTAAGAATCTTGCCCACCATAAGATATCCTGCAATAACAAAGAACATAGTAACTCCAACCACATTACCATTATTAAATTCAATTGGGAACTGTATTGGGCGATCAACATATACATTGTACATTGTTGTGTAATGGAATAGTACTATCCAAAGCATCAACAAACCACGCAAGCCTTCCAACTTTTTATTTTTCATCATATCACTCTTGCAGTAACCTGATTTTTTTATTTACCTCATTAACATATTTCTCCGGGATTAGAACTTCATCAGTAGCCTCCCTTATTTGAATTTCTGAAAGAATATTAGCTTGTACAAAAGGTATTTTAGATAGTAATAATAGGGATTAGTGAATCTAAGGGAGTATAATGCGTACGTCTTTATGGAAGGATGGAACTCCTTATCATATCGCGATTTTCCATATAGCCAAAGCATCCAGCTAATATCTCTCATTAGGGAGAGGAAATACTTTGAAGCGATAATCCTGCTCTCCGTCATTTTATGGTAATTAGATGACTTCCTGGTCTGAGACAAAGCATTAGGATTTACCCTATATTGTACTGTTGTAACATTTGTATATTGAAGAGAGCAGCCTGCCCATATTGCTTTTACCCAGAAAGGTTTATCTTCCATAAATGCAATCGTCTCGTCAAACCCACCCAAACGATTATAGACTTCACGACGCATAAAGCATGCAGGTGCTGGCAGACAGGAATAAACGAGATTCCACAATTTGAATTGTTTTTTTGTAAAATGATGAAAAAAGACGGCAGGACTAATGATGTTCGTTCCGGCCTGTCCTTGTCCAAACACCTTCATATCTGAAAACAACAAATCTGCATCTTTATGCTTAAGCATATAGCTGACATTATCCTCAATGCAGTTGGGTAGCAACTTGTCGTCACCGGCAAAAAGTTTAATAAAATCACCCGTACCCTTTCGGATTCCCCTATTGCAATTAGCCGAAACACCTGTATTTTTCTCAACGGTTATCACTTCAGCATGAACAAAACGTTGGAAATGGGTAGCCATCCATGTTTGACATACTTCAACAGTGTTATCTTTCGAATAATCATCAGAAACAATCAGTTCTATATTTTGATAGGACTGATCAAAAACGCTGTCAAGAGCCTCGACAATAAACTCGGACGAGTTGTAAGTAACAATACATACCGTAACTAACGGCTTGCTTATTTCTTGATTCGACATAACAATGCGTTTACTAATCCTGTTTTATCATTTAATGACTTCAAATAAAAGACGCACAACAGTAATGTTGCCACACTACCTATTGAATAATACCATACCTTGGGCAACAAGTAAGATATGGCCAAGAGTACGCACATCAGCAATACGGATAAAAGTATCAATCTATTAACACTCTTAGATGCCTGATAGCCATATCTTTTTGTGTCAACAAAGCGAATCAAAAAATAATATAGCAGGTAGTTGACTACAAAGGACCAAGCTAGACCATTCAACCCCCACAGATAATACATTGTAACAGAAAACACTAAATTAGCAAAATTACTATAGCCACCCTCTAAGAACAGATACACCTTCTTGTCACCCTTGGCAAAAGATGCGTATCCAAGTGCATAGCTTGCAGCACGCATCAACATTCCCACACAAAGGACACGTATAAAGCCTGTAACAGGTAGAAACTCTTCACTCAATAGGATGCGAACTACTAATGGCGCAACGAGCATAAATACAGACAAGATAGGAACAGCAAGCAACAATATAATCTCACTTTGCTCGTTCATCGTTTGGTTCATCCTCGCTTTGTCGTCCATTGCAGCAGACAAGCGGGGAAAGTAATCACTACCCATAGAAGAGAATATCAACGTGACTGTTTGTATGACAATCGTAAAGCCTGCACCATATAGACCAAGGTCTGACAATCCACCAAGATTTGTAATGGAAAGATTTATTAAATAATTGGTCAAGTTGCCCAGCAGGGATGCAATAACCATTGCCAAGCCGAGTGATACCAATGCCTTTGAGATGTCAAGCGTATCTTTTAAACTCAAATGTACTTCTTCTATCTTCACTTTTCTTGCAAACAGGTATGTTACCAAACAATTTCCGATAGTAGAAAAAACTATACCAGGAACAATACCATCCAATCCCCAGAAATAGAAAAAAGGAATTGCTATTATCAAAGATACCAACGAACTGACTAACGAACAAGTGGCCGTAGCCTTAATCCTACGGGAACTAATAAGAACAGCTGTAAATCCCTGTGAAAAGAGCGTAAAGAATACTATTAGAGAGAGGAAACAATAAGGCAAAATATGTTCGTTATCACCAAAAGACCATTTACTTAATAATGGTGAGAATGCTATTACTACCAGCGTGCCCAATGTACCCAAAAACAGTAACAAGCGGCGAAAGGCGATTGTTATCCGATTATAATGCCCCCAGTCCTGTTGGTCGTATGCCTTGCTCAAATCTTTGACCACACTCATGTTCACGCCCATACCAAAAATGGTAATAAAGAGCGTCAGCGATGACATGTAGATAGTGTTCAAGCCCATGCCCGTGGTGCCTATCAACAACGCCACGAACTTAGAGCGAAGTAAACCAACGAGTATCTGCAGGACTTGTGTTCCTCCAAATATGGATGTAGCTTTAAGTATGCTTCGATATTGTGAAGACATTACTATTCTATTTTAATAATTTTGCTTTAAGATATTTTGATGATGGTTTCTCTACGCATTCATGCAAAAAGACAGAAATACCCACGCAAATCATAAAAGAAACGAGTATGCGCATAAAATTATTGTCTATTCCTATCCAACTGTTAATGGCATGATAACTGAGAGGCCATACAAAGAATTGAGCCAAGAAGAAAGCATAGCTCAATGCGCTCATGTACGAAACAAATCTATTCCCGGAAAGAGCATCAAACCGCACATTACCCAGAATCAAGAACATCATAATGAAACAAGGTAAAACTACCCAGTTCATCAACATATAATCACGAGGTCCTGCTATATATATATCGCCCACGCTCACTCCTGTCACCAATAAAAATATCACTAAAGACAATATTATCTTGCTGCGAAAAACATATGGAAGATGTCCATTCTTCATTTCCCTATTCACAGATGCTGCAATGATACCCAATGAAAATTCCATTGCCCGAAAAAACGGATTGTCATAAATACTTGCAACAATAAAATGACGTTGGACGAGTGGTGCAAGAAATAAGAGGAATAAAAATCCCCCCCCCAGTATAACCTTCTCTTTAACTTTTAACCTTATTATTATCCATTGTAATAATGGGTATAATAGATAACATATAGTCAGACATGATATAAACCAAGTTCCTCCATTATGCGATATCTTACTCAATGAGGTAAAGCATGACTGAAGCCCTAAAGCCTCGAACGGGAATAATAAGGCTAAAGACTGAAATGATTCACTTCCTAGCAATATGATAAAAGCTAATGCGACAAAGTAGTAAAGCGGATAAATGCTTATAAACCGTTTCAACAGGAAGTTCTTTAGACTACCGATATCCGTCAAGATTTCTTTGCTCGATAAGCTAAGCGCATAGCCAGACAGCATAAAGAATCCAGTCATTGCTATGGCACCATATCTGGCAAAGCGATCAAGCACTCCATAATGACATTCGAAAAGCATATTGGAGTGAAACATGAATATCAGCAAAGCTAAGGAAATGCGGAGCAAATCAAGCCCCACATTCCGTTCTTTCCTTGGAGCTATTGTTTGTTTCATTTGAAACGGTTTATCAATTCAATAACCTGATCTACCTCTTCCATCGTGATAACAGGACCAATGGGCAGACTCAACTCCTCATCAGCCAGACGCTCTGTGATAGGCAGGGGCAACTGAGGGGTGTTCCATGTTTCTTTGGCATAACACTCCTGCTTATGAGGAGCAATGGGATAATGACATACCGTACCTACTCCATTATCTTCGAGATAATCATGAAGCCTGTCGCGATTCTCCTTGCCTTTCACGATGATTGGAAACAGATGATAGGCATTCTGCTCGTCGGGCAACAGATCAGGCAAGGTAATCAGTGGATTCGTGATTCCTTCATAATAACGGTGAGCCACCTCCTTGCGGTGCTGGTTATCCTCTACCAGATACTTCAACTTCACATCCAATACGGCAGCCTGAATCTCATCCAAACGACTGTTACGACCTGCATACTTAAACACATACTTCTTCTGAGAACCATAGTTTGCCAAAGCACGAACGGCAGCAGTCAACTCAGGGTCATTAGTGGTTACTGCACCACCATCACCAAGAGCACCAAGGTTCTTGCCTGGATAGAAACTATGGCCAGCGGCATCACCAATAGAGCCAGTCACTCTGCCATCAGTGAACTTACAGCCATGACTCTGAGCACAGTCCTCTACCAATTTAAGGTTGTATTTCTTGCAAAGTTCGCCAATCTTTTCTGTATAAGCAATGCGACCATATAGATGCACGATGGCAATAGCCTTTGTTTTTGGAGTGATTAAGCCTTCAATCAGGTCATCATCAATCTCCAACGTGTTTGGCTTTGGCTCGCAAAGAACAGGTACAAGACCGTTCTCTGTAATTCCTAAGATAGTCGCAATATAGGTGTTTGCAGGAACAATTACCTCGTCACCAGGCTGCATCACACCCATCTCAACGTATGCACGGAAAATCCAAATGAGGGCATCCAGACCATTAGCGCAACCTACACAATATTTAGTTCCAATAAACTGTGCATAGTCTGCCTCAAACTTCTCGTTCTCCTTACCCTGGAGATACCAACCGCTATTCACCACGCGGGTTACGGCCTCGTTGATTTCTGCACCATGAAGAGCAGTAACATCTTTGAGTGACAAAAATGGGATATTCATATCTTAAAAATCTACTATTTTATAAAACTTAGCGGGATTCCCAATCCACAATTCTCTAGCAGGCACGTCTTTAGTTACGACAGAACCAGCACCTACCATAGCACCCTCTCCTATCGTTATGCCAGGCAGAATGGTAGAGCCAGCACCAATAGTAGCTCCACGACAAACTTTTGTTCTAAGCATCGTCCAAGTTTTATTCTTCGAACGCGGATACATGTCGTTAGTAAAGGTAACATTGCTACCTATCATCACATTGTCTTCCAACTCAATGCCATCCCAGATTTGAACGCCACACTTGATAGTGACATTATTACCTATCTTCACATCGTTTTCAACAAAACAATGCGAACAAATATTTACATTCTCGCCAATCTGTGCTCCAGGTAAAACAACACAATATTGCCAGATATTCGAGTTATCAGGGATACACTTATTCTGGCAGTCGGATAAAGGGTGTATCATTTTTGTTTCCTATAGTTTAAGAATTCATCATAATCACGAATATAGTCCTCTGCTTGATAAACTTCAGAGGCCAAAACCAAGCATACAGCTCCAGAAGAGAAATCATCCAAGTCTCGCCAGACACCTGGTTTGACATACAAAGCCTGATAGGGACGATTCAGCATAAAACTACGCTTCACCTTACCATCGTCAAGGGTCACACGGTAAGAACCACTTGCAGCGATAATCAGCTGATTCAATTCCCTATGGGCGTGAGCGCCACGGCTCTCACCTCCAGGCACATCATAAAGGTAATACACTCTTTTGACATCAAATGGAACTGTGTCACCGTTCTGAACAACAGAGATATTGCCTTTTCGGTCGCTATGATGTTTGTCAAGTTCTATCATCGTACAATCATAAACACTATATCTTGCCATCTTTCTTCAGTATTAAGAATTCATCATAGTCCCGAATATAGTCGTCTATATCATACTCCGTCGAGGAAAGAACCATTGCTAACGAATTGGTCGAAAAGTTTTCCATCTCGCGCCACAAGCCTTTGGGGACGTACAAGCCATAGTATGATCTATTCAACGTAAACGTATTCTTCTCCTGCCCATCATCCAGAACCACATCAAAACTGCCAGAGAGTGCTACGATAAACTCCTGGTTTTTCCTGTAGGCATGACCGCCACGACATTCTCCTCCTGGCACATCATAGAGCCAGTATGTTCGTCGGATTTCGAACGGGATATGGTTCAACTGCTCCACAAAAGAGAGGTTGCCTCGAGAATCGAGGAACTTGGGGAGCTGAATAACACGAACAGCATTTAATTTCATGAGCGCTATAATTAATTATTTTATAAATACAAATCCTGGATATTTCCCTTCCCATTGTTTTCTCTCATAACTATCATCATATAGTGTTATGATTGAATCTTTTTGACCACTTAGGAAAGAAGCATATTTTCCAAAGCTTCCTTTGCTGGTAATTTTATGTTTACATGAAGCCATCAGAAATAGATCACAATAGCCTTTACCTATGTCATTGAAATCTACTTTTGTATAACTAATATTTACACCGATTTCCGGCAAAAATACATCTTCTATCCATTTATAGTCGTCGCTAAATATATAAAAATGCGGATTTCCGACTTTAGATTTTATGTAGTTTATACTATTTCTAATATAGGAGATTGGCACAGGTTCACCATAGGCCTTATTGAATACAGCTAAATCTCCTCTTCGCACATGAATAGCAACAGACTCTTTTCTATTCTTTATCTCAGAAAGCATTTGATTATTACGTTCATCCAAGATTGTACTGTCTACGGTAAATGTCTTTGCATAACGCAAATATAGTTCTTTAGGAGTACGGTAATAACCTGTTAAATAAATAGGTGGCACTAATTGCAGCCAGTCAAATGCGGAATCTTCATCGTGATAATTATTCTCTCTATTCAAATAACGATAAAAGAACATTTCAATTTTACCTACTGTTTCATACTTCAACTTTGGGAATGCAGTATTAAGGACAAAATCTCTACGATTCTTTTTCAACAAATCATAGCCATCTTTTTTAAACCAGTAAAGGTCGTACTTCACACGATATCCTTTCTCTTTAAAATGCTGTCCAATCATGTAAAAGTGCATCTGAGAACAAATTCCCCCATCGACATGAACAAGAACGAACTTATCCAATAAGCGCACCTTGACAAGGATTTTGGCCAGAGCTGTTAAACATTTCTTTATTGGTTTCTTTATTAAACTATTACACATTTTTATATAAATTTGTTATTATAACATTGTCCTTATAATTAACGCTTTTATTTTCTTACCAAACAACAAATAGCCAACAATTGGGAAGAGTTGTAGGGTCTTGGCGATATAGACACAGACTATGCTGATGATGTATGACAAAACCAGTAAAATGGCAAGTGTTAGTGTGCCATGCAAACCAGACATGTCGATTACTCCATATCCTACAGCCCAAACGAAGAAAAAATGTATCAGATATACTCCCATCGTATTTTGGCCAATAGCCAATGCTTGGCGGCTGATGATGTTGTCTGCCTTAATTTGGCTGCATGCGTGCAGCAGAGCTATACCCAAAGATATAGATGTGACGACTGGATGTGGATGTACCACCTCGAATACTATGAATATCAGCAGGGCGATTGTCGCAGGAGTTGGTGTTAAAATCTGCTTGTCAAACTTTGCTATAGCCATACCTGTCACAAAAGGAATCCAGTGCATGTAGTTTAAATAGGTGAACGACTCCAGGAAATAGCTACAAGCTGCAAGTGCAGCAATGTTAGGTATTATCACATACCATTTCTGCCAACGTAACAAGGGGATACAGGCTACCTGTATCAAAAAGAGTGAGAATAAAAACCACACACCCAAATCTGGCCTCTGAAAAAGCTCTGTTATATTATATGTGGCTGGGGGGGGTAAAATATCTATGTATCTGTTTACCAACAAACTCCAAACAAGGAATGGCACAAGCAATGTTTCCGTCTTTCGGACGAGATAAGGGAAAACACCTTTAGAAAAACTCCGTTCCCGAGTCATCAGTGCCACATATCCTGACAGAAAAAAGAACAAAGACATATGAAAAGAGTATATAAATTCAAACAAAGGGTCCTTTGATCCTTTTACTGAAAAACATTGTATGATATGTCCCGACACTACCAGGAGTATGGCTATGCATTTAGCATAATCTATATATAATATTCTTTTTGTCATGTTTGGGTATTTATCTAAGACAAGTATGATTCTTGGTTATCGTCCTGTTCGCATGAGGTTATTGAGAAAGCTGGTATATGCTAATCATTTTCCATAACCCTCTGGATTCTTGTGTTGCCAATTCCAACTATCTCGGCACATGTCCTCAATGCCAAATTTGGCCTCCCAGCCAAGTTCTGCTTTAGCTTTTGCTGGATTGCAATAGCAGGTAGCAATATCTCCTGGTCTGCGTGGCTTGATAACATATGGTACATTAACACCGTTAACTTTCATAAAAGCATTTACAACGTCAAGTACGCTATAGCCATAACCTGTACCAAGATTATATACAGCTAAGCCGCATTTATTATCGATAGCCTTTAAAGCTGCCACATGACCTGAGGCCAAATCGCAGACGTGGATATAATCACGTACGCCTGTACCATCAGGGGTATCGTAGTCATTTCCAAAGATTCCTAACTCTTTACGAATGCCAACAGCTGTCTGGGTGATATATGGCATCAAGTTATTGGGTATGCCATTGGGGTTCTCACCTATCATGCCGCTCTGATGAGCGCCAATAGGGTTGAAATAGCGCAACAGTACCACATTCCATTCTGGGTCGGCCTTCTGTACATCCATCAGCACCTCTTCGAGCATGCTCTTGGTTTGGCCATAAGGATTGGTACAATGGCCCTTGGGACATTCCTCTGTGATAGGAATAATGGCTGGATCGCCATATACGGTAGCAGAGCTACTGAAAATGATATTCTTACACTGATGCTGGCGCATCACATCCAAGAGGATGAAGGTGCCTGTCATGTTGTTGTGATAGTACTCCAAAGGTTTTGCTACAGATTCACCTACAGCCTTAAGGCCTGCAAAGTGAATGACTGCATCAAACTTGTTCTCGTCAAAAACCTTTGAGAGTGCTTCCTTATCTCGCACATCAACCTCATAGAAAGGGATTTCCTTTCCAATAATCTTTGCAACACGTCGCAGAGATTCTGGATTACTATTCACGAGGTTATCTACAACAACTACGCTGTGACCAGCTTTATCAAGCTCTATAATAGTGTGGCTACCAATGTAGCCTGCACCACCTGTTAAGAGTATGTTCATTGCTTTTCTCTAATATTATATTTATCCTCAGGATTAAATGACATTTTATAATCCAAACAGGTCTTTTATACTTTTGATGTTGTATAATAGCCATCCAAGGTTATAATTATGCTCTATGGCATAAATACCACTTGGCATTCTAACAGCCTCTACTTCAAACTTCATGCCGTTTCGACCAAGGTCGGATTCAATACAATTCAACTCTTCGGTTATCCTTTTTTCTATATTTTTTGCTTCATGTGCCTTTCTAACTGCCTGCAGTGCTGCGTTACTAGAACTTCCGTCTGTCATAAAGCCCATTCCCATTCCGAGATACCCCGTACCATCTTTGGTCGTTATCATTACATTTACATGAGCCTTACGCAGTTGAGCTATTTCAGTCGAATTGAATGCCACCTCTGGTGTGCCATCAATTCTAAATCTAGCTATTAATTCTGGCCAGTTCTGATGTACAGTTTCAATTAAATCCAAGTCACTCCAATGATTATGAGGTTGTATTTTTATAAAATATACTTCATCCTTTGACACAATAGCATACAATATATCACCTGTTCTTGACACATAACCATCTCCCTCCATAGTTGTTCCTAAGTGGAAATGATGTATTTTCCAATCGAAAAGCATCAAGTCAGGAAAATCCAGTTCTTTAATGGTTCTGCTTAAATGCGGATTGACATCTTCACCGTTCTCAAACTTCTTCACTAACATATCAAGACCCGCCTGCAAATCAGCTGGGCATGTAAAGTCCTGTGGAAATATCACCTTTCGAGGTCTCTTTTCCACAAGTCTTTTTCGCATTGTGAAGTACATGATGATTAGCTTATATGGATCGGTTATATCGGCTGTTGAATAACCAACCTCCTCTATCTCATACCTAAATATCTTCACCAGATCATCGTATATATGGATATTAATCTGTGCCATAATTATTTTCTATTTCCACATTTCAGTATAGACTTCCGAGAATTGAGATTCAACTAGTCTAATATAAGGTTGTTCTGCACATTTTTCACATTTAAATAACTGAAAGAAACGTCTAAGCGTTTCATATATAGCAGTATTTCCTTCAATCTCGCTTGAAGTTTTATCACCTTGATTGACAACGTAATTATTCTCTATTTCTACTTGGAATAGGCTCGTTCTAGAGCAGTATTGGCAATAATGATTTGCTTCTACTTTATTATCAACCATCAATCTGCAGTTCTGAAAACTATTAGTCAATTCACTAAGTGCACGTAGAACACATAGTTCTAAAATATGAAGATTGAAAAGTTTAGGGAAGATAGTATCATTCCCGTCTATATCAACATACTCTAACAATACCTTATTATCACTTATTGTTACTGCTGCAAGATAGCTACTATCATGTTGGTTCTTATTATCACGCTGAAGTACAATTTCCGTATCATTACGTTGTTGGATATGTATAAATGTCTGGAGGGCATAACTATCTTGATATTTATGACGCAGATGGTCTTTCGAATCAAGAATCAACTGATGTATATCTTCCTTATATACATTTCTACCCTGTATCTCAATCGTAATAACAAATTTCACATAATTAATATTGTGAGACTCTACGTATTTTGCTATATCTATCTTTTCTTTCATAATTGACAATAGTATTCAGAGATAGATTAAAACTTCTTCGACTCATATAATCTAGGAATTCTATTAGGAATCATGTACTCTGGATATTCTTTTTGGAACATTTCCAATACATCATTATATCTCACCTTCAAACTATTATTTAGATAGCTCAGTTGCATATTGTTCCTCTTTATCAAATCAGACCACTCCATTACATATATTTGAATGTCTGCATTGTTATCATTAATGGTCTTATATAAGAAGGGCACCCTCTCATTCAATTTATTCGCGTTAATCTGTGATTTTGCAAAGTCAGAAATTTTAGAAGATATCAAAAGTATTTTGTACGTCACATCATGCTTTGAGAACTCAGATCTGTTAGCTATCTCATAACCATATAAATCAACTTGATTTAGTTCTTTCTGGTGAATTGCACACTTCGGCGCCTTCAGTTCAACAATCATTACCTCATCGCGACCATTCCCTAACTTCTTCTCATTATAGAAGAACAAATCTGTGATACTTCTTATCTTGCCTTTTACTTCTATCAGATTATTATCTTTACTCGTTGGCTTGTAGTCGAGATAATCATGATGCAATTGTTCAATATTGTTTCCCAGATTCTTGTCTGACCACAACACCGGTGTTCCAAGATATTCTTCACCAAATATCCATAAATTATTAGCCACTATCTTATGGAGTTGCTTCCGCTCCAAGATATGTTTCGCTATTTCTTTCCCGTATGTTAGCTCATATAAGAAATTGAGGAATTGCTCTTTTTTGGCTACTTCAGAAGAGAAGCGTACTATCTCTTCCATACTAGTTTGCCGAAGCAACTCAAGCAGTTTGGTCTGTCCATCCTTACTCAAATTAAGCACATCACTAAAAAGATAGGCCAAATCGCCACTCTCTATTGCTTTACGTAACAAAAGATAGATAATCTTTCGTGTCTTATTATCTGTTGAGAGTAATTTCAAATCATCCTCAAATAAATATGCGCTTCGCTCGAATATCTGCTCTGATATTGAATTGTGCTTACGCTCTTCTTTTGTATATGGATAATACTGGTCCGCACCCAACTTTTCTAGGAAAGTCTTATATTTTACATCGTCTTTCTTGAATTGTTCGTCAATTGTTTCCCTTATAAGTTTAGAGAAGGATGTCCATTCGTTTTGGCCAAGAGCCTCTATTGAGAAGTTAGCGTAAAGGTCTGGCGTTATAATATCTGATTCAACTACTATAAACTGAGCACCCATTGCATCTGGTGAATACCAGATTGAATTATACACAAACTCAGCAATGATAGTCTTTATACCAGTTATTGATTGAAGGAATATACGAACTCGTTTATCTGACAACTTCAAGGAATAGAACTGGAAGCATACTTTATGTTCATTTCCTGCTGTATCCGTATAATCGACTATTTTGTTTTTCTTGTTACTATTCAGGAAAAAATCTTCCATCTTCAATTCCTTACCATTTATAATAAAATGGACTTTCTCGTTGAAAATATAGAACGGGTAATGCTCAAAAATGGCCTGAGCAAAATTATCTTCCTTGAATTCTACACTTAGTTTATTCTTCCTATTACAGTCTTGCTCGTTGTTATATAAGTCAGAGAGTACAACTTTGTATCCGTTTGCGACATTACTGTCCACTTCAACGGAATCTACGTCTAGCTCGACATCATTTATGTTTCCGCTTGTAAAATCCTTAGCATTGAAAGTAACGCTCGTTGTTTTCTTTTTTTTCTGTTCCTGGTCGTAGGCTGTTGTCTCAATATACATTGTTCTACCAATCAAAAGACCGGCAAAACGTCCCGTTCCATTGCCACCGTCGGCAGATTCAGTTGCTATCTCCATAATACGGTTTGCAAACCGTGATTCAGAAACACCTTCTCCATCATCTGAAATGATGATTTTGTGAATTTTCTGATATTCCAATGCATTCTCTTCACCTAATGGCACAAAATCTATACGGATATGCTTAGCCGCTGCCTTAATGGAATTATTTATCAATTCCTTCAAAGCATAGAAGGTATTCCGCTTGCTTGGCAAAACATCGCCCACCAAGCGAGCGTTGGTTGTCATTTTCATCTTCATTGTTGCCATCTGTAGAATGTTTTAGTCTATGAACAACTAATTCTCAAGAGAATAGTAGAAATTGCGTTGTATGACAATTATTCTTTATATCGTAAAGAATCTTTTAATTTGGCAGATATTAAACTTGCCTTCATATTACGGCTCATGATTGCCTCATACAACATCTGATTGTATTTAGGCAGCCCCGTTACCGATGTAAATCCCACCTTCTCCAACAGTAATGCAAAACGGTTTATCTGTTTCTGTGTTTCTATATGATCCAAAATTAAGTAATCCTGATGTATTAACTTTGAAAATACATAATGCCATCTATCTACACTAACTTTCAGTAATTCACGTTCTGCTATAGGTGCAGCTTCTATTGAGATGTTATACCAATTTCCAAGGTAAACACACAAATAAGCATCAATACAATCTTGAAATGCCGGAGCAGGTATGATACTACCAAGTTTCTCTAATGATCTAACGGCTCCTGGCTCATTATAGAAATTATTGAATCCATAATGTATATCTATTACTTTCTTTGCTTGATCCCTAAATGTTGTTGATCGCGTTGTCTCTGGTACATAATCGAACCCATACACCTTCATCAACGCTTGCTTAAGACCCTTAGCTGCTACGTTATCTCCATACGCTATCACAGAACTATAAGCAAAGCCAACTGAATATTTATCCTTTTCCGCGATCTTCTCCCAAATATCTTTAATTATAGTGTTTAAATTTGTCAGGGCATGTTCCTGTTTTACACCTTTTTCTTTCTTTATTGCATTTAGCAATATCATACATACTGTACGAATATAAAAAAGTGGTGCTGCCAAAACCTGCTTCACATCTGCATCTTCCAACGAAACTGTTTCTCCAAGTATTCGATTTCTAAATTCCGAAAAGGCAAGTGCTTCTCCCTCATTTTGCTCACACAAGATATATTGTACACTGTCATAAATGATACCTAAAGCATCACTTCCCTTCAATTCCTCATCTGCATCTCCAGAGAGAAAATGATTCATCAAAACATAGTGCTGGCGTAGCTTTAGTGCTCCAGTTTTGCCTATCAGTCCTAGCTGCTCAGCCAAGTCAATTGCCTTTCTGTCAGTAAGAAACTCATCAACGGGTGTAAATTCATCTATGTCACTTCGCTCCATCAACTCTGCCAAAAAATCCACTCCTAGCTTTTCTAGTGACTTGCGGAGTTTAATAATAGCCTTCTGCCATGCATATTCCGCTGACATCTCAAAGCTCCCCATATTAAAAGCCTTGACAATTTGAGCTTGCTGTTTTTCGCTCAAATTCTTATTATTGGCATATCCCACTATGTCCTCAACCTTGGTTAGTGTCGAAGGCATCAGTTTTTCTTCCGGATTCTGCCAGAGTATAAGATCATTTTTCATTTTACATGAAAGTTTACTTTTCCGTCTTGCGATTTTATAAAACAGGCTCTAATAGATTCCATACCACACAAAGCTAAATATGCTCTGGTACGAGAACCACCTTGAATATTCTCAGCCTTCACTTCATTATTGTTAACAATAAAATGATAACCAAGAATTCTGCCTTGATCTGTAAAGAGTGTTATTCCGTCAAAGTTCAGCATAGATCTTACCAAATCTGCATGTGAGCGGAGTTTTAAAGACGACTCCTCAGTCAGTTGCGAATTATACTCTGCTGCTAGCATTTGCAAGTCTATCGATTTATCAAGTAGTATTCCTCCACGCAATTTTTTCAAGGTCTCATCTATAAGCATTTTGTCATCATGAACAACTGCTATCAAATTACCATGTCCTTCATTTAATGCCTGATGGATAGTCTTTTCAAGAAAATTTCTACTTTCACGTTGATTACCTTCTTGAGAAAAAATCACCTCAACTAGTGATTTAATTGTATCATCCATAGATACATAGTTCTCAGAGATGGCAGGGGACAGGTCCCTGATCAGCGGGACGGTTCTACTGACCCAGTTTCATTTTGCCATTTATTCTTTGTATGACTCCGTAACTGATACCTGTCAGCCTTGATAGTTGGCGCAATGGTCTCGTTACGATCAGTCTTTTCTTTCTTTTGCAGGTCTGTAGGATGCTCTAACTGCCAATGACCTCGCAGATACTGACGAATGTCGTCATCGGTCAAACGGTCATCCGTGGTGTACTCTACATCTGTTATATCTCCATCTAATATTTCATCCACTAATTCCTTCAGATTGTCAAGCGTGATTCGTTTGAGCACTGCTTTGGTATAGCACAGGGTTGGAAGTATTCCATCGTCGTTCAGATACTCCTGCCAACTACTCCAAGTATATTCTTCTGCCTTAACGCATATCCCTGCCTTAACTGGATTTTGATGAACGTATCTCAACAGCGTTACAAAATACTCGATGTCATTTACCGGCTCACTTTTGAACCTGTCCTGAAACAGGTGCCCTACCCTTTGATAACGCTTGTTGTAGTATGCTGCATAGGAAACGGTAAGGCGTTTCAGGCTAACGCTAATGCTCTCGGTACGTTCACGTAGCAGTAGATGTACATGGTTTGACATGAGGCAGTAGGCATACACATGGAAGTAAGACGGGATATGTTCGCCATTGTCATCTATAGGATCTACTAGGTTCTGAAGACGGATGAGAAACTGTTGGTAGTCCTCTTGCTCTTCAAAGATATCTTGTCTGTTGATGCCACGAAGCATCACATGGTAGATACCTGTGCCTGAGGATGTTCGAGGTTGGCGGGGCATTGGTTAAACCACCTTTATTCCTTTATTAGTTAGATTCTGTATTACCATTGTCTTCCAAGAGGGTAAAGCGGCCTGTGCTTGCTTTATCACATCTTCTTTGTCGGAATCCTTTATATTGGGAAGCGTTCTGAAACTGACACATGCGTTTTCAAAGAGGAAGTCAATGCTCTTGACTCTTTGCTTTTTCAATCAGCAAGTCAGTTGCATTAAGAAGAGCATCTTCGAGTTTTTTGTATTTAGTATTGTTCATCAACTTCTTATTTATATGTTTATGTATGAAGGAACGCCATAGTCCTGTGAACGATGTCTGAAGTAGGATGTATGATGTGTATAAGATGGATGATGTTATTCCACTCCGTCGGAAGATGGCTGAAGGCTGATGTGCTACGAGATGGAAGATGTAAGATGTTTCCTTTACCTATCTATCTTATCACATATCTCTGCCATCATCAAGAACCACGAATTGCGCATAAAGATTCGTTGGCTCTTCGCCGCAAAAATTAAGTTTCAAGATCCTAGTTTCATGTTTCAAGAAGAACACAGACGACTCGAATGGAACGGGATTGATTATTTTATCACTTCTCATCCTTCTCTTTCGCAACCTCTATAGAAAAAAATGATTCACAATCCTCGCCTCCACAGAACTTATCTTGGAATTTTTTGATGAACACAGGCTTTGACTTGTCTGTCAGCATCAATGTATCCATATCCTGAGCAACGGGTATAATGAACAATCTACGCGGAAAGTTCTCATTGATACTGATATGAAACAAGTTCATATTCATCTCTGAAGATACTGTCGCATGACAAGGGACAGGTACCTGTCATAGTGGATCATAGGTCAAGGACTTTGCATGACACAATTCTTTTACCTTTAATTCCTTGTGATTCTTTCGGAGCTTTAACCACGCAGAACGATAAGAGGAATTATTCGAGGGAAAATGACTGAAAACTATGGCCGCAATGACTTTATTGATAGTGGTTGTGCGAAAGTAGCCACCTTGCTTGAAAGTTGTTATTGTCTGATCGATTTGTTTAACTGCATGGCCAATATCTACTCCTTTTAATTCAACAAAGATAGCAGTATCCACTTTGGCTTGTTCTCCATCAATTCTTTTATACTCGAAGAAATAATCACATTTGAGATGATTTGAATTATTATCAAACCACTTGTCTATCATGTACTTATTGACATCGTTAACATTATTACAGTTAATACAGAAACGTCGGTGGTTTTCTTCCACGACAAAACGAGCATTACAATGACAAGCAGAGCGTTTAAGACGCTCGTTGAATGTGATCTGAGAAGGGAAAGATGGCTTTCCAGAAAAACAATTACAACTCATCTTCTATATCCAACAATCTACTAAATATCTGACTGGTTTCATTGGAAGCCTGATCTATGTTTATAGCACCAGTTAAACGGTTCTCAACATCTCTAATATCAACTACTGTTCCATCATCACTAAATCCATAAGAAGCCACTTCTTCGAAATCAATAAATTCATTCTTACTTACTACTTTTGTTATTTCTTTCTGCAAATCCTTCTTTTCTTTCGCTTTTTTATAGATTTCGTTAGCAAGAATCATATTATCAATAACAGAAAGTATATAAGGGCTATGTGTAGTAAACACAATATTACACTTCTTCTGGTGGTTCATCCCAGCGATAATCTTACGAATAAGAGCAACTTGTTGAGTCGGGAACAAATTGAGTTCCGGCTCTTCGATAACAATGTGCTCATGCTGCATATGCTGGTTAAATACTGACTGTAATACTGCCCACAGGGGTATAACCGACTGTAGGCCGCTTGAAGCATGAAGAAAGTCAACCTCTGTTTGGTCGTTTAGAATGACTATCTTATCTTCCTCTTTGGAGAATGAGACACGAATATTCATAAAATCCATATCAAGATTTTTGAACTTACCCTTCGCTTGCTCATATCGGCTTCCAAATTTTACAATACTTTCAGGAATACTACCGCCAAAACGAAGTAAAGAGAACACACTTTCCTTCATGATTGAAAGTAGAATGCGCTCTGAGGGTATATAAACTGGATCGTAAACAAAACCTTTTAATGCTCCAAAAATAAACAGTTGTAGTGAGGCCTGTTTTTCTTTGGATAAATGTTTCAAATCAGCATCATTATCAGAAATTAATATTGAAAACGCACCCAAAAAATCCTTAAGTAGATGAGGATCGCCTTTCAACCCAGATTTTAGACTTTTTAAAAGTTCAGTATAATCTGTCTTTTGAAGTTCTCGAAGGTCTTCAGAATCATAGTTGGTTTTAAAAGAGTTTTTCTTTATTATCCAATATGCACTATCCTCTTTAATAGAAATTTCGGTATCGTCCTTAAATACAAAATCAATGTTATACTTTCTTAGCATCTTTTCAAATGATGCAAAGTCACCATCGGCTATCACTCGGAAATCGAACTCATGCGATATAGTAATCAACTTGGCAGCAACACTTTTTCCACTGGAAGTGCGACCAATGAAAAAATTATATCGGCGTGTTTCAATAGTTGCATTACGAATAGGGCCGAAATTAGTTATTTTGAATAATGTATTACTCATTATTAATGTATATTAATCCTTATTTCAATTTTTTTGAATATGACAAGGGACAGGTACGTGTCATAGGGGGACAAGCTATGTTCTTACGAACTGGATGATTCCCCTGCTGATGCCTGTCAGCCGTTCCAACTGGCGCACTGAGGCTCCAAGTTCTCGCAACTGCCCTAACGTCTCGCGTTGTAATTGTCTTTCTAATTTTTGAAAATCACTGCTGCAGGTTACTCCTGCAAGTTTTATTATCTCTTGCCACACCTGATCGTCTGAGAGTCTCAGCCGTGGTCGTTCATTCTCGTTGTCCAGAAAGTTGTAATCGTCGGGCAAAGGGTCGTTGACCCAAGCCTCAAGGTCGTTGAGGGGTATTCTGTTCAATACCGTCCGTGTATCACATACCTGGAATGCAGGATCTACCGTACCCTGGTATTCGCCCCAACTGCTGTATTCGTAGTCTTTTACCTTCTCAACTATACCTGCCTTCAGCGGGTTCTGGTGGATATACCGCAGCAACACCGTAAAATAGGCCATATCGTTGACTGGCTCGCTCTTGAAGCGTTCCTTAAAGAGGTGGCCATCGCGCAGGTACTTATGATTATAATAGTAAACGTAGCTACTGGCCAGACGCTTGACAACTTCGCCTATCTGCTCGTTGCGCTCACGAATGAGCAAATGGAAGTGATTGGACATGAGGCAATAGGCATATATGGTGCAACTGGTGCCACAAGGCAGGCCCATGTCATCATACTGAACACGAACCCTGTCAAGGGTTGTCATGAACTGGTAATAGTCCTCAGCATCCTCGAATATGTTCTGGTGATTGATGCCTCGCATCATCACATGATGGATGCCTGTGCCTGAGGGTTTACGTGACTGTCGGGGCATTAAGGGTTATTCTGCTACCGCTCCTCTATTTACACCTTCGCGTATACGGGAAAGGTGAATTGAAAGTTTGAACACAAACAGATAAAAACCATAATCACTCAAGGAGAACAGCCTTCTTGCTTGTACTGTATTTCTATCAATATATTTTTGACTTACATGTAGCAACCTATCAAGAAAGACTACTGACTCGCCAAGTTCTCCAATGGATGGTAAATAGAACATGCTTGACACTTTCTGGGCCTTTACATCAGCAATGTGGTTCTTTATCTTCTCTTCTGAAGCACCGTATTGCAGCAACACCTTTATATAATTATTCAATTGAACAATAGGGGTGTACAACATTGTAGTAGGATATAACCTCGTATTATTCAAATCCATGTCACAAGTGTTTGACACTATCATACAGGGGCGCTGCTTTACTCCTAAGCCCAAATTCTCTATATTGACAACAGGTATGTCACTCAATGCATCACCTTGATAGATAATGTCGGGCTCAAGCCCTATAGTAAACATGCGTTTATCAATATTTGCAGGAAAATCACGCAGTTGGGATATAAGTTGGTCGTAATTCTCTGCTGAAAGGTATTTAGGTAGATAGACTCTCAGGTCATCAAGTGGCATCATAGCATTTCCCAGAAATGTTCATCAACTATCTGCTGTATGTCAGGATCAACTCCTGTCATATTGCCAGCCAAATTCTCAGCAAATTGCTTTACTACTTCAACATTAATCACATCTGTCATTGAGATACTGCTATTCGATTCTGGCTGTTCGTTATATGAATAATTGACAAATGAGTCCCACTTTCCCGTGAAATCAACACTACTAGAGATGACCGACAAATCGTCACCCATCTGCATATCACCATTCAGATTACCCAAAGCCGTCTGAGATACCCCAGTGAGCATTGTGGTAAGAAGGAAACTATATGTATTCGTCTTATTCATTGTAAATGGGTTTTAATGAGTCTAACAAGGGTTCTTTCAATAATGAGAAGAAGAGGTTCTTTTCACTTTGATGGGCATTAAAGAGTTCCTGTTCAATATTGCCTTTGAAATAATCATCAGCATATTCACGTGAGGTATCAATATCTATTAGACTACCGCTTTTTCCATTATAGTGACCATCATTCGCAAAAGTAAGGCCGTTAATGTATTCACCATCTGTTATTGATGTACGAATATTTAAACTCTTTACTGATTGAGCTCCTATCTTGTCAAAGCCAAATGTCATGGCCAATTCTGGAGTCACGTCATGGTCAATAAAATTGATATAACGATGACCAAGCCGAGTAATACGGCCTACTGCACCGCTATCAAAAGCTTTATTGAGCACCTTTATCGCGATGCGAGAGAACTCTTCCCATCCGATGTATGGCATCTTTGAGCTTAGGTTAATGACATCAGAACCTATCTGAATAACGGTCTTTTCCCCCTCAATACGATATAATGGCTTGAACTTCAGGTTTGGATCACTCATTCGTATAGCTTCCGGAAGCTGTGAAATGGGCAGATTATTAACCGCACCTGGATAATCGCTGCGTATTTGGTTGTATATGACACCAAAAACAGCACTATTCACAATATTGGTATCAAAACGTACCTCAATAATGCAATCTATCAGTGGGCATTTCTCCAATCGAATAGGCAGTCTCATATCTTTATATCCTTTGTATTGTTTCTGCAAATATAGCAATTATTTATCAATAATCTGCTTTTAACACTGATTATTTAAATAAAAATGCAATTTATTATCTCTAATTTAACTGTTTTATGCTACAATTAATACTTTTTTCTCCGGATTCTATAGTCCCGTCAGGAGCCGCACTCCTGTCATCTATAAGTATTCTACCTGTATTCTATGTGTATTCTTACCCCAACGAAACACAACCTCTAGTGACAAGAGTGACAAGGGACAGACTGTCCCTCTCATCTCCCTTCCATGTCCCTTGCATCTCCCTTGCAACGAACGATGAAATTCGCAGTTCTTGCTTAACTATTTTTAACCAAATTGAATTATGCTTCCAAGCTGTGCTTGTACCAGTCGAACAACTTCTGGACGCCGTCCTCGATTTCGACCTTGTGAGTCCAGCCGAGGCTGTGGAGCTTGGTGACATCAATGAGTTTGCGCATGGTGCCATCTGGCTTGCTGGCATCAAACTCTACTGTGCCCTCAAAGCCTACGGCCTTGACAACGAGCTCAGAGAGTTCACGGATAGTGAGTTCCTTGCCAGTGCCTACATTGATATGACAGTTGCGGATTTCGCCGAGGCTGGGGATATAGCCACCACGGCCTGCACTGTGGTTTCTATCTACTGCACCATCGGTGCTAGCACCGAAATGAACAGATGAGTATTTCTCGATACCAATGATGTCGCTGAAGTTCACATTCAGCAGCACATGCACTGAGGCATCAGCCATATCCTCACTCCACAGGAACTCACGCAATGGCTTGCCGGTGCCCCACAATACGACTCGGTTATCAAAAATGCCATATTTGGCGAGTTTTGATAAAACCTCGTCTCGATGTAAGATGTAAGAAGGCTGATGTAAGAGTAGCCCTTCACCAGTGACGCCTTCGACGGGGCGTTTGTTGAGGTCGATGGCAATCTTGTCCCACTCTCCATCATGTATCAGCTTCGCCAGATACACCTTACGCATCATGGCGGGCATGACATGGGAGTTCTCCAGGTGGAAGTTATCGTTAGGGCCATAAAGATTGGTGGGCATGACGGCAATATAGTTGGTGCCATACTGCAGGTTGTAGCTCTCGCACATCTTCAGGCCGGCAATCTTGGCAATGGCATACTCCTCGTTGGTGTACTCCAGGGGGCTGGTCAGCAGACAGTCCTCCTTCATGGGCTGAGGTGCATTCTTGGGATAGATGCAGGTGGATCCAAGGAAGAGGAGCTTCTTTACGCCATGGGCGTAGGCTTCGCTGATGACATTGCACTGGATCTTCATGTTCATCATGATGAAGTCGGCACGATAGAGCATATTGGCCATAATACCACCCACAAAGGCAGCAGCCAGGACCACTGCATCTGGCTGTTCTTCATCAAAGAACTTCTTGACAGCATACTGGTCTGTCAGGTCCAGCTCCTTGTGGCTGCGGCCCACCAAGTTAGTATACCCTCTCTGCAAGAGGTTGTTCCAAATAGCAGAACCAACCAATCCGTTGTGGCCTGCAACATATATCTTACTTTCTTTACTTAACATCGTATATTCTTCTTTTTCTACATCGAAATACTCGAAAAACACTAATACCGAACTATGCGTTCGGGTTTTACCTTTTGAGCGTTGAAGTTCACGAGCAGTCCTAACTTATAGCCGGTTATGGCTAAATAATTAATGACTTGTGCTTCGTGAACTGGAAGAAGTTCATCGACGGCTTTTAGTTCTACGACTATTTTGTCGTAACATACAAAGTCAGCAATGTACTTCTGTTCGAGCTCCTCACCCTTATACATAATGGTGAAGCTCTTTTCACGCTCAAACGGAATACCCTGAAGTTTTAGTTCCTTTTCGAGGGCTTCTTGGTAAACCTTTTCCAAGAGCCCAGGGCCTAATTCTTTGTGAACCTCGTAAATGGCACCTGTAATCTTGTATGACTCCTCAGGGTATAACAACGACATGCTTATTCTACTTTTATTTTATTTCAACATCGAAAGGCTCGGAAAACTCTAATAGTTCAGTGATAGATTCTGTCAGATGATGAGTTTTATTTTGTTTGAAGCATCTTGAAAGCAAGCTTTCAGAAGTGCTTCCAATAAAATCAAACCTTTATTCAGAACGTGTTCGGAATAAAGCAGACCTATGGTCTGTCACCTGAAAGAATCATTTTCGTTTATTTCGTGTTTTTAGATGTTCAATTACTTAACGATGCCCTTTTCAAGATACTCAGCAAGATTTGTTCTTACTTTTGCAGCAGCACCTTCAGCAGCAACCTTGGCAATATCACTCTCAACCATTATCTTTACAAGCTCTTCGAAGGAAGTCTTGTTAGGGTTCCAGCCCAACTTAGCTTTTGCCTTAGTGGGGTCGCCCCAAAGGTTCACAACGTCCGTCGGTCTGTAGAAGTCTTCGCTGACGGCTACCACGGTCTTGCCAATCAAGGCGTCAGGACCGCTGACAACAATACCCTTCTCATTGATGCCTTCGCCCTCAAACTTGAGCTCGATACCAGCGTGCTTGAAAGCAAGCTGGGTGAACTCGCGGACACTGTGCTGCACACCGGTGGCAATCACGAAGTCCTCGGGACGGTCCTGCTGCAGAATCAGCCACATACACTCTACATAATCCTTGGCATAGCCCCAGTCGCGAAGGCTGTCCATATTGCCCAGGTAGAGGCAGTCTTGCAGGCCCTGGCTGATGCGGGCAGCGGCAAGGGTGATCTTACGGGTGACGAAGGTCTCGCCACGACGTTCAGACTCGTGGTTGAATAGGATACCGGAGCAGCAATACATATTGTAAGCCTCGCGGTACTCCTTCACAATCCAGAAACCATACTGTTTTGCTACAGCATATGGGCTGTAGGGATGGAAAGGTGTATTCTCGTTCTGAGGAACCTCCTCGACCTTACCATAAAGCTCTGAAGTAGAAGCCTGATAGATACGGCATTTGTCGGTCAATCCTAACTGTCGAACAGCCTCCAAGATACGAAGTACGCCCACAGCATCCACATCAGCCGTGAACTCAGGAGAATCGAAGCTGACCTGCACATGGCTCTGTGCAGCCAAGTTATATATCTCGTCTGGGCGTACCTTTCCAATCACACCCAACACACTCATTGAGTCACCCAGATCTGCATAGTGCAGATGGAAGTGGGGTGTGCCCTCGAGGTGGGCGATACGCTCACGGAAGTCGACACTGGAACGACGTATCGTGCCATGAACATCATAACCTTTTTCTAACAAAAACTCGGCCAGGTAAGAACCATCTTGGCCAGTAATACCAGTAATAAGTGCTGTTTTATTCATATATATAGTGATTTAAATTTCGAATACAGATGGTGCATTTCCCAGCGGAGAAGCGCAGGGAACAGTGGAAGCGGAAAAGCGCGAGGCACATATCCCAGCGGAGAAGCGCAGGGCACAGAGGGGCAGGACCGAGAGGGGTGCCTGCGGGGACCTGCCCCTGAGTTGGTTAGAAGGCGATGTGGGTCTCGCCAGCCCAGTCGGTGTTGACTGTTACGCTGGTGATACCGGTGCTACCTGTGGTTGAGCTAGCACCGAAGAAGGGACCTGAGAGCCACGTGATGTAGTTCTGCTGCATGGGGACATCGAAGTCGCGTTGGAGAACCTCGACGCCTGAAGCGTCGAGCGCACTCACCGTGAGATGGATAGCGCCCTCCAGATCGTGCAGGAAGGTGTAGAGGTCGAACTGCTTCTGAGAGGAAGTGATGTCGAACTTTACGTCCTGCTTGCTGTTGACACAGCCTAGGCCGGTCTGAGCATTGAAGGCGCCAGAGCCTCCTGTGTAGTAGAAGCGCATCTTCTTGACATCAACGGGAATCTCGGTGTCGGTCAGCACGAAGCGACAGAGGGCCGTGATACGGTCGAGAGAGACCTTGTAGTCCACCTTATCCTCACCGATGGTGACAGTGGCACAGCAGAGATAGGTATCTGTGTAGCCTGTGGCGTTGGTGAACTGGACCTTGGTGAGGTCCGTCATCGTGGGGTTGCCACTGGCGCTATGGCCCACGACCACTAGGAGGTAGTCGCCCTCAGCGAGCTGGAAGGAGGCCTTGCCGAAATCGGCTTCGGCAGAGGTCTGATTAACCTGCTTGACGCGGGAGCCGCCTTCATCGTAGATAGCGAAGTTAAGGCGGGTACAGGCCTCGGAGGCAGGGGTTACAGCACGAGTGAAGGTCTCGAATGGTGTCTTCTCGATGCTAAAAACCGTGACCCGGAGGTTCTTGTCAGCGGGGGAACCGCTGACCACACTTCCGGGGTCAATGATGGCCTTCTCGCAGGAGAGGAGGGGGAGTGTGCATAAAATGCACACACAATGAACGAAGACACGAGCAGAAGCGCAAAGTGACCGAACAAGGAGTGTGCATAAAATGCACACATACAGGACCCAAACAACGGGGGGTGCAGACCATGCACACATACGGAACTGCCGTTGCATAGATGAATCTCCCTACGACTAGAAGTCGATAGTTTCATCATCGAGCCAGGAGGTCTCGAGCTTGAACGCTGCGGCAGAAGCCTCTGCCGTAAAGATGGCACCCTGAAGGATGGTCTTACGATTTCGCTTGAAGGGCACATTGTTCACCACCTTGGTGGCAAGCACGTTATCATCAGCATCCAGAACATCGATAGTGATGTCCATCGTTTCCTCATCGGTATAGAGGAAGGGCAGGCTATTAACGGTAATCGTTGCACCCACTGCTGTAGTGGGATTATTCGTCTGCGAGAAGCCTGTGTCTATGGTTGCGAGACCCGTAGTTGGGTTGAAGCTCTTGCCACCCTTTGAAAAGGTTGTACGTACTTTTCTGGCACTGGCCGGACGCCCATCGGTGGAGACAATCTTGAGCCAAGAGCTGATGCGGTTCAGGGTGACGCTGAGATCCAGCGGAGAAGCGCTGGATACAGTGACGCTCTGCACTTTCGAGAACGTTTCTCGTGGGCGCTCAGAGGTGAAGGCCGCCTCTGTAGGGCTGGTGAGTGTGAACTCATCGCCATCGTAATGTGCACGCGCTACAGCCACCATGGTATAGGTACCTATCTGAAGATTGGCCGTAAACTCTCCGAAGGTAGTGTAAGAGCCATCACCCTTGACCTGAGTCGTCTTGTACACCTCGGTACCCTCAGAATTGTAGAATGCCAGGGTAATGGCACCTCCATTAAAGTAATCACCCGGATTCTCAGCAGCACGCGTTGTGCTTCCCTCAGATGGCATTCTTTCCATCGAGACTGAGAAATCACTGACATGCACCGTAACAGGTGCTGTCTGGTTCTCTACTACAGTTACATCACTCTCGTTGCTGCATGAAGCAGCCAGCAGGACAAGTCCTGCCATCAACAAATTCTTTGTCATAATTGTTTTTTTATGGTTAAAGTTTACTATATGGGCTTTTTGCCCATTACTTTAACGCAAAATATTATGACAAATTATATCGGAGTGCGTTTTTTTGTGCTTTTTAGCCTGATAGCGAGGCCAGCATGATTATCCCTCTATCGGCTCCAGCCAGACGGTAGGCACAAAGGTAATAGCGACAGCTACCACACCTTGTATCTCGACTACGACACGTTTATTATTCTTAATACGTTTAATGGTCCCTATGGCATCCTTGAAATTCCCGTCGGTGATTCGGACCTTACGTCCCAGGACGCGAAGGAACTCCGCATTGGGATCAAGGTAGAACAGACTGTCATCCTGAACTGCAGCCACTCGGATGAAGTTCTCCATCTGACGGTCGGGAACAGTCAGGAGGTAGTCATCATCGCTATGCGAAAAGGGATTGGTCATATAGCGCAATGAGTCGCACTCTTTGTTGAACATCTTCAATTCCGTGATATGCTCCTGTGAAGAGTGGATAAAGATCAGGTTGCGGACAGCAGGAACCAGTTTCTGATGAGGTTCACCTTTATCGTCGACCCATCCACGCTGACGCTGCATAGGCAGGAAATTACGTATGTTCAGCGTATCGAGGGCTTCTTTTATTTTCTCTTCACGCCCATAAGAAACACGCATAGGATACCAAAGCACCAGTTCTTTCCGGGGTACAGACTTCTTAGCAGACTCCATGAGCGTTTAAAACATAAGAGGGGGACACCGCCAAACCTTTGGCAGAGCCCCGAAGAGACAAATTAAGATGTTACTCATCAACTTCTGTGCTGATATCCAGCTACATAGGAGGATTTTGTACATTAAATAGTCATCCTGTAGCCGTCAAAAGCGGCCACTAAGTGTGTGCAAAGGTACAACATTTTTTCCAATATACATTATTAATAATATAAAAAAATGTCTATTGGCAGATAAAGATTAACAAATAGACAGATAAAGATCAGGAAACGAGTACCCAAGTGCGACAAAACTGTTCACCGAGTCGGAACCCTTCCTCATAGAGGCGTTCAAGTTTTGCCACATCACTGCAGGTACGGCCAACCTCCATCTTATGCTGCGGACGAATGACCAAAATCTCGCCCCAGCGCTCCATACGCTCCACCAATTCCAGCTGTTCGTTATACACCTCAACTCGGTGACTCAATGCCTCGCGCAGTTTGGGATAATCAGCATAGATAAAAGAAGGAAGAGCGATATCGGGCTCTGATGAACGGTAGCCTTTATTACGAGTCATCACTACCACATTGAACGCATGGCCCTGACTGGTGGCACGCAGTATAGGGATAGAATCGATGATGCCCCCATCAAGCATAGGGATGCCATCGACATTGGTAATCTGGGCCACATAAGGCAGAGAGCTGCTGGCTTTTGCAATGGCAGTGATGCGCCGGGCATCATGCTTCTCGCTCAGATATTCAGCCTGTCCCGTGAGGCAGTTGGTTGTGACCATCTCGTAGAGGGCAGGATTTTCTGCATAAGTCTTATAATCAAACGGTACGATTTCAGCCGGGAAGCGTTCGTAGAGGATATTTGGATCGAAGATGCTACCTTGTACGAGTAGGTTTTTCAATGAGATATAGCCATATTTACGCAGCATCTCAATATTTGAGAAGCGCGCACGACGTGGCTGACGACTCATATACGAGAGACCATTACAGGCACCAGCAGAGACCGCCACCACATAAGGGAACCACAGTTCATGTTTCATGAAGGCATCGAGCACCCCACTGGTGAACACGCCACGCATACCACCGCCCTCAAGTACCAACCCAGTTTGTCGTCCCAACCGCTGTTTCATCGTTGTTTAACAATAATTTGATGCAAAGATAATCATTTTCCGATAAATTATTGTAACTTTGTGCTCGAAAAAAATACTAATACGTATGTTTGACAAAGAAACTTATATCCGTCGTCGCACGGAACTAAAGCGACTGGTAGGCAAAGGTATCATCCTGCTGTTTGGTAATAACGAGGCCCCCGCCAATTATCCTGCCAATGGTTATGCCCCATTTCGTCAGGACTCCTCCTTTCTGTATTACTTCGGACAACACCGTGACGGACTGGTTGGTGTTATTGATATTGACAACGACGAGGAATGGCTTTTCGGTGATGATATTGATGTAGAGGATATTGTTTGGATGGGCTATACCCCCAGCGTATCAGACCTTGCAGCAGAGGTAGGCGTCAACAAGACAGCCCCATTGGCCGACTTATCAAAAATGGTCAATGGTCAATGGTCAATGGTCAATAAGCATTTCCTGCCCCCCTATCGCCACGACACTAAGATTCAGATCATGGATCTGCTGGGCATTCACCCCTCAAAGCAGAAAGAGGCTGCCAGCATAGACTTGATTAAAGCCGTTGTAAAGATGCGCGCCACGAAAGAGCCTCAGGAGATAGAGGCTATAGAAAAAGCCTGCAATGTAGGCTATGCTATGCATACCACTGCGCAGTTGCTTATTAAGCCCGGTGTAACCGAGCGCTTCATCGGTGGACAGGTAGATGGCATTGCCCGTTCATTGGCGCAGGGTGTTAGTTTCGCAACCATCTTCAGTCAGCATGGCGAGATCATGCACGGTAACCCGAGCGATGCTCCATTGGAAGATGGCCGACTGGTATTATGCGATGCCGGTTGCGAACTGAATGACTACTGCTCAGACAACACCCGTACCATGCCCGTCAATGGCAAGTTCACTCAGAAGCAGTTGGAGATCTATTCTATCGTGGAGGCCTGCCATGACTACGTGTTGGAGGTAGCTAAGCCCGGTGTAAGATATATGGACGTACACTTTGCCGTGTGCCGTCTGATGACAGACCGACTGAAGGAGCTCGGTTTGATGAGAGGCGATACAGAAGAGGCTGTTCGTGCCGGTGCCCATGCCATGTTCCTGCCTCACGGACTGGGCCACATGATGGGTATGGACGTCCATGATATGGAAGGCCTGGGACAGATCTACGTGGGCTTCGATGAGGAGACACGTCCCAATCTGGAGCAGTTTGGTACTAACTGTCTGCGTATGGGGCGCAAGTTGGAGCCAGGTTTCGTGGTGACTGATGAGCCAGGTATCTATTTCATCCCCCACCTCATCGACCTGTGGAAAAAGGAAGGCCATTGCAAGGAGTTCCTGAACTTCGACCTGCTGGAGGCCTATAAGGACTTTGGCGGCATCCGTATCGAGGATGACCTGCTGATTACAGAGGATGGTTGTCGCTTCCTTGGAGAAAAGAGAATCCCCTACCACCCGAAGGAGTTAGAGAAATTCATGACCAAGTAGAAGTCAGGTCACCTACTACTTTACAGTAACGCCTTTCGACTCCAACACTTTTTTTCGATGCGCTAAGCGAGCTTTTGTCAGCTTTCGCATCTTCTCCTCCTCGCTGTCGTTGGGATTGATATCCACTTTGACGGTTCCAGAAGTGCCACCTATCTCTTTTAATTTAGAGATGGTGGCCTCTGCGTCGGCTTTCACCTTACCTGTGCCGCTGCATTTTGTGCACTGCCACTTATTCACTCGCGAGCCGTTACACTGGTTGCACTGATATTTTCCTTCTGCGCCACATTTCCAACATGCAATCTGACCAGTCTTCTTACACTTCTCGCAGTCAGGTGTTCCCTTGCCGTCACACCACTGGCATTCTCTCCACTCATCTTTAACTTTTGTGCCACCGCGCCCATTACAATGTGCACAGGATACCTGTCCCGTACCACCACAGTCGTTGCAACGCACCATTTTCTTACCTAAACAGAAGTCGCATTCACGATAACCTTCTCCATTACAGAAAGCACATGTACGCTCTTCCAAGCCCGTACCTTTACAATTGTCACAGTCCTTTGTCTGTGCCTGAGCGCATAACGATGCTATCGTCATCATTATACAAATAAGAAATGATCTTTTCATAATCGTTTAGTTTTAGTATTCATCTGCAGGTTCAATGCCATATTAGTGGGAATTATAGAAGATCAAAATAAGAGCTATCGTAAAGAGGATAAACACAAGGAGAGCCAACACACCACCCTTTGTGGACTTACGTGAATGAGCACTCTTCCTGTCGCCCCATTGCATATCACGATAAATAGGGTCAGTAATCCACTTTGAGGATTCGTTCATCATTTGTTGATCTCTCAACTGTTGCTCCATCTGAGCCTGTAGCATATCGTCGTTCATAGGAGCCATTATTTATATATCACTTTGGGCTGTTCCCCTTTGTAGGCAACGGGGTATTTTATTTCCGGCTTGCAGCCTTTGGCAAGGACGACAGTCTTGAGCATACGGCAGTCGGAAAGGTCGACCTCCTTCAATTTCTTACAACTGCTCAGATCTACCGTCTCCAGATAAGTCATGCCAGCATGAAGATACTCGATATTAGAGAAAAACTTCAAGTCCTCGTAATCCTTGATGTTACGAATAAAACTACGGAAGTTCATGAAACTGAGGCGTGTCACCAACTCTGCCTCCGGCACAGAGATCTCGCCATCGTGGTTGGCATCCACCTTATTACGCAGACAGAAGTCTTTGATACCAGAATCCTTAAACGCTATTATCTGGTCCTTGGCGGCATGAGTCACTTCTACTTTTGTATCTCCCGTGGGATAGGTAATCTCAGGATTGCAGTCAGCAGCGAGTACTAACTTCTTTAACCATGCAGCATTCATCAACCCGAGATGTTCCAGTTTGCCAAGGCAGCTCAGGTCAAGCGTCTCCACAGTTGTATTTCCTACAGAGAAAATGGTCAAGTTAGGGAAGTATTTCAAGAACGAGTAGTCCTCGATGATATTACTTCTTCCACCCCGATCAAGAACAAGTTTAGTCGTTTTGTTTGCCTCATCGAAAGTCACAATACCGTCGCCATTGACATCACAGTCCTCGAAACAGTGAGAGAAGAAATTCTCGTTTGTGATTTTGATAAACACCTGAGCATCCTGTGCACAAACATTAGCAGCTATCATACAGGCAAATACCATCATAATAAATGAGATCTTTTTCATCTTGATAGGTTTTTTATTTGTTTTGATGTGGCAAATGTAGTAACAATCTGTCAACAGAGCAAGAGAAAATCCCCTTTTTATGATAGGGAAATCCCTAAAAGTAGTTATGTATGGTCTTTGTCGTTAATTTTTAATAATCACCAAGTAAAATGATGGCTATTCCATTTTATTTTCGTAATTTTGCATTCTAATTGCATAAAACATATAAATCAATAGAAAAAAGAATGAAGAAAACGATGACTTTTGCACTGATAGCCTTGTTTGCTCTTAGTGCTCAGGCTCAGGAAGCCGAGAAGAAGGCAGACAATAAGCCCGTCTTCACCACTATCAAGGAGAACCCCATTACCAGTATTAAAGACCAAAACCGCTCAGGTACCTGTTGGGACTACTCTACCCTCTCGTTCTTTGAGGCTGAGATTCTGAAGGCCACTGGCAAGACCTATGATTTGGAAGAATCGTTTGTTGCCAGCAAGACCTATATGGACCGTGCCATTCAGGTGGTTCGTTACCATGGTGACTGTCAGTTCTCTCAAGGCGGAAGCGCTGAAGACGTGTTGGCCACGATGAAAACCCATGGTATTGTACCACAGGGTGTTATGCCTTTCCCTGGTTCACTTTATGGTGACTCTCTGAACAATTTCAACGAGTTTTTCTCACTCTTAGAGCCCTATGTGGCCGCTATTGCCAAGAGTTCAGCGAAGAAGATCAGCAATCAATGGAAGGCAGGGTTACAGGGCATCCTGGATGCCTATCTTGGCCAGTGCCCCGAGGAGTTCACCTATGAAGGCAAGAAATACACCCCGAAGACTTTCATGCAGAGCCTGGGCATCAACCTGGATGACTATGTGAGCATTACCAGCTACACCCACCATCCTTTCTATACAGGCTTTGCCGTAGAGGTGCAGGACAACTGGCGTTTCCCCCTGTCATACAATCTTCCTATGAACGAGATGATGCAGGTCATTGACAATGCTATAAACAACGGGTATACCATTGCCTGGGGCGGTGACGTGAGCGAAGACGGATTTACCCGCCAGGGACTGGCTTATGCCATTGACACCAAGAAGACTGAGAGTCTGGCAGGCAGCGATATGGCCAAATGGCTGAAGATGACAGCTGCCAAGAAAAAGAACCTTATCGACTCTCTGGGTTGCAACGTGCCTGAGATTACCCCCACGCAGGAGCTTCGTCAGCAGCGTTTTGACAACTGGGAACTCACTGACGACCACGGTATGCTCATCTATGGTATCGCCAAGGACCAGAACGGCAAGGAATACTATATGGTGAAGAACTCATGGGGTGAGACTGGCGAATACAAAGGCATCTGGTATATGACCAAGACCTTTATCGCTGCCAACACCATGGACTTCCTCGTTAACAAGAATGCCATTCCCAAGGACATCCGCAAGAAACTGGAGAAAGCTGGCAACGCGATCTTCAAATAAGACACAAAAAAGAAGAGCGTCGATGGGCGCTCTTCTTTTTTTGCGTTGCTTTTGAATAAAAGAACGAGGGATTAAGCCTCTGCGGGAGTCTCTTCAGCAGGAACTTCGGCAGCCTCGGCCTCAGCAGCCTGAGCCTCTGCCACAGCAGCAGCCTTCTTCTCAGCTACCTTCTTAGCAATTGCCTCGTTGACCTTCTTCTCTTCAGCCAGAGCCTTTGCTTCAGCATCCTTCTTAGCCTTAGCTTCCTCGGCTGCTACCTTTTCAAGACCCTTCTGCTTGTCTGCCTTCCATGCATCGAACTTCTTCTGAGCAGTTGCCTCATCGAAAGCACCCTTCTTCACGCCACCACGGAGGTGCTTCATCAGCATCACGCCCTCGCGGCTCAGGATGTTACGAACGGTATCGGTGGGCTGAGCGCCACACTCCAACCAGTACAATGCACGGTCGAAATTCAAGTCTACCGTGGCGGGATTGGTGTTAGGATTGTAAGAACCAATCTTCTCAGTGAAACGACCATCACGTGGTGCACGAGCGTCGGCGATTACGATGCTGTAGAAAGCATAGCTCTTACGGCCACCGCGCTGCAATCTGATTTTTGTTGCCATGTTTTAAATGTTGTTTTTGTTGTTAAATGTTTGAATTTCATGCCTCCATCTCGTGAAAGCGGGTGCAAAGGTACGAAAAAAAGTGAAAAGTGGAAAGTAAAAAGTAAAAAAATTGCTTCCGCACCTGCGTATTTAGTTTTTTTTATGTAATTTTGTACCCTATGAAACATGAATTGTCTATTCTGATTCCCATATACAATGATGACTGCCGTGAGATGGTCAAAGCTTTGTCGTGTCAGGCTGAGGTTATTGAGGAACTCAAATATGAGATCATCGTGGCCGATGACGGGTCTGACAATTCACAACTCACCATTCATCATTCAGAATTATCCATGCTCCCTCATGTGCGATATATTCGTAGGGAACAGAATGCAGGTCGTGCAGCCATCAGGAATTTCCTCTGTCGCGAGGCGCAATACGAATGGGTTTTGTTTCTGGATGGTGACATGACTATCGTCAACAATCAGTTTATCAGGCAGTATCTGGAGGCAGAAGTCAAAGACGTAGCCTACGGCGGTTACTGTGTTGGACCTGGCGAGAGAACATGTCTGCGTTATCTCTATGAAAAAGAATGCGAGCCCATGCATCAGGCTAAAGAACGCAGAAAGCGACCTTTTCAACATTTCCACACCAGCAACTTCCTGGTTCGTCGCGACATCATGCAGACTTACCCATTAGACGAGCGTTTCCGCCATTATGGCTACGAGGACGTATTATGGGGCAAGCAACTACGCAAGGCCGGCATTGAGATTACCCATTTGGATAACCCCACAGGCTTTTACGACTTTGAGGATAACGCGCACTTCGTTAGCAAGACCGAGGAAGGGCTACGCACGTTATTTACCTTCTGCAAGGAGTTGCGTGGTTACTCGCAACTGCTGACCTTCACAGATGGTATTCACATAGAAGCAGTGCGAGGAATTATTAAGCTATGGCACAGGCTTTTCGGAAGTCTGGAACGCAAAAACCTGTGCGGGAGAAGTCCCTCACTCCGCATCTTCAAACTCTATAAATTAGGATATTATCTTTCACTAAAAAACTAAGACAATGATCAAAAGATTTGCTTTTAAAATGTTCCTGAAGCCAGGCTTCGAGGAAGAGTACGAGAAACGTCACGCCGCCATCTGGCCCGAGTTGAAACAGATGATTAAGGAACAGGGCGTGCAAAACTACAGCATCTACTGGGACAAGGACACCAACATCCTCTTTGCCTATCAGGAGTGTACAAAAGAGGGCAACTCGCAGGATACCGAGCATGTAGACCCCATCACACAGCGCTGGTGGGACATGATGGCCGACATCATGGAGGTGAATCCCGACAATTCGCCAGTCACCATCCCCCTACCCGAGCTATTCCATCTCGACTAACGCATCCAGAGGGCTACGCACAATCTTTCCCAGTGTGTAGCCTTCTTCTTTTACGGCCTTCGCAAGTTGGTCACTATAGTAGAAGGCTATGCTGCCCACAGCATTCACTGGCAGGTCACAACGGGTGTAAGGCACAATGTTGCGCCGGATAAAATCGCAGAAGTTGTCAATCACCAACTGTTCAACAGCAGGTTCACAGATATAGTCATGGATAAACGTCGAGAGCGAAGCAAGCCAGCGATTGGCCATCGGCTGACGATAGACCCGTTCTATCACCTGTGACATGTCCATACCCATGTTAGCTTCGAAAGCCTCACGGACAGGCTGAGGCAGTCGACTCTTATAGAGTGCATTCAGGAAACGGATGCCCAATACCGCACCGCTACCCTCGTCACCCAAGATATAGCCCAAAGGAGGTGTGTTCATCACAATGCGCCGTCCATCATACAAACAAGAGTTGGCACCTGTCCCCAAAATACATGCAATCCCCTCATGGTGACCACAGAGTGCAACACATGCGCCCAGGAGGTCGCTATGCGCCTCTATCACCGTTGCCTGTGGGAACACCTCCCTCAGCAGGCGCCGCATCTTCCCCTCGAGTTCCGGCCTTACGCCACTGCCATAGAAAAGGATTGAAGGAAGAGGTGAGAGGGAAGAGGGAAGAGGATTGAGGGAAGAGGAAAGAGGGAAGAGGGAAGAGGGAAGATTGGGAAGCAACTCATCTTTCAGAATGGCACGGATTGTATCATCGTCTTGATGGAAGGGGTTAATTCCCTGTGTATGGAAACGCTCACCCATGAAAGCCCAGTCCGTTTTGGTGCTCCCGCTATCAGCGATCAATATATTCTGTTTCATTTTGCTATGAATGACTCCTAAGAGTATAAATATTCTTATTTGGTTACAAAAACACTACTATTTTGTTGCAAAAGTAATCATTTTATTGCAAATTAAAGAAAAAAACAGTAATTTTGCAACCGATTCTTACAAAAGAAAAAGGTAAAAAGGTAAAAACAGAAGAATATGTTACGAATAGCAGTACAATCAAAAGGCCGCCTCTTCGAGGATACGATGCAGTTGCTTAGTGAGGCCGACATCAAAGTGAGTGCCAGCAAACGCACACTATTAGTAGAGGCCAAGAACTTTCCATTGGAGGTACTCTATCTGCGCGATGATGATATACCCCAAAGTGTAGCCACAGGTGTAGCCGATATTGGTGTGGTGGGCGAGAACGAATTTGTAGAGAAGGGTGCCGAGGCCGACATTATCTCACGTCTGGGTTTCAGCAAATGCCGTTTGTCATTAGCTATTCCTAAGGAGATCAATTATCAGGGATTAGAGTGGTTTAACGGTAAGACTATTGCCACCTCCTATCCTGTCATTCTGAAGAAATTCCTCACAGACAACCATATCAATGCTGAGATTCACGTTATCACAGGCAGTGTAGAGATCAGTCCGGGTATAGGATTGGCAGATGCCATCTTCGATATAGTGAGCAGCGGTTCTACATTGGTCAGCAACAACCTCCGCGAAGTAGAGATCGTGATGCAGAGTGAGGCATTGCTGATTGGTCATCCTGGCATGAGTCAGGAGAAACGCGAGCTATTGGATCAGATGCTGTTCCGCTTTGAGGCCGTGCGTGAGGCCGAGGACAAGAAATACGTACGGATGAATGCGCCAAAGGCTCGTCTGCAGGATATTATCAACGTGCTGCCAGGACTGAAGAGCCCCACCATCATCCCATTGGCCGATGAGGAATGGTGCTCAGTGCACACCGTGCTTGACGAGAAACGTTTCTGGGAGATTATCGGTCAGTTGAAAGCTATGGGTGCACAAGGCATCCTGGTGACACCGATTGAGAAAATGATCCTCTAAACAATGCATCATTCATCATGCATAATGCCTCATTGAGATGAAGATTATCAAATATCCCAAACAGGAAGAGTGGGCAGAGATCTGCCAGCGTCCGCACCTGGACATCACACAGTTGCAGACCACGGTCAATACCGTGCTGAGCGATGTGCGCACCAGGGGCGACGAGGCCGTAAAGGAATACGAGGAACGGTTCGACCATGCCGTGCTCTCCTCGCTGACTGTCACCGAAGCAGAAATCGACGAGGCCGAGAGCCTGGTTAGTGAAGAACTGAAAGCCGCTATCGTCCTGGCCCATGAGAATATCCACCAGTTCCATACTGCCCAGAAATTCAAGGGACAGAAGGTTCAGACATGCGAAGGCGTGGTGTGCTGGCAAAAGAGCGTAGCTATTGAGAAAGTAGGACTGTATATCCCTGGCGGCACCGCCCCACTCTTCTCTACGGTGCTGATGCTCGCCACGCCTGCTAAGATTGCCGGATGCAAAGAGATCATACTCTGCACGCCTCCCAATCGCGAAGGCAAGGTCAATCCCGCCATCCTCGTGGCTGCCCGCGTAGCTGGTGTCAGCAAGATTTTCAAGGCCGGTGGTGTTCAAGCTATCGGTGCAATGGCATACGGCACAGAGTCAGTGCCCAAGGTCTTCAAGATCTTCGGTCCTGGCAACCAATATGTGATGGCAGCCAAGCAACAGGTATCATTAGGCGAGGTGGCTATTGACATGCCTGCCGGTCCCAGTGAGGTATGTGTGCTTGCCGATGAGACCGCCAACGCCACCTTCGTTGCCGCCGACCTGCTGTCACAGGCTGAGCATGGTATTGACTCACAGGTACTGCTCATCAGTACCTCGGAAGAGATGATTCAGAAGGTGGAAGACGAAGTGAAACGACAACTCGACCTCCTGCCCCGTAAGGAGATTGCCCAGAAGGCATTGGAGAACAGCCGCTGTGTGCTCGTCAGTTCTGCCGACGAGATGATGGCCCTATCAAATGCCTATGCCCCCGAGCACCTGATTATCCAGACAGCCAACTACGAAGAAATGGCTCAACAGGTCATCAATGCCGGTAGCGTGTTCCTTGGGCAATATGCCTGTGAGAGTGCTGGTGACTATGCCAGCGGCACCAATCACACTTTGCCTACCCACGGCTATGCCACCGCCTATAGTGGTGTCAATCTGGACAGCTATTGCCGTAAGATCACCTTCCAACACCTCACAGAAGAGGGTGTAAGGCAGATTGGGCCTGCTGTGGAACTGATGGCAGAGGCAGAGCAGCTTGATGCGCACAAAAATGCGATGACAGTACGCTTGAGGGAAATTGAGAATAGATAATTGAGAATTATGATAAGTCTTGAAAAACTGACACGTAAGAATATCTGGAATCTTGCACCGTATAGTTGTGCCAGAAACGAGTTTTCAGGCACTACAGCGACCGTGTTTCTTGATGCCAACGAGAATCCCTTCGGTGCACCATACAACCGTTATCCAGACCCTTTACAGCAGGAACTGAAGAAAAAGATTCATGAGGTAAAAGGCATTCCCGCGTCATATACTTTTTTGGGCAATGGCAGCGATGAGGCCATTGATCTGATGTATCGCTGTTTCTGTGAGCCGAAGGCAGACAACGTGGTGGCTATTGAGCCCACCTACGGTATGTATAAGGTCTGTGCAGACATCAATGATGTAGAGTATCGTCCCGTCAATCTGGACGAAAACTACCAGATTGATGGCAACAAACTACTCGCTGCCTGCGATGCCCACACCAAGGTGATATGGATCTGTAGTCCCAACAATCCTACAGGTAATAGTATCAGTAGAGAAGAGATTGTGAAGGTGCTAAACGGATTTGACGGATTGGTTGTGGTCGATGAGGCCTACAGCGACTTCTCACACGAGCGTCCGCTGCGCTTTGAACTACCCCGCTACAAGAATCTGGTAGTGCTCAACACCCTGAGCAAGGCATGGGCATCGGCAGCTATCCGTCTAGGCATGGCATTTGCCGATCCTGAGATTATCGGGATTATGAACAAGGTAAAGTACCCGTATAATATCAACCTGTTGACTCAGGAGCAAGCCTTGAAGGTGCTGAACAACTCTGACGAGATTGACAGTTGGGTGAAAATGATTTTGCAGGAGCGCACCCGCCTCATCGAGGCTTTCGGTCAATTGGCCATCTGCGAGAAGGTGTATCCTACGGATGCGAACTTTTTCCTTGCCAAAGTGACTGATGCCCAGCGCATCTACGACTATCTGGTAGCCCAAGGTATCATCGTGCGCAACCGCACGCGCGTACAATTATGTTATAATTGCCTGCGCATCACCATCGGTACCCGAAGTGAAAACAGCGAACTGATTGGTGCACTCAGACAGTATAAATAAAAAGAAGGCCGCTTACATTTCGTAAACGGCCTTCTTTTTTTTATGAGAGGAATCCTAATAATGCACCCGCAGCGACAGCCGATCCGATAACGCCTGCCACATTGGGACCCATGGCGTGCATCAAGAGGAAATTATGCCGGTCGTACTCTAATCCGAGGTTATTACTGATACGGGCTGCCATCGGAACCGCACTCACACCAGCATTACCAATCAGCGGATTCAGCTTCTTGTCCTTAGGCAGGAAGATGTTCATGAACTTTACGAAGCACACGCCGCTGGCAGTAGCGATAGCAAAGGCGAAGGCACCGATGGCGAAAATAAACACAGTATTGAGTGTAAGGAACTCGCTGGCCTGCGTAGAGCAACCTACGGTAAGTCCCAACAGTACCACCACGATATCATTCAGGGCATTGCCTGCCGTCTTGGCCAAACGGGTTGTCTTACCGCTTTCCTTCAACAGGTTGCCAAAGAACAGCATACCCAACAGAGGTAGCGCCGAGGGCACGATGAAGGTGGTGATGAGCAGACCGATGATGGGGAACAGGATGCGCTCTGTCTGGCTGACCTGACGTGAGGGCTTCATCTTGATGACGCGCTCTTTCTTCGTGGTGAGCAGTCGCATCAGAGGGGGCTGAATCAGGGGCACCAGCGCCATATAAGAATAGGCACACACGGCAATGGCTCCCATGAGGTTGGGTGACAGCTTAGACGAGAGGAAAATGGCTGTAGGACCATCGGCACCCCCAATGATGGCGATACCTGCAGCCTGATTAGGTTCGAAGCCCAGGGCCAATGCCAGCATATAGGCACCGAAGATACCAAACTGGGCTGCGGCACCTATCAGCATTAATTTGGGGTTAGCCAACAAGGCCGAGAAGTCGGTCATAGCGCCGATACCCAGGAAGATTAATGGCGGATACCAGCCCTGACGAACACCCTGATAGAAGATGTTCAATACGGAGTTGTCTTCATAAAGTCCGATTTCCAAACCGGCATCAGCACGGAAAGGGATGTTTCCCAAGATAATACCCAAACCAATAGGCACCAACAGCAGGGGCTCGAAATCTTTCTTGATAGCAAGATAGATAAAGATAGCTCCCACTACTATCATAAGCAAGTTGCCCACCGAGGCATTGGCAAAGCCCGTATAGGTGAGAAACTCGTTGAAATTGTCGATGATAAACTGGAACATAATTATCAATTATCCATTAAGCGATGGTCAGCAGCACGGAACCTTCCATAACTGCGTCGCCTTGTTTTACTAAGATTGATGTCACCTTACCTGCTGTCTCGGCCTCGATATTGTTCTGCATCTTCATGGCCTCGAGTACCAGGACGATGTCGCCAACGTTGACCTGCTGACCAATCTGAACACGAATGTCAGTGATGGTGCCAGGCAGGGGAGCCTTGATGGATGTTCCTGCGCCAGCTACCGGAGCTGCAGGCTGAGGAGCGGGTGCTGCTGTCTTAGGTGTTGCTGCAGGTTTAGCAGGAGCAGGCTGAGCGACCTGTACCTTAGGAGCATTCATTGAAGGATGCTTAGCAGCGTTGATGGGTTTCTGGAGTTCCACCTCGAAAGGAATGCCATTAACGATGACCTTGGCGATATTGCCTTCTACCTCGGCGATTTCTACTTCGTAGTCTACGCCCTTAACTTTATATTGATATTTGTTCATAGGTTTAGTGTAATTCGGGGGTTGTTGGAATTTGTGGAGCATGATGATCGGTGGGGAGGAAAGGATCGTGCAGATGCGTCATCTGAGCATATTCATCGTCCCAACCGGTTTCCTTAGGCTTAATTGTGATGATACCACTCTCCACATCGTGGACATCATCTTCATACTGACGAAGGGCCATACCGATAACAGCCATATAGACCTCCATATCAATACCCTTCTTTTCGAAACCTTCCTGAAGGAGATTGCTGGTCATATGACCTATCTCGGCTGTCATCTCCACAGTCTTGGTGATAGGTTTGATAGGCTGCTGGTTGACCACCTTCTTAGCAGTGTCAATATGACGCATTATCATGCCGAAGATGGTGAAGAATATCCAAAGCAAAGCCAGACAAAGGAACACGATGCCCATTGCCATGATTGCCATAGCAAAACCGTGAGGATCCTTGTCTTTGAACTCCTCTATTTTCCCTTTGGCAGCATTAGTCTGCACAGTATTGTCGTGACCGGGGGTGGCATCCCCTACTCCACACACAGTCCACTCTCCATCGATACGGGCATAGGACTCGTCAGCGCCTAAGGCAGGCACAGTGACAGAGTCAATGAGATCTACGCCATTGGCATTGTAGAGCGCCACAAATACAGAGCCCGTACTATCTACAGGCAATGAAAGATGAAGCTTGCCCTGAGCCGGCTTTGAGTTACAATAGAGCATCAGGTAATGGCGGGCACCAAGACTGGTACGATCATCACCATTCGGAATGACACTCATCAGGGCAATACGCTGAGGAGCAGAAAGCGATTCGTCGAGCACCTTGGGGTTGGTGGTGAGGTACATACCACGCACATTATAGGTGGAGAATGACGTATTCGCCAACTCCACCCATGCCTCACGATGCCCAAACTCATCCTCCACACTCTGCGTATTGCAGGTCATTACCTCGTTGATGACGATGTTGTTGGCTCCTTGTCCGTACATCGTCGCCGAGCCAAGTAAGACCAGCGAACTGAGTAGAAGTCTTAAGTTTGTCATATTGGAATATTAAATCGTGTATATTATATAAGATCGCAATAGCGTCAGAACAACTGCCCGCAACAGAACAGCACTATGAGCTGAGCCGTAAGGATGCGCAGGAACATGGCAAACGGATATACCGTTGAGTAGCCTACTGCGGGTGCCTCCTTCGAGCAGATGCTGTTAGCATAAGCCAATGCAGGTGGATCGGTATAGGTACCTGCCAGCATACCTGCAATAGTGAAGTAGTTGAACTTCATCCGACGGGCTATAGGGCCTATAATTAAAATAGGTATAATAGTGATGAGGAAACCAGTGAGCACGTAGAGCACACCATCGCCTGTCATCACCGTGTCGAAGAAGTTGGCACCAGCCTTAATACCTACAGAAGCCAGGAAGAGCACCAGTCCTATCTCGCGCAACATCATATTAGCAGAAGTGGTGGTATAGGTCACCAGCTTCATCTTATAACCGTAACGGCCTATCAAGATAGCAATAATCAGCGGACCACCAGCGATACCCAACTTCATTAGAGGCATACCAGGGATGAAGGGCAGTGAACCAAAGATGATACCAATGATGATACCCACAAAGATGGTAGCAATATTAGGTGCATCCAAACGTTTGATACTGTTGCCCATCATATTGGCCACGCGATCCACATCATCCTGAGGCCCTACTACCATGATACGGTCACCTACCTGCAAGGGAAGGTTGGGTGAAGCAAAGATATCCATGCCGTGACGCGTAACACGGGTGACATTCACGCCATAGACACTTGAGAAGTGCATCTGACCGAACGACTTACCATTGATCTTGGGGTTGGTAACCAGCACGCGCTTAGATACCAAAGGCTGGTCCTGCTGTTCCCAGTCAACCTCGACAACGGGCCCAATGAAAGCCACGATAGCCTCATAGTCAGCCTCGGCACAAACGATGTACATCTGATCCCCCAAATGGAATATGGTGTCACGATTAGGAATAGACACATGACCATCGTGCAGGATACGAGAAACCACGAAGTCGCGGTTCAGGAAGTTGTGAACCTGGAACACAGTCTTGCCCTCAAGGTATTTGTTAGATACCTCTAGGTGCATGTGATGGGGTTTCTGATTAGCATTGGCACCAGCCTGTTCCTCAAGGGCTGCCTCTTCTTTCTCGAGCCTCACACGACAGAGGTAACGCACAAGAATTGTGGCCCCAATAATACCCAGCACACCAAGCGGATAAGCACAGGCGTAGGCCGAAGCAATCTGAGGTACAGGCCGATTTAACTGTCCGAACACAGAGTTCAGTGCCTCGTTGGCAGCACCAAGACCAGGGGTGTTAGTCACAGCGCCATAGAGCGTACCAACCATCATAGGCAGGTCGTTGACATCATGCTTCTGATAGAAAAAGATGAAGTAGCAGGCAAACATCACCATGATGTTCAGCAGAATAGCTGAGGCAGCCAATCCATTGAGCTTGAGACCTGCCTTACCAAAACTCTCAAAGAAACCGGGTCCGACCTGCAGACCAATCATAAATACGAAGAGGATGAGTCCGAAGTCCTGAATGAAAGTCAACGTAGCACCGGGAGCTGCAAATTCAGACTCAGGGCAATATATCTTATAGATATGTCCCAGAAGAATACCGGCAAAGAGCACGAAGGTGACTCCCAGCGATATACCAAATATTTTTATCTTACCGAGGTAGACACCCACGGCAATCACGATGGCGTATATCAACGCGATGTGCGCCACCGAAGTTGTATTAGAAAACAGATTAACAAACCATTCCATATTGTGTCATTATTTCTTCAAAGCACTAATCGATTCTTTCAGCGCGGCAATCTTCTCTTCAGAGTCTGCCAGCTTCTTGCGCTCCAGAGCCACTACGGCCTCAGGCGCATTCTGAACGAAACGCTCGTTAGAGAGCTTCTTCTCAACACCAGCCTTGAATCCCTCAAGGTGCTTGAGCTGAGCCTCCATTTTCTCAATCTCGGCAGCAACATCAATCAGGTCGCCAAGGGGCACAGCGAACTCATCTGTACCCACCATGAAGGCACTAGCAGAGGGATCCTTTGCCTCTACAACGTCAATAGAAGAAAGGTTACCCATTTTCATAATCACAGCATTGAAGGTCTTGAAATTATTCTGACCAACAGTCTGAAGGGTGAGCTGTTCCTTGGGAGCGATGTTCTTCTGACTGCGAACGGTACGCACACCAGAAACAACCTGCTTCACCAGCTCGATATTCTCGATAAGCTTCAGTTCCTCGGCAGTAGGAGCGTCGAGCACAAGACTATCACGCATGATGCTCTCGCCCTCCTTGCGCTCATAGATAGCCTGCCACAACTCCTCAGTGATAAATGGCATGAAGGGGTGCAGCATCTTAAGCAGGAGCTCGAAGAAACGCAGTGTTGCATCATATGTCTCACGGTCAATAGGCTGCTGAACGCCATCCTTATAGGCGGGCTTCACCATCTCAAGATACCACTGTGAGAACTCGTCCCAGAAGAGCTTATAGACAGTCATCAGGGCGTCGTTGATACGATACTTAGAGAAGTGGTCTTTCAGCTCCTCGTTGGCATGCTTGATACGGGCTTCCATCCATGCTACAGCAGTTTTGTTGGTGGCTGTAGAGCAGCCACATACAGAACTATCGGCAACCTGCCAGCCCTTCACCAGACGGAAGGCGTTCCAAATCTTATTATTGAAGTTACGACCCTGTTCGCAGAGTGCCTCGTCGAAGAGAATATCATTGCCTGCAGGTGCAGAGAGCATCATGCCCATACGCACGCCATCGGCACCGAACTTCTCGATGAGCTCAATAGGATCAGGAGAGTTACCCAAAGACTTAGACATCTTACGACCCAGTTTATCGCGAACGATACCAGTGAAGTAAACGTTCCTGAAAGGCATATCGCCCATATACTCCTCACCGGCCATAATCATACGAGCCACCCAGAAGAAGATAATATCAGGACCTGTCACCAAGTCGCTGGTGGGATAGTAATATTTTATCTCTTCGTTACCAGGATTGTTGATGCCATCGAAGAGAGAAATAGGCCAGAGCCAAGAAGAGAACCAGGTGTCAAGGGCATCCTCGTCCTGACGCAGGTCGGCATCAGTCACGTTGGCATCCTTCTGCTGAGCCAGCTTCAGAGCCTCTTCACGAGTTGCAGCTACTACATAGTCATCGTTATCGTTGTAATAGTAAGCAGGAATACGATGTCCCCACCATAGCTGACGAGAGATACACCAGTCCTGAATATTCTCCAGCCAGTTCTTGTAGGTGTTCTTATATTTTGCAGGATAGAACTTCAGCTCATCGTTCATCACTGGGGGCAGGGCGATATCAGCAAAATGCTGCATCTTCAGGAACCACTGTAGTGAGAGACGGGGCTCAATAGCTGTATCTGGGTTACGCTCAGAATAGCCCACTTTGTTAACATAGTCCTCAATTTTCTCCATCAGACCAGCTTCCTGCAGGTCCTTGGCAATCTGCTTACGGCAATCCATACGGTCCATACCCACGTAGATAGGACTCTGGTCAGAGATGGTACCATCAGCATTGAAGATGTCGATAGTCTCGAGGTTGTGGGTCTTACCCAGCATATAGTCGTTGGTATCGTGGGCAGGTGTTACCTTCAAACAACCCGTACCAAACTCGATGTCCACATAACGGTCCTCGATAACAGGAATCACGCGATTCACCAGAGGAACAACAACCTTGCGGCCCTTCAACCACTGGTTCTTGGGGTCTTTGGGGTTGATACACATAGCGGTATCGCCCATGATAGTCTCAGGACGAGTAGTAGCAACTACAGCGTAGTAGCCCTTGGCATCCTTGTGAATAACGTTGCCATCTTCGCCAGACAGAGAACTGTCGGGAACATTAACAGGACCGTCCACATAATACTTCAGATGAAACAGATGGCTCTGTTCTTCCTTATAGATAACCTCTTCGGTAGAAAGTGCTGTCAGCGCCTTAGGATCCCAGTTCACCATACGCAGACCACGATAGATCAAGCCTTTATTGTAGAGGTCAACGAAGACCTTGATAACGCTCTCTGAACGTTTCTCGTCCATCGTGAATGCAGTACGATCCCAGTCGCAGGAAGCACCCAGACGGCGCAACTGCTTCAGGATAATGCCTCCGTGCTCGTTGGTCCAGTCCCAAGCATGCTCCAGGAACTGCTCGCGAGTCAGGTCACGTTTCTTAATTCCCTGACTGGCCAGTTTCTTTACCACCTTTGCCTCGGTAGCAATAGAAGCATGGTCCGTACCAGGCACCCAACAGGCATTCTTTCCCTCCATACGAGCTCGACGAACTAAGATATCCTGAATAGTATTGTTCAGCATGTGTCCCATGTGAAGCACACCTGTTACATTAGGCGGTGGGATAACGATAGTATAAGGTTCGCGACCATCAGGCTTCGAACTAAACAACTTATTATCCAACCAATACTGATACCATTTACTTTCGACCTCTTTCGGGTCGTACTTACTAGCAATTTCCATACCTATTTAATAATGCTTTCTCAATTTTGACTGCAAAGGTACAAATTATTTTCCAAATGACACAAAAATTTTGCAGTATAAAAAAGAATTTGTACCTTTGCAACTGAATTATTGATTTTCCTCATCTAAAAATGCACACAAGAGACGAGCAGATGAAGGCTTTCGGACGCCTATTGGACGTATTGGATCAGTTACGCGAGAAATGTCCTTGGGACATGAAGCAAACTAACGAAAGCCTGCGTCCCAATACGATAGAAGAGACTTTCGAACTATGTGACGCCATCATGAAAGATGACGCACAGGAGATAAAAAAGGAGTTGGGCGACGTGCTGATGCATACCTGTTTCTATGCAATGATTGCACGAGAGAAAGAACAGTTTGACATTGCCGATGTACTCAACACAGAGGCAGACAAGCTGATATTCCGCCATCCACACGTCTATCATCACAGTCAAGTTGGAGCTCCGAACCCCAGGCCCCTCCCCTACGTCCCTGAAGACGATCAAGCACCAGATGAATTCTCGAAAGCAGAAACCAGTAGTGATGTCTTAAAGAATTGGGAGCAAATCAAGCTGAAGGAGAAAGACGGAAACAAGACCGTGCTAAGTGGTGTACCAACAGCCCTCCCCTCACTTATCAAAGCGTACCGCATACAGGACAAGGCTCGCAATGTTGGCTTCGACTGGCAAAAGAAAGAGGATGTTTGGGCCAAGGTGCATGAGGAACTTAGCGAATTAGAGGCAGAACTGTCAAAAGAAGACAAAGAAAAATCAACCAACGAGTTAGGTGATTTTCTCTTCTCGGTTATCAATGCCGCCCGACTCTATCATCTAAATCCAGATGATGCATTGGAACGCACTAACAGGAAATTTATCCATCGATTCAATTATATTGAAGCCCATAGTATCCGAGCCGGCAAGCCCCTTACAGAAATGACTCTGGAAGAGATGGATGCCCTTTGGAATGAGGCCAAGAGTGACGAGCTAAAAAAACAATCAAAAGGATGAAAAAGGCTTATTTTTTTACCATCATAACAACCATTGCCGTTCTTCTTATTGGGTGCGGCAGGAAAGACTCGCAGTCTTCCTCATTAAACAATGAGGAACAGACAAGCTATATCCTTCGCGACACTGCCATATACGGATTCTGCGCAGAAGGATCAGCCATGAACACCCTACAGATTATCACCGATGCAGGAGACACCATCACCGTCAGCACGGTCAAAGCAAGAGAAAAAGACAAGGTGATAGGTGGCTATGCTATAGGTGATGAGATTGCACTGATAGCCAATGCAGATACCACACAAGCACTTCTTGTCATTAACAAATCCTTGCTCAATGGTGACTGGGTCATGCCTAATCCTTTGGACGGAAGTAATGAGACTGGGGTCAGAATCCTACGTGGAGGAGTGGCTGAGAGTATTGACCAAAGCAGTGTCATTTATAAGACATGGAGGATTTTCAATGGGAAGCTTCAGTTTATCATTACCCGTGAAGATGGTATTGATATGGAAGAATTCCTCACGTATGATATTATAAAGCTCTCCGATGAGGTTCTTGTATTACAAGCCACCGACGATGATAAAGAATTATTTGAATACACCCATCCTAAAGGAGAGGAATATACAGAAAAGGACCTTAACGGCATTGTGCTTGACGAGGGCTACGATGACGAATTTGACATGTAGCAAACGAAAATGGAGCCATTTCGCATACATATCCTAGGCTGCGGAAGTGCACTGCCCACCTTACGCCATCTGCCTTCCATGCAAGTGGTTGAATGTCGCGGCAAGCTTTTTATGGTTGACTGCGGCGAAGGTGCTCAAGTACAATTGAGGCGATCAGGATTATCGTTTGAGAGACTGGGACACATTTTCATAACCCACCTTCATGGCGATCATTGCTTTGGACTTATCGGCATTATCAGTACATTTGGACTCTTAGGACGTACCGCCCCACTCCATATCCATGCACCTGAGGCCCTAAGACCAATGCTACAAGCGCAACTGGAATTATTCTTCAACTACGACATCGGTTATCAGGTTGATTTTCACGCAGTTGATACTACCAAGCAACAAATTATTTATGAGGATCATTCTCTAACTATCGAGACCATCCCTTTAGAGCACCGAATGCCTTGTGCTGGTTATCTGTTTCGCGAGAAGCCGCTGCTGCCACATATTCGCCGCGACATGATTGACATGTATGGCATACCCACCTCGCAAATCAATAACATCAAAGCCGGTCAAGGCTACATGCTTGCTGATGGTACCCATATTCCCCATGAGAAATTGGTAACACCAGCCGATGCCCCACGTTCATATGCTTATTGTTCAGACACACGATATATTCCTGAACTATACAAGAAGATTACTGGCATAGACACTCTTTATCATGAGAGCACCTATGCTGAAGACAAAAAAGAGAGTGCCATAAAATACTTCCACTCTACCGCTTTACAGGCAGCACAGGTGGCCAAAGATGCCAACGCCAAAAAATTGCTTTTAGGTCATTATAGTGCACGCTACAATAATGAAAATGTTCTGTTGGATGAGGCAAAAAAGGTTTTCCCAAACACATTCCTGACCAATGAGATGCAAGTAATAGACGTATAAAGTTCTTTTTTACCGCAAAAAATTTGGAGGTTTCAGAAAAAACTCCTATCTTTGCGCCAAATAAATTATCGAAAGCGTATGCAGAAGAAATTACTCATATTGTTTGCCACCGCAATTTTAACCTTTTCTATTCCCACTTACGCTGTCAATATGATAGCCAAGATGGGCATAGCTGAGCAAGTTGAGGAACAAGCACCAACCATTTCCATTGAGAAGAATATCATTACGGTACAAGGTGGTAGCGGAATGATTTTAGAGGTAGTTTCCCTTACGGGCAGAGCTGTTGCCTCATATAAGATTGACAGTCCCTCACAAAGGATAGAATTGAATCTTTCTAAAGGGTGCTATATCCTAAAAGTAGGCAAGACCGTACGCAAAGTGACACTTCGATAGTATTTTAAAATTGTACTAGAACAACAACAATTATGCTCAAGGTGTCTATGACATCTTGGGCTATTTGTTTCCAAATGAATAAACCTTTCCTGACTAAACACGTCAAAAAAAGAAAGAAAAACGATGCAGTCCTACGACGACGAACAACTGAAATCGCTCATCAAAGAGCCTAAAACGCGATCAAGGGGATTTGAGATGGCTGTGCGCCAATACAGCGAGCAGCTGTATTGGCAAGTGCGCCGTTTGGTACTCACCCACGAAGACAGTAATGATGTGATTCAGAATGCTTTTCTAAAAGCATGGAACTCGCTAGACTCTTTTCATGGCGATGCGAAACTCATCACATGGATGTCGCGAATAGCCATCAATGAGGCACTTGATTTTCTGCGCCGGCAAAAGAACCGTAATGCAATTAGCGCCGACGATGTGGACTCGGGAATAGCCAACCAACTGATGGCAGACGAATATTTTGACGGTGACGAGCGCGAGGCCCAGCTGCAGCAAGCCATAGCAAGTCTTCCCGATGTGCAGCGTACGGTATTTCTCATGCGCTACTATGATGACATGAAATACAGCGATATCAGCAAGACACTCGGAACTTCAGAAGGAGCATTGAAAGCCTCATATCATATCGCTGTAAAAAAAATAACTGAGTTTTTTAAGCAGTTCGATTAAACCACCATATAATTAACACGTCAAATAATCAAATTAATGCTATAAAATGAGTAACGAAGAAAAATATCTCCAAAGCAAGATGGGAAGCAAAAACCCATTTTCCGTGCCAGAAGGATACTTTGACACGTTAGCTGAGCAAGTGATGCAGCGACTGCCAGAGCAACCCAAAGTAGCTCCATCAAGTCAACGCAATCGTCCGGCTATCGTTCGTATGCTTCGTCCGCTTCTCTATGCAGCCGCCTGTCTCTTTATCGGAATCTTTGGTATAGCCATCTATCAACAACTTGACAAACAGACGGCCGAGGGTGTCCCTGTCATCTCACACGTAGGTTCCACGACAGAATATAATGACGCATACATAGAAGAAGCCACCGACTATGCCATGTTTGACAATCAAGATATCTACGCCACCCTGTTGGCAGATATGTAAATAAAAAGGAATTAGTATGAAGAAAGCGTATATTATTATAGTGATGTTGGCACTCTGCCTAATTGCAAATGCACAGGAAGACAGAAAATTCTCACCGGAGAAGTTTGATGCCGCCCTTCAGCATTACATTACCAATGAGGCAAAGTTGACGCAACAGGAGGCCTTGAAATTCTTCCCCATATATCGTGAGATGCAGAGCAAACAACGCCCACTCTTTGATAGACAGCGCAAGCTAGTTACTGAACAGCCACAGGATGAGGCATCTTCACTGAAGGCCATTCGCGAGCGCGATGAGATAGATCTTGAAATGAAACGCATCCAGAAAACCTATCATGAGCGTTTCCTTGAGCTATTACCTGCCTCAAAGGTTTATAACATCATCAAAGCTGAGGATAACTTCTACCGGAATACGTTCCGCAGATTTAGCCACAACCAGAGACGTACACACCCTATGACACAAGGGAAAAAAACGAATCAGAAATGAGGTTTGGCCATTACCTCCTCATCACGTCCCAATAGCGTAGAACGTATTACCGAATGACTGATAGGACACCACGAAGAAGAGAACTTGCTTACAAGAACTTCTCCGTGGCGTTCATTTAATTGGTAGGTACGTTTCATGACGACAACCTGATTGGTATCGACCTTCTCCAATGCCAGTTCCATCGTCAGTGCGTCACTCAATCTGACAGCAAGAGAATCATCTGAGAGGAACAGCATCTGTGTATCCCCTCCCAATTCATTGTTCACCACCGCTTTCATGTTGGCATCCATAAAATCCATCATATCCAATTTTGCATTGGTTGTCAGATAAGGTACTAGAGAATCAGGCATCGCCTTGAACACATCTCGGATATTCGTCCTATCGTTCTGAGCCTGAACAGCATATGGAACGAAGAAGAAACAGAGAAACAATACTATTTTTTTTGCCTTTGTCATTTCCTTTATTTCTTTCATTTAGCTAACTGCATCATCATTACCGCTGACAAGCCTGCCGTCTCCGTACGCAGCCGGCTCTTACCAAGATCTACCGAGACAAAACCCGCCTTGACAGCAAACCGCACCTCATCGATAGAGAAATCGCCCTCCGGCCCAATCATCACCAACGCATCTTCGTTGCTCTCACCCTTACACAATTCGTCAAACAGGTTTACACGTTCTACCTCCTCATAGCAATGGGCAATATAACGTCGGCCAGATGAATGATGCTGTATAAAGTCCTTGAAACTTACCATCTCGTGCAGCGTTGGCATGTAGGCTTTTCGGCTCTGTTTCAGCGCTGACACTACGATTTTCTCTATGCGTGGCAACTTCAGATTCGTACGCTCAGAAAACTGACAATTCAAAAACGACAGTTCGTCAATACCCACCTCAACAGCTTTCTCCGTCATCCACTCAATACGATCCATCAGTTTTGTTGGTGCAATAGCCAAATGCACCCGTCCCTGCCACTGGCGCTGCTGAGGCATCACATCTATGATCTCATAAAGACAACGCTTCTGAGAAGTCATAGAGACACGAGCCTTGTAGAAAGTACCCTCGCCATCCATCAGTATCATCTCGTCGCCAGATGTCATACGAAGCACTCGCACAGCGTGAACAGCCTCATCATCAGGCAGTTCTGACACCTGGGCCGCATTAGGAACATAGAAATAACGCGTTTCTTTCATGGATTCCGTCGTTTTATCTCATCGCGCAGTTGCGATGCCAATTCATAATTCTCATTCTCTACCGCATGTTCAAGTGCCATCTTCAAACGAGGCAGGTCCATTGTGTTAATGGGAATAGCTATGCTCTGTGAATGTTCATCAAACGGAAAGTTCTGACGCTCAAACAGTCTGTCCTCGATATAGAGCGGGATATTGGATATAATACTCAGCAGCACTGCATCACTCATACGCAGACGTACGGAGTCAGCCATCTCGTTCATCAGCACTACCTGATATTGACCTTCAAAAAGACCGCAGATCATCATCTCATAAGATGATGTCAGTAGACTGAGTAATGTCTCAGGCAACATATTCCGACAACCTCTCGGATTGGCGATACGCATCTGCAACTGCTGAGCCATTGCATCATCGCACACTACGGAGAGCGCATACTGGCGCTGCATATCCGTGAGCACAATCACAGATATACCTTCACCACCAACGACCTGTTGCAGGTTTTCAAATCTCAGCAGCGTGCGCCTCATCCTTACTTCTTTTTCTTGTCAGGATTGAATACCAAGGCAAACGACACGCCAACTATCAACGCAAATGCTGCAAAGATAAACCAGCAGGTCTGCCATCCCCCTTCTTCAACTCCCAACAGATAGTCACCCTTCCACTGGCAGAAATGATTGACCACCTCACCCGCTATCAGCGTACCAATTGTTGCACCCACGCCATTGGTCATCATCATGAACAGACCTTGAGCCGAGGCTTTGATATCAGAGTCACACTCCTGATCCACGAAGATGCCGCCAGACACATTAAAGAAGTCGAAAGCCACGCCATATACAATACATGAAAGGACAAAGAAGGTGACACCAGGCACGGCAGGATCGCCTATGCCGAAGAAGCCAAAGCGGAACACCCATGCAAACATTGACATGAGCATCACAATCTTAATACCATAACGCTTCAGGAAGAACGGAATCATCAAGATACACAAAGCCTCACTAATCTGCGAGATACTTGTCAACAACGTTGCATTATTGGCAGCGAACGTATCTGCGAAATCAGGATTTCCCTTGAAGCTCGTAATAAACGGTCCCGCATAGCCATTGGTTACCTGCAAGCACATACCGAGCAATGCCGAGAATATAAAGAATAATGCCATCTTCTTAGTCTTAAACAGTTTGAAAGCATTCAGTCCCAATGACTCAACAATAGAAGTTTTCTTACCATCTTCCTGCTTTTTCAACTTACACTCTGGTAACGTAAAGCAGTAGGCACAAAGTACGATACTCAACAATCCTGACACGAAGAACTGCATATAGGTATATTGGAACTTATGGGAATTCTCTGCCAGAGTAAACGAGAAAGTTCCGTCTTCCCATACGGCACAGTTGACGAACCACATCGTAGCGATAAAGCCTATGGTACCTAACACACGAATAGGCGGGAAGTCCTTTACCGTATCCATCCCGTTCGTCTTTAGGATAGAGAATGCCGTCGTGTTTGCCAATGCGATTGTAGGCATAAAGAATGCCACACTCAAGGTGTACAATGCAATAAAGAGCGACTTGTTGGGCAGTTCGTTACCAAAGCCAGCCTGTACTCCCATCCACCAGCATCCCAGCATAAAGCCTCCAGCCAACAGATGACATAGTCCGAGAAGACGTTGTGGCTGGATATATTTGTCGGCCACTATACCCATCAGTGTAGGCATGAAGATGGACACAATACCCTGAATGGCATAGAACCATGCGATATTCTCTCCTAAGCCTGCCTTTCCAAGGTAATTTCCCATACAGGTGAGGTAAGCTCCCCAAACGGCGAACTCCAAGAAGTTCATCACCGCCAAACGTACTTTTGTATTCATAATCGTATAGATTTTTAGTTTTTATTCTAACATTCTGTCATTGTAGTAAGCTCTAAGTGCGCCCCGTTCATCCCGTTTCAAGCAGATTATTCCGGCCAGCCACTCAGTGTTGGGGCGTTCCTCGGTTAACGGATACCACTCTTTCACTACCCCGTCCTGAACTACCACTACCGAGAGAGTCAACACGGTGTTGTCTTCCAAGACTATCTGATTCGATGCTATCTTTCTTAACGTCCTCATGTTGTTTATTATGGAAACGTATCAATTGTATATTACGCAGGAAAAGCAATCGGGTTGTCGTGGTGCGCTCATTGCCACCTCCCACATAGAAATAGCCCTGAAGTCGCTTTACCTTATGGTTCTCATATTCAGGGATACGCATTTGTGTCAATCCTACCGACGAGAAGTACAGATTTTTGCTTATTATGGTGTCATTATCGTATGTCAACGCCAGATAAAGCAACGCCGTACGTGTACCATCCTGATACATATAGTCAGAAAGGAACTGCATCAAGAAGCTGTCGCCAGAATGGAATGCAGTGTCAACCTCAACCTCAAACGTCCATCTATTGTATGGCGGAATAGGCGTCATCACATAAGCAGCCCTCTCTGCCCAGATATTAGCAGTATCCCCAGATGTACTCAAAGAGGCAAACTTACCTATTTCGCCTTCTGTGGCACCCAGTACCAATGCCTTTTCCTCCAATCGTTCTGCTATGCGTTCATACATCTTGACGAAACGGTCGGAGCGTCGGTAATAATAGACGAGCGATGAGTCAAACTCGGCCTGTGTCACGCCATGTTTCGCCATCACAGCCTCAATGTACAACGCCTGATGGTAGTTACGCTCCTCGTACGAACCATCCTCCTGATTAGCCATTGCCCTAGCCATGTGGTAGTCGACAAGGATATCCTCCATATCGTCCGGCTGGATGTATTCACTGGGTGTGCCAGGCTTACATCCAACGAGCCACATCACCACTCCTATGACAATCAGCAGCAACCTGTTCATTGTTTCTTTAATGAGAGTTGGCTCAACTCTTTTCTGAAGAACAACAGCAATGCCACAACACCGACACTGATACTTGAATCGGCAAAGTTGAATACTGGGCTGAAGAAGACAAACTCCTCGCCCCCATAGAATGGGAACCAGTCTGGATAGGTCGTCACTATTAGCGGGAAATAGAACATGTCTACGACCCGTCCCATCAAGAATGACTCATAGCCATTGCCGAAACCAACGAACTGGCTCACATGTCCTATGGAGGATGCATCAAAACACAGACCATAGAACATACAGTCAAACAGGTTTCCTGCAGCACCTGCGAGAATCATCGATAGGCATACGATATAGCCCCATCGCACTTCCGACTTATGCGTCAGCTTCCAGATATAATAACCAAGAAAGCCAATAGCCACGACACGGAACAGCGACAACGACAGTTTTGAGCCTATCTGTAGACCATAAGCCATACCGTTGTTCTCGATAAACGCGATGTAGAACCAATCCGTGATGCGGATGCTCTCATGCAGTTCCATGTGGGTTTTCACCCATAACTTGATGAGCTGGTCAATAAGGAGTATGGCGATGATAAGTATCACCGCCAAACGCCCTTTGGTTATTATTTCCTTAGCCTTACTCACTTCTTTTGTTTTTCCATTTGTTTTGACTCAACGCTCAACGTAGCATGAGGCACCGCACGCAAGCGCTCTGCAGGAATCAGCTTTCCTGTGATGCGGTCAATACCGTAGGTCTTATTCTCAATACGTACCAGCGCAGCCTTAAGTCCCTGAATGAACTTCTGCTGACGTGCAGCAAATTGTATCAAGTCTTCCTTCGACTGTGTTGCACTTCCCTCCTCCAATGCTTTGTAGGTGGGCGATGTATCATCTACGTCGTTGGAGTCCTGATTGGTCAGCGATGCCATCATCTGGTCATAGTCACGTTTGGCCAAGGCCAACTTCTCATTGATTATCTGACGGAACTCCTCGAGTTCCTCATCAGTGTAGCGTGTCTTCTCCGCCATAAGTCTTAAGATTTAGTTATAGTAATGTTTAATGTAAATTCATCAAATTCCACAGCCTGACCATCATTGGCCTCGAGCGTGATGCCATCAGCCAACACCTGACGAGCGATATAGTCGCCAAATGCCTCTACAGCCTTCGTTACAGCCTCGTTGGGTTCAATCTGCACGCGGATACGGTCGGTAATCTCCAATCCACTCTTCTTACGGATATTCTGGATGCGGTTCACCAGTGTACGAGCTATACCCTCGGCACGCAACTCATCGGTCAGGGTAATATCAAGGGCGATGGTCAGGTTTCCGTCATTACCAACGAGCCAGCCTGGGATGTCCTCGCTAATGATTTCAACATCTTCAGCCAGAATCTCATAGGTACCCAACTGCATCTTACCATTGGTCTCCAATTCAGCGATTTGTTCCTGTGTCATCTCAGCAACAGCAGCAGCAACGGCCTTCATGTCCTTGCCGAACTTCTTACCCATTGTACGGAAGTTACACTTCACCTTTTTAACCAAAACACCCTGGCCCTCTACGAACTTCACTTCCTTCACGTTTACTTCCTGCAGGAAGATCTGCTTCACGCTCTCAATAGCAATGCGCTGAGCTTCGTCCACAGGTGGAATCATCAGCGTCTGCATAGGTTGCTTTACGGCAATGCCCTCTTTCTTACGCAGTGACAGCACAATGGTGGTAATACGCTGGGCTATCTCCATGCGTTGCTCCAAGTCGGCATTCACTAATGACATATTGGCTACAGGGAATTTTTCCAAGTGCACGCTGTCTTTCTCGCCACCCATATCACAATAGATACGGTCAGCAAAGAACGGTGCGAACGGAGCCAAGAGCTTTGAAACTGTCATCAGACATTCGTAAAGGGTCTGATAGGCAGCTAATTTATCTTCATCCATTTCCTTGCCCCAGAAGCGTTTCTTGTTCAGACGCACATACCAGTTAGAGAGATCTTCATCCACGAACTTGTCAATGAGTCGGCCGGCACGTGTGGGGTCAAAGCCGTTCATCTCTTCCTCTACGCCCTTCACCAACGAGTTCAGACAAGAGAGGATCCAACGATCGAACTCAGGACGCTTCTCGACTGGAATCTGCGGAGCCTTTGGATCGAAGTCGTCCACATTGGCATACATTGCAAAGAGAGAGTATGTATTATATAAGGTGCCAAAGAACTTACGACTGATTTCAGCCACGCCCTCTGGGTCGAACTTCAGGTTGTCCCAAGGTTCTGAGTTGGTCATCATGTAGAAGCGTACCGCATCAGAGCCATACTTGTCGATCATCTCGAATGGATTCACTACATTTCCAACGTGCTTTGACATCTTGTTGCCTTTTGCATCGAGCACCAAGCCCGTAGAGATAACGTTCTTGAACGCCACAGAGTCAAAAATCATCGTAGCAATAGCATGAAGTGTGAAGAACCAGCCACGAGTCTGATCCACACCCTCGTTGATGAAGTCGGCTGGGAAAGCCTTCTTCTCATCAATGAGCTCACGATTCTCAAAAGGATAGTGAATCTGAGCGTATGGCATAGAACCAGAGTCGAACCAAACGTCAATCAGGTCACTCTCACGCTTCATGGGATTGCCACTATCGCTCACCAATATAATATAGTCTACATATGGACGGTGCATGTCAATCTTGTCATAGTTCTCCTTCGACATATCACCAGGCAAAAATCCTTTGTCCTTCAGCGGGTTAGAAGTCATCACGCCAGCAGCAACAGCCTTCTCTATCTCATTGTAGAGTTCCTCCAGACTGCCGATACACTTCTCCTCGCCTTCCTCGCTACGCCAGATAGGCAGCGGTGTGCCCCAGAAGCGACTGCGAGAGAGGTTCCAGTCGTTCAGGTTCTCCAGCCAGTTGCCGAAGCGACCTGAACCTGTTGACTCTGGATGCCAGCCGATGGTGGTGTTGAGCTCGCTCATGCGCTCCTTGCAAGCCGAACTCTTGATGAACCAAGAATCCAGAGGATAATAGAGCACAGGCTTGTCCGTACGCCAGCAGTGGGGATAGTTGTGCACGTGCTTCTCAATCTTAAAGGCCTTGCCATCGGCTTTCAGGTCCATACAGATTGATATATCAAGTGTCTCATCCTTGTCGGTGAGGTTCTCATCGTAGGCGTTCTTCACGTAGCGACCAGCGTATTTGCCCCACTTTTCTACGTCAACATAGTTCTCAACGAACTTTTCATCAAGATCCTCAACGAGAAAGTACTTACCCTGCAGGTCAACCACAGGACGCTCGTTGCCTTTTTTATCAATCAATACGATAGGACAAATGCCAGCCTTTTTGGCTACGAAAGCGTCATCAGCACCAAAGTTGGGCGCGATATGCACAATACCGGCACCATCCTCAGTAGTCACATAGTCGCCAGGAATCACCTTAAAGGCATCACCCATAGGCTTAATCATCGGCAGCAACTGCTCGTACTCCATACCTACGAGGTCGGTACCCTTGTAGTGACCGACAGTACGATAAGGCAAGAATTTCTCTCCTTTCTTAAACTCAGGCATCTCGCCACCATCAGTAATCTCAGCAGCAGTATCAAAATAAGCAGCCACGCGAGCCTCGGCCATCACCACCGTAATCTTCTCAGCAGTATAGGGGTTGTAGGTCTGTAGCGCCACATAGTCAATCTTCGGACCTACACAGAGTGCAGAGTTAGCAGCCAGCGTCCATGGTGTAGTAGTCCACGCCATGAAATAAGGTGTGCCCCACTCTGCCATCTCAGCTTTCGGATTCTTCATCTTAAACAGCGCCGTACAGGTAGTATCCTTCACGTCACGATAGCAGCCAGGCTGATTTAACTCATGACTTGAAAGACCAGTACCGGCAGCAGGGCTATAGGGCTGAATGGTATAGCCCTTATAAAGCAGTCCTTTATTATAGAACTGCTTCAGCAGATACCACAGAGTCTCTATATACTTGTTATCATAAGTGATATAAGGATTATCGAGGTCAACAAAGTAGCCCATACGTTCTGTCAGTTCACGCCATTCGGCAGTAAACATCATCACGTTCTCGCGGCACTTCTTATTGTAGTCCTCAGTCGAGATATATTTCTCACTCTCCTTGTTGTCAATATCGGCCTTGGTGATACCCAGTTCCTTTTCCACGCCCAGTTCTACGGGCAGTCCGTGGGTATCCCAGCCTGCCTTACGCTTCACTTGGAAGCCCTGCATGGTCTTATAGCGGTTGAAGGTATCTTTCAGTGCACGCCCCAACACATGGTGGATACCTGGGTGACCGTTTGCAGAGGGGGGGCCCTCAAAGAACACGAACTGTGGACAGCCTTCGCGCTCGTCAATGCTGCGATGAAAGATGTCCTCTTTCATCCACTTCTCCAGAATCTCGTTATTTACCTGCGTCAGGTTCAAGCCATTATGCTCGGCGAATCTCTTTGCCATATCTTTGTAAATACATATTTAATTTTGACGTGCAAAGGTACGAAGAATATTTGACACCACCAAAAAATGCAACAATTATTCACGCTAAAACGGCATGTGAACAAAAATACAAGTTTTTAAATCATTTTTTTATTCATGAATGGATTATTTTTTGTACTTTTGCAATCAAAATTTTTACCTGTAAACTATTTAGAAGAAATGGAAAGAACTTGGAGATGGTTTGGCAAGAAGGATAAAATTACTCTTGCACAACTGAGACAGATCGGTGTAGAAGGCATCGTAACTGCACTTCACGACGTACCTCTGGGAGAGGTTTGGACTCGTGAGAAAATCCGCGACCTGCGCGAGTATATCGAGAGCTACGGCATGCGCTGGAGCGTAGTAGAGTCGCTACCCGTAGTTGAGACAATCAAATATGGCGGTCCTGATCGTGACCACCAGATAGAGGTATATAAGGAGAGTCTGCGCAACCTTGCAGCAGAAGGCATTCACTGCATCTGCTACAACTTTATGCCCGTACTCGACTGGGCTCGCACCGACTTGTTCCACGACAACCCCAACGGTGCTACTAACCTCTATTTCAACTATGCCGAATTTGCTTATTTCGACATCTATATCCTGAAGCGTCCAGGTGCTCGCGAGGAGTGGGAGAAGTTCCAGTTCCCCGAAGGATGGGGCAAAGGTCGTAGCGTCATCGCCGAGTGCGACGAGCTGGCTAAGACCATGAACCCTGAGAAAGACCATAAGCTCGTTGAGAACATCGTCATCAAGACACAGGGTTTCGTATCAGGTAATTTCAGCGAGAACGATGAGGCTCCCGTACAGAAGTTCCGCGAATTCCTAGATTTGTATAAAGAAATAGACAAGAAGCAGTTACGTGAAAACATGAAATATTTCCTCGAGGCTATCATGCCTGTTTGCGAGGAGTGCAACATGAACATGTGCGTACATCCCGACGATCCCCCTATCGAGATTCTCGGATTGCCACGCATCGTACGTACCGAGGAGGACATCCAGTGGTTCCTGGACGCTGTGCCCAACAAGCATAACGGACTCACTTTCTGTGCTGGTTCGCTCTCAGCTGGTGCCTATAACAATGTGGTTGAGCTGGCTAAGAAGTTTGCCTCTCGCACACACTTTGTTCACCTGCGTTCATGCCACATCTTCCCCAATGGCGACTTCACTGAGGCCTCTCATCTGGGCGGTCGTGCCGATCTAATCGAGCTCTGCAGAATTTTCGAGAAGGAAAATCCACAGTTGCCAATGCGTGTAGACCACGGTATGACATTTACCGACGAGCCAGGAGGTATCATGGACGAGAGCAGTCACGGTCATAATGCAGGCTATACCCTACTCGGCCGTATGTTCGCCCTCGGTCAGGTACAGGGCATCCTAGCAACAGTAGATCGCGAACTTGGAATAGAATACAAACAACCCGGATTCTTTGATTAATATTTATGAAATTAAATGATATACTGAGCGGCCAGTTAAATGCTGCAGAATGGGAAGCTAAGGGTTATCAGCTTCCTAAGTTTGACATCAAGGCTCTTCGTGAAAAGACTGCTAAGGAGCCCACATGGGTACACTTCGGTGGTGGAAACATCTTCCGCGCTTTCCCCGCTGCCATCCTGAACGATGCACTGAACACAGGTAAATACGACCGTGGTGTAATCGTAGCCGAGACTTTCGACTTCGAGGTAATCGATAAGGCTTATGCCCCATATAACAACCTTTCACTTTGTGTGAACCTCTGCTCAGATGGTTCTATCGAGAAGAAGGTTATCGCCAGCGTGACCGAGGCCCTGAAGGCAGACCCTCAGTTTGAGGACTGGAACCGTCTGGTTGAAATCTTCAAGAACCCAAGTCTGCAGATGATCTCGTTCACCATCACCGAGAAGGGTTACACCTACAACGAGGCCGATCTGGCTCGTGGACTGAAGCCCCTCTTCGCTATGGGTAAGGTTTGCGCCCTGCTGCTTGAGCGTTTCAACGCCAGACAGCTGCCTCTCACCGTTCAGAGCATGGACAACTGCTCACACAACGGCGATAAGGTAAAGGCTGGCGTATTTGCTTATGCTGAGCGTTGGGTGAAGGACGGACTGGTTCCTGCTGCCTTCCTCGACTACCTGAAGGATGAGAAGAAGATCACCTTCCCTTGGTCGATGATTGATAAGATTACCCCTCGTCCACACGAGAAGGTAAAGGAGATGCTGGCTGCTGATGGTTTCGACGACAACAACTACATCGAGACCGAGAAGCACACATTCACAGCTCCATTCGTAAATGCCGAAGAAGTGCAATATCTTGTTATCGAGGACAACTATACCAACGGTCGCCCACCATTGGATCTGGGCGGTGCACTCTACACCACTCGCGAAACCGTTGATAAGGTAGAGACCATGAAGGTTACCACCTGTCTGAACCCACTGCACACCGCCATGAGTATCTATGGTTGTATGCTGGGCTACACCTTGATTTCTGCCGAGATGGCCGACGAGGACCTGCGCCCATTCGTTCAGAAACTGGGTTATATCGAGGCTATGCCTGTAGTAGTTGATCCAGGCGTGCTTAACCCCTACGAGTTTATCGGCGCCGTTATCAATCGTCGCCTGCCAAACCCATTCATGCCCGATGCCCCTCAGCGTATCGCTATGGATACCAGCCAGAAGTTGCCTATCCGTTTCGGTGAGACCCTGAAGAAGTACATCGCCCGTGGTTTGGACAAGAGCAATCTGGTACTCATCCCACTCACACTGGCTGGTTACGCCCGCTACCTGAAGGGCATCAAGGATGATGGTACTGCATTCGATTGTTCACCCGACCCAATGCTCGACGAACTGCAGGCTATCGTAGCTTCTCTGGAGATTGGCAAGGTCGATCAGGATTGGAGCCCACTGAAGAAGCTATATAGCCGCAAGGATGTGTTTGGACTCGACCTCTACGAGGCTGGCCTGGGAGAGCAGATTGAGGGAATGGTTAAGGAACTGTTTGCCGGCAACGGTGCTGTTCGTCAGACGCTTCACAAATACGTGTCAGCCCGCTAATCCAAACTGTTAATATTCAGTTACTCAACGGATGCAAAATTGCATCCGTTTTTTTTGCCTCAGCAATAGTGAACAGCAATGGAAATATTGTGTACTTTTGCGAAACAGCGCAAAACACAATGTAAAACAGGCTAAAATGCAACACGAAACAGCCTAAAACGCAAGGTGAAACAGCCTAAAACGCAAGGTGAAACAGCCTAAAACGCAATGCGTTTTAAGCCAAAACACAAGTTAACCTGAATTCCAACTATCCCAGCAACTTAAATTTAGCAAATTTCAGGAGGAGCTGTTTGGTGCCCAAATTACGAAAATCGACAGTTGCTTTTTCATTGTCGCCTGTGCCCTCAAGTTTCACAATGGTACCGATACCGAAGCGCTGATGTTCTATGACGGCACCTTCGCGGAGACCGTTGATGGTTGAAGGTTGATGACTGATAGTTGACGACTGACGAGTGCTTGCCACAGGCTTGAAACGCCCACCGCTGGCGATGTTCAACTGGCGCTTAAAGCCATCGCTGAAAGGATCGACTTGGGATTCAGGGCGACGAGGAGCCACCTGACGTGGCTTGGGGTCAGCGCGGAACTGGGTGGCCACAGGACGGGGATTCTGCATCCATTCAGGCCCCTCGGAAGCACGCTGCCAAGGCAAACGCTGAGATGATTTATCGAAACTACCCATAGAGCCCTCTACACGCAGCAAAGAGGGGTCTATGTCGCGGATGAAGCGCGAGGGGGTATCGTATTCCATACGTCCGTAGCGGAAGCGGTTTTGCGCACAAGTCAGGATGCAATGGCGCTCAGCACGCGTGATGGCCACGTAGAGCAGGCGGCGCTCCTCTTCGAGCTCACGCATACTGTTAATACACATGGGCGACGGGAAGATGTTTTCCTCAAGGCCTACGACAAATACCGTGGGAAACTCCAAGCCCTTGGCCGAGTGGATGGTCATCAGCGACACCTTGGGCTGATCGACATCGCCCTCACTGTCGAGGTCGGTAAGCAGCGCCACTTCCTGCAGGAAATCGCCCAGGGAAATCTGGCCACTCTGATCCTCCTCGCGGCGTGTCTCCACGAAGTCCTGCATAGCAGCGAGAAACTCCTCAAGGTTCTCCTGACGCGAGAGATCTTCAGGGTTGCGACTGGAATAGATGTCCTTCGAGATGCCGCTCTCGGTGATAATAGCGTGGCCCAATTGATAGGCATCCTCACCATCCAGACGCATACGCCAACCGTCTATCAGCTGACAGAAATTGCTAATCTTGGTGATAGTAGCCTTGCTAACATTGAGATGCGCCGGTTTGGTCATCACATCCCAGAGTGACACTCTATCCTGAGAAGCTGTTTCTACTATCTTGGAAAGCGTGGTGTCACCAATACCTCGAGTGGGATAATTGATGATGCGCTTCAGGGCCTCCTCATCGTTGGGGTTCACAACCACACGGAAATAGGCAATCACATCCTTGATCTCCTTGCGTTGATAGAAACTGAGGCCTCCATAGATACGATAGGGAATACCGTCCTTACGCATTTGTTCCTCAAAGGAGCGACTCTGTGCATTAGTGCGATAAAGGATGGCAAAATCGCTGTACTCGCAATGCTCCTGGCGACGGATGCGCTGGATGTCCTTGCACACGATGATGGCCTCTTCCTTATCGCTATAGGCAGGTTTAAGTTTTACTATATCACCATCATCCTTATCACTCAGAACAACAGGCTTTTCCGTAATCTGGAAATGATTCTTTTTTATTAAACTATTTGCCGCATTTACGATATATCTTGTAGAGCGATAATTTAATGTAAGAAATATTTTAGCCCCTTTAAATTCTTTATCAAAGTTTAAAATATTATCAATCGTAGCACCACGAAAACTATAGATACTTTGAGCGTCATCACCTACAGCACAAACCATGTAAGACTTTGGTTGAGCTGCAGCTATTTTTTTTATAATTTCTTTCTGAACAACATTCGTATCTTGATACTCATCTATCAAAATGAAACTAAATATTCTTCCATATCTTTGACAAACATCTGGATAACGATCCAAAAGAAGATACATTTGCAAAAGAAGGTCATCAAAGTCCATCGCGTTTGCCTGTCGGCAACGCTCGACATATCGCTTATAAACTTCAGCCACCTTTGGTTTCTTAGGGTCGTATAGCGAACAATTTACGAAAGCATCAGGAAGAACTATATGGTTTTTTGCTGTTGAAATAATATCATTCAGAGAAGAAGGTTTATACACCTTTTCATCGAGTGCCATCTCCTTGATAAGGCTTTTCAATAAAGAACGTGCATCCGACTGGTCGTAGATTGTATAATTAGAAACGTAACCAATCTTATCTGCCTCAAATCTCAATATGCTGGCAAAGACAGAATGAAAAGTTCCCATTCTTAATTTCGAAGCCTTTTCTTGCCCTACTAGTTTTCCTATTCGCTCACGCATCTCGCGAGCTGCCTTATTGGTAAACGTGAGGGCGAGGATATTCCAGGGTTTTAGCCCTTTTTCCTCCATCAGATAGGCTATTTTATAGGTCAGCACACGCGTTTTTCCAGAACCGGCGCCAGCAATTACGAGCGAGGCTCCGTCACAATATTCCACCGCTTCGCGCTGACTATCATTGAGTTGTGAAAGCAGGTTGTCCATATCGTTAAAATTCGCCTGCAAAGTTAATCATTATTTATAAAATAAAAGCCACTTTTCTCCGTTATATTTTCAAGTATGGAAAAAACGCCCAACGAGATGGTTCTGATCTCTGTCGTGACACCTGTGTACAATGGCGAGAGCTTTGTACAAGATGCCTATGACTGTCTGTGTAGGCAAAGTTATACGGATTGGGAATGGGTTGTGGTGGACGATGGCTCTACTGACAACACAGCCGAGCACTTGAAAAGCCTTGCCACAAAAGACCAACGCATACGCTTTTTCCAACAGAAGAACAGCGGGACAGCCAAGCAGCCTAGGGATCATGCCGTATATGAGTCGAAGGGGGCATTCGTACTGCCGCTCGACATTGATGACTTGCTCAGCGACGACTATTTGGAAACGATGTTGAAACGACAGGAGGAGACAGATGCCGACATTATTTATCCACAGATGCATTTCGTAGATTTAGAGTCAGGAAAGACCTTCCAGTCCTTACCCGTGGCCGGTTTCGATACTAAAAAGGTTTATGTCTCCAGAGACTTAGTCAAGGAGACTGCTCCAGAATGGAACATCGGGTGTAACGGCGGACTGTATCGTCGCAGCGCATGGATAAATATTAGTTACCCAGAGAAGAAAGAGCCCATCTGGATGAACTCTGACGAAGTGGACGAGCGTCTATACTTGATTCACGCTAAGAAAGCAGCCTTCTCACAGGCCTGCTACTACTACCAAAACCACAAGTCTTCAACAACAGGACACGTATCGCCAAAGGTTTTTCATACACTGAAGACCTCCTTGCAACTGCTAGACATCATGGAGCGGGAATTCGGCAAGGAGAGTGAAGAATACCGCAGGATGACGCGCAGGGCCTTTTGCGACTGGCGATACAAGATGATGCTCTTTGTAAAGCACCATGATGAACTGGTTGATGCCGACGCGGAGATTCACAAGAATCTGGCTGACGGCTTTCATCGGCTCGACACCAATGTGCTTACCCTTGCGGAGCGCATCCAATTCCTGAACCTGAAGCATTTCCCCCTGATTCTTGCGCTTTTCTGTCTAAAATACAAGCCCTCGCTGCTCAAAGAGAAACTGATGCAGCGAAGAAATCCTGAGGGCTATGCCGACAAGTATATCCGAAAGCGCGAGGAACAGAAAACAGGCGATGCGATAAAGTCATTATATGAGCAAGGAGAGCCAAAAGAAGACTATCAGCCATACGTCATCAGCATGTTTTGCGGCAACGCTCCAAGCGGCGGCTTAGTGGATCGTCTGCGTGGAGCCGTCAGCACCTATCAGGAATGTGTGGCCACAGGACGCAGCTTCAAGTTGCATTTCACCCATCCGTTCCTGTTGTCCGACTATCTGGTGCCCAACACTTACGACTGGACTATCAGTAATGACGCTATCACCTTCAGTCTCGCGCAGGCAAAGCCCCTGATAGCCTGCAGCGTATATGATTCGTCACAGGAGCGACAGACGCATAGACAGCAGATACGACAAGCGCTCAGCAACAGCAAGGACAAACAGGTGCACGTCTATACCAACGCGGCCTTCTGCTACGACAACGACTTTGCGCAGTCGTTCCTGGAGCTGTTCAAGCCTTCGACACGTTTACAACAGCATATCGACAAGACAAAAACGGAGATTGGCGGGAGTTATATCACCATCTCGGCCCGCTTCTGCAACAGCCTGGACGATTTCAACGAGGAGGTCTATAGCGAGCCACTGCCAGTAGCCGAGCGCAGACAGCTGATTGATAGCTGCATCGCCCAAATGCAGGGAATCAAAGCTAAGCATCCCAACGAGCGACTGGTGATCTGCTCAGACAGCACTACATTCATTGAAGAAGCCAGAAAGCATTTCGACATCTTCACCACGCCAGGTACCATCTCGCATATCGGCAATGACGATGTACACGATTACGACTATTACGAGAGGACATTCCTCGACTCCTATGTCATAGCGGGCGCCAGCGATGCTTATCTGCTGAAAGGGCCGCACATGATGAAGAGCGGTTTTCCATACGCAGCAGCACTCGTTGGGGGTACGACATTAAAGGTCATACAATTCTAAACCGACATGATGAACGAGAAGAAAGTCAGCGCATACCGCAGAATAGCATCGAGCACCGCCATCTTTGGCAGTGCTCAAGTGCTGAATGTTCTCATCAACATCATTCGCGGAAAGCTGGTAGCCTATATTCTGCATTCTACGGGTATGGGCATTGCCTCTGTCTTCACGTCGGCAGCCAACACCATACAACAGTTTGCCCTATTGGGACTGAACATCTCGGCAATACCCGCCGTATCGCAGGCTAACAATGAAGCCGACCCGAAGGTGCTGGCCTTCACCATCCGACTGGTAAGGCGCATCGTGATGCTGGCCTCGCTGCTCGGATTCCTGGCAACGATAGCGCTGTCACCAGTACTGTCGAGTACCTCGTTTGGCAATCAGTCTCAGATACCCTATTTCCTCTTACTCAGTCTGGCCGTGCTGTTTAATGTGTTGGGAACTGGCGAAATGGCGGTATTGCAAGGTCTGAGACGCTATAAGCTGCTGGCATTCTGCTCTACAGTACCACCTCTGTGCGGCCTTTTGCTCAGCGTACCCATCTACTATGTCTGGGGAATTGAGGGTATCGTGCCTGCAATGATTGTGGGAAACCTTATCTACTTCATCGTCATACGCCTGCTCTCTTTTCGTAATAAGCAGAAGGCACCCAAAGAGCCCATCTCCTGGAAAACAATGTGGACACAGGGGCGCGGCATTATTAAATTCGGCTCTATCCTGACGTTGGGCTCGCTGATTGGCACACTAACGACATTTGCGCTGATTGCTTTTATCAACAATATAGGAAGTACTGAGGACGCAGGTTTCTATCAAGCCTGCAACGTGATAGCCAGTCAGTATACTGGGCTGGTGTTCACGGCTATGGCTGCCGACTATTTCCCCCACCTGTCCAGTCTTGTGAAAACAAATATGCAACAGGCTTTCCAACTGGTAAATCAGCAGACTGAGATCATCATGCTGATCATCACGCCACTGGCTATGTTGCTGATCCTGACTGCACCGCTGGTCATCCGCATCCTGCTCACAGAAGAGTTTCTTGTCATAGAACGAGTAGTGTGCTTCGTAGGCTTCGCCAGCGTGCTGAGAGGACTCTGCTTCGCACGCGACTATATCATCTACGCAAAAGGCGACAACGCTATTATTTTCTGGGTGGAAACGATATGGGGATCGGCCAAGACATTCGGTATTATGAGTTTGTCCTACTATCTCTTCGGACTCGACGGATTGGGCTATGGTGCTGTATGCGTGGCTGTTGTCGAGGTCGTGGTCACTCTGATACTCATTCCTTGGCGCTATGGGTTCCGCTTTACACGCAGAACGATCAACTTAATTATCGTTACCACAACGATGGCCACTATCTGCCTAATAGGTTCGCAGATTCCCTCTACGGTAGAGAAATATGCTGTTATGAGCACCACTACCACCATCTGTTTCATCTACAGCCTCGTGCAACTGAACAAGAGAATGAATTTGCGCGCTATCGTCAATCGTTTAAAAAACAGGCAGAAAAAGGAGGCATCATAAAAACTTATTCGTAACTTTGCGCTATGAAACTGAGTATCATCATACCTGTATATCATGTAGAGGACACGCTCGACAGATGTGTGGAGAGCGTGCTCCATCAGGGCATTGACGATTTCGAGGTGATACTGGTGGACGACGGCTCAAAAGATAAGAGTCCTGAAAAATGTGACGAATGGAGCAAAAAAAATATGCATATCCTCGTTGTTCACAAGCAGAACGGCGGACTAAGTGCTGCACGAAACACAGGCATAGAACAGGCTACGGGCGAATTGATTACGTTTGTTGATTCTGACGATTATTTGAAAGAGAACACCTATCAGGCTATTATGCCTTTGGCAGAAACGCACGATATCGTGGAATTTCCCGTCTCTCGTCACCCTTCACCCATCACCTATCACCCATCACCCATCACCTACACCAACAAGCAGGCCTACTGGTTGAATACTCAGGCATATACCCATACTTATGCTTGGAATAAGATATACAAAAGAAGTCTCTTTGACCATATACGTTTTCCCGAAGGCAGGGTGTTTGAAGATGTAGCCACTTTCCCCAAACTGCTGCAGGCAGCAAAGGATATCTGCACCACTAGTGAGGGACTTTATTATTATACCCTAAACGAGAAAGGCATCACAGCCATGGCTCAAGGACTTGAATTGGAAAGTCTGCTTCGAGGGCATCTGGATGTGCTGCGTCAATGGAACGATGCCTCCTATTACATGCATGTACTCAATATCCAGATGGATGTCTGCGAGCTCACTGGCAAATCCCCTATCCTACCCTTCCAACGCATAAATCCGCTGGCGAAGGGACTGTCAGCGAAACTGCGCCTGAAAGCTTTGGTCCTGAATATATTTGGTATCAACGCCATTTGTAAAATCAACAAAACAATACATCAATGGAAGAGAACCCGTTCATAAGCTTCATCATTCCCGTCTATAACATTCCCACGGAGATGTTATGTGATTGTCTGGACAGTATCCTCCAATTGTCACTAAGGAAGACTGAACGGGAAATTATTATTGTTGACGATGGGTCGAAACTGTCGCCACTCAATGTCCTCAGCGACTATCTGGACGACATTATCTATATCCGACAGAAAAACGGCGGACTGGGAAATGCTCGCAACAGAGGGCTACAGAACGCCACAGGCCAATATATACAGTTCATAGATGCCGACGATGCATTGATAGTCAACCAATATGAGCATTGTCTGGATATCGCCCGATTCCAGAAGCCTGATATGGTGATGTTTGAATTCAGTAGGAAGGAAAAGAGCCAGAAGATCTATACAGACCAGAAACTCATGACGGGTCGCTATCTGCTGCGCCATCATAATATCAAGGCTACAGCTTGTGGCTATCTCTTTAAGCAGAGCATTCTGGGCAACCTGCGCTTCACGCTAAATGTCTATCACGAGGACGAAGAGTTCACACCCCTGCTCATTCTTCGTGCTGGCTCCGTACTGCTAACGGATGCTGAGGCCTATTACTACAGAACACGCGAAGACTCTATTACCACCAGCAAGGACATGCGCAACACCGTGAAGCGACTCAACGACTTCAAGGCTATCATCTACAGGCTCTATCAGTTTGCTGCCGTCATTCCTGGTAGCGACCGCATGGCGCTCCTTCGACGCGTTCACCAGCTCACGATGGACTATATCTACAAGGTCATCGTTGAGACGCGCAACAAGCACTACCTTGACCGACAGTTGGACGAGCTGCGAAAGAAAGGACTGTTCCCACTGGCCGATAAGGATTATACTACCAAGTACAAATGGTTCCGCCGACTCACCAACACAAAGATTGGATTGGCCTTTCTTATGCGTACACTCCCATTAATAAAACGTGAACGATGAGAATACTGCTACTTGGAGAATACAGTAACGTACATGCCACGCTGGCCGAGGGTCTGCGCACATTGGGACATGAGGTCACCGTAGCTTCAAATGGCGATTTCTGGAAGAACTATCCGCGCGATATTGACCTGAGTAGGCAGCAAGGAAAGTTTGGCGGACTGAAACTTCTTGCAAAGATCTATGCCCAACTCCCCCAGTGGCGAGGCTATGATGTGGTGCAGCTTATCAATCCGATGTTCCTCGAACTAAAAGCTGAGCGCATCCGTCCTATATATAAATACCTGAGGAAACATAACAAGAAAATGGTGCTATGCGCTATGGGAATGGACTGGTACTGGGTAAACGAATGTACCTACAGGAAACCATTGCGCTACAGCGATTTTAATATTGGCGACAAACTGCGTACGGACGAGCCTGCATTAAGGGAGCAGCGCGACTGGTTGGGCACAGCGAAAGGAGAACTGAATGAGTACATCGCCTCCGACTGTGACCAGATTATTGCCGGACTTTATGAAAACTACGTCTGCTACAAGCCCTACTTCAAGGAGAAAACCCACTTCATTCCTCTACCCATTAAGATGCCAAAGGCGACATCTTCCATCACCCAGCCCTCATCGCCCATCACCATCTTCATCGGCATTAGTAAAGGACGCAGCGCCTATAAAGGTACAGACATCATGCTACGTGCTGCCGAAGATGTCTTACGTGCTCATCCTGACAAGATGCAACTCGTTAAAGCCGAGGGGATTCCCTTTAACGAATACCAGAAACTGATGGATGGCAGTGACGCTATCTTGGATCAACTCTACAGCTATACCCCTTCGATGAACCCTCTGTTAGCTATGTCGAAAGGTATCATCTGTATAGGTGGTGGTGAACCAGAGAACTATGAGATACTGAATGAGAAAGAGCTACGTCCTATCATCAACGTACAACCAACGTATGAGAGCGTATACAAGGAATTGGAACAACTCATCCTTCACCCTGAGCGCATCCCCGAATCAAAACAACAAAGCATAGAGTACGTCCATCGCCACCACAATTATATCAAAGTAGCCAAGCAGTACGAACAAATCTACTCCGAATAGAAAAACAAAAAAAAAGGCTGTTCACAAAATGCGAACAGCCTTAATTATATAGAATAAAAATATTCAAAAAAGATTAGTTCTTGAAGAAGTCCTTAACGGCTTCGTTGGGAACCATCTGCTCATCGAAGATGTAAGCACCTGTTTTGGGGCTCTTTACCATCTTGATAACCTTAGAGTAAGCGCGACCATCCTTTGAACCTTCATGGAGGGTAGCAACGGTTTTCTTTGCCATTCTGTCTTACAATTACTTAATCTCCTTGTGAAGAGTCATCTTCTTCAGGATGGGGTTATACTTCATCAACTCCAGACGCTCAGCAGTATTCTTACGATTCTTGGTCGTAATATAACGGCTTGTGCCGGGAAGACCACTATTCTTCATCTCGGTGCACTCCAGGATTACCTGAACGCGATTACCTTTTGCTTTCTTGCTTGCCATGGTCTATTAGTCTCCTATTACTTTAATGTCCTTCCAATCCACGAAGCCATTGGCAACAGCCTGCTTCAAAGCGGCATCCAGACCTACTTTATTAATCATACGAAGGCCAGCAGCACTGATCTTCAACTGAATCCAGCAGTTCTCCTCTACATAGTAGAACTTCTTGCTGAACAGGTTTACGTCAAAGCTGCGCTTTGTGCGATGCTTTGAGTGAGACACATTATTTCCAATCTGTGCCTTCTTTCCTGTAATCTGACAAATTTTAGACATTGCTATCTACTTTAATTGTGTTCCTTTTTTGATACTTACTCCAAACAGGGTGCAAAGGTACATATTTTTAATGAGAAATGAGAAACAAGAATTAAGAAATAGTGCATTCTTAATGTTTTTTAACTCTCACCTTCCCTGTTCTCAGGTTCTTCAGCCTTCAAAAAGTCACAAAACATCTGAATGGCTTTATTGGTTGCTATTGCCAAGTTGATGTCACGCCCATGGTCTTCCTCTACCTTACAGGTCATCACTTTATCGGCAGACCCACAAGCCAACCAAATAGTACCCACAGGGATTTCCTTTGACCCGCCACCTGGACCTGCTATACCTGTAGCAGCAATTGCATAGTCTGTGTTTAGGGCCTTACATGCACCTTTAACCATAGCCACTGCCACCTCTTCACATACAGCCGTCTTTTCTTCGAGCAATTCATGTGACACGCCCAACAGATTCTCTTTCACCTCGTTAACATAGCAGATAATACCGCCTTTAAAATACTTTGAGGCACCAGGCACAGCAATAATTGCCTCAGCGACACGACCACCAGTACAGCTTTCAGCTGTAGCCACTGTCTTCTCGCTCTCCCAAAGCAACTGACTTATCTCTCTACTAATTATTCTTCCTTCGAAATCCATATCTATTTATTTGAATGTTACTTTAGAAAATGCAGGAGCATCTATCGGGCAAAATTCCCTGTTCTGATATTTCAGATGTCCTACAATACCTATCATGGCTGCGTTATCGGTTGTATAGCTGAACTTAGGAATATAGATTGTCCAACCATATCGACGTGCGTGGTCTTGAAAAGCATTACGCAATCCATTATTAGCACTGACGCCACCAGCCACTGCTACATGTTTGATACCTGTCTGTTTCACGGCCAAGCGCAATTTCTTCATCAGGATATCCACAATGGTCCACTCCAAGGATGCAGCCAAATCTTCCTTATGATGTTCCACGAATTCGGGGTCTTCCTCAACCCACTTGCGAAGATTATACAAAAAAGACGTCTTAAGACCAGAGAAGCTGTAGTCTAGCCCAGGGATATGAGGTTCTGAAAACTGATAAGCTTTAGGATTTCCCTGACGAGCAAGACGGTCAATAATAGGTCCACCTGGATAGCCCAGCCCCATCACCTTCGAGCACTTATCGATAGCTTCACCGGCAGCATCATCAATTGTCTGCCCTAGCACCTCCATATCGTTGTAAGCACGTACCAGCACTATTTGCGAGTTTCCTCCACTCACCAACAGACAGAGGAAAGGAAGAGGAGGTGGATTAAAGTCTCCCTCTCCACCATCAATAAAATGCGCCATCACATGCCCCTGTAGATGATTCACATCTATCAAGGGAATGCCTAGCGAACGGGCAAAGCCTTTGGCGAAACTGACACCCACCAACAGCGAGCCCATCAAGCCCGGGCCACGCGTAAAAGCAATGGCAGTCAACTGTTCCTTAGTAATACCGCCACGTTTGATGGCCTGATCAACAACAGGAACAACATTCTGCTGATGAGCGCGTGAGGCAAGCTCAGGCACCACGCCGCCGTATGCCTCATGCACAGCCTGAGACGCTGTTACATTCGACAACAGCACACCGTTTTTGAGCACTGCGGCCGACGTATCGTCACAGCTAGACTCTATACCTAATATATATATATCGTCCTTCATATACCACTACTCCGCAATACATACGGAAAACAGGTGCAAAGGTACAAATTTTAAATGAAAAATAATGAATGAGAAATGAGAAATAATCGGTTTTATCACAAAAAAAAAGAAAAAAATTTGGCCATTAAGAAGTTTTTACTTACTTTTGCAGCCGATAAACCATTTTTAATAACTCATAAAAACCAAAATTATTGCCTATCGAAACAAAATTTACTTCATAACAACAATACTTAACATATGAAGAATTTTGAAGGAGTGACCGACGAGGAGTTGGCATTGCTCTATGTAAAAGGTAATAATTCTGCGTTTGACGAGTTGCTCAGCCGCACACAGACGAAATTGTTTACATACATCATGTTCGTAGTTCGCGATCATGCCGTTGCCGATGACATTTTCCAAGAAACCTTTGTCAAGGTGATTACACGCTTGCAGAAGGGCCAATACACCGATTCAGGCAAGTTCATCTTCTGGATCACTCGTATCGCCCATAACTGCATTATGGATTGGTATCGTCAACAACAGGCTAACCATATCATTGAGATAAACGAGGACAACGACTTACAGAATCTGAAGAGCGTGTCAATTACAGACACCTACAAAGAAGCTGAAATGATCAACGAGCAAGTATTGTTCGATATCAAGAAAATGGTAGACGCCCTGCCTACCCCTCAGCGCGAAGTGGTATATATGCGTTTCTACCAGCAATTGTCGTTCAAGGAGATTGCCGAACTTACCGGCGTGAGCATCAATACCTCACTGGGACGAATGCGTTACGCACTCATCAATCTGCGACGTATGGCAAAAGAACACCAGATTGAACTGGCACTCTGCGAATACTAAAGGTTCCGTAGCTGACTGATGACCGCTTCAGGATTATCAGCCTTGAAAACATAGCTACCACTGACAAGTACATCAACACCTGCCTCGACCAGACGTGGAGCCGTCTCGCCCTGCACACCACCATCAACTTCAATCATCGCACTACTGCCCGATTCATTGATGAGTTTACGCAGTCGTTTCACTTTCTGGATAGTGTTCTCTATAAACTTCTGTCCACCAAATCCTGGATTAACGCTCATCAAAAGTACCATATCCACATCACAGATAACATCTTCAAGCACAGAGACGGGCGTTGCAGGATTTAGCGTCACCCCCGCTTTCATACCAGCCTGATGAATCTCCTGAATGGTGCGATGCAGATGCAGACAGGCCTCCTGGTGTACGTTCATCATCATCGCGCCCAGTTTAGCTGTCTGCTGAATATAGCGTTCAGGTTTCTCTATCATATAATGAACGTCAAGCGGTTTCTTACAGGCCTTTGACACTGCCTCAAGAACAGGGAAGCCAAACGAGATATTTGGTACGAACGACCCATCCATCACATCTAAATGAAGCCAGTCGGCCTCAGAGCGGTTAATCATTTGGATATCTTGGTCGAGATGGAGAAAATCGGCCGCCAACAATGATGGTGAAACTAAAGTCATGATTCCTTTTCTTTTTACTAGTTGAGACAGAATATCTGCTGATTAACAACTCTATAGGTATGAGCTATCTCTTTTATCAACCTCAGCGTCTTTTCACTCGGATTCATTTCTTCGTAAGTAAATATTTGCATAGGCATCATATTTTAAATTTGTTACATTATATGTAACGTAATGCCTTACGGAATATTATATTAAACAGCAGAATATTTTTCAATTTCTTTCATACCATTCAGGAACGCCTGGGCATCCATGCGCTTCTTTCCTGCCAACTGGAGCTCATCAATCTGGAGCCATGCATCAGAACAGGCAATATACAGGTGCTTTCTATCTGCCATCAGCGTCCCTACTCTGCCGTCAGATGTCTCATCAGTCTTCGTAGTACGGAATATCTTCAACACCGTTTCCGTTCCCTTTTCATCCTTCAAGACTGTCCACGCACCAGGATAAGGAGACAGGCCACGTACAAAATCATAGACCTTCTTTGCAGGCTGCCCCCACCCTATCTGACACGTTTCCTTGAAAATCTTTGGCGCGTGTTTTAAATCAGATGACCCTTCTTGCTCTATTGCAGCAGGATATCCGTCGGCAGCGATAATCTTCTCAAGTGTGCTCAGACAGATTTTCGCCCCCAGATGCATCAGTCCGTCATACACATATTCCACGTTAGCATCATCAGGCACTGGGAACTTCATCTGTTCAATAATTCTACCCGTATCAATGTCGTGATCCAAGAAGAAAGTCGTCACGCCCGTTTCTGTCTCGCCATTGATAACAGCCCAGTTGATCGGCGCAGCGCCGCGATACTGAGGCAACAAAGCCGCATGAACATTAAACGTACCATATTCAGGCATTGCCCATACCACCTCCGGCAGCATACGGAAAGCCACCACAACTTGTAGGTTTGCATGATACGAGCGAAGTGCTTCCACGAATCCCGGGTCTTTCATCTTCATGGGTTGCAACACGGGCAGGCCATGCTCTAAGGCAAACTTCTTCACCTCAGAAGGTTGAAGTTCATTTTGGTGACGTCCCACGGGTTTATCCGGCTGAGTGACTACAGCTACCACGTTGTAACCATTATCCACAAGTGCTTTCAAGGTATCAACGGCAAACTCCGGAGTACCCATAAATACTATTCTCAGATCTTCTTTTTGCATTTTCACATCTCTTTCAGACTGCAAATGTACGCAAAATAATTCTATTATAAGCCGTTAAAGTCGATTATTTTTTGTACTTTTGCACCCAAAATAATGATTCACAACTTTTTATGGCAGAAACATCAAACAGCATTTTACAGAAACTTGACGGACTTGAGAGCCGATTTGAAGAAGTATCGACCCTCATCACCGACCCTTCTGTGATAGCCGACCAGAACCGCTTCGTGAAGCTGACGAAGGAATACAAGGACCTTGGCGATATCATGGATGCACGCAAACGATACATCAACTGTCTAAACAGCATCAAGGAGGCCAAGGACATCCTAGCCAACGAAGATGACCCAGAGATGAAAGAGATGGCTCGCGAGGAGTTGGCCACCAACGAGGCTCTGCAGCCCCAACTGGAAGAGGAAATCAAAATCGCCCTCATTCCGAAGGATCCCGAAGATGCTAAGAATGTGCAGATGGAGATTCGCGCTGGAACCGGTGGCGACGAAGCCTGCCTTTTTGCCGGCGACCTTTTCAAGATGTACAAGAGTTTCTGTGACTCCAAGGGGTGGAGCCTTTCTGTGACCAGCGTCAGCGAAGGTGCTGTTGGTGGCTACAAGGAGATTGACTTCGCCGTGAGCGGTGCCGATGTCTATGGCACGCTGAAATACGAGAGTGGCGTACATCGCGTTCAGCGCGTGCCTGCCACAGAAACACAGGGCCGTATGCACACTTCTGCTGCTACGGTAGCTGTTCTACCTGAAGCCGACAAGTTTGAGGTGCATATCAACGAAGGCGAGATTAAATGGGATACTTTCCGTTCTTCTGGTGCCGGTGGCCAGAACGTGAACAAGGTGGAGTCTGGCGTACGCCTGCGCTATATGTGGAAGAACCCTAACACAGGCGAGACAGAAGAGATCCTTATCGAATGTACCGAGACGCGCGACCAGCCTAAGAACAAGGAGCGTGCTCTCTCGCGCCTGTACACTTTTATATATGATAAAGAGCACCAGAAATACATGGACGACATTGCCAGTCGTCGTAAAACTCTAGTATCTACTGGCGATCGTTCTGCAAAGATTCGTACCTATAACTTCCCTCAAGGCCGCGTTACCGACCATCGCATTGGCTATACCACCCACGACCTGCAGGGATTCTTGGGCGGCGATATCCAAGCTATGATTGATGCCCTTACCGTGGCCGAGAATGCAGAACGAATGAAGGAAAATGAATTATAATTTAGTATGTTGCGACTGAGTCGCAACCAACCATCAAGAATATGACACGCCAAGAATTAATACAGCAGATTAAGCAGAAGCGCTCGTTTCTCTGCGTAGGTTTGGATACCGACCCCAAGAAGATGCCCCAGTGTGTCTTCGATCTGCACGACCCTATTTTCGAGTTTAACAAGGCCATCATAGATGCCACAGCCCCCTACTGCGTGGCCTATAAGCCCAACCTTGCCTTCTACGAGGCATACGGTTTGAAGGGTATGGAAGCATTTGTGAAGACCTGCGAGTATATCAAGGAAAACCATCCACACCACCTGATTATTGCCGATGCAAAGCGTGGTGATATTGGCAATACCAGCCAAATGTACGCCCGTACCTTCTTTGAGGAGTACGACATCGACGCCTTGACCGTTGCTCCCTATATGGGCGAGGATTCCGTAACCCCCTTCCTGCAGTATGAAGGCAAGTGGGTTATCCTGCTGGCACTGACCAGCAACAAGGGTTCTCATGACTTCCAACTCACAGAGGATGCTCAGGGCGAGCGCCTGTTTGAGAAGGTGCTGAAAAAGAGTCAGGAATGGGGCAATACAGAAAACATGATGTATGTTGTAGGTGCCACTCAGGGCCAAATGTTCTCAGACATCCGCCGCGTGGCTCCCAACCACTTTCTCCTCGTGCCCGGCGTTGGTGCACAGGGCGGTAGTCTGCAAGAGGTCTGCAAGTATGGCATGAACAAGGACTGCGGACTGCTGGTCAACTCCAGCCGCGGCATCATCTATGCCTCTAACGACGATCATTTTGCAGAAGTGGCAGCCAACAAAGCCCGCGAGTTGCAGCAAGAGATGGCCGAAGAACTGGCAAAAGCAGGTATTTGAACCCTCGTTGCAGTTAAAAAAACATAAAAGTTCGGCATTCTGTTTAGTGCAACAGGTTCTATGTAATAGAAAATTAGTACCTTTGCACCCCGAAATGAGTCCGCGGAGGCAGGGTGAAGTGTGTACGGACGTGCACCGCCTTACGGAAAAAACCCTATTTACAAACAAAAATAAATGTACGCAATTGTAGAAATTCAGGGTCAGCAGTTCAAGGCCGAGCAGGGCAAGAAGCTCTTCGTGCACCACATCAAGGACGTGGAAGCAGGCAAGACTGTTGAGTTTGACAAAGTGCTGCTCGTAGATGCCGACGGCGCTGTCAAGGTTGGCGCACCCACCGTAGAAGGTGCAAAGGTAGTAGTAGAAGTAGTGAACCCGCTGGTAAAGGGCGACAAGGTGATTGTCTTCAAGATGAAGCGTCGCAAGGACTCTCGCAAGCGCAACGGTCATCGTGAACAGTTCACTCAGGTAGAAGTTAAACAAGTAATCGCTTAAGGAGGAACAGCATTATGGCACATAAGAAAGGTGTAGGTAGTTCTAAGAACGGCCGCGAAAGTGCAGCCCAGCGACTTGGCGTTAAAATCTGGGGTGGCCAGAAGTGTGTAGCCGGCAATATCATCGTTCGCCAGCGTGGTACTAAGCACAACCCCGGCAATGGCGTTGCCATTGGTAAAGATGACACGCTCTATGCCCTCGTTGATGGTACAGTGAACTTCCACAAGGGTAAGTTCAACAAGAGTATCGTTTCAGTAATACCCGAGGCTGCTGAGGCATAATAACTTACAAACAAAAACACTTATTCCAAACAAACAATAGAACCCTGCCTTTATAGGCAGGGTTTCTACTTTTCTATTGCATTTATTTTGTTATTTCCACGTTTTCCGCTAACTTTGCACGAAATTATAGGAAAAGAATGAAACCACTGATATTGATCTCCAACGATGATGGCTATCAGGCAAAGGGCATCCGCTCGCTGATAACTATGCTGGAAGAAATGGCCAACATTATCGTATGCGCCCCCGACTCAGCCCGTTCGGGGTTCTCGTGCGCATTCTCGGCAACCACACCCCTTACGCTGACCCTCAGGGAGCAACGCGAGGGCGTGTCTGTCTATTCATGCAATGGTGCGCCAGTTGACTGCGTAAAAATGGCACTACAGAATATATGTACGCGCCGCCCAGATATGATTATCGGTGGCATTAATCACGGCGATAATGCCTCGGTGAATGCCCACTACAGCGGCACGATGGGTGTGACACTCGAGGGATGTCTGAAATATATTCCCAGCGTAGCCTATTCTCTTTGCGACCATAACGAGGATGCTGATTTCGAGCCTCTGCGCCCCTACGTGCGTAAGTTCACGGAGAAGGTATTAAAAGAGGGACTACCAAAGGGCATTTGCCTAAACGTGAATTTCCCTGTAACCCAGCAGTTCAAGGGTGTGAAGGTATGTCGAATGGGCTTTGGTTCTTGGCAGAACGAGACCATCCAGTGTCATCATCCACGCGGATATGACTATTGGTGGATGGTGGGCCATTACCACAATGACGAGCCCGAGGCCACCGATACTGATCGCTGGGCCTTGGATAATGGCTATGTAGCCATCACCCCCACCCAGATAGACCTGACCGCCTATGCTTTCATGAACCAGAAAGAGGAATGGGAAGAGAATTCTTAACTCTTAATTCTTAACTTATAACTCACATGAAGTATTACCTCATAGCTGGCGAAGCCTCTGGAGACCTACACGCATCGCGCCTAATGCGGTCGTTGAAGGTGCACGACGCAGAAGCGGAATTCCGTTTCTACGGCGGCGACCTGATGCTGGCCGAAGGTGGCACCCGCGTAAAGCATTACAAAGAACTGGCCTACATGGGGTTCATACCTGTGCTCCTGCATCTGCCCACTATTCTAAGGAATATGAAGCAGTGCAAACAGGACATCATGACATGGCAGCCAGACGTAGTGATTCTGGTGGACTATCCAGGCTTCAACCTGAATATTGCGAAGTTCGTCAAGCAGCATAAGCACCCATCTCCCATCACTCATCACCCATCCCCCCAAGTCTTTTACTACATCTCACCCAAGATTTGGGCGTGGAAGGAGTATCGCATCAAGAATATCAAGCGCGATGTAGATGAGCTCTTCTCCATCTTGCCTTTCGAGGTCGATTTCTTCGAGAAGAAGCACCACTACCCTATTCATTATGTGGGAAATCCTACGGCAGATGAGGTGAAGGAGTGGAGACTCGCCCCCAACCCACCCCTAAAGGGAGGGGAGTGGTCAGACAAGCCAATTATTGCGTTGCTGGCAGGCTCCAGGAGACAGGAGATTAAGGACAACCTGCCCACGATGATCAGGGCTGCACAGAAGTTCGAGAAGGGCTACGAACTGGTGCTGGCAGGTGCACCAAGTATCGACGAGGCCTACTATAAGAAATTCCTTGAGGGCACCAATGTACGTTTGGTGAAGAACCAGACCTACGAACTACTCTCAAAAGCCCATGCCGCCCTGGTTACCAGTGGCACGGCAACGCTTGAGACCGCCCTGTTTGATGTGCCTCAGGTGGTATGTTACGAGACGCCCCTACCCAGGCTTATCGGTTGGCTGCGCAAAAAAATACTGAAGGTGAAATACATCTCGCTAGTCAACCTTATTGCCGACCGCGAAGTGGTGCGTGAACTGGTGGCCGACAGTTTCTCACTTACCAACATAGAAAACGAGCTGGAAAAGATTCTCGATGGGCCAGCACGTCAACAGATGCTCGAAGGCTACGAGGAAGTATGGCAGCGGCTGGGCAAGGAAAAAGCCCCCGATAATGCAGCACGACTCATCACGCAGTTGCTTTCTTCCGCTCCTGCCAAATCTCAAACGAATTAATAATATTCTGCCATAGGATATAGCAGCCAGGGCCTACAGAGGATAACGGGTTTAGGTAAGTAATACCCAGCCAGATGGCAAAGGCCGTGTTCTTCTGTCCCAAAGCTTGACCTGCCTCTTGTGTATGATTGAAATAATGGCCGATGAAGCGGCCCACGGCAAATTGGATGACACAAAGCACTAAGCCCAGCATAGCAATGGCCGAGAGCAGCACAATGGATGCCTCGGCATGGATGATATTCTTCACCGTAGTACCCGTGACAATCATCAGTGAGCACCCCCAGAGATAAAATGACAGATCCTTCACAGCGATAATCCTTGCATGCAACCCTTTCATGAAATGCTTGACGATATAAGCCAAGCCCATAGGCACCACCAGCAGGATGACCACCTGATACAGGATCTTTGAAAAAGCTGCCATGAACGAGATATCTGCTCCCTTCTCAATCATCGGGAAGCAGACTGGTACCAACAATACAGTAAGGAAATTCGAAAGGAACGTGAAGGTAGTCATCTGCTCCAGGTTACCACCAAGTTTCTGCGTAACCACAGCTGCCGCCGTAGCGCATGGCGAGATGATACACATCAGTAATGCCTCAAACAGGATGAGTTTATCGCCTTGCAGTCCTATGCCCAATATCACCACCATGACGATGCCTACGAAGAGCAGGTTGAAGACGCTCACCCACAGATGCCACCACACAGGGCGCATCTTGTGGAAATCTACTTTACAGAACGTGACGAAGAGCACTAGGAACATAAACAGCGGCAAGATGGCCTCCATGATGGGTGCAAAAAACATGGCCGCAGCATCCAACTGCGGCACATAGTTAAACACCAGATAGGTCGCCGCTCCTATGCCCATCGACACAGGCAGCGTCCAGTCTTTTAGGAATCTTACTACGTCCATATCCTGTGCCCGATCTTCTCTACTCTACAAAGACCTTACGCCCGTCAATGATATAAAGGCCACGTTGCATCTGTTCTTTCTCCACGCGCCTTCCCTGAAGATCGTAGATATCTTTCCTATAATTTTCAATTTTCAATTTTGAATTATCAATTTCCTTAATGCCTGTTGAGACAAATGATTTCGCCTGTATGGTGACCGATCCAAGTACAAAGTCGGCATTCTTCGAGGCAGCGGCATAGAAAGCAAGCAGGTACTCGCCCGTCTCAGGAATATCAAACGCAAAAGTCTGCTGCGCCACGCCTGTAAACTTATTACTCACGTCCTTACCAATGTTAACCGTTGGCGTATAGACCTGCGAAGCCACTTCCTGTCCGTCGGCCGTTTCTATGGCCACTGTTACAGGCGTAAACGAAGGCTGATTCCAGTTACATACCTTGTATTTTACAACATAGTGTCCAGCTGTCAGCGTCATCGTAGAGCGGGCTGCTTTGTCACCATATTTTGCCCAGCCGCCATTCGCTTTGCCACTGCCATTCTGCACGAGCAGACCATATTCAAAGGCCTTGCTGGCATTTGTAAAACGCAGGATGCGCGGACCGGCGGTATATGTCTTGCTACCTCCCGCACGTTTCACTGAGCCATATGCCACGTACCAGTCCTGCGGCACCACGCCTTCCGATTTGAAATGCGATGCCAGACTGTAGGCGCTTGCCGGTGCCGCATAGTTCACCAGACACGAGCCCTCGCCTGTCTTATCCTTGATGTCGGTCACCCTTACCAGCAAGTTGTGCTTACCACTTTTCGGAGCCTCTATCGTAGCCTGCAGGGGCACGGTGTCTCCCGAGGCAATCAGCGTAGTGCCGTCAAATATTTCCACCTTCTTCATCGTGGCGTCAACCACCTTGCCAGTTCCTGTCACCGTGATATTTGGAAACACAGCCTCACCCTTCGGAGCCATATAGAGATATGTCGTCTCGCCGGCAGGCTCAGTAATCTTTGCTGAAGGCTGATTCAGCGAGAAGCGCTTGCAGAAGTTCCAGATCAGGTTGCGGTTATCAGTCATGGGCCAGTGGCCACCATTGTGGTAGGAGAAGAGCCACACCTCACCACCATTCGGTCCACCCGTCCATTTTTCCAGATCGCCGTCATACCAGCCAGGTCTATATACCGTCTTCGAATAGGAAGTATGCTTATCGTGCTTGGCATAGTTCTCGATATAGGCATGAATGCCATATTGCTCATAGCCAAACACATCGTCATCGTAGGCTATGCACTCCAGCAGATTTACCGGTTTCTTGCAGTTATTCCATGGCGACTCCGAAAACTGGATGCCGCTGGTAGGAGCAAAGGCCGCAATCTTGTCCTGCATATTGGCAATGCAATGGTGAATCAGCATCGACCCCATCGAGAAGCCCGACCAATAGACGCGGTTTCTGTCAATGTCGAAGCGGGTGGCCATCTCGTCAATGGTCTTGATCACAAAATTCTGGTCGTTAGTTCCGCCCGTGTCCCACGTGCTGCCGTCGCTTCTCAAATAGGCCACTACAAACTTGGCCGTATCTATCATCTCATACAGCTTATCCGAGCCGTATTGATATTCTGGATTCTGGTTCATGCCATGCGTCACGATGAAGAGGGGCGAACTTGCAGGCAGCGAGTTTGGCGTAAACACCACCATGTTTCTTTGCTTGTTGTTGACGGTAATGTTAATTGACTCCTGCTTGTAAGCCGATGCCTGCCACAGCGCGAAAAGCATCAAAGATAATAAAAGTAAAGGTTTTTTCATATTGAGTTTTTTAGTTACCGGATGCAAAATTAATAAAAAAACAGCCAAATGCTCCACCCCTTGCTGTAAAAAAAGCCACTATTACACAAAAAACTATTATCTTTGCAACATACAATGAAACAGTACAACACCTATATCTTCGATCTCGACGGCACCCTGCTCGACACCCTCGATGACTTGGCAGCAGCCGTGAACTATGCCCTGAGACAATACCACATGCCTGAGCACACGCGCGACGAGGTGCGCCAGATGGTGGGCAATGGCGTGCGGCTGCTCATGGTGCGCGCCGTGCCCGACGGCGACCGCAACCCACTCTTTGAAGCCGTCTTCAACACCTTTCGCGAGTATTACATGCACCATTCGCTCGACACCACACGCCCTTACGATGGCATTCCCGAACTACTCGGCGAACTGCACCACAGGGGGAGCCGCATTGCCGTGGTAAGCAATAAGTTCTATGCTGCCACCCGTGAGCTCTGCCACCATTTCTTCCCCGACACCGTAGAAGTGGCCATTGGCGAGCACGAGGCCGAGGGCATCCGCAAGAAGCCTGCCCCCGACACCGTGATGGAAGCCTTCCGCCAACTGGATGTAGAAAAAGAAGATGCCGTCTATGTAGGCGATAGCGATGTTGACCTGCAGACTGCACACAATTCTGGTCTCCCCTGCATCAGCGTGCTATGGGGCTTTCGCGACCGTTCTTTTCTTGAAGCCCATGGTGCTACCACCTTTGCCCGTAAGCCAGAGGAAATACTTAAGGAGTAGAGTTCGTTCTCTTGTGGAGTACTGAACCCCTTTGCCACGATATATATATATAACCAGTTGTCTGTTGTCTGTTGTCGCAAATGCGTGCTTTTGGGACAACTGACAACTGACAACTGGCTATTTTGCACGGTGATGTTTTTCGAACATCGTTATTGATAAAGGATTTGTGATTTCGGCCAGTTGACAAGGAACACCTTCTCCGTGGCACGCGTCAGGGCGGTATAAAGCCAATGAAAATAGTCGGGAGTGAGCATATCATCAGTCATATAGCCTTGATCGATATAGACATGCGCCCACTGACCACCCTGCGCTTTATGGCACGTAGCGGCATAGGCGAACTTGATTTGCAGGGCGTTATAGTATTTATCATCCTTGAGTTTCTTCAGCCGCTCGGATTTATAGGGCACATCCATATAGTCTTCCATCACTTTCTGGAAGAGTTGCTCCTGCTGTTCGCGGGTAAGTGCAGGTGCCTCGGTAGTCAGGGTATCGAGCATGGTGATAGCCGTGAGCTCATAATCATCATAATCTGGGAAAGTCATTGTAACCTCGGCAAAGCGGAAGCCATAAAGCTCATGTACATTCCTGACACGCTGCACCACTGCGATATCGCCGTTGGCGATAAAGGTGATACTACCTTCTATGCCCTCACCTTTCACCCAGTAATAGTTATTCTTCACTATCATGATACGGTCACCACGACAGAGTTCGTCCTCACGGTCAAGCACGGTATTGCGAATGCCCTGATTATAGATATTCGCACGTTTATTCGAGCGTGTCACCACCAGCGTCTCATCCATACCTACCCTACTGAAACTCGTAGCCAGACTTTCTATGAGTTCGTCACCGGGTACACTGATGATATCCGAGAAGCCGTCAAAGCGGATCTTAGGCAAGTCACATCTTGCCTCAGTCATCATACATCTTACCTCAGTAGCGTTGTAAAGTATCCCGGAATCCCCAGCCTGACGCAACACCTCATTAAGATCTGCCTCATAGACCTTCATGCCATAGCCGCGCAGCACGCCAGCCATCAGCGCAGGACTATCCTCCTCGCCAACAGGCGGGAGTTGGGCACCATCGCCAATGAGCAACAGACGACAGTTCTTGTAATTATAGACGAAACGGACAAGATCGTCGAGAAGAGGTGTCTCGCCATTGGCTATCATCGAAGCCTCATCAACGATGAATAGCGTATCCTGAGCAGCGTTAAAGCCAAGACTGAAAGCAGTCAAGTCTGCTGCTGTCTTCTGTCGATAAATACGACGATGAATAGTGAATGCTGGCTGACTGGAATAATTGGAAAAGACCTTGGCAGCACGGCCTGTAGGTGCCATGAGCACCAATTTCTGTTTCAGGGCGAGCAATCCACGCACAATAGCCGAAGCCAGCGTTGTCTTACCAGTACCTGCCGATCCACGCAGTATCATCACCACCTGCTCGTCACGGTCGGTCATGAACGCGGCAAAGGTCTGCAAAGCGCGGTGTTGCTCGGCAGTAGGCACATGACCGAAACGGGTCTCAATCTGATAAACTAACTCGTCTTGAATCATATAATATGCAAAGGTAAGAAAAAAATTAAGAATTAAGAATTAAGAATTAAGAATTATTTTTGTAATTTTGCAGCAAAATTAGAAAAACAGATGCCAGAAATAAGTAATACGAAGCAACGCCTTACCATCCGCATTGGACGCGGCACACTGTCTTTCTCGCAACCTGCAAACGACGGAACGGATGTCATGTTCGAACCATACGTCGTAAAAAGCGGTGTGTCGATGGCTGCCAACCTGCGAGAAGCTTTTAAGACGAGCGAGTTGCTGATGACACCACAGAAACGCGTCAGGGTTGTGATTGACTCTGATGTACTGATGGTGCCGGTAGAGACTTTCAACGAAGAACAGATGGAGACGCTCTATTTCCATGCATACCCCAACAACGAGCAGTTAGCCGTCTATTACAACGTATTGCCCGACCTAAACTGCGTGGCTGTGTTTGGTATGAACAAGGATCTGCGACTAGTCATTGACGACCATTTTCAGGACATCAGCATCGTGACGGCTATGTCGGCCGTATGGCGTCATCTGCATCAGCGCAGCTTTACTGGTAATAGAAACAAACTGTTTGGTTACTTCCACGAGAAACGCTTGGAGATATTCAGTTTCCAGCAGAACAGGTTCAAGTTCTGTAATGCGTTTGATGCCAGTCGTGCCCATGATTCCCTCTATTTCCTACTCTACGTCTGGAAACAGTTGCAACTGGAGTCTGAACACGACGAACTGCATATCGTTGGCGACATTCCAGAACAGGAATGGTTGGTCAACGAACTGAAACGATTCTTGAAGAACGCCTATGTCATCAATCCCACGGCCGACTTCAACCGCCATCCCGTAACAGGAATCAAGTCGATGCCCTACGATCTGCAAACGCTGTATATTAAGGGAAGATGAGAATTATTACTGGGAAATATAAAGGGAGACATTTCGAGATACCACGCTCATTCAAGGCGCGGCCAACAACTGACTTCGCCAAGGAGAACATCTTCAACGTACTGATTCAGTATGTTGACTTGGAAGAAGCTACGGCTTTGGATCTTTTCTCTGGCACAGGCAGCATCACGCTGGAACTGCTGTCAAGAGGCTGTAGTCAAGTGATTAGTGTTGAGATGGATAGAGACCATCACCGTTTTATCTGCGAATGCCTGAAGAAACTTGACACACAAGCCTGCATCCCCCTTCGTGCCGATGTCTTCCGTTTCATGAAGAGCTGCCACCAGCAGTTCGACTTTATCTTTGCCGACCCACCCTACGCACTGAAAGAGATTCCTACGATTCCCGACCTTATATTTGGAAAGGAACTACTGAAGGAAGGTGGACTTTTTATTCTGGAGCACGGCAAAGATCATGACTTCTCACAACATCCACACTTCGTGGAGCACAGAAGTTACGGCAGCGTGAATTTCTCGCTATTCAGATAATCATTCAAACTTATAGCAAGGGCGACAGCAAACGCATCACGGACTCACCCAGACGAGTGAAGAAGCGTGGACGAATGCGTTTAGGCAAACTGGCCAAAGGTGTTGACAACTCTGCGTCACGCAAGAACACGTGTTGCATCTGCAGAGCCACCGTTTCGTCATAAACAAAGGTGTTTGCCTCGAAGTTATTCAGGAACGAGCGGAAATCCAGATTCGTGGAACCGCACGTACAGATAGCATTGTCGCACACCAGCATCTTGGCATGTAGGAAACGTGGCTCGTAAAGCAAGACCTGGATACCCGCCTCCTGCGCCTCACGCAAATAGCTGCGGCTCCCCCACTCCACAAACCAGCCATCGGTCTTACGAGGTACCATCACCCTAACGTCAACACCTGATGCCACAGCAGTCTTCAAAGCAAAGAAAACCGTCTCTGTAGGCAGGAAATACGGTGACTGGATATACACATAGCGCTTAGCCGACAAGATGATACGCACATAGCCCTGCATAATCTCCGGATAAGGAGCCAAGGGTGCTGATGTTACTGTTTGCAGAAGTCCGCCTACCGTTTGCTCGTCCTCAAACTTCGGATAATATTTTTTATCACTCAACTGAGTACGGTCAACGAAATACCAGTCTATCAAGAAAGCACGCTGTAACGAATAGACGCCACTCCCCTCAATACGCAGCATTGTATCACGCCAACCACGCTGATGTCGCCCCTTCACGTATCGCAAGGCAAAATTCATGCCACCGATATAGCCCACTCTACCATCGACAATAAACAATTTCCGATGGTTACGATAGTTCATCTTACGGGCAAAGGTAGGATAGCGCACAGGCATAAAGGGTTCCACCTCAATACCCTCGATTCGCATCCTTTCAAAAAAACGCGACTTCACGCTCCAACACCCCACATCATCATAGAGCACACGCACCTCTACCCCCTCGCGAGCCTTGGCAATCAAAGCATCGGAAATGAGTCGTCCCAACGCATCGTCCTCAAAGATATAGACATCAATGTGGATATGGTCGCGAGCGGAGGCTATATCATGCAATAAGGCAGGGAAGAACTCATAGCCATCAGTCAATATCTCCACCTTATTATTATTAAAGGGAAGTGAAAAGCTCTGGTTTACGAAAAGGTCGATAACAGGACGGCTACCCTCTGGCAATTGTAAATCGCTTTGCTCGATGAAGCCAGACATCGAACGGCGTGTCAATTGATCCAAAGAGCGCTGACTCACCATCCGCTCACGCCGTGTGTTGACACCAAAGAAGATATAGGCGATGATGCCAGCCACAGGCAGGAACCAAATCACCATAATCCAAGCCATCGTCTTAGCAGGCTGACGATTATCCATCACCACATGCAAGATAGCCGCGATGACAATCACCTGATAGATGATAATGACGATGGTCTGCCAAGACATTTTTCTTTAATCTTTACACTCCTGAGCGAAGCGAATTTAATGTTTAATCTTTAATGTTTAATATCACTCTATATCGATGAGCTTATGTGTCTGTAAAGAGAGTCGCCATTGAGGATGCTGTTTGATATACTCCACGCAGGCCTGAGTAATCGCCTTATTACGTTCTGGGTCGCCCGTATCGCAGGGCTGGAGATAGAGCAATGGCGAAGGGTGAAGGGTGTGAAGAGAGGATAGGTTTTCTGCTGTATGCTCATCGAACACCACTTTTATTTCATCAGGTACCCTCTTTCCACCATCCACTTTCCACTGTCCACTTTCTTTCGGCGACACCGTGAGCCAGTCGAGGTTCTTGGGAGCAGGACGCGTGCCGTTGCTCTCCATCGCCACCTCATAGCCATGCTGATGCAGGAAGTCAACGAAAGTTTCATCCACCTGCAACGTAGGTTCGCCGCCTGTCAAGACTAGAAGAGGACTGAGGTCGGAAGTCTGAGGTCGGAGCGCCTCAACCTCTGCCAAGATTTCCTCATTGCTCATCTCACGATAAGACTCGAACTCGGTATCACAAAACGAGCAACGCAGGTTACAGCCCGCAAAACGGATAAACACCGCTGCGCGTCCTGTGTTACGCCCCTCGCCTTGCAACGAGTAAAAGATATTGTTAATCCTCTTCATAGGCAGCTAAGTTGCCCTCACTCTCCTGCACCTCGGCCCGATAGCAGGTAGGAATCTGCTCTACACACCAGCGGGCGATATTCTCCGCCGTAGGGTTGAAAGGCAGTACGTCGTTCAGGTTCTGATGGTCCAGTTTTCCCTTGATCTTACGCTTAATCTCCGTAAAATCGACCACCATACCATTCTGGTTTAACTCCTTAGCACGACAGAAAAGGGTAATAACCCAGTTATGTCCATGCAGATTTGAACACTTGCTCTCATAGTCCAGCACCAAGTGATGGCTGGCTGACACTTCTAATTTTTTCTGAATGTAATACATAATTCGTTTTAGACAACAAGCTCGGTACCCAGGCGCTTGGCCAGTATATCACGAAGCTCTTTGGTATCCTTATGTTCTTTTAATAATTGCATCATGCGCTCACGGTCGCTGCCTACTTGCAACAACTCACGCTGAATATCTTTTAATTTTTGTTCTACAATACCGAAACGATAGTCCATCACCAAATGAAGCACGCGCTGACGCACACGGTCAACAAGGTTCTGATGGCGTTTCTCCTCATCCTCCTCGTCTTTGTCTATTTCAAAACGTCCACCCAACTGATGGCGGTCGATGGCTAAACGGGTAGCCAACTGACTGACCTGCATATCGGGATGACCACAAAAATAGGTCTCAGCCTTGAATCCCGATTCCCCCTGATGGGCCACAGCCTCAGCCAGAATCTGCCTGTACAGGGGAGTCGTCATCTGCAAACCGTCGGCCGACAGGTCATAGTTAATATATTGCGACACCGACAGCGACACCTTCTGTCCGTCGTCGGTCTCTACATCGCTGAAGATGATCTCCTCGCCATGACGTACCACCTCACGGATGAGCAGTTCCTCGATAGGAGACTCTCCCCCTGCCCCTCCCTGCAGAGGGAGGGGAGTAGATAGACCTTGTCCTTGAGTCTGTCCCTCATTTTGCCCTTGAGTGTTACCACTCCCCTCTCCACTCGGAGAGGGGCTGGGGGTGAGTCTGTCGGTGCTGAGTCTACCTCTAATATACTTATTCATCTCGGCAATAAGGGTCTGCTCCTTCATGTTAACACGATGGGCAAAGTCCGAGATATAGGTGGAGCGAAGAATCTGATCGGGAATCACGGAGATACTCTTCACAATACCGCCAATAGCCTCAGAGCGTTTCACAGGGTCTGTGACGTTCTCAACGGTGAGTCGGCTCTTGAAGGTGATGAAGTCGGTCTGATTCTCCTCGATATAGCGCTTCAGTTCTTCCGTGGAGTGCTTACGGGCAAACGAGTCGGGGTCGTCACCGTCAGGCAGCAGTAGCACCTTGATGTTCATACCGTCTTCCAAGAGCATATCCGTGCCTCGCATAGCCGCATGGATACCAGCCTCGTCACCGTCATAGAGCAACGTGATATTATTGGTGAAGCGGTGCAGCATATGGATCTGGTAGGTTGATAGTGCCGTACCACTGTTGGCCACCACGTTCTCAATACCTGCCTGATGCATGGCAATAACGTCGGTATAGCCCTCCACCATGAACACGCGGTCTTCCTTCACAATGGCCTTCTTGGCCTGATAGATGCCATAGAGCTCGCGCTCCTTGTGGTAGATATCCGAGTCGGGCGAGTTGACATACTTCTGTGCCACGCCCTTCGTCCTGCTGTCCAACACACGTCCGCCAAAGGCCACCACCTTGCCGCTAACATTGAACCAAGGGAAGATGGCGCGACCTGCATAGCGGTCTATCAATTGTCCTCTATCTCCTTCTAACTCCTTATTATCTCCTTCTAACTTCCTCTCGAAACACAGCCCCGTCTTCACCAGAAACTCAGGCTTATAGCCCTTGGCCTTGGAGGCCTGAGCCAGAGCGTCACGCTTCTGAGGCGCATAGCCCAACTGGAACTTCTCTATGATATCATCACGGATGCCACGACTGCGGAAATACTGTTTGCCAATGGCAATGCCATCAGGATCGTTCTTCAGAATATCATGGAACCAGTCCTTCGCCCATTCGTTGACAATGAACATCGACTCGCGCTCGCTCTGTGCCTCACGCTCCTCGTCGGTCATCTCCTTCTCAACGATCTCGATGTTGTATTTCTTAGCCAACCAGCGCAGGGCCTCAGGATAGGTAATCTGCTCATGTTCCATCAGGAAGTTGGCAGGCGTACCACCCTTACCGCACACAAAGCAATGACAGATGTTTTTTGACGGCGACACCATGAACGACGGATTACGGTCGTCGTGGAAAGGGCACAAGCCTTTGTAGTTCACGCCACTCTTCTTGAGTGTCACGAACTCTCCCACCACGTCAACGATACGTGCTGCGTCTATGATTTTATCTACTGTCGCCCTGTCAATCATTGCTTTATTTATAAACTGACCATTATTTCTTCAGATATTTTGCCAGCTCGCTTCCGTTCCTCTTCAGTCCCTCTGCAAAGCTCTTGGCATTCATCTGTGCACCCAATTTAGAGGTATGTGTATGGTCTTTCTTGAAATACTTAGCACCAGCCTTCTCTTTGATGGCAGCCACTTCAGCCTTGGCCTTCTCTTTATCATCAGAGAGGCGCTTCTTGGCAAACTTCTTATCAAGGAAGTCGGCGCTGATGTTGTGTAGGTCAACAAACTCGACACCCGTCTCTTCTACTACCTCACGATACCATTTGCCATACGAGCCGTCACGACGTTCCACCTTGCCGCCAGGCCACTCATTACGTGGGGTCAGCGACACGAGGATAGGCGTAGCACCCTTCTCACGACAGTCGTCAATCATCTTCTTCAGATACCAGCCGAAGCTATAGACCACTTCATAGGTACCGTTATCCAGCTTATAGACATGCATGGTGTCCTTAGCAGAAGCAATCACGCCACGTGCCTTCGCATCCGTGATCGGACAGATATCGTTGTGCCCGAACTGAATCGTTACGAAGTCACCAGGCTGCAGCGAGTTATACACCTTGTCCCACAAGCCCTCACGGATAAAGCTGCGAGTGCTGCGACCAGCACGGGCTGCATTCACGAGCGCAATCTTACTCTCGTCGAACACGGTAGAAGCCTGCGAGGCCCAGCCCCACATGCCATCATCCTCCTTGTCGGCGTTCTTCACGGTAGAGTCGCCAGTAAAGAATACTCGGGGCTTACCATTCGTGGTGATATATTTAAACGGAATATCGACCGCCATCATGGCTTTGAGGGGTTTTAACTTTGAGTCATGACTATTGAAGATACCCATCGCGGCACTCTCAGCGTTCATCTCGGCACCAAACTTCGAGGTATGAATCTTATCGCCCAGGAAGTGGTAGTCCACCTTCCAGTGACTGAAGCTGTCGAGCTTCTTGCCCGAGAGTTCGTTGAGGTCGATGAAGGGCACGCCCTCGGTGGCAGCGACGTATGCAGCCCACTCGGTCTGGGGCTTGCGCACTATCTTGCCCGTCTTCTCGTCGTAGGCATTGCGAGGCGTGAGCGACATCAAGATGGGATTGGCACCCTTCGCACGAATCTCACGGATATATTTGCGCAGGTAGCGTCCGTAGCTATAGACGGTATCCTGCTTCTGCGTGCGCTGGTTGAAACCAATGTAGCAGGTGTCCATGTCTACTCCAGGAATCACGGCACGGGCACGACGGGCATCAAAGAACTCGCCATTGTCGTTGTGACCTATCGACACCACCACCCAGTCGCCAGGTTTCAAGGCTGTGCGGATAGCAGGCCACAGGTCTGTATAGAATGTGCGGGTACTCATGCCACCAAGGGCCTGGTTCTCTACCGCAATCTTTTCTGCATCAAAATACTTAGGGAAGTAGTATCCCCAGCCCCACTGGCCGTTGTTGCCATTGCCCAACGTACCATTACGCATCGTGGAGTTCCCCACAAGAAACATAACAGGCTGCGAGCCCTTACGTGTAGAGCCCGGCTTGGGTCGCGACATCAATGCCTTGGCAATTGAGTCGGGCGTGTTGTCTACAACCTTGTTCACATCCTCGATAGGATCAGGCAGGTTGTCAAAGGCCTGTGCCCACGCTCCAAGCACCAAGCCCATCATTGTCATAGTAGTAAGTAGTCGATTCATTGTGTTGCTGTTTTGACAATTTCGTCGTTTTTCAGGGTGCAAAGTTACGAAAAAAGACTGATTTCTCCATATTTTTTCGTACTTTTGCACCGAAGATTACAATTCTTTAAGAAGAATGACTGATATGGGTTTATTAAAATGGGTGGCCTGCTGGGGCAACGCCACCTCGATTACCGACCGTCGCGAGGCCGTGTATGCCAAGAATCTTACGTTGCGTTATCCCGTACGCATGCCGTTTACCGGTAGCGCCTTGCGTTTCCGCTTCTCCAATCTTACAGGCACCGAACCTGTAACCCTCACGAAGGTGTTTGTGGGTCACACACCCATTACCTTTGGTGGCGCTACCAGCGTTACGCTGCAGCCTGGAAAGGAGACCGAGAGCGATGCCATCAGCTATGCCGTAAACCGTGGCGATACCATCGATGTAAGCATGTATCTGGCCGATTACACCCAGATGAACAGCGGCACGCTCATTACCGGTCCGCTGTCGAAGGGCTTCTATGCCTATGGCGATTTTGCCGAGGCCGACGAACTGCCCCTCGACCTTACCCGCCACACCAATTGGTTCTACTTCCTCAATACCATCGACGTGCTCACATCGCCCGATAACCATGCCGTAGTGTGCTATGGCGATTCGATTACCGCCCAGTCGTGGCCCGATTACCTGGCCCAGCTGGCCTTTGGCACCAACGTGGCCATTATCCGTCGCGCCGTCAGTGGCACGCGCATACTGCGCCAGTACGATTGCATTACCTATCAGGCTTACGGTTTGAAGGGTGCCACCCGATTCCCCATCGAGATGCGTGTGGCCGGTGCTACCGATGTCATCATCCAGCACGGCATCAATGATATCATCCACCCTGTTGGCCAGGATGTTAACCCCTTCCGTCCCTGGAGCGACCTGCCCACTGTGCAGGAGATGCAGCGCGGCGTAGAGGATATCTACGTACGTCCCGCCAAGGCCATGGGGCTTAAGGTGTGGAGCGGTACGCTGCTGCCCATCTACGGCTGGCGTACCTATAACGACAAACGCGACGCTATGCGACAGGAGTTTAACGAGTGGTTGCGCACATCGCCCATCTTCGATGGTTGCATCGATTTTGATGCTGCCGTGCGCAGCACCACCAATCCCAAGGCCTTTGCCGATGGCTTCGACAGTGGCGACCACCTGCACCCCAGCGAGCGCGCCTACGAGGCTATGGCCCAGGCCGCAGCCCACAAACTGATACGCCACATACCCTCGCATTACGACCACGAGGAGCAGTATTAAAAAAAAGAAAATGCAAACATCTGCAAAATCGATTTTCCAGTTCTTTGCACGTTTACACTTTTTAACGCAGATTTTTGCACATTCTTGCATTAAGGTTTAGTTTAGGTTATGGATATTTAATATGGGAATAAACTAAACTGCACCATATTCAAACTTATCTACCCCTTTCTCTTTCTTTTTTGGACGGCACACAAGTCAAATGTTACGCGGAATCGTGGAACTCGTAAAAACATTCTACAGAGCATCATGTAGATAACAATTAACCCCTTATCAACATGATGCTCTTTTCTTTACTCTGTTATATATTCAAACCAATCAAAATCTGCATATCCATCATCACCCTGGGCAAACAAGCCGAGCATCACACCTGTGAACCCGCCAATCACCTCGGTGGATAGGTAGCGGTAGTCCATCTTGCTGAGTGTGGTGAATGAATTGCCATCGACGGAAACTTGCATGTAGTAATAGTCCTTGTCGGAACTGATGCGTATGTAAGCCTGGGAGTCTTTCAGTTCAACGGGTTGGCCGTCATGGCTGAGTGCTCCCACACGGATATTTGACTTAGCCAAAAGCTTTCCGTCCTTTCGTTCTATTATCACATCATAATGGTTCAGAGGTGCTGCATAGGCCGTGATTCCTGCCTGAGAGCCTTCTGCCAGATGGGATGCGTCAATGAGTGCGGTGGCGTTGAAACGTAGCTCAGTCTGACGTCTTGCCACGAAAGTGGGCGACGTGGCTGCATCGAGAGGCGTAGAAGTGGGACGCAGACGCAACCAGCCCTCCCGC